>DAOSNS010000085.1:0-2478 GCA_035373625.1 Anaerolineae bacterium | reverse complement strand
GAAATCCGTTTCACCCCGTCTACCAGACGCAGCACACTGAAGTTGATGAGCAGGCCGCGTTCCAGTTTGGCGGCATGTAAGTATGAGAGCACCTGCGCTGTAATTAGCTCTATGTTGGGCTTTGTGACGGCTTTGAGTTCAACGACTACCTCGTTTTCTACCAGCAAATCTAACCGCTGACCTTTGATGACGTGACCTTTATAAATCACATCCATTTCAACCTGGCGCGCGTATTGGATACCGCGTAGATCGAACTCGACACACAGCGCCTCTTCGTAAATGGATTCCAACAATCCCGGACCCAATTGCCGATGCACCTCAATCGCCGCGCCAATGATCTTTTCCGTTAATAGATCAGCCATGATTCTCCTTTTTGCCACAGAGTTCACAGAGGACTCGGAGGTTTTTTCCCTCTACCTTTCTGTGAACTCTGTGTCCTCTGTGGCATAAAACTATTCGATGCTATTGCGTTCCTGGACGCCGAAGCGAGAGGGTGGTAGGAAAATGAAAAGCAGGTTGATGAGGATGCCGACAATGGCCGCGAAGACAATGGCCGGGATACCGTCTGGGAAGAGGATCGGGATCTTGAAGGGGAACAGCCCGTTTTCCAGTCCCAGGTTGCCGCCGATGCCCAAAACCAGGATGACGGCGCCGATGGCCAGATTCTTGGGATCGAAGAGGTTCACCTTTTCGCTCTGGAGCAGCGCGATACCTTGTTTGCCGATGACGCCGAACAGGTAAATTGCCAGCCCACCGGTCACTGCCGTAGGGATGGTATTGATCAACGCGGCCAGCTTACCGATGAAGCCGAGTGCCATCGCAATGCCGCCTGCCGCCATCAACACGGCGACCGAATAGTTGCGCGTAATCGCCATCAGCGAGTTGTTCTCGCCGTAGTTTGTGCCCGCGCAACCGCCGAGCAGACCGTTGAGCGCGTCATTGCAGCCATCGGCGACCAGGTTCAGACCGATGAGCTTTTTGATCTCCAACGGCTTTCGCTTCAGGTCTTTCGCCAATTGGTCAATGTACAGGCTCATCTGGTAAAGGTGCGCTGTGGATTCGGGGATGGTGGCGATCGCAATCAGCGCCACGCTGATTGCCATACCCCACGCGCGGCCATCACCAAAGGCCGGCAACGTGAAGTTAGGTATCCGCACCCAGGGGGAAGTGACCACCGGGCTGAAATCCACAATGCCGAAAATCAGGGAGATGATGTAACCGGCAATCGCGCCTAGCAGAATCGGCAACATGCCGATCAGCCCCTTGCCCTGCAGGTAGACCGAGAAAGCGATCGTCAGGATCAAGGTGATGAAAGCTACAGCCCAGTTCGCGGATGCCATATTCAGCGCCGCACCGGCCAACGCGATACCGATAACGACGGCAACATTGCCGGTGATGATGGGCGGCAGGATCTTGTCCAGGCGGTCTTTGCCGATGCGTTGAATGAGCAAGCCGATCAAAATGTTAAAGAGGCCGGTACACAGAATACCCACCTGCGCCAATCGCACACCTTCAGGACAATAGACGGCACTGCTGTTGAAGCAATCGGGGACATATTTGGACATCACGGTGATGACGACGGTGATATAGCTGAACGATGAACCGTAGTATAGGGGGATTTTGCGCTTGGCGACGAGCAAGGCGATGATTGTACCCAAACCGGAGGCGAACAGGGTCACGCCCACATCGAACTTGGTGAGGATAGCGACCAGCACCGTCGCCGGGAACATGGTCAGCACTTGCTGGAAGCCCAGGCTTAGCATTGCTCCCCATCCTGGGACATCTTCGGGCATAAAACCAATGATGGGGGCATCTTCAGACTTCTTAGCCATACGTGTCACTCCTTTCGTAAAAGATTAAATGTGGTGCGTTGATTAATTTTTTTTAAGGATGAGTTTTGAATGTCGTGGTTATAGCAATGAAGAATTTACAATAAGCCGTCCTCCTTTCACTGAATTTTACGCCCGCTCCGATAGCGTTTGTAATGCTGCAAACTGTCCTGCCTCATCGAACAGCGCGCGCACCGGGATGACGAAGCCCGGTACAACCAGGCTCTCCACCACACCGGTCATCGCTTTGACGCGCAACACATAACTTTCAGCTTGAAGAATGTATTGCTCTACAAATTCCTGTTCTGGGGCAATAATCCAGGCAGCTTTAATGCGATTTGTGCTGTCGTCAGCTCACCTCCTTCATTGCCAATCCTTCCGGGAAGCGGGGGGCAGCTTCCCGGAAGGTTGTTTCTGATACGCTTACTATATCCTACATTGGCGCAAATTTCAACCCATAGACCGGCTCACCATAGATATAGCGTATCGGCTCCCAACTGGCCTGCATGGGCATACCGATTTGTAAATCGGCGGCATCCTCGGCTTTGATTTGCCCCATCGCCTTGACCCCGTTCTCGAATTGCCCGATGCCGATGATGAGGAACCGCTCATCGAAACCCCACGGCAGGTTGAAGATCTGCGTGAAGGT
>DAOSNS010000084.1:0-2496 GCA_035373625.1 Anaerolineae bacterium | reverse complement strand
GCGCGCAGGGTGGCCTCGTCATAATCGTGGCGGTCGCGCAAGAGGTACAGCAGCATGAGCACGTCAGCCTGCTTGAGCACCTGATGCTGATTCGCGCCTTCGATGCCCAGAATGGCCTGCATGGATTTGGTGCGCGGTTCGTACTCTTCCAGGTTGATGTCCTTGAGGGCGAAGAAGCCGTCGCACTGCTCGATGAGGCCGGTTTCTGGATCGTGCAAGATGACGATGTGCTCGATGATGTCGCACCAGCGCGCCAACCGTTCCGGCGTCAGGTCAAGTTGGGCGGTCAACGCGGCGGCGCGCTCCGCATCCGTGGCCTCTAGCCAGGCCAGCGTATCGAGCGCGGTTTGCAGGTGCCAGCGCACCATCCCGTTGGTGAAGGCGTTGTTGTCCACGTGCTCGTGGTTCTCGTCCGGCCCGATGACGTCGTTGATCTCGTAGCATCCGCGCGCAGGGTTCCACCCGGCGCGGCTGCCCCAGAAGACGGCGGTGTCGAGGATGATTTCCGCGCCGTAGTCGCGCATCCACGCATCATCGCCGGTGGCCTGCCAGTAGTGCCACACGGCGTAGGCAACGTCGGCGGTGATGTGCTGCTCGATGTCGCCGCACCAGATACGCACCAGTTCTTCGCCCTGCGGCCCCGGCACCCAGCGCGGCGTTACCTCGTCGCCGGTCTGCGCGCTTTCCCAGGCATACATTGCGCCTTCGTAGCCGTTTGCCTGCGCTTTGCGGCGCGCGCCCGGCAGTGTGTGATAGCGGTAGGTGAGCAGATTGCGGGCCAGCGCGGGCTGTGTGTACGTGAGGAACGGCAGCAGGAAAATCTCGGTGTCCCAGAAGACGTGCCCGCGATAGCCGAAGCCGGAAAGCGTTTTGGCCGAGACGCTCACCCGGTCATCGTGACGTGGCACGGCGGCGAGAATCTCGAACAGGCTGTGGCGGACGGCCAGTTGCGCGACGGGATCGCCCTCGATGAGCACGTCGCTGTCTTCCCACACGGCGGCCCAGGCTGCTTCGTGGGCGGCGCGCAATGCGGCGTAGTCGTCCAACGCCGCCAGCTTTTCTCGCGCCGCCTGTACCGGCTCAGCCACATCGCGGGAGGTGAAGATCGCCACCGTCTTTTCGATGACGACCGGTTGTCCGGGTTGCGCCTGAAAGGTGGTCGTCAGTGCCGGGCAGTTGTGGCAATCCAGTGGCCCGACCGGAGCGGCTGTCCCGTTGACCGTCATCCGCAGCGCCATCCCCAACGTGAGGCCCGAATGGCGCGTGCGCGTGTGGAGCCAGACCGTCCCCGCCTCCGCGCCTTGATCGAGCCACGTCCAGTGCAGCACGCCCATGTTGTCGGGATACCCGTTGATCCCGCCTTGCACCGTGACCGCGCAAGGGCGGTCAACAGCCGTTATTTCGCAGCGCAGGGCGACGACGTGCTCATCGGCGAGGCTGGCGAACCGCTCGAAGCGCAGGTCAAGCGTAAGCCCGCTGGGACTGCGCCAGCGCACCTCACGGCTAAGGACGCCGCGTCGCACGTCCAATTCGCGCCGATAGGCCAGCAGTGTGCCGTGGTCGAGCCGGAAACGCTCGCCCTCGACGATGATGTAGAGTGGCAGCCAGTCGGGGCAGTTGGCCAGCTCGGTGTAGACGACGGGCACATCGTCAAAAACGCCGTGGATGAGTGTCGCCGGCTGCGCGCCGGGATAGCCTTCCTCGAACGCGCCGCGCGTCCCCAGGTAGCCGTTGCCGATGGTGAACACGGTTTCCTTGTGATGCAGTTTGGTGGGATCGAATTCGGTTTCTGAAACAATCCAGTTCATTGTCTTCCCCCCTTTAGTCAGGTAGTCGTGAGTCGGGTAGTCATTGTTGCTGCCAACCAGATTATGCGTATTATACCCCCACTTGAAACTTTACGAAAGACCATTAGACTATTGGACTAAAGACCATTAGACTATTGGACTAAAGACTACCAGACTGTCTCAAGGAGGTGATTATGGCAGACACGTTGATCCAATGGGTTCGTACTGCGAAAGGGACCGGCGAGCGTCTGACCGCGCAAGCGCCGCTGGCGTTTACCGCTGGGCCTGCACCGGATATGGCGTCCATTACGGTGGACGCGAGGACGCGCTTCCAGACCATCGAAGGGTTCGGCGGCGCGTTCACCGAGGCGGCGGCGGTAACGTTGTACAAAATGCCGCCGGATAAGCAGACCGAAATCCTCAAGGCATATTTCGATCCGCGAGAAGGCCACGGCTATGCCCTTTGCCGGACGCACATCAACAGTTGCGACTTCTCGCTCGGCAACTACGCCTACGATGAAGTCGCCGGCGACGTGGACCTCACGCACTTCTCCATTGACCGCGACCGGCAGGCGTTGATCCCGATGATCAAGGCGGCGATGGCTGTGACGGGCGGCGCGCTCAAGCTGTTTGCCTCGCCGTGGAGTCCGCCCGCGTGGATGAAGACCAACGGCGAGATGAATCACGGCGGCAAGCTCAAGCCGGAATA
>DAOSNS010000083.1:0-2835 GCA_035373625.1 Anaerolineae bacterium | reverse complement strand
CAAGTTTTTCGAGGCGGTTCATGCTCGACCCGAATGGGTGCCGATTCCCTTTATCTTCCTGACGGCGCGGGCCGAAAAAGAGGACCGCTTGAAAGGCAAAGCGATGGGGGCGGAGGATTACCTCGTCAAACCCTTTGATCCCCAAGAACTTGTGGTCGTGGTGCGCTCGCGGATCGGACAGGCCGAAGCTATCCGCGAAGCCGCAGAGACCGAATTCGAGGAACTCAAACAGCAAATCATCACATTGTTGAGCCACGAATTGCGCACCCCCTTGACCAGCGTCTACGGCTATACCGAATTGGCCCTGGAGGATGCCGCTCAATTGCCATCCGGTGAGTTCCAACAGTATCTCCTTAGTATCCGCCGCGGTGCCGATCGCCTGCGCAACCTGGTCGAAGATTTGTTGATGATTGTGCGCCTGGACACCGGGCAATTGGAACGCGAGTTTCAAATCCTGGCAACGGTGTATGATAGAGTGGGGGATGTCATCGAGCATACGGTGATACTTCATAAGGCACAGGCGGAAAAGGAAGGCCTTGTCCTGGAAACGCACATCGCGCCTGACCTGCCGCCGGTGCGGATCTACGAAAGTTTCTTGTCCGATGCATTGGGCCGGTTGATAGACAATGCCATCAAATTCTCGCGTAGAAAGGGCAAGCGCGTGATCGTGACGGCCTCCGCCGTTCAGGATTGGGTCGAGATTGCCGTGACCGACGAAGGGATCGGCATTGCTCCCGCCAGCATCGGCCATCTGTTTGAACGTTTCCGCCAGATTGACCGTGACAAAATGGAACAGCAAGGCACCGGCCTGGGGCTTTCCATCGCCAAAGCGTTGATCAATTGCATGGGCGGGGAGATTACCGTCCAAAGCGAGCCTGGCAAAGGCAGCACTTTCACCGTCCGCTTGCCGGTGGCTCAATAAATCGCTCTACATCGTGACCAACACTTTCAACGTGCCGGGGTGTTCGGCATGGTGGAGCGCTGCCAGAATCTCTGCGAACGGATAGCGCGCCTGTATCAAGGAGCCGACGTTGACCAATCCCCGCTCCAGCAGTCGCAACGCCGGCGCAAATGGTCCACACCGCGACCCCACAAGCCGTATTTCGTCCACAACAATCCGGCTGAGGTCGGTTTCCATTGTCCTGTGGTAGGTAGATTTCAGGATAAGCGTTCCACGTGGACGCAGTAGCTTGCGTGCCGTGATGTAGCCGTCGGGATGCCCCGTCGCCTCGACGACAACATCCGCCGTCCCCATAATCTCCGCCGGTTCCGCCGTCGTTCCCCGTGGTATATGCAGCGTGGTGATACCCAGATGCGCGAGGATGTCCAGTTTTTCGCTGTGGCGCCCGATGACGGTCAAATCGCAGCCGGTCAGCGCCAACACCTGTGCACAAAGCAACCCCAGCTTGCCATCTCCCAGGACGATGACCCGATCCGTCGGGTGAATGTGGACCTGTTCGAGGATTTCGCAGGCGGCCGCCAGCGGTTCGGTGAACACGGCGAATTCATCGGGGAGCGTATCGGGGACGGCGTAGAGATTCCTGACGGGCAGTGTCAGGTAGTCGGCGAACGCGCCATCGCGGCCCTCTATGCCCAATGTCGTGCGGTGCGGGCAATGGGTGGGACGCCCGGCCCGGCACGTCGCACAGACGCCGCATGCCGCGTTGATGTCGCCGACGACGCGCCGGCCTTCCCATGCTTCCGCGCCCGGTGCGGCCTCGACCACGCCGACGAATTCATGGCCGGCTACTCCGTGGAAGTGCAGATACCCCCGTGCCAGTTCCAGATCGGTGTTGCAGATGCCGGCGACGTGCACACGAATGAGTGCCTCGCCGGGTGGGGGTTCGGGGATGGGGTAATCTTCGACAAAATGCCAATCTTGATCTAACACTAAAGCACGCATCGCTATCTCCTCAATGTTTGTCCTTAATGTTTGTATTATACCCACAAAAATAAAATTTTCGATTTTCAGGATGAAATTTTGTCTTTAGTTGTAACAAGCTATCTGAAGCCCATTTGACAGGTAAACTATACAGTGTATAATGTATACAATGTATAATTTATACGTTGTAAATCCATAGAGAAGCGCCATGCCCCGTCCCAAACAGACCGAAACGGAACGCGAAGCCATGCGCGAACGCATTCTGGATGCCGCTCATGAGCTGTTGCTGGAGCACGGCTACGACGCGCTCACTACGCGGCTCATCGCCGAACGCCTGGGCGTATCGCACATGGTCTTGTATACCTACTTTGAAAATCACGATGCCTTGATTCAGGCGTTGCGCGCGCGGCTGCGTGAGGAACGCGAGGCTTCGCGCGCCGAAGCCCTACGCCAGGCCGAAACCGGTGACGTCGCCGCCGTGATGCGTGAAGCGTTGCAACGCTATGTGACCATGGCGAAAGAGCATCCCAAGATGTACTCGTTTATGTGGGTACAGCCGATTCATGCAGATGCCCTTTGCTCGGAACCCCACCGCCCCTACCAGGGCAACGTGCGCTACCTGGCGCAGTTGGTGCAACTGGGCATCGAACGCGGCGTGTTCGTGCCCCGCGACCCCACCCTGACCGCCGCAACCGTCTTTGCCATCATTCACGCGCCTTCCATCTTTTACCACAACGGACGGCTCACGGATGAGAACTTGCGTGACCGGATGTCTGCCGAATCGCTAGAAATCGCCATGAATTACCTGCTGCGTGAAGCATGGATGACGAACAACCATCCGACGAACGCCCATCCGACGAACGACTACCCGACCAACGACCATCCGACGAACGCCCATCCGACTAACGACTATCCGACTAACGACTACCCGACTAACGACTATCCGACTAACG
>DAOSNS010000082.1:0-2838 GCA_035373625.1 Anaerolineae bacterium | reverse complement strand
CGCGTTTCTCAACTGCTTCGAGCGGATCGTCAGATCCGCGTTGGATCGCCATATCCGCGTTTCTCAACTGCTTCGAGCGGATCGCCAGATCCGCGTTAGATCGCCAGATCCGCGTTGCTCAGCTAAAATGGGGAACTGGCGTTCCCCTCGGAGCAAGAATGATA
Source organism: Anaerolineae bacterium (assembly GCA_035373625.1). Classification (GTDB taxonomy): domain Bacteria; phylum Chloroflexota; class Anaerolineae; order B4-G1; family SLSP01; genus DSWT01. The sequence continues at coordinate 2,674 of DAOSNS010000082.1, read as the reverse complement.
AGGCCCTGCCCTCCTATCCACCGACTACCAAGAAAATAACTGCCCCCTGACAACTGGAAACTAAAAAACTGCTCACATGTTCTATTGACGCGCGTGCAAACTGCCCTTATAATAGAGTTAATCTTTGATCCTCTCAGGATTTGGACAAAAAGGCAGGTCGCTGAAGGGCGAACACTGCGAAGCCAGGCGGGGTAGCCGCATATCGCAAATCCTGAGAGGTTTTTTTGTACTATGGAGATCTGTAGGGCGAGCTGTCAACTCGCCCTACAGTTTTTGACCACTTAGCGACATCCGGGATTTGAGGAAATCACAACAAAGGGGGAGGGCTGTTCGGCCCTCCCCCTGATGTTTGAACTTAACCTCAAGCGTGCCTGAGATTAAGGCGCGTAAGCGCGCATAACGAGCGGGAGGAAGATGTAGGCGGTTGATTTGACCGTACCCGCATCAATGGCCGTATGCCCATAGAAGTCGGTGACCTCCACTCGAGCCGTATACGTGCCAGGTGCGTAGGTGTGCGTTACGGTCGGCGTCGTGGTGGTCACGATGGGCGAGCCATCACCGAAGTCCCAGCGATACTGCACGAGAGCGGTGGTGTCCGCGGTGGCGAAGCCGGCGGTGGCCTGCAACGTCACTTCCTGACCTGCCATCACGTTGTAATCCGGCAGTGCAACGGTCGGTTGCGTGAACAGGAAGCCCAAGAGGTGGTTCATCACCGTCACACGGGAGTCGAACAGGAATGTTTCTGGCGGTGGGTTATTGATGCCCTCAAACCCAAAGGAAAGATATACACTGCGCCAATCGGCATAGGTCATTGGATCTTCCAGCGAGGCATCGGAAGAGGTCACCAAACCTACATATCCATCAGCGACATGATCCCCACTGGTAGCCTGGAAAATGGGCTTTGGCATAACGACAGGTTCGGGCTGCCCCTCACCTACCTGGGGGATCTGGATCTCGTCGACGAAGTACTGGTTGCCAGCGCCGTCAGGTATCAAGGTGGCGGGTAGTGTAAGGTCCACCGTAATACCTCTGGTGAAGTCCAGGCCGCTCAGGCGACGTATATCTGTTTCCAGTGTGCCAGAGAAGACATTGTCCTGCAACCACTCGGCGCCCAGGAAGCCGCCATAGAGGTTCGACACTTCATTGCCGGTGTCCGCGCGCAGCACGGTGGCCAAATCCTGGCCGGTCGCCAGCAAGCGACCACCACTCTGGAGATAGCCGATGAGGATTTGCTGATCTATCTGGGTCAGCGGGGTGGGGACGGTGTAGTAACCGTTGTATTGCCAGTGATCACCGGTGTACCAGATTATGGCCTTGTACTGCTGCAATACCGCCAGGTCGGGGATAGTTTGGGCGTACCCGGCGTATTCATCAGCATCATAGTAGTCATACGGGATGCCGAGGGCTTCCAACGTGCTGGTATAGTACCATGTATAGTCTGGATATCCCAGAGCAGAACTGAAGTCATCATCCAGCAACAGGACTTTATCGGTCATTGCCGGCCACACCTGAATCCACACGGGGATGTGCAGTTCGTGTGTACCGTCCGTCAGCCACACGAGACCTTCATAAGTGCCGGCGGGGGCGTCGGGCGCGATGTCTACGTCCACACCAAAGGAAGCCGCAGCACCCTTTGCAGCAAACGTCAGGGCTGTCGGGGCCACGCTGATGGTGAAGTAGCCGGTCGTCGTCACATCGCCGGTCTCTTCGACGGTCACAGTGTAGGTGACGGTCCCGGCATGGCTAAAGACATCGGTCGCCACCACGGTCTGGGTGTCGTTGCCGCCGATGGTCATATAACCGTAGCTCAGGCTCGGCTTGTCGAAGGTCAACCCGGGATCGCCGGCCTTGCTCAGGTCAATGCGACCCGCGCCGCGGTCCGTCGCGCCGACCTCACTGCCATCGTAGTCCGCCAGGTTGAGTTCTGCCGTGCTCATCAGCGCAGACTTGACCTGATTGGGCGTCCAATCGGGATGCAGTTGCTTCAGCAGCGCCGCCGAACCGGAGACATGCGGCGCGGCCATGCTTGTACCGCTGGCCTGCCCGAAGCCCATATGAACATCTGTTCCGCTCCCCAGGCCATAGCCGGAGGAGAAGATATTGACGCCGGGCGCCACCACATCCACGCCCATCGTCTGGCGGATAGATGCGCCGCGCGAGGTGAAGTTGGCAAGCTGATCCGGGATACTACCAGCCTGGAAGGGTACGTTGTTCAGCGTGAATTCTGAAGCGTCACCGTAAGTCAGGTACCAGTTGAGCATTCCTAAGCCGTTGGTTCGCCCGATGAAGACGGAGGGAATGGTAACCTGATTGCCCACAGCCCCAGCACCCATATTGATCAGGCTGTCACCAGCATTGTTGTAGATGATGACGAATTCTGCCCCGGCTTGCTCGGCGTTGAGCACTTTGAGGCCGAATTCACAGGCGCCACGGCTGATCAACGCCGCTTTTCCTGTAAAGGTGTCGGCGGGCCAGGGATTGCACCCGGTAGCATTAGTCGGATTAACTGCGGCGGCCGGCAGATAGGGATACGTGTAAATCTGCCCCACGACCAAAGGCTGGCCAAACGCGGCTGCTGCAAAAGCCATATTTTGCAGCGTGGTTGAAATCGGCTCCGGCGCGCTGACGCCCAGACGCCCGGCGGCAATGGTGCCGCTCGTCGTGCTGGCGCCGA
>DAOSNS010000081.1:0-3198 GCA_035373625.1 Anaerolineae bacterium | reverse complement strand
GCAGCCGCACGCTCAAAGACGCCATCAACGAGGCCATCCGCGACTGGGTGACGAATGTGCGCAATACGCATTATCTGCTTGGTTCGGCACTGGGTCCGCATCCCTATCCGCGCATCGTGCGTGATTTCCAATCCATCATCGGGAAGGAAGCGCGGGAGCAGATTCTCGCGGCCGAGGGACGGCTGCCCGATGCGCTGGTAGCCTGCGTCGGCGGCGGCTCGAACGCCATCGGCCTGTTCCATCCGTTTCTGCGCGATACCGAGGTGGCACTCATCGGCGTGGAGGCCGGCGGTGAGGGGATCGCCGGTGGACGGCATGCGGCGCGCTTTGCCGATCCTGTGCTGGGACGGCTCGGCGTGCTCCACGGCACACGGACCTACGTGTTGCAGGATGCCGATGGGCAAATCGCGCTCACGCACAGCATTTCGGCGGGGCTGGACTACGCCGCCGTCGGCCCGGAGCACGCCTGGATGCGCGACCTGGGCCGTGCGGTGTATGTCTACGCCACCGACGCCGAGGCATTGGATGCCCTGCAGACGCTCAGCCGCCTGGAGGGCATCATCCCCGCGCTGGAAAGCGCGCACGCCGTCGCCGAAGCGCTCAAACGTGCGCCGGTCATGGGGCCGGATGCGCTGATGATCGTCAACATCAGCGGCCGGGGAGATAAGGACATGCATACGGTGGCCGGGGCGTTAGGGTGGGACGCGGCGTAGGGATCAAGTCTCAGCTTAGTGGTGGCCTCCCATCCGCCTGCGCGGACGGGAGGCCACGGGTCCTTCATGTGCGCTTTAATCGCGCGGGCGCAGGTGAGGGAAGAGCAGCACGTCGCGGATCGAGTGTTGATCGCTGAACAACATTGCCAGACGGTCAACCCCCATCCCCAATCCGCCGCTCGGTGGCATCCCGTATTTCATGGCCCGCAGATAATCCTCATCCATCAGATGCGCTTCCTGATCACCACTTTCATACTCGCGCCCTTGCTGGTAAAAACGCTGTTCTTGCTCGAAGGGATCGTTTAGCTCGGTGAAGGCATTGCCGACTTCGAGTCCACCGATGAACAGCTCAAACCGCTCCACGTGGGTGGGATCATCGGGTTTTTGTTTGGCCAGCGGCGAAATTTCGATCGGGTAATCGTAGACAAAGGTGGGCTGGATGAGCGTCGGTTCTGCCTCGGAGAGCAGATTGTCTACCAGATGACCCCAACTGGCATTGTCGGCGGCATCGTAGCCGCGACGCCGCATCTCTGCGCGCAATGTCTCGGCGTCGGGATATGCCACATAGTCAATGCCTGTGTGCTCGCGGATCAGCTCGCGCAGGGAAACACGGTGCCAGGGTGGGGTGAGATCAATGGTGTGCCCTGCGTAGGTGAGGACGGTGGTGCCCAATACGCGCTGTGCTGTGTACGAGATCAATTGTTCGGCGGTTTCCATCATGCCGCTCAAGTCCGTATATGCGCAATAGAGTTCGAGCTGTGTGAATTCGGGGTTGTGTTTGAAGGAAACCCCCTCGTTGCGGAAGTCGCGCCCGATCTCGTAGACCCGCTCGTACATACCCACCAGCAGACGTTTGAGATACAGCTCAAAAGCGATGCGCAGATAGAGATTCTGCTTGAGTTGATTGTGATAGGTGGTGAAAGGCCGCGCCGCTGCGCCACCGTAAATCGGCTGGAGGATGGGCGTCTCGACTTCCAGGTAACTGTGCTCGTCGAGCCAGGCGCGCAGGGCGCTGATCATCCGCGAGCGAATACGGAATATCTCACGCACCTGTGGATTGACGGCCAGATCGGCGTAACGCTGACGGTAACGTTCCTCGATGTCGGAGAAGGCGCTGTAGCGGGTGAGGTGGCCTTCGGCATCCTCGTACTCTTTGGGGATGGGCAGGGGCGTGATGGCCTTTGCGAGCATGCGCAAGGTGTGCGCCTGGACGCTGATTTCGCCGGTGCGGGTGCGTACCATAACTCCTTCGGCTTCGACAAAATCGCCGATGTCGAACGCTTTCTTGAACAACGTGTAGCTTTCTTCTCCCAACATATCCTGGCGCAGGAAAAGCTGGAGCTTGCCGCTTTCGTCTTCGATATGTGCGAAGGCGACCTTCCCCATGAGGCGGATACTGAGGAGGCGTCCCGTGACGGTGACGTTGGGTGCGGCGTCGCCGGAACGTTCGGCTTCCTCATAGGCGGCGACCGCTGCCTGGGTGGTATGCGTGCGGTAGCAGCGAGGTGGGTAAGGCGAGACCCCGGCTTCACGCAGTTTTTCGAGTTTTTCTACACGTTGGCGTTCCAGTTCGTTGAGTTCCACGGATAGCTCCTTGATCAATCATACAGGATAAAACAAGCCCATACGCTCTGTATGGGCTTGTTTTTTTCATCTGGTGGGGTGTTAATCTACAGCAAGGATGTTGAAAACAAGGTCCCCATCTGGCGCCTGGACCACGGCCTTATCGCCGGCGCGCTTGCCGAGCAGTGCCTTGCCCAGCGGGGACTCGTTGGAGATTTTACCGTGTGCCGGGTCTGCCTCGGCGGAGCCGACAACGTAGTAGTGCTCAGGCGTATCGTATCCTTGCTCCTGAATCGTAACATGACTGCCGACACCGATGACGCCACGGGGTTTGTTGGCTTCTTCGATGATGATTGCTTTGCGTAGTTGCTCTTCAAGGGCCAGGATTCGCCCTTCTACGAAAGCCTGTTCCCGGCGGGCATCTTCCAATTCGGCATTTTCGATGAGTTCACCTTCGCCTAGGGCCTCATGCAAGCGATTGGCCAACTCCTGGCGACGCACTGTTTTCAAGTAATTCAACTCTTGTTCTAGTACTGCGTAGCCTTCTGGAGTAAGGTATACCGGGCGATTGCTCATAACGTTGTGCTCCTCAAAGTGTCATTCTTTTGATTGGCTGAGACGGTTTATATAAAAGAAAAACCCGAGAGCGCTTGGCTCACAGGCAGACCTATTTTACCATAATTTCAGGGATTGTAAAATCGCGATAGTCCTCGGGGTGCATTTCAAGACGGGGCGACTTTTATCATAGGGAGCACAGAATCCACAGAGTTATCAAAGATTGCTCCGCGCTCTCAGCTTACTCTATTACTCTTCCCCACTCCCCAGTCCCTGATCCCCAAATACCGCTGATACGCCGCATCCCATGCCGCCGTATCGCGCGGCGCGAAGGTCTTCAGCTCGAAGGAGCGCGCGACGACGTCAC
>DAOSNS010000080.1:0-3243 GCA_035373625.1 Anaerolineae bacterium | reverse complement strand
ACAAACCGCCGCTCCCAATCGTTGTACAGCGCGCGCACCTTCTCGGCTTCGGCGTGCTGGTGGTTGCGCGCCAGTTCACCGGCGTAGGCATTGAGCAATTCTTGCAGGTTGACCCCGTCCTCTGCCGTCACCGGGCCGAGCGTCACGTTCGCGCCGCGCGCGATGCGCCGCCGAATCGCCGCCATGTCCAGCCCCATCTCCGGCCACAGGCGCAGATAGAGCACGCCACCCGTCATCCCCGCGCAAATCCACGGGCCGGGATCGCCCATCACCAGCACGCGCCCGGCGGTCATATACTCGCACAGGAAGCCCTTGACATTGGCGCGCGCACCGATGAAGCCAAGCGCATCGTTGATTGGCTGTGTCACCTCGCCGCCGATGATGACATCCGCGCCGGAGAGCCGCACACACGCGCGGCTATCGGCGTTCCCCTGAACGACGATCAGGCCGTCAATCGCCCCGTACCCCAAGCCCTTGCCCACAGAGCCATCAATGCGCATGCCATTGTGGTTATAACCTTTGAGGATGACCACCCGCCCGCCGTACAACCCTTTGGCGACGCCGTCCTGCGCGCCGCCCTCGACGAAAATCGTCACCGGGCTGCCGCTGAACGCCCCCAGGCCGTTCCCCGGCACCGTGCTGGCGTAGAAGCCCAGGTAGACGTCCTCGACGGCTTCGTGACGCCCGTCGCCATTCCCATTGACCGGCTTGCGCCAGCTTTCACCCTGCCCGCCGACGCCGGCATGGCCGGGCGACCAGTTCCACTGCTGACGATAGCGCGTCAGCGCGCCCGCCAGATGCGTGCCGAGCGCACGGTCCACCGGCGTGACGCGATCATCCTCGAAGGCGACGATATTCTCGCCGTTGGCAATCGTCTCCATCACCAGGTTGGAGACCACGGTGGTCAGGTGGTTGCGCGGGCGGCGCAGTGGCACCAGACCCGCCGGACGGTCGCCTGACGCCCCCGCGGCGGGTGTCAACAGGTCGGCCAGATTGAGACGTAAGAAGTGCGACGTCTGCTCCAAAAGTTCGGCGCGGCCCACCAGGTCTTGCAGGCGTGCCACGCCCAACCGTGCGGCAATTGCCTTCACTTCATCGCCAAACGCGCCAAACAGCCGCACCAAGCCCTCGACAGCCGCATCGTAGTTCAGCGGCGTGAAGCGTTTGAAGCCCTGCTCCGCCGCCTCTTCCGCCGTCTTGACCTGCGTGGTGATCCCCATCGGGCACATGCCGGTCTTGCACTGGCGACACAGCAGACAGCCGACTGCGAGCATGGCGAGCGTCCCAAAACCCACGCGGTTCGCGCCCAGGCACATCAGCTTGACCACGTCATCGGGCGAACGCACACCGCCGTCGGCCCACAACTCGACGCGCTTACGCATGTTACTGGCCAGCAGCGCACGGTGTGCCTCCACCACACCGATATCCACCGGCAGGCCAACATGTTGCAGGCTATGTGCGCGCGCTGCGCCGGTTCCACCGTCGTAGCCGGTCAGGTTGATGATGTCGGCCCCGGCTTTGGCGATGCCCACGGCGATCACGCCGATGCCCGGCACCACCGGTACTTTGACGGCCACCCGCGCTTTGGGATTAGCGGTCTTGAGTTCCTCGATGAACTGCGCCAGGTCCTCGATCGAGTAGATATCGTGGTGGTTGGAGGGCGAAATCAAATCAATGCCCGGCGAGACGTGCCGTGCGCGGGCCACCTGCGCAGAAACCTTGCTGCCCGGCAGATGCCCGCCCTCGCCCGGCTTGGCCCCCTGCCCGATTTTGATTTCGAGCAGGTTGCTGGCGTTGAGCAATTCGATGTTGACGCCGAAGCGCGCCGAGGCGATTTGTTGCCCGCGATTGTGCGGATACTTGCCCATCAGATCGGCAATCTCGCCGCCCTCGCCGTTCAGCGCAATGATGTTGAGACGTTTCGCCGCTTCCGCATAGGCCCGGAACGCCGTCTCACTCTGCGAGCCGAACGACATACTAGCAATGACGAAGGGCAGACTGTGGCCGGTAATGTTTGTATCCACGTCCTGAGGATGGATTTTACGCACCACGTTGGCCACCGGCGCATTGAAACCGATGATGTGGCGGAGCGTCACCGGACGTTGCTTCTCTTGGGTACGCAGCGCCGCAAAGGCCGTAGGGCCATCCACGTGACCCTGCGCCAGATCGCGTAAAGTCTTGCCGACCAGCGGATAGAAACGCGGGACCGGCTCCAACGTGGATTTCTCGGCCTGAAGCGCTTGTCGGCGCGTCTCGACATCCTTATCCAGATCCCCCCATGTCAGACCGCGTTCGGCGCTACCACAGTAGTTAGGCATATCCAACACTTCAACCAGTGCTGTGCTCAGGCCGAGGCCAGCGAAAATGCGTCCGTAACCGCGTAGTTCGTGGATACCCATCGTGCTGATGACTTTTTCCAGGCCGGTATTCAATGCCTGAAGTGTTTTTTCAAGCCGTTCTCGAATTGCCGCAGGATAGGTTGCGACGTCCACGGCTGTTTCCAACAGCAGGTACGGCGCGGCAGCGTCGGCGCCCAGGCCCAGGAGCAGAATCAGATCGTGCAGGTTGCGCAGTGCGGCGCTCCGCACCACCAGCCCCACGTCGCGGCGACAAGCCCGCGCATCCGTGGCGGAACGCGTTGTGAGGCGCAACGCCTTGTCAATTCCGGCGACGGCCAGATGTGGGTCTACCCAGCCCCGCCCTTCGACGAAGGCCGCGCCGTCGTCCAGCGCCAGCAGCGTCGCGCCAGCTTGCACCGCCGCCACTGCCGCCGCTGATAGACGTTCCACGGCAGCGCGGACGGATTCGCCCGGCTCCGTTGCCAGCGCCAGCACGCACACCTGGTCCTGAGGAAAAGCGGACAGCACGTCCTCGTAACGCAACGTCCCGTGGCGCGTGGCGATCTGGCGATAGTCGTCGTCAGGGAGCAGCGCATCCCTGGCGTGCCCGCCCACCAGCACCGGCGACGCCAGCACGACACACAGGCGCGCGGGCGCATCGTCCGGCGTCAGTGGCGGGCGCGGCCCGATGACAACCTGCGTGGAGAAGTGTTCCTGTTCGCGCTCGCGGTCAATGGCGGGGTTCGTAACAACGGCGACTTTCTCCTTGAAATAATCGCTCAGGTTGTGCAATTGCTCGCTCAACGCGGCCAACGGGCCGTCGTAGCCCAGCGAGGCAATCGGGTCCTTGCCCTGTTCGGCCAATGCGCGCGCCCAGGTCTGATCGTCGCGGCTCCAGCCGAAC
>DAOSNS010000079.1:0-3804 GCA_035373625.1 Anaerolineae bacterium | reverse complement strand
TGAATTCTGTGTCGATGGCTGTAGTCTACCGCATTCTTAAAAAGGAACAACTCTAGTTCCATAATCTGCCCATCCTGGCTTGCCCGCGCTTGTCGCGGACACGCTATCCTTGCCATTTCTTGCCCGGCCCTTGCGCCGGCGTTATCCATACCTTGAAAGCCCCACCGGGGCATCTGACGTTTTTCACGCCTGACGGACTTTGTGCCGCCCACGTTGGATGCTACCCGCGTGGGGCTTTTTGCGTTCCAACGCCACACTGAGTCCGTGGTCGCGGCATCGGCCTTGCAACGCAAGGCTTGTGCCGAGGCTCCGGCCTCACATCCGGCCCTGTCTGATCCAGATGGGGCGCAATGGGCAGAACCTTAACAACTCAATACTATATTCTGACTGCGAAAGGCAGAGCCGTGGGCAGCGCCCGGTGGAAAACCCCGGTCGTTTCCTGCGGCTGTCAATACGCAATATCGAAATGTGACAACGTTTCAACGTCACACGTGACTTCTCTGCCCATCTTTGCTTTGGCCTCTCCTGTGCCCCGGCCCAACTACAGTCGGTGCGCGGGAGACGCACTGATTGATACCCTTGTTCACTCATGCACTACCCCAACGTCCGCTTCGCCTACACGGTTCAGCCGGGCGATGGGGCGTCCGGCTGACCAATGTTTTCGTCGTTGTCCTTCACACGGGAGGCGCATCGTTCTCCCTTGTGGGAGAATGTGTGCCTCTCCGTTGTGATCCACTGGTAATCAACAAATCTCAAATCAGCAAATCACAAATCTAATCGGAGGTATGCAATGTCTTGGCAAGATCGTGATAACTCGCAGATTCTACAAGAGGAAATGGTGTGCGAATACCCGTTCATCCAGTACGTGAATGACGGCGGTTCGTTAGAACCCCGCGAAACCACCGGTGGCTTTGCGATGAGCGCGGAGCAGGCCGAACTGCTCAAGGCCACGCCCAACGGTGGGGTCGAACATACGCTCATCTTCAGCACCGGTGAAAGCGAAGTCGTCTTCTTCACCGACTGGCTGCGCTTTGTGCCGCTGGCAACACGCTTTGCCTGGGTCAACCGCCACGCGCCGGGGTTGGATGCCTTGATCTGCAATCCCAAACTCGTTGAGACGGGGCTCGACCTCGTGCATTTCAGTACCGTTGTGTTTTTCGAGATGGATTACGATTACCTGACGCTCAAACTGGTCACCGGCCCTGGCGACCACGGCGAGCCGATGGTGACGATTATGTTGCCCGATGAATCGTAACCTTTGAGGTTACGCTAAGGTTTCTACCCACCCTGGCGACCACCGGTTGCCCTTTACAACAAAGACCCTGTGTTACGACACGGGGTCTTTTTCTTGGTTTCTGCAAACAGCAATCTAGCCGGAGGTGCTTCCTTGCTGATGACTGCGGGCACAGCCACGTCTTTCAGACAATGGCTGTGCTCTCACCACACATACGGTAGCAGCCGGTAGCGCACCGTCTGAGCATATTCCGCATAACCGGCTAACTCTTGGCGCAGCGTCCTATCCTCCAGGTAGATGCGTACGATCATACCCGCTATACAAAGGACGGAACCCAATAACGCGATACCTGACCCTACGATGAGCGGAAAGCTGACAAGGCCCACCACACTGCCCAAATAGCCGGGATGCCGCACATAGCGATACGGTCCGCTGGTCATCACCGCGTGGTTGCGGTCGGTTTGGATCCTAACTTCTCTTTCAAAGTGCGGATTGTGCAGCATGGCCCATTGATTCAACGCGCTGGCCACAATGTAGGTCAGGATGCCCACTACGGTCAACGGCACAGGGAGTGTGCTCAAATGCAGCCGCCCCACATCTAGGGCGGCCAGGGCATACATCACATAGGTAGCTGCCAGTACAGCCAGGACAACAGTGCGATCCCACTTTTTTGCATCGGTGCGGGCTGTCTTGCGCACGTTGGCTAGTTCTACGTATTCGGGATGCTTGGGCACATTCGGGATGCTTGGGCACAATGATCAGCAAACTGATGATTTGGTACCCCAGTACAGTCGCCACGTAGACCCAAAAGCCCCACACCCTGATTGTCCCGGCGAGGATGAAGAACAATGCGCCCAACGCGGCCAACGCCCAGATGTTTTGTATGATTCTTCTCCCAATGAACTTGAGCATTGCTGGCCTCTCGCTTTCGACTTGCTGCTACTTCAAGGTCGATAGACTTGTTCTGTATAGCTCACGCTCTGAATCCAATCTTCAAATTTCGCCAAGAGTTGGCAAGTCTCAGGAGGCGCACAAAGATACAATTCCGCGATGTCTTCCCTATACGTGCTGGCCAGGTAATGCGTCGCACCTGCCCAGCCGTGGACATAATCCATGCTGAGGGAAATGGGCGCGCGTAAAGCAAGCGCATCAACAATGTAGGGATGGTTATTATGATCTGTGAGCAGTAGCCAGCGACCATCGGGGGACCACGACGAGACCCGCATCCCTAGCGAGCCAGGTATGCCCCTATCTCTACTTCCATTACGATTTGCCAGGTGAACACGTGCCAGACTATAGGCCAGACGTTCAGCGCCCGGTTGCCATGCGATAGAATTCGCACTGGATAGACGGCGACTGAATTGCACCGGATCGCCTTCGACGGGAATCCACCACAATTCCAGGTTGCGGTCCGCCGCTTCAAGGCGTTGATAGACTACCGCAAAGCCACTGCTATCGTCAGCCCATTCCAGGAAGGACATAGATAGCGGCGTGACAAGGAACGGACTACTCATGCTCCCTACGTGCCACAAAGCAACCGAGCCGTGACTGTAGCCAATTTCCGGTGTCGATGTCGCAATCCATTGGCCATCAGGAGAAAAGTGGGGTTCACCCGCGTTCCGCTCGGCAATTTGCGTGACCGTGCCGCTGGCCACATCAACCAACTTCAGATCGCCGCCATACATTGTCTTGCCATAGCCGCCACACGTGAAAGCAACCTGGGTTGAGTCCGGCGACCATGCCAGGCCGTACATAAAGTAAGCATTCCCCTCAACAGGCAAGAGTAAAGGCATTTCGGTATGATCGTGCGTATCAATAAGCCAATACACTGGCCAGGGTGGATATCTCTCAGGATGATGACCCACCAACACCCAATGGCCGTCTGGGGAGATGCGAGGGAGAAAACCCTGGGTCAACAATTGCGGTGTCTCGTCTTCACGCATTTGCCACACTGCAAGCACAACTGCTGCCATCAGACAAACGCCGGCGAGATACGCGCCCACGAAACGCGTTGCCAGGCGTTTGACGGTTGCCCATTCCACCGGCCGCCCGGGACCAACGTAGGGAGACCTTGCCACACATTGTTGTGTGCATCGACGAGCTCGCCGATCTGGTGATGAGCGGCGACGGGGTAAGTGCGCCACTGGAACGCCTAGTTCAACGCGGGCGTGAGGCTGGACTGCACCTGATCGCCGCGACGCAGCGTCCTTCGGCAGCGATTCTGTCCGGCATTGTGCGTGCCAACTTCCCGCTGCGGGTCGTGGGCAAGGTCGTCAGCGCCGACGATGCACGCATTGCAGCAGGTCGCGGGGGTACCGGCGCGGAACGTTTGCAGGGGCGTGGTGACTTCCTGGCGGTGTGTGGCGAGCAGGTTACCCGTTTCCAGGCTGCGTACAGCACGATGCAAGACCTGCCGGGCAATGGGCACATCCCCGCAACATCGCGCCTGGCTCTGCCTGAACCTGAAGTGGCAGAGGAAGAAGCGCCGGCGGCTTCCGCGGATGACGTTGAGCAGTTGACTGAACGCCTCATGGCCCTTTCTTACGACATCGCACAGAGACTATCGCTAC
>DAOSNS010000078.1:0-3998 GCA_035373625.1 Anaerolineae bacterium | reverse complement strand
ACGACGACCAGACTTTTTTATCAGCAGATTGAGCAGATCAAGCAGATTTTGAAGTACAACGACTACCCGACTAACGACGACCAGACTTTTTTATCAGCAGATTGAGCAGATCAAGCAGATTTTGAAGTACAACGACTACCTGACTAACGACGACTAGACTATTCTCAAGGAGCATCGAATGGACCCAAAACTCGAAGAACTCAAAACTCGTTTGCAAGAAGCGAGTGACATCAGCGCAGCAGCGGCAGTGTTGAACTGGGATCAGAGCACTTACATGCCCGTCGGCGGCGCGGCAGCGCGCGCACGACAAGCGGCAATCCTGGGACGACTGGCACACGAGAAGTTCACCGATCCCGCCATCGGACGGTTATTGGACGATCTGCGGCCTTTGGAAGAAAGCCTCCCTTACGACGACGATGATGCCAGCCTCATCCGTGTGGCCCGTCGTCAGTACGAACGGCGCATCAAAGTCCCGGCGACCTTTATGGGCGCGATGTTCAGCCATACGGCGGAAACCTACAGTGTGTGGACCAAAGCGCGCCCGGAAAACAACTTCGCTCTCGTTCAGCCCTATCTGGAGAAAACCCTGGACTTCAGCCGTCGTCTGGCCGATTTCTTCCCCGGCTATGAGCACATCGCCGACCCGCTGATTGACTTTTCGGACTATGGGATGAAGGCTTCGACGGTGCGCACGGTGTTTGCCGAGCTACGCGAGCAACTTGTTCCCATCGTTCACGCCATCACCGCACAGCCACCGGCGGACGATGCCTGCCTGCATCGCACTTATCCGCCGGCACAACAGGCAGCTTTCTTTGACAAAGTCATCCGCGCTTTCGGCTATGACTTCGAGCGCGGTCGGTGCGATGTCAGCCCACATCCCTTCACCACCAGCTTCTCCATCGGCGACGTGCGTATCACCGTCCGTTACAAAGAAGACGACCTGGGCGATGCGCTGTTCAGCGCGATGCATGAGGCTGGCCACGCTTTGTACGAACAAGGATGCAATCCTGCCTACGAAGCGACGCCTCTCGCGGGCGGCACGTCGTCCGGCGTCCACGAAAGCCAGTCGCGCCTGTGGGAGAACGTCGTCGGACGCAGTCGCGGCTTCTGGACGCACTACTACCCGCAACTGCAGGCCATCTTCCCGGCGCAACTGGGCGACGTGCCGTTGGACACTTTCTACCGCGCGATCAACAAAGTGCACCCCTCCCTCATCCGCGTTGACGCCGACGAGGTGACATACAACCTGCACGTGATGCTGCGCTTCGATTTCGAGCTGGCGCTGCTCGAAGGCAATCTCGCCGTGCGCGATCTGCCGGAGGCGTGGCGCGAGCGCTTCAAGGCCGATCTGGGCATCGCGCCGCCGGACGACAGCGACGGGGTGTTGCAGGATGTGCACTGGTACGGTGGGTTGATCGGCGGGGCGTTTCAGGGCTACACGCTCGGCAATATCCTCGGCGCACAGTTCTATCAGTGTGCCCTGGAAGCCCACCCGGAGATTCCGGCGGAAATCGCGCAGGGGAAGTTCGACACGCTGCACCGGTGGCTCAAGGACAACATCTACGTCCACGGGAGCAAATACACCGCGCCCGAACTGATCGAGCGCGTGACTGGCGGCCCGCTGCGCGTCGAACCGTACATTACCTATCTGCGCAACAAATACGGCGAGTTGTACGAGTTTTAGCCCTGCTTATTTTTACGTCAGCAGATTGAGCAGATTAAGCGGATTTTTTACACGTTTGTCTGCTAAATCCGCTTAATCTGCTGACAAAATGAGGGACACACAATGACCTTCAAAGCCATTCTCTTTGATCTCGACGGCACGCTTCTGGAACACGACATGCGGAATGAGTTCATCCCGCACTATTTTGCGCTGCTGACAAAGCACCTGGCGGCCTGGGTTCCGGCGGAAAAGCTCGTCGCCAGCATTATGCGCGGCTCTGAGGCGGTGATGAATAACGACGGTAGCCGTACAAACGAAGAGGTGTTTGCCGAAGTTTTCTATCCGCTCGTGGGTTATCCGCGTGAAGAACTGGAACCGCGTTTCATGGACTTCTACATGCACGTCTTCCCGATGTTGCGCACGTACACCGCGCCCAAGCCAGAAGCCCGTCCCGCCGTACAAATCGCCTTCGACAAGGGTTTTGATGTTGTGATCGCTACCAACCCGCACTTCCCTGCCGTTGCCACGCAGCATCGCCTGGAATGGGCCGGCGTTGCTGACTTCCCCTACCGCAAAGTGACCACCTACGAAAACTCCCATTTCGCCAAACCGTGCCTGGGTTACTATCAAGAAATCCTTGACGAACTCGGCTGCGCGCCGGAGGAGGCCCTGATGATCGGCGACGAGGCGATGGACATGGTGGCCGCGCGCCTGGGCTGTGCCACTTTCCTGGTCTACAGCGCCGCGACGAAGCTGGAGGAGATTGCCCCGCCGCCTATCTGGCAGGGCACACTCGCTGATGTCGTTGCCCTGTTGCGTAGTGTTTAGTCGAATGTTCCAACGTTCCAACGTCTTAGAGGCGTCGCCATGTGGCAAGCCACACCAACGAGGACGAAAATTGGCGATTCGACGACAAGACTAATGACTATGTGACTATTTTCGAAGGAGGCAACGATGCGCACGCTGAAATGGCTTGGCATAGGCTTGATTGTGTTTGTACTGCTGGCATGTAACCTGCCGCGGGCGATACGCCGGATTTCCACGCCCCCTACGGCGACCCCCTATGTGATGTGTACGCCTCCGGTATGTCAGGCGGACGAGGTTTACTACTGCCCCGGTGAATGTCTCGGCGGCTGCGGCACGACCTGCACCACGCCCACTGCGCTCCCGGCCACACCAACGTTCACGCCTGAACCGACACCCGAACCAACACCCGAACCGACCGCCACGCCTTACGTGATGTGCACGCCGCCCGCCTGTAAGAGCGGTGAAGTCTACTATTGCTCCGATAAATGTCTCGGCGGCTGTGGCACCACGTGCGCCACGCCGACGCCTTTCATGTGCGCCAATGCCTGGGTGTCCGAACTGGCTGCCACCATGCAAGGAAAGTGCCCCTATCCGGCGGAAGTCGGCTGGGCCGCGCAGCAGCCCTTTGAGCACGGCTTTATGCTGTGGTTACAGCCGAGCCGGCTTATCTATGTCTTCATCACCGACGGCAAAAACACCTACCTGGTTTTTGAGGACAAGTTCAAAGATGGCGACCCCGAATTCGATCCAAGCCTTGAGCCGCCGGTAGGATTGCATCAACCGATTCGTGGCTTCGGTCTCGTCTGGCGCACCTATCCTGAAGTACGCGAGGCGCTAGGCTGGGCCACCGCCCCCGAAAGCGGCTTCAACACCTGGCGACAGAGCTATCAGATTCCGGGGACGAGCGATCTATTGACGTGGGTACAGGACATCAATCGGACGGTTTATCAGCTCAGCTCGACCGGCAATACGTGGGTGGTCTACACGCCGTAAAATCAGGCTTTGAAGGCTGATGCTGCACTGATTGAAGGACTGTTCACCATCGTTAAGCTCGGCCCCACGCTGCCCGAGTTCGTCTCGCCCGGCGTGCTGAAGGTGCTGGTGGATACTTTCGCCATCGCGCCGATCACGACGGCGGAGGCGGATATGGCGGCGTGTTTGAGTTAGGAATGTAATACATCAAACGCCCGCCGGGATACTGATGTCTCGGCGGGCGTTCATTTTTAGGTTCTCTGTATATTTGCGTCTCTTACCGACTCAGCAAATCCACAAACCCCTCAACTTTATCAGGAAGGGCCTTTCCGTCTACTGTCTACCGCCTACTCCCCACCCGTCACCGTCAACGTCTGCGGCGATTTCTCCCCCGCGACGCCGGGATTGTAGTAGTCATACGCCGTGCTGGCGGGCGTCTGCGCCTTGAGCGGGAATTTGGCCCGCAGGCGATAGCTGAATTCGAGCGGCTGCCCGGCGGTGAGGTCGCTCACGTAGAGGATGATCTGCCGCCCGGTCAGCTCGTACCGCTCGATTT
>DAOSNS010000077.1:0-4059 GCA_035373625.1 Anaerolineae bacterium | reverse complement strand
AATATGTGCGGTTTTCTAGAGAGGGAAATGATGGGAAAAACACCGATCACAGCATGGACGACGAATGAGCAAGACAATCTGCTCTACCTCGCCACAACGGCAGGCCAGCTCAAGCTGGAAATCATCAACGAACGGGTCATCCGTGTGGTGTATACGCAGCGGGAGAAGTTCAGCGACCGCCTTAGCTTGATGATGCTGCCCCGCCAACCCGGCGATGTGCCCTGGTCGGTCAGTGAGAATGAGGAGACCTTGACGCTTGCCACATCCCAGGTCCGCCTGGTGATCCAGAAAGCGACCGGCGCCTTCACCTGGCTGGATTCCGCCGGCGCAGTGTTACTGCGCGAACCGGCGGGTGGCGGCAAAGCGTTGGAAGAAGTCCCGGTGGAAATCACCATCTTCGGCGCGGATGCCCGGGTGAAAACCGGCGACAGTGCGGACGGCGGGCGCGCGACGGCCGAGGGCGGGCACAAAGTGGTGGATCGTATGGCCTACACCTCCCGGCTCGACCTGGAATTCAGCCCCGGCGAGGCGCTGTATGGCCTGGGTCAGCACGAGGAGGGCATCCTCAACTATCGCGGGCACTCGCAAACGCTGTACCAGCACAACATGAAGATCGCCGTGCCGATGTTGGTCTCCACGCGAGGGTATGCGCTACTGTGGGACACCTATTCCCTGTCCGTCTTTCACGATGACGAACACGGCTCTTACTTTTGGAGCGACCTCGACGCCGAGATGGATTTCTACTTCATCTACGGCCCGGAGTTCGACCAGATCGTGGCCGAATATCGTGCCCTCACCGGGCAAGCGCCGCTGTTGCCCAAGTGGGCCTACGGCTACGTGCAATCCAAAGAACGCTACGTGGATCAAGCCGAACTCATCGCGGTGGTGCGCGAGTACCGCGAGCGCGGCATCCCGCTGGACTGCATCGTACAGGATTGGCAGACGTGGCCGGCCGGGTTGTGGGGACAGAAGAGCTTCGATCCAACGCGCTTTCCCAATCCGGCGCAGTTGACGCACGACCTGCACGCGCTGAACGCCCGATGGATGCTCTCCATCTGGCCTCACATGCACGGCGACGGCCCAAACCAGATCGAGATGCGCGAACACGGCTATCTGCTGGGCAACCAGAGCACCTATAACGCCTTTGATCCCGATGCACGCGCGTTGTATTGGAAACAGGTCAACGAAGGGCTTTTCCAGTACGGCGTTGACGCCTGGTGGTGTGACTGTACCGAACCTTTCGAGGAGGATTGGCGCGGCAAGCTCAAGCCGGAACCCTGGAAGCGCGTCGTCATCAACACCGAAGCGGCGAAGAAATACCTGGACCCGGAATACATCAACGCCTATTCGCTGTTCCACTCGCAGATGATCTACGAGGGCCAACGCAGCGTGACAGAAGAGAAGCGTGTGGTCAATCTGACACGCTCCTATTCACCGGGACAGCAACGCTACAGCACAATTGTCTGGTCGGGCGACATCGCGGCGACGTGGGACACGCTGCGCAAGCAGATCGCCGCAGGGCTGAATTTCACCGTCACGGGCGGCGCGAAATGGACGCTCGACATCGGCGCGTTCTTCGTCGGACCGCAGGGGAGCGGGTGGGTGGACGCCTGGTTCTGGTGTGGCGAATATCCCGAAGGCGTGGCGGACGCGGGCTATCGCGAGCTATATACGCGCTGGTTCCAGTTCGGCGCCTTCCTGCCGATGTTTCGTGCGCACGGGACGGACACCCCGCGCGAGGTGTGGCGCTTCGGCGAGCCGGGCGACCGGGTTTACGACACGCTGGTCAAATTCGATTTTCTGCGCTACCGGCTACTGCCCTACATCTACACGGTGGCGGGATGGGAAACGCACCGCGCCTACACGATGCTGCGCACCCTCGCCTTCGATTTCCGGCACGATCCCAACGTCTACGACATCGCCGACCAGTTTCTCTTCGGCCCAGCGTTGATGGTCTGCCCGGTGACGCAACCGATGGACTATGGCCCCAATTCCACGCCGCTGACAGGGACTTCCCATTCGCGGCCCGTCTATCTGCCCGCTGGCTGCGATTGGTACGACTTCTGGACCGGTGAACGTTATGCCGGCGGTCAAACGATCGAAGCGGCGGCCCCGTTGGAAATCATGCCGCTGTTCGTGCGCGCGGGGGCGATTGTGCCGTTCGGTCCCAAAGTGCAATACGCCGACGAGCAACCCGACGCCGATTGGGAACTGCGCGTCTATCCCGGCGCAGATGGCGCGTTCGACCTGTACGAGGATGAGGGCGACAGCTACCGCTATGAAAAAGGCGAATATGCCTGGACGCCCCTGGCCTGGGATGACGCGGCGCGCACGTTGACCTTTGGCGCACGGGAAGGCCGTTTTGCAGGTATGGTTGAGCAGCGCGCGTTCAACGTCGTTCTGGTGCGCGAAGGTCACGGCGTCGGCGTGGAACCGGAGCCGCAGGCCGACACCGTCGTTGTGTACACGGGCGCGCCAATCAACCTGGCGATCCTTTGAATCACCGCCTGCGGACTACTTTCGAGGAATTCCCATGTGGGATTTCATACCAACGAGGACCAAAATCTAGCCACAGAGCACACAGAGTTCTCAGAGTTTTTTCTCTGTGCTCTCAGTGTACTCGGTGGCAATTTTGATTAGGAGGAATTGCGTTATGACGGCTTCATTTCACAACAAAATCTTACGAGTCAATTTGACCG
Organism: Anaerolineae bacterium; assembly: GCA_035373625.1. Classification (GTDB taxonomy): domain Bacteria; phylum Chloroflexota; class Anaerolineae; order B4-G1; family SLSP01; genus DSWT01. The sequence continues at coordinate 1,360 of DAOSNS010000077.1, read as the reverse complement.
ACGGGACGACGCGGGTGGAGGAACCCGGCGCGGTGTACTTCCGGCGCTATCTGGGCGGGTGGAACATCATCGCGGACGTGCTGTTGAAGGAAGTGCCCGCCGGGGCCGATCCGCTGGGGCCGGAGAACAAGCTGGTCTTCGCGCCGGGCGTACTCACCGGGCTGGCGGTATCGGGCGTGTCGCGCAATGCGGTGGGTGCAAAGTCGCCGCTCACGGGCGGCTTTGGCGCGGCGGAGGTCGGCGGCAACTGGGGGGCGCAGCTCAAGCGCGCCGGGTTCGACGCGCTTATCGTCGAGGGGGCGGCGGAGAAGCCGGTTTACCTGTGGATCAAGGATGGCGCGGTCGAAATCCGCGACGCAACGCATCTGTGGGGTCAACCGACGAAAGAGACGCAGGCGGCGATCCGTGAAGAACTGGGCGACCGCCGGGTCGAAGTCGCCATGATCGGGCCGGGCGGCGAAAAGCTGGTACGCTATGCCTGCATCATGAACGGCACAAAAGACGCTGCCGGACGCACCGGCCTGGGCGCGGTGATGGGATCGAAAAACCTCAAGGCCATAGCGGTACGTGGAACGCAAGCCCTTGAGGGCGCCGATCCCGAAACGCTGCGCACCCTGGCACGCGGAATGGCCGAAGCGATCAACAGCGGCGCAAAGGGCGGCACGCTGCACAAATACGGCACCGGTGTAGGCGTCGAATCCGGCGTCCTTTCAGGCAACCTGCCCATCCGCAACTTCCGCGATGGCGAGTTCCCCGGCGCGATCAACCTGAGCGCCGAAGTCTTTATGGAACGCATCGGCATCGGGATGGATGGCTGTTTTGCGTGTGCCATGCGCTGCAAGAAGATCGTGAAGGCGGAGGCACCGTTCGTGCTCGACCCCGATTACGGCGGGCCGGAGTACGAATCGTTCGGCGCGCTCGGCTCCTGCTGCGGCGTGGATGACATCGTCGCCGTCGCGAAGGCGACCGAGCTGTGCAACGCCTATTCGTTGGATACGATCGGCTGCGGCGTGACGATTGCCTTTGCGATGGAGTGTTTCGAGAACGGTCTGCTGACGCTGGAAGATACCGGCGGCATTGACCTGCGCTTCGGCAACGGCGACGCCCTGGTGCAGATGGTCGAGTTGATCGGCAAGCGCGAGGGCATTGGGAATTTGCTGGCCGAAGGCAGCCGCCGCATGGCAGAGAAAATCGGTGGCAACTCGCTGCCCTATGCGATGCAGGTGAAGGGACAGGAGTATCCGATGCACGAGCCGCGCTTCAAGCGTGGCCTCGCCATCGCTTACGCCGTCTCACCGACAGGAGCCGATCACTGCCACGCGCTGCACGACGTCGGGACGGTCAACGCCGGGCCGGATGG
>DAOSNS010000076.1:0-4135 GCA_035373625.1 Anaerolineae bacterium | reverse complement strand
TAACCAGCAACCAGTAACCAGCAACCAGTAACCAGCAACCAGTAACCAGCAACCAACACCCCAACTGGAGGAAACAATGATACAAACAACCTCAAATCCCGTCGGTAAAAGTGTCCCGCGCGTGGACGCCTTCGAGAAAGTGACCGGCGCGGCGAAATACGTGGACGATATGGCCTTCGGGCCGGGGCTGCTTTACGGGAAAATCGTCCACAGCCCGGTCGCGCACGCACTGATCAAAAAGATTGACGTGAGCAAAGCCTTGGCCTTGCCCGGCGTCAAGGCCGTCGTCACCGGCCAGGATAATCCCACCCGGCTGGGATTGTATCTCAAAGACCGTTACATCTTCGCTTACGACCGCGTGCGCTACGTGGGGGAATCGGTGGCCGGCGTGGTAGCGATCAGCGAAGAAATCGCAGAGGCCGCTGCCAAATTGGTGGAGGTCGAATACGAACCCCTGGAGCCGGTCTTCGACCCCTACAAGGGCGCACAGCCCGGCGCGCCGCTCATCCATCCCGACCTGGGCAAGTACGAGGTCGTCAACTTCATCTTCCCGGAGCCGGGAACGAACATCTCCGAGCATTTCAAGCTGCGTAAGGGCGACGTCAGCGATGCCGGCGTCAATGAGGCGGTATGGGCACAGTGCGCGGCGATTGTCGAGGATACCTACACGCTGCCGCAAATCCAACACGCCCCCATCGAAACGCATGTCGCTGTGGCACGCTGGGATTTGGACGGACAGATAACGCTGTGGGCAGCATCGCAGTCGCCGTTCGCCCAACGCGATTTGTTATCGAACAGTCTGGGCGTGCCTCACGGCAACATCCGCGTGATTTCGCCTTACATCGGCGGCGGCTTCGGTGGCAAAGCAGGTATCTCGATCGAGGCCAACGTCGTGTTGATGGCAAAGGCCGTCAAAGGTCACCCGGTCAAAGTGCGTATGACGCGCGAGGAGGAGTTCATCGCTACCAATGTGCGGCAATGCCTTGTCGGCAAGTACAAGGTCGGCTGCGACGCCGAGGGCAATCTGCTGGCAATGGAGGTCGCGTATTACTTCGGCGGCGGCGCGTATAACGATTATGGCGTCAACATCGTGCGGGCGGCCGGCTATTCCTGCACCGGCCCCTACGACGTGCCGCACGTCAAAGGCGACTCGTATTGTGTCTACACCAATCACCCCATCGGCAGTGCTATGCGTGGCTTCGGCATGCCCGAAATCCACTGGGGCCTGGAACAGGTGATGGACAGCCTGGCGGAAAAGATCGGCATGGACCCGGCGGATTTCAAACGTCGCAACTGTGTCCGCACCGGTGACACGATTTTGACCGGCATGACCATGCCGCAGATTGACCTGGTCACGTGCATTGATAAGGTGACGCAGGCGATTGGATGGAAAGACCCGACAGGTTTTGGAAAACCTGTCAGGTCTGGGACGAAGGTGCGCGGCAAGGGGCTGGCGATTATGTGGAAAGCACCCGCTATGCCGCCCAACCCCGGCAGTTCCGCCATCGTGCGTTTTAACGAGGATGCAACGGTCAACGTCTACGTCGGCGGGCAGGAAATCGGGCAGGGTGCGTTTACCGTGGCGGCACAGATCGCAGCAGAGGCACTCGGGGTGCCCTATGAATGGGTGCGCGTCTCCGCTAATCCCGTGGACACAAAATACAGCCCGTATGAATGGCAGACTGTTGCCAGCCGCCTTACCTGGTCTATGGGGAACGCAGTTAAAGCCGCTGCCGAGGAAGCGCGCCGCAAAATCCTCGACATTGTGGCGCAGTACTGGGGCGAAGACCCCGCCGACCTCGACATCAAGAACGGCGTCGTCATCTCCTACAAATCAGAACGCGAGCAATCGTTGCAGAAGATGGTCGTCTACGGCTTACCGAACGAAAATTTCGAGGGCTGGCAGGGTGGGCCGATTGTGGGATCCGGTAAATTCATGCCCACTTACGTCACCGGGCTTGATCCGGAGACAGGTCAGGGGACGCGCGCCGTTGTCCATTACACCGTTGGCGCGCAGGCGGTGGAAGTGGAGGTAGATACCGAGACCGGACAGGTGGATGTGCTCAAAATCGCCAGCGCCTACGATGTAGGCAAGGCCATCAACCCCGACCTGGTGATGACACAGATCGAAGGTGGCGCGGTGCATGGGATGAGTTCTGCCTTCGAGGGGTTGCGCTTCGACGACCAGGGCCGTCCGCTCAACGGCAGCTTTGTGGACTACAAGATCGCCACCGCCCTGGATGCCCCGCGTGCGATCCACGGCGACATCGTCGAGACGCCGCTGGAAGATGGCCCGTGGGGCGCACGTGGCGTCGGCGAGCACGTTATGGTGCCGACTGCGCCGGCCATCGCTAATGCCCTCTACGCCGCCACCGGTGTCCGTTTCAAAGACTTGCCGCTTTCAGCAGAGAAGATCTTCCGCGCCATGCACCCTGAAGGACCGGAGTTGAGCTGTAAACTGCCGGATTAGCTATCCGGTGAACAGCGAGGAGAGCATAACAACACCGGGGCTTTATCCCGGAACGTTATACGCAAATCCCTCAGGGGGAATTAAGCATATAGGGCGGGGGATTTACCCCGCCCTATCTTGTAGCGTGCACACGCCATGGAATTCCCCGGCGCGCAGCAAGCGCAACAGGTTTGCCTCATCCACAGGCGTCTCATTAAGGCAATTATACGCCACACCGAACGACCGCGTCGCATGCGCGTCGGAGTTATACACCAACGGAACGCCGAGCTGTGCTGCCCGCTCAACGATGCGCGGGCGATTGGCCGCCACAATGTTGGTCGAGCACCCTTCCAGTGCATCCGGCGGGTAGCGCACGATGTCAATCGCAATATCCGGATGATAGCGAAAGGGATGCGCCAGCGCGATCCAGCCGCCCCGTTCACGCACAAAGGCATATAATTCAGCATAATCCCAGGGCTGCGTTTCCAGCGCCGGATCGTGGATTCCAAGAACCAGCAGATCTTCTTGTCCCTGAACGGTAATCTCGACCCCACCGAAGATGCGGAACGGCGCATACCGCCGATTCAAAGCCTCCAGATGCGCCAACGGTACAAGGCGTCCATGATCGGTAAACACCAGGGCATCCAGGCCGCAGGAAATCGCCGCCTGGATTTGTTCTTCCTCACGTGACGTAGCACAAGAGGAACGCTCAGAGCAGTGGACGTGCAAGTCAATTTTCATCGTCACGGTGACAGTACCTCAACATCATACGGCAATGTCGGCACCACTTCAAGGCTGCCGCGATATTCCTGCACGACGCCCACCACTCGCACGCGCGTCCCGACCGTGCCCAGGGCCGGATTGGCGTTAGGGATGCGGTCAAGTGTGGTGCGCCAGATGAAAATCTTCGTTGCGCCGGTTTCATCGAAGATCGAGATGGTGACGCTCTTGCTGGCGCCGGAGACGTTGCCGATTTCTCCCGTCACCTGTACGATTTGCCCCAGATAGTTGCCGAGCGCGTTGATCGCCACCTGTGGGGCAAACGCTCCGCCGGCCTTGAGCACCTTCACCTGACTGCCAAAACGCGGTTCAACTTGCAATTCGCCTTCATACTCACCGACCTTGCCAGTCGCGCGTACCTCCGCGCCGATGTTGAGCTTCGGCGCGGCATAGCAATCGTCATAGACATTGTGCCACATCAACAGAACCACCTGCCCGGAGCCATCGTCCAGCGTGAATTTATAACCCTGCGAGAGGCTGGCTGTGGCCACCACTTTGCCGACAACGGTCACTTCTTCGCCCATGTGGTCGCGCAATGCAGCGATGCGAGTCTGGACGAATTCCGGCGTCGGGATTGGTGTCGCCGTAGGTTTTTCCGTAGGAGTAGCGGTTGGCGGCTCCGTGGGTGTGGCGGTCGGCGGCTCGGTCGGTGCAGGGGTAGCGGTTGCCGTAGGAGGACGCGTCGCCGTCGGCGGCTGTGTCGCCGTCGGCGGCTGTGGGGTGAATGTCGGTGTTGAGATCGGGGCAGAAGTGGCCGTGGCCGCGGCGACGGTCGGTGGCAGTGAGGTAAGGACGGCCTCGCCCCGCAACGTCGCCGGCACCGGCGTGGAAGTTGTACAGCCGATCAGAGTCAGTCCTAACAACAGGCCAATCCCACAACGAGCAAAAAGAAGTATTTGTTTTATA
>DAOSNS010000075.1:0-4434 GCA_035373625.1 Anaerolineae bacterium | reverse complement strand
TGTAGCGCACTTTGCCCGCACGCACCAGATCATCGAAAGCGCGCAGGGTTTCATCACGGTGACGACGGAACTGGAGAAGCGCGAGCAACTGGAAGCGGTGGGCGGAGCGGTCTTCATCACGCAGTTGCTCGATGCCGTGCCCGCGGCGGCCAGTGTGGTCAGTTATGCCCGTGAGGTGCAACAGACGCACGTGCGGCGGCGCATCCTCGAGGCGTGCAGCGCCGCCGCGCGCCTGGCCTACGATGCGCAACGCCCCATCGAGCAGGTCGTCACCGAGGCGGAGGGCCTGTTCCTCACCATCCGTGACGACCTGGCCTACCAGGATCGCTTGCAGCCCTTCGCGCAGATCCTCCAACAGCTCTATGATGAGGCCGCCGCGCTGTACCATGATGGCATCCCTCTGGGCGTCGCCACCGGCGTGCCCGCGCTGGATAAGCTGCTCGGCGGTGGGTTGCGCAAGGGGACGCTCAACATTGTTGCGGCGCGGCCTGGCGTGGGCAAGTCCGTCTTGCTGGCGACGCTGGCCGTCCACGCGCTGCGCCTGGGTGTACCCACGGCGCTCTTCTCCATCGAGATGCGCGGGCTGGAAGTGGCCGGGCGCATCCTACAGAAGGAGTTGGGCCTGGATTACATCCGCTTGCAAGAGCGCGATTGGCCGCGCTTCGCCGATGGCCTGGGACCGCTCTCGGAGTTCCCCTTGTGGATCGACGACAGTCCCCGGCTGGCCATCGAAGACCTGCGCACCAAGGTCCGCCAACTCTATGCCCGGCACAACTTGGGCCTGGTGCTGCTGGACTACATCCAACTGGCCGAGACACAGCAGCGCCTGGACTCACGCTATCTCACCATCGGCCACATCACGCGCGAACTCAAACACCTGGCCCAGGAGTTGCAGATTCCCATTGTCGCCGCCAGCCAGTTGGGACGCGACGCCGACCATCGCCGCCCGACGTTGGGCGACCTGCGCGAATCGGGCAATCAGGAGGCCGACGCCGACGTAGTGCTGTTGCTGCACCGGCCCAACGGCGTGGACAACGCGCCCCTGGTGGAGACGGAGTTCATCCTCGCCAAGCATCGGCAGGGCCAGACCGGGCTGTTTGCGATGGTGTTCCACAAGGCGCAACTGCGCTCTGTGCCCCTCACAGACGTCGCCGCGCAACCCGGCTGACGAAGATCCTAACCGCGGATCACGCGAATCTTCGCTGATTTTTGGGAAGAGATTCGCGTAGATTCACAAGATTAGCGGTTTATTTACGAGGAATGCTACGATGTTCGCCGGATTTACCTGCCCTGAAGCCAACTGGTATCGCCTGCCGAATGATTGGTTCGACGTTTGGGACGAACTGCGCCGGCAAACCGGACGCGCGCGCATCAAAGGGCCGTTGCAGGTGACGGAGTATGTCATCAAGCACACCTGGGGCTGGCAGAACTTCGCCACGCCGGTGCGCCTGGCCTGGCACGATTTCCAGTATGGCCGGCGCAATGGGACACGCAACCTGGATCACGGCACGGGCCTCTCCCGCCGCGCGCTGCGCCACGCTCTGGATGACGCGCAGGCCTGGGGTCTGCTCGAACATCCACGCGACGCCGCCGGGCAGCCAACCTATACGTATCGCCCGCGAGTGTTGCCTCCAGACCTGGATACACCTGCGGCTGTGACGGATGAGGTCGCGGGCGGGGAATGGCGCGGCTTTGCGCCCCCGCGCAGCAACTTCTTCAAGGTGCCGGCGCTGTGGACGGATATGAGCGCGCGCCTCAGTTCGGAAGTCGCCATTTTGAGCGTGGAGTACCTGTTCCGCCATACCTGGGGCTGGGAGACGTGGGATGGTCGCGCTTGCTGGCTCACCGAGGACGAGATTGCCCACGGCCGGCGGTATGCGACCGGGGAAGAACGCTACGACGCCGGCATTGGCTACTCGACGCGAGCCGTCCACGATGGTTTGCACGAGGCGCTGGCGCAGGGCTTTCTGGTCTGGCGGGACAATAATAATCTCAACATTGGCGAAAATTGCTTTAACAGTGCAGAAAAGCAAGCCGTAATGAGATGATGACAGGCACGCGCAATCATTCTGGGTTCGGGGGTATTTTTTTTCGAACCCAAGCGCAGCACCTAACGACAGCATCGGCGAGGCTACAACGTTGGTATGGTTTCTAGGCGCAAGAAGTGTTGTAGCACGGTATCGGCATCGTTGGTTTCGACGGCCATTTGAAGCGCCGCGCGTAACCAGGCGATAGCATGTTCGTCCCGATGCTGGCGGAGGATGTCGCCGTAGGTTTTGACGTGGGGCGAGCGTTCGTTGGCGAAACGTTGCTCGACATAGGCCCAAGCCAAGTGTACGACGACGATATATCTGTCCACCGCCTCGTAAGGATTGCACGCGGAAATTGCTCAAGCCGACTTGGTTTTTGAGGTAGAAGTTGGCAGTTTCGCAAGACCAGCGCAAGGTGTATCCTTGCAACGCCTGTTTGGCGGAGCAGGCCAAATCCGTACATGCGATGTACGCCAGAGCGGTGGCTCTGGGCTGCCGTTTGGAAAAGAAAACGCGGAACGCATAGGGGACATCGGCTAACTGGCCTTCCAGCCAGCGCACAAAGTAGGTCTGCTTGTCCCCGTCCGCAGTGGTAACCTGTACTTGGGTGTACCACTTGTGCTTGAGGGCCTGGGCATGGGTCTTGAGTTGCGTACCATTGAGCGTGCGATTGCTTTTGAGCGCGCAGGTGGCGTGCCACCCTTGGCGGCGGACATACTTGAGCAAGCGTGCGGAAGCATACCAACTGTCGAATTGCACGTACACTTGCCAGTCGCGGGGCAGTAGGGGGGCCAGCTGCACCAACCTCTGCCGGGCAATGCGGTACTTGCTGCGAAAGGCCAAGCGTTGTGCGCGTGGTCGCCGCCGATTGAGCTTGCGGACGGTCTGCGCACGGAGATAGAGTTGCAGGTCGAGCGTCGCCACGTAGTCGCCGCAGCGCAGCGTACAGACCACGTAACAGAACGCGTTTTTGTAGCGCGGGCGGTTTTTCGTGCTCTCGCTGTGGTCGTGGAACCATGTCACCGGTTCCAGATGCTGCGTAGCTTTGTCTTTCTCGCCGAGGGAGTCGTCAATGTTAATGTAGAGCACTTTGGGGGCGCCACTGTGTTCGGCCGCGGCGAGCACCTACGCGACTTGGTGTTGACGCAAGGCCGCGCGCACAGCACCCGCCTCCCACGGGCTGATGCGCAGGAAGTCGGCCATATTCGAGGCATCGGGCGCCTCTACAAACTGCCGTTGCAGCGCCGCAAGGGTCTTCTCGTCCTCGCAGACTAGCAACGCATCGGCTATGTTGAGCAAGTGCCGACGCTGCGGTTGACTGAGGTCTAGGCCTAACTGTTCGACAAAGGTACATAGTTTTTCAGAATTGTGTACAATACGGGTGAGCATGGGATTGCCTCCTGTTGGAACTGGTAGATTAGTGATATCACTATTCTACTCAGGAAGCGTTCCATGCTCTACCCCCTAATTTTCGCCAGAGTCGAGTACACTTATGCGCTAGACGACGGGGAGTTGCTCTGGGAACAACCCCTGCCCAGTAACGTAGGTCGTATGTATGTGGATGGAGAGAGGCTCAAAATGAGCGGGTATGTAGAACGCCAACCGGCGTTTCTGGAATTCAACATCCATACCGGAGAGCCGTTAGGGAACATGGCCGAGATACGTCCCGACGGCCGGCTGATAGCGCTGTATCCCTCATTCATTTTGCTTCAGTTACCTGATTACCAACTGCGAGCAGTGGATAAGGATACCCAACAAGTGCTTTGGACGACCGATTTGGGACGGGGACCAATCATACCTCGCCCGCTCGTGCTCGATGATTTGCTTCTGGTTGCACATGGTTCTCAGGTATGTGTTCTTGACCTGCTAACAGGCCAAATCAAGTGGCAGACAGAAGGAAACTTCGCTGCTTCCAACATTGTTTTTGCGAATGAGTCCGTGTATGCATTGGACTACCACACCCGCCTGGTGCGCCTGGACGTGCGCACCGGGCAGGAAACCGGCTATGTACAGTTTCTTCCCGCCGATATCACGGCTTCCGGCGTACGATATGCTGAAGACTTCCATTGGGTGGCGGTGGATGGAGCAATGGTTTTTGTAGCCTTCGGTGATCATGAACTGATCGCCCTGGGACCATAAGTGGGGCGGGAGTATTCTCACCCGCCGTGTTTTCTGTTAACTGGTGCTCGTGCCCGCGACGTCGCCCCCTATACGCAACGGCCTGGAATTCTCCCGGGCTGTTGTTGTCTGCACGCACGGCACAACCGTGCTGGCGCACTATGCCTACACGCTGGACACCACCGGCAACCGCACGCACGTCACGGAGACCGTCAGCGACATCACGCGCGGGATCAGCTACACCTACGATCCGCTCTACCGCCTCACCGCCGCCGACTACTCTACG
>DAOSNS010000074.1:0-4852 GCA_035373625.1 Anaerolineae bacterium | reverse complement strand
AGGTCGCTCACGTAGAGGATGATCTGCCGCCCGGTCAGCTCGTACCGCTCGATTTTGGCGAAGGCGTAGTCGTCGGGCGTGTCCTGGTAGCGCGCGACCAGCCGCGCCAGGTCTTCCGTCTCCACGCTGAAGCCCGGCGGCAGACCCAGGTCCACAATCGCGGACTGCGCCGTGCCTTCGTTGAGCGTGACGACGACGTTCACCCCGACCGTATCGTTGACCGCCAACTCGGCGCGGTCGTAGGTCACGTTGATCGTGACGAGTTCCTCGGCACTCACCAGCTCTGGATACAGTGGCAGTTTGTCCCACGGCAGGTAGTAGCTGCCCGCCACCTGGTACATCAGGTTGCCCTTGCCGTTCAAGCTGATTCCCACAGTGCTCTCGCGGCCCGGCGGGACGTCGTCGAAGACGAGCATCTGCACCACGTCGAAGTTCTCTGGTTTGACCTCGACCGTCCTGGCTTGCCCACCGTTGAGCGTGACGGTGACGGTCGCATCGGCGTCTTCCGCGCCGGATTTCACGCTGGCGATGAGCGCCTTGAGCGCCAGCACCGTCGCCGAGGTGGTCTCCCACGTGCCAAAGCTGTCCTTGTTGCGCACCAGATAGGTCAGCGCAGCGTTTGCCAGATCGCCGTGCTTGCCCGCGCGGATGAAGGCCAGCGCCGCCATCGCGGTGGCTTCCATGCGCGCGCTGTTGCCGGAGCCGCCCATGTACGTCTCGCGGCCGGCGTCCCAGTAGACCGCTTCGCCGTCCTTTTGCGCCATTCCCGCCAGACGATCCAACACTGCGTCCGTCGTACTGGTGGTCTTGCCTTCCAGCGCGATGTCGTAGGCGACCAGCGCGTTGGCGACCAGGCCCAGGTCGTAGGCCGTTTCCACCTGCGAAGCGCGCTCGCGCAGGAAGCCCGCGCCTTTCGCGGTGTGCCCGTCCTTCGCATACCCCGCGTCGGCCAGCCCCCAAACGATGAAGGACGTCACCTGCACTTGATCTGTCATCTGCGTGAGGCTCGTCTCGTGGAAACCCTCGACGCCCTTCCAGGAGCCGTCGCCCTGCTGCCGCGAGAACAGCCAATCGGCGATGCGCCCGATGAGCTTGGGATCAATGTTGTAGACGCGGCTCATGTCGCCGAATTCCTGCAAACCGTAAGCCGTGAGCATCGGATCGGCGGGCGCTTCGCCGAAGAGCGAGAAGCCGCCCGATTCGCCCGGCACCTCGAAGGTGGTGAGCCGCTGGTAGCCCAGGTTGATGTATTGCTCGGCCTTCATCTGCACTTCGGGCGACGCCTGCCTGGTGGTCTTGAGATAGTCCAGCACCAGAATATTCGGGTACGTTGTGGATGACGTCTGCTCGAAGCAACCGTAGGGCATCCGCAGGAGCGCGTCCAGCCCCTCCACCACCTGGCTGACGATGCCGGGGTAGATTTTGACGATGAGCTTCTGCGTGCCGGGGATCGCGTCCGCCGGAATTTGCACCGTCTCTTGCACGGGCGCCGTCGGACTGAGCTTATCGGAAAGGGTGAAGCGCAGCTCCTTGCCGTCGGGGAAGACACGCACGTCCTTGCGAATCGCGTCGGACATGCGGCTGCCGTAGGCCGTCACCTGGAACGGCTGCGAACCGAAATTCAAGGCTTTGATGCGGAAGTAGACGACGGTGATGTCGTTGGAGGCGATGTCCAGCGTCTTGACCGGTTCATCCAGCAGCTCAAACCAGCGCTCTTGCTGCACCTCCAGGCGCACGGTCTGCGCTTCCGGCAGGTAGTTGAAGACGCCCACGGGCACGGCGATTTCGTCGCCCACGGTGAGCGAGCCGGGCAGGTCGAGGTCAATGAAGAAGTCCTGGAACACGCGCAGCCCACCTGTCGCGCTGCCCAGACGTCCATCCTGCGAGGAGGCCAGCGCCGTCACCCGCCAGGTGGTGATGCTATCGGCGACGGGGAATTCGAGATGCAGCGCGCCGTTTGCGTCTGTGGTTTCGTTGGGCAGCCACAACATCGTTTCGGGGAAGTATTGGCGCAGGCGTGGGGGTTCGCTGCCGGATTGCGCCTCACCGCCGCCCCGACCGTCCGCTTCCCGAACTTCTACGGGCTTCTCCACCACGGCGGTTTCCACAACTTTCATCGCCGGGGCCATCATCACTTCGGGCATTATCATGCCTTCGTCCATCATCGCGCCGCCTGGAGCCAATCCGGCGACAGTATTGGAAAAAGCCCTCCCTCCCGCTCCGCCCGCCAGCGTGAGCACAGGCAACACTAACATGATGAGTGCGGTTCCAAAGGCGGCCACGGCAGGGAAAGCGCGCTTTTCCAGCGCGAAGCCGGCGCTGCGCCACATAAACGCCAGCGGCAACAAGCATAGCGCGATCAGGCCGGCAATCATCCATCCATCGCTCGGGGAAAAGTTGCCATGCTCGGCGGCAAAGAGCAAGACGATGAGCAACACGAACCACACCGGAATCAGCCCCAACATCGCGCCCAACCGGCCATCTTTACGCGCAATAGCAATCGTGATGAGGCCAATCACCCCCACCAGTCCCAAAAGGCCCACCAACGCCATCAAGATCACCATCATGATGTCGCTGGCGCGCCAGAAAAGGTTGCTCATCATCCAGATCAAACCGGCCGGCATCAAGACTGCGGCAATCAGCGCGCCGCACGCGATCCCGAAGCTGCCCAGCAACCGCCGCCAGCGCCGTTGCTCCGCGCCGCGCCACACCGCAGCGCCGCTCAACGCCATCACCGTCAGGGGGAGGAGCAAAAAGAAGCCGTACAAGCCTTTCGCCAGGCCGGTGTAGAACTTGGTTTGTTTCTCATAAGCCCGTGTCATCGCCTGCGCGTGTGAATTCGCGTTCAGGCTGAAAGGCGATTCTTGTTGAATCGCCGAAGCCAGCGCGGCCTTGCCTGCCCCTTCCTGCGCCTCGCGCAAGGCAGGATCATCCACCGGATAGGGCTTGGCAATCAGGTCGGGGATGCCGAAGCCGTGCAGTTCGTATTTGGGCTGCAAGAGTTCGGCTTCGAGCATAAAGTAGAGTTTGGCGAAGCCGGGGTCCTGTTCCGCCAGCGCGAAGACCGACTCGTCCACCACCGCCAGCCCCAGCGCGGCTTGCACGCCCGCGCCGTCCGTCCCGCTGACCTGCACATCGAGCGTCGCATCTTCGCCGGGCCGGTAGGTGTCCGCGCCGGGCGTCAGCGTCACCGCGAGATCGTTCGCCTCATCCACGATGACCAGGCGCGTGTCGCGGGTGATGTTGCCGGAGCGTAAAATCTTGTAGGCGTGGAGTTCCAGCGTGCCGTAGAGGTCGGGTGTGAGGTCTACGGCGACTTCAGCCTTGCCGTTGGTCACATCCACAGCGCGCGTGCTCACGGTCTGGCCTTCGCGGATGATGTCCACGTAGACCGTGCCGCGCTGCGCTGAGGTGAGCAGCGTGAGCCACATTGTATCACCCACGCGGTAGACGGGCGCGTCGGGCCGCAAGAGGACGGTTTCCTCGTCCCATTGTCCCTCGAAATAGAAGTTGCGTGACGCCGTCGCGCCGGTCGCGTCACGCGCCTCGACGGTTAACGTGACATTTGGGCCATCCGGCGTAAAACGCGCCTCGGCGAGACCGTACTTGCCGGTTTGCGTGTGCTGTGTGCCGCCCTGGGCGTCGTGGAAGGTCACCGACACTTCCGCCTCAGCAGGCGTCCCATCAGGATAAGTGGTCAGCACGTAGAGGATGTTTTCGACGCCGGGGCGCGGTATCCCGCCTTCAAGGACGGCATTGATGACGAGTGCGTTCTGTGACACCGGCAGCGACAGCCGCCCGACTTCGGTATGCTCGGCCTGGTCGGTGACGGCGGCCTCGATGTAGAAGCGCGCGCCGCCGCCTTCCAATTCGCTGCCCGCGATGTAGGGCGGCAGGTCGAAGCTGAACTCGAAGGTGCCGGTGTCATCCGTCGTGCCTTGCAACGTCACCGCGACGACGCGCTCGAAGTCGAAGGTGTAACCTTCGAGTTTCACCACACCACCGGTTACGTCCTTGCCGAAGAAGTAAGCGGCCTTGAGTGTGCCTTCGACGTGGTCGCCGGGACGATAGTACGCGCGGTCGGTCGTCAGTTTGACATCGAATTTGGGGAGGACGTAGTGCTCGACGGTGACGGTTTTCTCGGAGGACGTATTGCCCAACGTCGCCGTGAGCTTGTACGCGCCGCTGTTGACCTCGTCCGCCAGTTGAAAATCCACTGCCGCCACGCCGTAATCGGATGCGGTGAGCGTTTTGCGGAAGACGGTGTTGCCCTTGCCATCCGCCACCGTGATTTCCAGATTCTGTCCGGCGGCGGGGCGCAGGTCGAACGCGCCGAGGGCCAGCGCGCGGATGTGGATGATCTGCCCCGGCTGGTAGAGTGGCTTGTCGGTGGTGAGGAGGATGCGGTAGTCGCGCTCAATCGTCACCGCCTGTTCCAGTGTGTCGGAGCCGAGGCCGGATTTCGTCTCGACGATGAGGGTTTGCTGGGGTTCGGCGTCCTCCGGCACGGCGAAGGCGACATCCACGTTACCTGCCGCGTCGGTTGTCCCTTTGAAGAGCACCTTCGCGCGTCCGCCGTCTGCCGGGCGCATGCGCACTTCGACTTCGGCGTTGGGCAAGGGACTCGCGTCACGGCTGTCGCGCACGACGACGCGCATCGCGGCCTTGCTGCCGGGGACCAGCTTACTTTGTCCAAGCACAATCGTCTCGTGCTGGCTGAGCGTTTCGGGGAGATGCTCGTAATGCATGACCAGGCCGATCAGCCCGCCGATCAGAATCACAAAACCGGCTAAAACACCAATGACCAACCAGGTTTTCCGGGACATGTGGAACCTCCTTCGTGATGCGTGAT
>DAOSNS010000073.1:0-5792 GCA_035373625.1 Anaerolineae bacterium | reverse complement strand
CGCCTGGGACATTACGCCGTCGCCAGAGAACTGCTGGAGCATACGCTTCCTTTAACCACCCCGGAATCTCACGCACGCGGCGAGGTTTGGCTCACCCTGGGCATTTGCGCCGCCGAGACGGATAACATTGCCGCTGCTGAAGGTTATTTTCAAAAGGCGATTGATGTGGGCCGGCAGTTGGGGATAATGCGCCTGCTGGTACGGGGGTTGCATAGCCTGGCGGCTGGTGTCTACACGCCGCGTGGCGAATTTCCCCTGGCCATCGCTGCCGATGAAGAGGCCCTGAAGTTAGCGCGCGCCCACAATTTGCCCGAACTGATCTGGTCGCAACTGACCAACCTTACCTGGACATGCTGGGTGATGGGCCAGCGCGATCGGACACTGCACTGGTTGGCCGAGTTACGCGAGATTGCCCTCCCCGGCACACTCGCCGATGGGTACTGGTATCTGATCCAGGGGGAACTGGCCCGCGAGGATGGCGACTTCTCATTGGCCAGGCAATACTTTGCCCACTGCCGGTCGATTGCCGAGGCTGGTGGATTGCCGGAACTGGAGTTCCTGTTGCGACTGGGGCTGCAGCGTCTCTGCCTGGCGATGGATGATGCGCCAGCCGCGCTTTCCTGGGCCGCCGATGCATTGGGGATCGTGGAACGCACGGGCTACCGGCACATGCAAGGCCGGGCGCTGCTGGAACGCGGTCGCGTGGCCTGGCTCCTGGAAGACTGGGCACAAGCCGAGGCGGACTTTCGTGCGGCGCAGGAGGTACTGGCGCCACTTCAGGCCAACTTTGAACTGACGCAAGCGACGTTGCTGTACGCGGGGCTGCTTCACGCACGAAATGACCCCGCAGCGGAGGCAGTCTGGATTGAGGCGGCGATTCGCGTCCTGAACGGCGGTTATGCTTTCTGGCTTGTCCAGGAACAGAAATGGGTCGCTCCCCTGCTCGCGCATTACCTCCGTCAGGAAGGCGCAGCGGGACGGGTGGCCGCGCGCTTGCGTGACGCGCTCAACAACTTACCTCCGCCGCCGCTGCGCGTGTTGACGTTGGGCGGGTTTCAGGTCTATCGGGGCGGCATTCCTATCCCCGCCGAGGCGTGGCAGCGCCGCAAAACCCGCCAGCTCCTGCTCTACCTGCTGCTGCGTCGTGCGCCGGTTGCCCGCGACGAACTGCTCGAGGTGCTGTGGCCCGATCTGTCGCCGGATTCGGCGGCCCTGGCGCTGAACACCACCTTCTCCGAACTGCGGCGCATCCTCGAACCGCAGTTGGGGCGCGGTACACCATCCCGCTATCTGGAGCGCGACGAAGAGACATTGAGCCTGCGCCGGACCGAGGGCCTGTGGTGCGACGTATGGGCTTTTGAGGAAGCCACGCGGAGCGGCGGGGCGGCTTCCATGTCACAAATCCTGGCCCTCTATCGCGGCGACTTCTTGCCTGAGGAACCGTATGCGGATTGGGTGCTGCGTGAGCGCGAGCGGTTGCGGGCACGCTATCTCAATGTGCTCATGGCCTGGCTGGAAGAGCGTGTGCGCGCCGGGGCCTGGTCGGAAGGCATCGAACTGGCCCGCCGTATCCTCGAACGCGAACCCTGGCTGGAAGAAGTCTGGCGCGCCCTGATGACGTGCCTGGCCCGGTCGGGCCGTCGCAGCGAAGCATTGCACGCCTATCAAGATTGCGTCCGTGCCCTGCGCACCGAACTCGACGCCGATCCCGCCCCCGAAACCTCCACATTGTATGAAGCGATCAAGGGAGGGAGTATGGAGTAGGGAGTACGGAGTACGGAGTAGGAAGTAGTAGAATTGAAGATAAACTCACCCCCTTACTCCTTACTCCTTACTCCTTACTTCTTACTCCTTACTTCTTACTCCTTACGCCTTACTCCGTCCCCTGTTATTCCCCTGTTATTCTGCTCTGCTATAGTGTTCTCCAGATGTTTCGGGGAGCGATGCGATGCGTCATGTAATCACCTTCATTGTGCGATTGTGGGTTGATCCTCAGGTCGAGAAACTGGACTGGGAAGGCCAGGTGGAATGTGTTGCCGGCGACGGGTATGTACACATCCATAATGCAGAGGACTTGCTGCGTTTTATCGAGGCCGAGGTTGGCGAAAGTATCAAATGTCCCCGATTGGCACGACGAGAGGAGTAAGCATTAAAAAAATGAACGCGTGGAGGAATAAAATGATCAAGGTACACAAAGGGTTTGCACTGCTGTTGAGCCTGGTCGGCGGACTGGCGCTTGTGCTGGTCGTGCTGGCTTCTCTGGGGAGCGACGCGCTTCCGGCGAGTGCGGCGCCTTCCGCGCCACAGGGCGAGCTGCGCGTTTGCGCCAACGGCTGCGCGTATACGACCGTGCAGGCGGCCATAGATGCGGCGCAGCCGGGTGACGTGATCCAGATCGCCGGCGGCGTCTACACCGGCACAGTTTCGCGGGCCGGGCTGTGGCAGATGGCCTACATCACCCAAAGCCTGACGCTGCGCGGTGGCTACAACGCCGATTTCACCGCGTGGGACCCCGCGCTCTATACGACAACGTTGGATGCGGAAGGTACGGGCCGGGTGGTCTACGTCCAGGGTGATATCACCGTCACGTTGGAAGGCCTGCGGCTGGTCAACGGCTATCATTCGGCCAGCGGCGCCGGCGTCTACGCCGACAGTGCCACGCTGCACGTGTTGAGCAGTACGATTGGCCACAATCGCGTGAACCCCAACTTTCACGGCAATTTCGGGGTCGGGCTGTACATCGCCAATGGAACGCTGATGATGCAAAACAGCATCGTGCAGGAAAACGAGCCGCTTCCTGGCGGTGACTATTCGCACGACGGCGGCGGTCTGTACGGCTATCAATCTGTGGTGGAGATTCGCGATTCCCAGTTTTTGAGCAATACCGCCGCCTTCGAGGATGGAGGCTCCTGCGGGACAGGCGGCGCTATCCGCCTGGAGAACTGTACGTCACTGCTCCAGCGGGTAACCTTCCGCAACAACGTCGCCACCACCTGCAACCATGGCGGTGGTGGGATTTGGACGCGGATCGGCTCGCTGCGCCTGCTGGACTCAACCTTCGAGGGCAATACCAACGGCGGCGCGGTGGTGCAAACGGCCGGCGCGTTGATCGCGGGCAACACGTTCACCGGCAACGTGGGCGATGGCCTGGTGGTGTCCTCGTGGGGCGAGCCGGTGGTGAATATCACCGTCACCCATAACCTGCTGCAGGACAACACGGGCTGTGGCCTGGTGGTTCCCGTGAGAGCCGTCAGCATCATCGTAGAAGGAAACGACTTGATCGGTAATGGCAACAGTGGCTTGAAACTCGCCGCCAAATCCGATACCGGCGCAGCCACCACCGTGATCGTGCGCGATAACCTGTTCCAGGGCAATACCACCACCGGTAACGGCGGCGGCGCGTATCTCACCGGCGCGGTGGATGTGCTGTTCAATCGCTTTCTGAATAATCACGCCAATGGCAAAGGCGGCGGCGTCTACCAGGAAGAATATTGCTCGGATCCGTACAGCAGTTATACCTGCAAAGACAACGCCAGCGCCGTGTACGACGGCAATCTGTTCCGCGGCAACTCGGCGACCGAGGGCGGCGGATTGTACAGCGTCCCCAAATACAGCGACAATCTCAACATCACCTACCGCAACATGGCCTTCCTGGATAACACGGCCACGAGCGCCGGCAGCGCCCTCTACTTTTATCGCTACAGCTATACCCCTGTACGCTTTGAGCACTTGACCGTGGCGAACAACACCGGCGGTGACGGCACGATGATCTATCACATGATGGGCAAAGCCTTCTACACCAACACGATTCTGTACAGCGGGACGATCGGCATCAAGCGGCAAAACGACTACGTCACCCTGGATCACGTGCTGCGGTACGATGTCCTCACGCCGACATTGAACGCGGGAGTATGGGGCCTCACCGATCTGTCACCCATTACGGGGACGCCGGCTTTTGCCGCCGACGGCTATCACCTCACGGCGGCTTCGGCGGCGGTGGATGCCGGCATTCCCACCGGCATCACTCACGACATTGACGGGCAACCGCGCCCGCTGGGCAGCGCGCCCGACATCGGCGCCGACGAAAGCCCGTACTCGCTCAGTGGCGGCATGCAAGCCTCAAAAATCGCCAGTGCGCCGCAGTGGAAGGTGTACTATACCGGGATTAACGTTCCCCCTTCCACCTACTTGCAGCAGGACTATCTGATTCCTTATGCCTATTACGCCCCCGCCACCGCGCCGCAGGTGACCCGCTATGCCCTGCATGACACGTTCCCGGCAAGCCTGGACCTGCTCTCGGTTTCCAGCCCGCCGGGGCTGAGTTTTGCTCGCAATGGCGCGGCGCTCTCGTGGTATGCGCAAGCGCCGCTCCTTCCCGGTGAATGGGGCTGGGTCGGCCTCAGCGCACGTTCGGACACGGCGACCAGCGGAGACACGATCACCAACACCGGGCAGATGACCTACACGCTGGCGAACGGCAATTCGGGGACGATTCCCTTCACGGCGACGACCGAGGTTCCCCCGCGCCCGGTCTTCCCGCCGCTGTTCATCTTCCCGCTGGATGGCGAGATGTGCCTGGACGAAGGGAAGTACTTGAGCGCCTCCGGCCTGGCCGGCGCGGGGATGGTCGTGCGTCTCTACGAGGATGGCGAATTCAAGGGCGAAACGACCGCCAATGCTACCGGCGAATTCACGCTCACCTGGACTTCAGCCTTGACCCACACCCATCCCGGAGTTGATCTGTATGCCATCGCCTGCGAACCAGGCACGGGCACGGTGTGCAGCGTGCCCTCCGATCACGTGAGCCTTGCCTATCCACAGGCGGATTGGTGCCCGCAGCGTTCGTATTGGGAAGGCGATGCCTTCGGCGTGCATCACACCTTCTTCTTCCGCAATGACGAAGGCCGCTACGCCGCCAACGACTTTCATCTGCCCGGCGTCTACGGGTTCTGGAACACACAAATGCACCTGTACTCGTGTTGCCCGCATGACACAATCAACCCGTTCAAAGTCAAAGCCGATGGAGTCATATATGAGAATCCGGTATCCCATAACGGACGCTTCTGGACCTTCAACATTGGTGGGGCGCACGATGTCACCGTCGAATCGCAATGCTATGACGTGGGCGGCGCGGAAGGCGATCCCAAGTCCACGCATGGCGCGGTGTTGATTGATCCCGACGGTTTTGTGTTCGATGTGGATGCCGGCGGCAGCTACAGCGCCACGACGGGGATGTACGCGCCGGTGCAGGCGCTGGCGGGCATCACGGTGACGGCTTACGTCTCGGTGCCGGAATGGGGCGGTTGGATCCCCTGGCCAGCGCACCTCTACAATAATCAGATCAACCCGCAGGTGACCGGGCCGGAGGGCTACTTTGCCTTCTTCACGCCGCCGGGCTTTTACTACTTGCAGGTGGAAGGGGCGAATGGCTACCAATCGTGGCGCAGCCCGGTCGTGCAGGTCATCAGCGACATCGTCCACGTGAACGTGCCGCTCACGCGGTGGACGGCGGAAAATGTCGCCCAGGTTGCACTGTTGCCAGATGGCCCGCATCCCTCAGCCCTGACCATACCGGCAAACACCAGCGTGGAATGGGTGTCCACCCTGGACGCGGACGCGACCGCCACCGACCTGGCGCGCCTGAACGCTAACCCTGTCGCGCAGCCACGCACCGGCGATGCGCTGGATCCGCTCACCAGTACCCTGGGGTTTGACGGCGGCATGTTGGCGCCGGGCCGCGTCTACCGGCGGCAGTTCACCGCGCCGGGCGTCTATACCTACACCGACGGGGC
>DAOSNS010000072.1:0-6680 GCA_035373625.1 Anaerolineae bacterium | reverse complement strand
TGGGGCATCCGACCTTCTTGATGGGACGGGTCAGCAATCACGGCTGGTGGTGGTACTTTCCGGTGGCGTTTGTGCTCAAGACCCCGTTGCCGATTCTCTTTCTGGGATTTTGGGCAGTTCTGCGTCTTATGTTGGAATGTTGGAACGCTGGAATGTTGAAACGTTTGAACGTTAAAGCGTTTGAACGTGCAAACGTGCAAACGCTGGCATGCCGAACATTGCCGGGGCTTTCTTTGTTCTTGTTTCCTGTACTTTACGCGCTGTCTAGCCTGTTTAGCACAGTCAACATCGGCTATCGGCATTTGCTGCCACTGCTACCGTTTCTGTATGTAGGATTGGGAGTATGGAGTACGAAGTATGGAGTAGGGAGTAGGAATGGCGAATGGCAAATGGCAAATGACAAATGGCAAATGACGAATGGCGAATTACGAATTACGCATCACGCATCACGCATCACGCATCACGCATCACGCATTCCCCCTTACTCCTTACTTCTTACTCCCTACTCCTTACTCCTTACTTCCTACTCCTTACTCCTTCTCTGGCTCATCATCGGCACACTCGCCGTCTCGCCGCATTTCCTGACGTTCTTCAACGAGATCGCGGGTGGGGCGCGGGGCGGGTATCGTTATCTGGTGGATTCCAACCTGGATTGGGGGCAGAATTTGTGGGATTTGCGCGCGTGGATGGACGCACACGGCGAGGATCACGTCTATTACGCGCACTACAGCCCGGCGCGGTTGGATGTGTACGGCATCAACGCCGATTTTCTGCCACCCGACCCGCGCGCGGTCGCCTTTGCGCCGTGGAATCCCGCACCGGGATTGTACGCGATCGGCGCGACGGTACTACAAGGGCCTTATGCGCCGGATGTCAACACGTATGCCTGGTTCAGAGGACGAGAGCCGCTCACACGCCTCGGCAATGCCTTGTGGCTGTATCGCGTTCCGCCGCGGGAGACACCGACCTGGGCTGTGCTTTGTGCTGGTGTCTCCTTCTCCTCAGACACTGTGGCGCAGCGTTTGGGTGGGGGTGATCTGCGTGTCCTTTGGCCCGATTGTGCTCACACATCCGTCTATCCGCCGGGACAGCAACCGGGGGTGCTGATCGCGTCGCCGGATACCGCCGTACCACCCAGAGCAGAGGTGGATGTGACGTTACGTTCGGCGGGCGGAGAGACCGAATCCGTGGTGTACCGGCTGTCTGGATCGGCTCCAACGCCCGAAACGCCGCTGTCAGCCGTCGAGGTTGATGGGCCGTTGGATTTCCTGGGGTATACACTGCACGCGGAGACCGTCACACCCGGCGATGCGATCCTCCTCGAAACGTATTGGCGCGTGCGCGATGTGCCTGGGCGTCCACTCTCGTTACTCGCACACTTGCTTGGCCCGGACGGAAGCGTTGTGGCCGTCGGGGATGGGTTGGGCTTCCCGATTGAACAATGGCAGCCCGGCGATGTGATTGTGCAGCGGCATAGCCTCGCGGTGCCGGTAGACGCGCGCCCTGGGACGTACACCGTTATCACCGGCGCGTATTGGCTGGATACGATGGAGCGGTGGACGATCACTGATGCGACGGGGCAAACCGGCGACACGATACGACTATACAGGTTTGAAAGGCGTGAGTAATGTTCCGCACAAGGTCTCAGGATATGATGCGACACGGATTGCCACTGATCTTGCTACTGGTTTTCTTTGCTCAGGCAATATCAGGTATCAACGCTCTGTCCCTCACCTACGATGAACCGATCTATATTGGGGTGGGCTACTCGGACTGGAGCACGGGTGACCCTTTCTGGCATGGGCACATTGGTCATCCTCCTCTCGTGAATTTGCTCACGGCCTGGCCTCTCTTGCTTGCGCCGGACCATCCTGATCCACGGACTTTCCCGCAATGGGGCAGCTCGGACGTTTTGGGCTTTTCGCGGGCGTTGCTGGTGCAGCTTGGCCGTCTGGATCGCACAACCATGCTCACTCGCTTGCCGGTGGTCTGGATCGCTGTGTTGCTCGCTGCGTTGGTATATCGCTGGGCTTGTGAACTATGGCGCAGTTCCCTTTCTGGCATGATAGCTTTGCTACTTCTTACGTTCGATCCTACAGTCCTCGCGCATGGGCGGCTCAATTCTACGGATATGGGCCTGGCTGCTTTTGGTTTCCTCGCTGCATATGCGTTGGCGCGATATCTTCGTGCACCTGACTGGAAATGGCGGATAGGAGTGGGATTGGCAATCGGTTTGCCATTTAGTTCTAAGGCTTCTGGCCCTTACTTCGTGGGTATTGCCGGAGTATTGTTGTTTGTGTGGGCTTTGATGGCCTGGCGTGATAAGAAAAACTGGTTTTTGGGTGTAGTGGGGACAGGTCTCCTCTGGATTATGCTCGCCCTAGGGGTACTCTGGGCTGCCTATCTCTTCGAGTATGCTCCTCTACAGCCCGGAGGGTTGCCGATCCCGGCGGCCTCTCATTGGAAGGGCTTGCCCTATATCAACGATTATATGCAAAGTGGCCAGACCACATACTTTTTGGAGAAACTGTACGATCAAAACCATCCCTGGGCTTATTTTTTCATGGCATTTCTTGTCAAGACGCCCGTGCCGAGCTTGCTCTTTTTCATGGCAGCCATTTCTGTGATTGCTCGACAGATAGCGAGGGGAAAAAATGTCCGGCTTCTGCCGGATTTACTGGTATTGCTGGTTGTTCCTGTTGGCTACTTTGTAATGGCTGTTCTTTCGGCGCTTCAGATCGGACAACGTCATTTGTTGCCGGTGTACCCCTTTTTATTTGTGTTGTGCGGCGGACTTGCGCGACGACAGCTTTGGGCGCGGCTTTCCCAGAGAACGCGAATGTTGGCGATGGGGGGAGTGGGTGTGTTGCTGTTGTGGCTGGCGGTGGGGACGTTATCCATTCACCCTTACGAATTGAGCTATTTTAACGAGTTGGCAGGGGGTCCCGATCAAGGACATCACATTTTAAGCGATTCGAGTGTAGATTGGGGGCAGGCGCTCAAAGCGGCGAAGGCTTATATTGAGGAACATCAGATCACACATCCCTATTTAGCCGCGTTTTCCTCGCTTGATCCGGCGCTCTACGGTATAGATTTCGAACCGCTGCCGCCAACCCTGGATGCTCCCATTGTTTTGCCGCGCCAATTCAATCCGCCGCCAGGGACATATTTGATCAGCGCGGTCCCTTTCCATGGATTGTGGTTGCTGGACCCCGATACCTATAGCTGGTTCCGGCAGCGCGAACCCGACACGACAATCGGACACGCCATTTTTGTGTACAATGTCGAGGCTCCGCCCACAGAACCGGCATGGATTGCGCAATGTGCTCTTCCTGTGCCGGTTCTATCGAAGGAACAAGTCATAGTCGGTTTTGGCCTTGCCGATGCGCGCATCGTCGCCTTTGATTGCACGCAAAGCTGGCTCTATCCGGTGAACAGCAATGGGTGGTATGTCCTGCCTGGCGATGGCGCGCCAGCCTCCTGGACAGAGAAGCACCTTCAGGCTACCGATCTCGTGTATGTTCAGCAAGAGCATTGGATGCATCCAGCCGCGCGGATTTATCGCCAATCAGGGCGCGATCAGACATTGTCCGCCAATTCGCTTACTGTGATAGAAGTTGATGGGCCGTTAGAGTTTTTGGGTTACGAACTTGACGCGCTTCGCATTAGGCCAGGGCAATCTGTGGAATTGAGCACATCCTGGCGCGTGCGCGATGTGCCTGGGCGTCCACTCTCGTTACTCGCACACTTGCTTGGCCCGGACGGAAGCGTTGTGGCCGTCGGGGATGGGTTGGGCTTCCCGATTGAACAATGGCAGCCCGGCGATGTGATTGTGCAGCGGCATAGCCTCGCGGTGCCGGTAGACGCGCGCCCTGGGACGTACACCGTTATCACCGGCGCGTATTGGCTGGATACGATGGAGCGGTGGACATTGAAGACAGGGGAGACGTATATCGTTGTGGCGACGATCACCGTTAATGATAGCCGGTAGGGTCAAAAAATGAACATGCGTCTACGTTTTGGCGCCATCCTGCTATTATGGCTGCTCTTTGCCATCCTTGTATCCGGTGCACGTCAACTCTCTATGACCTCGGATGAACCGGCGCACATTGCTGTGGGATACAGCCTGTTGGCCGAAGGGACAAAGGCTTTTTGGATTTTTCCACAGCACGGGCACCCTCCGTTGCTTAATATCCTGGAGGCCGCACTATTTTATTGGGCTAATCCCGCTATTCCATTGACCGGCCTGGACGGCTGGGCGCAAGAGTCGGTAAGATATTACTTTGCCAGTTTTGCCGCTTATCTTACTCCTATCGAACAGGTAGAAATGACGGCACGTTTGCCTATAATCTTTTTAACCATCCTGTTGGGCGCTTTGATTTTCCGTTGGGGCTGTGAGCTGTGGCATCCGCTGGCCGGGCTGCTGGCGTTGCTCGTGTTGTGTTTTGATCCCCTGTTGCTGGCGCATGGGCGTTTAGCTACAACCGATGTCGGTACGGTGGCATTAGGTACGGCGGCGCTTTATCTTGCATGGCGCTGGCAACGGCGTCCGGGGTGGAAGCTGGCGTGGGGAGTGGGACTGCTGCTCGGTCTGACAATGCTGGCGAAAAGTTCCGGTGTGATATGGGCCGCGAGTGTCGCCGGCATTGTCCTGTTCACCATTGTTTGGCGATACCGCGAAGGCCGCACATTACAGTTGCTGTGTCACGGCTTTGTTATGGGCGGCTTGGGGATATTCATCATTTGGGCGGCCTATGGCTTTACCTGGGGCGTTCTTAGCGAGGAGATCTCCTTTTCGGTGCCTGCCCCGGCGCACTGGCGCGCTTTTCTTGGAACGCTGAACAGCGTTGCCGGGCGTTGGGTTTTTGCTCTGGAAGAGCGCATCCTCGGACGCTGGTGGTGGTATTTCCCGGTGGCGTTTTTGATCAAAAATCCGCTACCATTGCTGATCGGTCTGGGATTAGGCGGTGTCGTTCTGCTCCAAAAGCCCATTGATGTGCGCCGTCTGGTAACCCTCGGCATTTTTCCACTCCTTTATGCTATCTTGTCCGTCACCGGGGGAATGAACATCGGCTACCGCCATATTTTGCCAATCCATCCTTTCTTTTACCTTGTCATCGGAGGCGGTCTCTGGCATTGGCTACGACAAACCTCCTGGCGGCGTTGGGTGATGGGGGGATTGGGATTGTGGTATGTGGCAGGCACGTTGCGTCTTTTTCCCTACGAGATTGCGTTTTTCAACGAGCTTATTGGCGGCCCTGAAAACGGCCACCATTATCTGATTGATTCAAACATAGATTGGGGACAAGGGTACAAAGCCTTGCAACGTTACCTGGCAGAACATCCTGGCCCAACGCCACAGATTGCATACAACTTCGCTTTTCTTTCACCGCGCCTTTACGACATTGACGCGATTATCCTTCCCCCACAACAGGAAGTGCCTTCTCTAAAATCGCCTTTTCATCCTCCCGCCGGGCGTTATATCATCAGTATCACAACATTACAGGCAGGCTGGCTTGAATCGCCCGATATGTACGCCTGGTTCCGCGAAATTGCCCCCACGGCTAACCTGGGATACGCTTTTTTCTTGTATGACATTGATCCGCTCCCGCTGCAATGGTTCAGTCAATGCACTACACCGGTGCCGCCGCTCACCGGTGAGCTGATTGCCAAAGGCGTTGGGAATGTGGCCGTGCGTCGCGTGGATTTTGACTGCACGACCGGTTGGCTTTATCCCGACGGTGGTACAACACCGGGGATTTATGCAGTGCATCGTTACCTTGTCCCACAAAAAGCCCATACTTTACCAACGCTCTTGCCCTCACCGCCTCACGCCGAGGACGCTTTTCTGGCGCGCCGCCTGGCAGATCAACGTCTCTCGTTTAATATGCGGCGCTTTACCGCTGAGTTCCCGGCTTTCTCACTTTATGAGCCACAACAGTCGCCGACTGTGCCGACGAATGAGAAGGTTTACCTGATGCGTGGTGCCACGCTTCCTGATGTCGCGACTCCTGTGGCAGCTTCCCCTATCGCTTTTCAAGGGCCGCTGGCTTTTGTGGGCACGCTCGCTTATCCGGATGCCAACGGTCTTACCGTCGAAACCTGGTGGCGAGTCACCGCCGAAACGACAGGGCGCTCCTTCTCGATTATGGCGCACTTGCTCGATGGACAGGGCACGCCGCTAGGTGTGGCAGATGGACTGAGCATCGCTCCGCATGCTCTCGTGCCCGGTGATCTTTTTGTGCAGCGTCATCAGTTTGCCGGCGTGGACATAGCGCAGTTGTGGTTGCGCACCGGCGTCTACTGGGCCGATGACCTCACGCGCTGGCCCACCATCGCCGTTCCGGATGCCGACATGTTGCTGATTCAGTTAAAATGACCATGTGACTATCAGACTAACGGCTATGTGACCATTGACAGGAGGTTTCTTATGCAATTTCCCCCTCTTTCTGAAGCTGAACGCATCATCCGCCTTGAACCACCCACCGGCAAGGTGCAGATGGTGCTCGACACCGACACTTACAATGAGGTAGACGACCAGTTTGCCGTTGTGCAGGCGTTGCTTTCGCCGGAGAAGCTGGATGTGTTGGCGCTCTACGCTGCGCCGTTCTTCAACGACCGTTCCACCGGCCCCGCCGACGGGATGGAGAAGAGCTACCAGGAGATTCTGCGCTTGCTGG
>DAOSNS010000071.1:0-7225 GCA_035373625.1 Anaerolineae bacterium | reverse complement strand
ATTTTTCAATGTGCAAAAAGTGTAAACCAATTTCAGGCAGAAAATGAACCATCCCAAACTGACAACTGAAAATTGACAACTGACGACTGACAATTGGTGACTGAAAACTAGACAACGCCTCGCCATACGCGGGCATTGGCCCGGTCCCTGTGCATTTGCTCAATCAGCGCCTCTGCTGAAGGGAAGCGCACTTCATCGCGCAGACGGTGTAGAAAATCCAGGCGCAGCCGTTCCCCGTAGATGTCGCCGGAGAAGTCGAGCAGGTGCGCTTCGACAACCGGCGTGTGCTGGTCGAAGGTGGGCCGCACGCCGACATTGACCACCGCATCAAAGCGCGCGTCGCGCACGTGCGCCTGCCCCACATAGACGCCGTTCGCCGGCAAAAGCTGATCGTCGTTGACCCGCAGATTGGCCGTAGGAAACCCCAACTGCCGCCCGCGTTGATCCCCGTGCGCAACGATGCCGGTGAGCCGATAGGGATGCCCCAGGCAGCCGTTGGCCTGCTCCAGATCGCCGGCCATCAACGCACGCCGGATACGACTGCTCCGCACGGGATGCCCCTCCCACTGCACCAGCGTCTCAAAGACGTGTACCGCAAATCCCCGGCGCGCTCCAAACGCTTTAAGAAACGGGATGTTCCCTTCGTGATTGTGCCCCAGCGCAAAATCCGGCCCTACCCACAAATCCGTCAACGCCAGCTTTTCAACGAGCCACGTCACAAAATCTGTCGCCGGAATCAGCGCCACCTGGCGATCAAAAGGATGTACAATGATGCCGTCCACCCCCAGCGATGCAATGCACTCAAGCCGTTCTTCCAGCGTTGACAATACGCCGTGTTTTTGGGGTCCCAACACCTGACGCGGCAGTGGATCGAACGTGAGCACCACTGCCTGGTGCCCCATCCCATGCGCCTCGGCTGCCATGCGGCGGATCAACGCCTGATGCCCCAGATGAACGCCGTCGAAGGCGCCGATGGTCAGGCCGGTTGGCCCGGCCAACACGAGCGATTCAACATCCTGTCTTACCCACATACCCACCTTTCACTTCCTGCGCAAGGCGAGCAGGCTCAGACCCTTGTCGCGCTTGCGTTTCTCGATCCGCCACAGTTTGCCGGAGTGGATGGCTTTTTCCAGGCGCGTGATGGGCGTCGAACCGGCGACCAGCCATAGCCAACCACCCGGCGTGAGCTGCGCGGCAGCCTGCTGCACCAGCCATTCCGCGGCTGCCGGGCCTTCCTCTTCGCGCAGGATGCCGGCGATCAGATCCACGGTTTGATCTGCGCTTTGGGACGCCAGGTCAACCTGATGCGCCGTGGTGATCCGCGAGGCGGGACAGCCGTTCTGGATGAGATTATGGCGCGCATACTGCAAGCTCAACAGGTCGCGGTCCATCAGGACGATAGCTTCAGGACGCACAATCTGCCACAGGGCGACGGGAATATGTCCCTGCCCGGGATTGAAAACCAGGACGCGGTTGAACGGCGTGTCGCGCAGGGTCAATAACCCTTCGATCAGCAGCCTGCTGTGATAGCTGAGGCCGTCAAATTCCGGCAGCCCCCGCGCCGTCTGCATGGGAAAGGTCAGCGGGCCGGTGGTGATGGTCACAGCGTCACGGTGATACAGACCGGCGGCAAAACCGTTCGTATAGGGTGGCCGGATAGCGCGATACGCCTCGGAGAAGCGGTAGTGGAAGATGGCGTGCCCGGAGCGCGTCTCTTGAAAAACAATCTCGATGTCGGGGACACTGAGAATCGGCGTTACGGTGGCTTCCAACGCCGCCACGACGACGATCGCCACCAGGCCATCCGGCTTGAGGAAGTGGCAGGCATCACGCAGCAGGCCGGCGATGACCTTTTCCCCGGCCTTACCGGGGATGTTGGAGATGATAAGATCGAAGTCCCGCTCTTGCACTTCGTCATACCCCAGGCTGCCGTAGACGCACACATCTGCGATGTGGTTGAGCGTCGCGTTCTGGCGCGTGTACAGCACCGCGAGCGCGTCCCGATCTACCAGATGGACACGACTTTCGGGATACAGTTTCTTGAGGGTCAGCCCCAGGGGACCATAACCGCAACCGAGGTCCAGAATTTTGTGGAAGGGCCGTGTGCTATCGAGACTGCGTAACAATCGCGCCGTGCCCACATCAACCTGATGGCTGCTGAACAAGTCCTGGCTGACGTGAAATTTCAAAGTCTGCCCGGCGTGGAAGAAATCAATCGTCTTCTTATAGTAAACGTCCTCCATCTCCCTTGCCCCCTACGCTTCTGTGGGGAACACCAGCTTCGGCCGCCACATTCCTGCCTCGACGGGAATCAGCACGGCGATGAATTGCCCGGCGGCATCCTGCGCCTGAAGCATAGCAGCATCGGTCGTCACATCCAGCGGGAAAGTTTGCCCGTACCTCGCGGCCCGTTCCTGCTCCGCTGTGAGGGTGACGGCAGGCATCCCCACAAACACTGCCTGCGGGGGCAGCAGGGCTTTGGTCAGACAGCCGGCTTCGGCCAACGCGCGGAGTTCCTCCAATGTATGGCTCTGGGACAGGGTGAAATGGCCCGCAGCGGTGCGTGTGAGCGCGGCCAGGTGTGCGCCGCACCCCAGCTTCTGTCCCAGATCGTGGGCCAGACTGCGGATGTACGTGCCCGCCGAACAGACAATGTCGAGGGTCACGTCGGGTGGCGTCCACGCCACCATCTCCAGCCGATAAACCGTGACCGGACGGGGCGCACGCGCGATCTCCTTCCCCTGGTACGCCAGTTTGTAGAGCTTCTGCCCGCCGATTTTGACCGCTGAGTACATCGGGGGAACCTGCATAATCGAACCGCGAAAGCCTGCCAGCGCCGCCTCGAGGGCATCTGGCTCAACCGTGACCGGGTGGCGTTCCACAACATCGCCGGCAGCGTCATCCGTGGTCGTGGTTTCGCCCAGGCGCAGCACGGCGCGATATGCCTTGTCATGGTTGTCTATGAACTGCGCCAGCCGCGTCGCCGCGCCGACGAGCACCACCAGCACGCCGGTCGCCGGGGGATCGAGGGTGCCGGTGTGCCCTACGCGTCGCACACCCGTGATATGGCGTACAACATCCACCACATCATGCGAGGTCATGCCGGCGGGTTTGTTGACGATGAATAGCCCGTTCATGGTTAGCGATCAGTTTTCGGCAGTCAGCTTGCAGCGGTCAGCTTTCAGGAGTTCGGCACGCAAGCGAGGCAGCACACACGCCTGCGCCTCATCCAGGGTTCCGGGGATGGAACATCCGGCCGCCTGCTGATGCCCTCCGCCACCCAGGGCTTTGGCAATCGGCGCCACATTGTAGCCGGGGCGTGAGCGCAGGCTCACCTTCACCGTGCCATCGCGCATTTCGAGGAACGTCGCCATCACCTTTGCTTCGGCCACCCGGCTGATCAGATTGCCCAGGTCGAGATCGTCGTGGTCGGCGATACCCAGGCTGAGCTTTTCCGCCAGGGGGAACGTGGTCCAGGCGAGTGCGCCATCGAGCCGTAGATTTTCAAGCGCCACGCCCCATGCCCGCATTTGTTGATAGGGAATCGAATCCAGCGTTTTTTCCATCACGCCGGCGTAATCGCCGCCCGCTTCGATAAGCCGCCCGACAAAACGCAGCACTTCCGGTGAGGTATTGGCGGTACGCAATCCCCGCGTATCGGTCAAGACGGCGGCGAGCAGGCAGGTCGCCATCGCGCCGTCCAACGGCACACCGAGCGCATCAATCAGCGCCGTCAGTGGCAACGCCGTCGCGGCTGCCGTCGGGTCCACCAGATTGACATCGCCAAAGTGCTCGTTTGTTTCGTGGTGATCAATCACCAACAAGGGGAACTTGCCGCGCCACGCTTCCCGGTAGATGCCACCGCTGCGGTTCAAATCGCTCAAGTCAACGGCGACAACCAGATCGGGGGCGTCATCTTCGGGGATGGCGTTCTGGTAGGCCGTGGCGCCCGGCAGATAGGCCAGCGCCTCCGGAATCGGGTGAATACAGGCAAGCTGTGGCGTTTTGCCCAGGTGGATGAGCGCCAGCCGCAGGGCCAGAGCACTGCCCACCGTGTCCCCGTCAGGTCGGGGATGGGAAATGAGCAACGGACGGCGGCTATTGTGCAACAGCGCTACCGCCTGTTGCATCGCTATTGCCAACGGCTCAGGCATCTGCACCGTCGTCATCATCTTCGGAATCTTCTTCGAGGTCCTCCGCGAAGTCCGGCGTCTCCAGGTCTTGTCTGTGCCGTTCTTGTTGCAACAATGCCTCGATCCGCGCCCCCTGGGCCAGCGAAGGGTCATAGGTGAACACCAGTTTCGGGACATTGCGCAAGCGCAGACTCGGCGCCATCTCGCTGCGTAACCAGCCGGCCGCGCCGTCTAAAACATTTTGAATCTCGGCAATCTCATCCGCCGAACCGATAATGCTGTAGAACACCTCGGCGCGCGAGGTATCGCGGTTGACGACCACATCGGTGATGGTGACATTCGCCAGGCGCGGATCGTTACTCTCTTCAAGCAGCAATTGGGTGAGCTTACGCCGTATCAACTGGCCGACGCGCCCCATATACTTTTTACCCATAGTTCACTCTCCTGGAAGTGGGGATTCGGGATTGGGGATCAGGATACTGCCCAATCCCTAGTCCTCAATCTTAAATCCCCTCCTAAGCTATGCCGCGACACGCTCCATAACGTAGAATTGTAAGCGGTCTCCAACCTCGACATTGTCGAATCCTTCGATCTTCACGCCGCACTCAAAATTCTGGCGGACCTCACGCATATCCTTATTAAAACGCTTCAGTGAGTTGACGGTGCCATCGTGGATGACCTGGTTGTTGCGCAACACGCGCACTTTGGCGTTGCGCTGGATCACTCCGTCCGTAACGTAACATCCGGCGACACGGCCCACCCGCTGAATATCGAACGTCTGCCTTACCTGTGCTTCGCCGATGACTTTCTCCGCATAGATCGGCGAGAGCATGCCTTTTACAGCTTTCTCCACGTCTTCAACAATCTGATAGATGATGTCGTACACATGGACTTGCAGCCCTTCCATCTCGGCTATGCGGCGCGCCGCACCGTCGAGATCAACGCGGAACCCGATGACAATTGCCTCTGACGCTAACGCCAGGTTGATGTCGGATTCGTTGATGTTGCCGGCCGCGGCATGGATGACTTTCACCTTAACCTCATCGTTACTGAGACGTTCCAGGCTGGTGACAATCGGCTCGATGGAACCCTGGACATCGGTTTTAAGGACGATGTTGAGTTCTTTGGCCTGACCTTCGCGGATGCGGTTGGCAATATCATCCAGCGACAGCGGACGCACCGCACGCGCCAGGTCGTGGGCGCGCGCCTCTTCCTGACGTTTTTGCGCTATGGCCCGCGCGATACGTTCATCCTTGACCACTTCCAGGCGGTCGCCGGCTTCGGGTACATCATGAAGTCCGACCACAACCGTGGGCGTGGCGGGTGGCGCCGTCCGGTGGCGTTTGCCGTTCTCATCTTCCAGGGCGCGCACTTTGCCCCAGGTCTTGCCCACCACGACGATGTCGCCGGTGTGCAATGTCCCATTCTGGATCAAGACCGTAGCCAGTGGCCCCTGCCGCTTGTCCAAACGACCTTCTAAGACCGTCCCCACAGCTTCGCGGTCAGGGTTAGCCTGCACACAGACTTCGTCCGCCACCAGCAAAATCGCTTCCAGAAGGTCATCCAGGCCGGTCTTTTTCTTCGCCGACACCGGAATCACCATTGTCGTCCCACCCCACTCGTCCGGGGTCAGCCCCAGGTCGCTCAATTGCCGTTTGACGACTTCCGGCTGGGCGTTGGGTTTATCTATTTTGTTCAAGGCAACGATAATCGGCACATGCGCTGCACGGGCGTGGTTGATGGCTTCGATCGTCTGTGGCTGTACGCCGTCATCCGCTGCCACGACGAGCACCGCAATATCGGTCGTGTTGGCGCCGCGCGCGCGCATAGCGGTAAAAGCCTCATGGCCCGGCGTATCCAGGAAGGTGATCCGCCGGCCGTTATGTTTGATTTGATAAGCGCCGATGTGCTGCGTAATGCCGCCGCTTTCCTGGCTGACGACGTTGGTATGGCGGATTGCATCGAGGAGGGAGGTTTTGCCGTGGTCCACGTGCCCCAGAACGGTGACGACGGGCGGGCGGCTGCACAGGTCTTCCGGCGCTTCTTCGGCAAGCAAAATTTGCCATGCTGAACGTTCGGCCTGTGCCTCACTTTCGAGTTCGGCATACGGTTGTCGGGCCTCGAAGCCGAATTCACTGGCGATGACCGCCGCCGTATCAAAATCAATTTGTTGGTTGATACTGGCAAGCACACCGTTAGTCATCAGGATTTTGATGATCTTGATCGGCGTCTCACCCAACAGTTCGGCCAGATCGCGGACCGTGATAATCTCTGGAATTATGATCTCTTTTGTTTCCATAAGCTCAAACCTCCTTCAATGTCAACGGATGAGACGGATTGATATAGAAAAATCCGGTCAATCCATTGACAGATTTTTATCCTCGTTAGCGTGGAGATAGTCTCCTCTTGGGTGTTGACGCTTTTTCTCACCACAGAGAACACCGGGTTCGCAGAGATTTCTCAGTGCTCTCTGTGAAATAAGCCAGCGACACTCAACAGCGAGACTATCGGCGTAGAATTCCTCATATTAAGTCTTCGCCCTCCGGGTCAGGGATTGTCGTCCCCTCCAGGGTCTCCGGGAGCGCGGCTGCATACGTCTGCAAAGCCGCCACCTCCTCGGCGGTCAAGGTGACGCGCAAAGCATGGTTGAGCGCACCGCGTTTCAGCGCGAGTGCCCAACAGGTCCGCTGACGGCACAGATAAGCGCCTCTGCCTTTCTGTTTCCCCGTTTCATCTACGACGACGCCACCTTCGGTCAGGTGCACGATGCGCACTAACTCCCGTTTTGCGCGCTGCATACGGCACGCGACGCAAGTACGCTCTGGAATATGCTTCTGTCGTGGTTGCGATTTCTTTTTCTTCACGGCATAGCTCCATAACCTTTGTCGCTCAGTCCCCGTTGCTTTGCAGGGATTGCCAGATCCCCCAGGGCTTTATCATTCTCGTACTTCATCTGGCTTCGAGCGGATCGTCATATCCGCGTTGCTTCGAGCGGATCGCCCGTTTCTTAACCGCTTCGAGCGGATCGCCAGATCCGCGTCGCTTCGAGCGGATCGCCAGATCCGCGTTGCTTCGAGCGGATCGCCATATCC
>DAOSNS010000070.1:0-7291 GCA_035373625.1 Anaerolineae bacterium | reverse complement strand
TGCAAGAGCTGAAGGCCGCAGGGACGAGCATCATCCTGGCGACCCACGACATGGCCGAAGCAGAGAAAATGTCCGATCGTGTCGCCATTCTGCTGCATGGGAAGATCGTCGCCACGGGCACGCCCCGCGAGATCACGGCAACCGGCGCGGGCTTCACCAAAATCTCGGTGCGTACCGAACAATCCGTGCTGCACCAGAACGGCGCGGCGATTCCGGGCGTCAGCCGCCACCTGCTCGAAGAGGACTACGCCGTTTACTTCAGCACCGATCCCGGCACCAGCGTCACCGCACTGCTCCAGTACGTTAACGCCCACGGCGATACGCTGATTGACCTGCGCGTCGAGCGCCCGACATTAGAAGAACGGTTCCTGGAAATTACCGGTAGACAGTAGGGAGTAAAGAGTGAAGAAGACAAATCATGCATCACGCATTACTCATTTCAAATTTCTCGGAGGTACACAATGACTGCTTTCGTACAACATTTTACATTCGAGTTCAAAACCGGTCTGCGCAACTCGACGTTGTTGTTTATGAATTACCTGTTCCCGCTGGGCGTGTATGCCGTGATGGGATTGGTGATGACGCAGGTTAACCCGTTCTTCAGCGATTCGCTGCTTCCGGCGATGATCATCTTCGTCATCCTGGGAAGCACGATCCTCGGCCTGCCGAGTCCACTGGTCGAAGCGCGCGAGGCGGGCGTCTACCGTAACTTCAAGATCAACGGCGTTCCGGCGGCGTCCATCGTCGCCATCCCGGTGCTGACGACGACCTTCCATGCGCTCATCGCCGCGGGAATCGTCGCACTGACCGCCGTGCCGGTATTCGACGGCGTCGCCCCCAATCGCTGGTGGCCTGTCGCTGGCATCGCCGTGCTGACGGCGTTCACGTGCAGCGCCCTCGGCGCGCTCATCGGTGTCGTCGCCGCGAACAACCGCGCGACAACGCTGCTCTCGCAGCTTATCTTCCTACCGTCCATGCTCATCGGCGGGTTGATGGTGCCGCTCAACATGCTACCTGAAGCGGTGCAGCGGTTCGCCGGCTTGCTGCCGACCGCCCACGCAATGCAAGCGTTCGAAGGGCTGGCCTACGGTCGCGCAACAACCTTCGCGCCCACGGTGTCGCTGCTCATCCTTTTGACCAGCAGCCTGCTCGCCTTCGGCATGGCGATCTACCTCTTCAACTGGGACAGCCGCAACCAAACCCGCCGCGGACACCCCCTGATGGCGCTGGTGGTGCTAGTCCCCTACCTGGTGGGAATGGTTTTGTAGGATAAGATCAACAGCACCGGAAAGCGCAGGGCCTGAGCCTTGCGCTTTTTGTTTTTGAGATGCGCGCTTGTTGTTCTCGCCCTCGCGGGTATAATCAAAGTGTATCTGAAAGAACAACAAGGCGCACAAAAACTTTGCGAGAGGAGCGCAATCATGGGACAGGGAGCAGATTGGATATTCTGGATTGTGGTGATGATCTTGATCATCGTCTTCATGTATGTGCCGCAGTGGATGGCACAACGGCGACGACGGCAACAGGAGAAGGAGTTGGCCGTTGGGGATCGCGTCATCACCATCGGCGGCTTGTTGGGTACGTTGACCCGCTACGACCCTGAGGCCAACATCGCCCGCATCCGCATAGCCGAAGGCGTAGAAGTCGACATCCTGCCGGCAGCCATCGGCGGCAAACACAACTCACAAGGAGAAACGCAAGGATAGGAGGCGGTTCTATGCACCTTTCCGTCGCGGCAAGCAAAATCAACAAGTGGGCCGTGCGCGAAAGCGGCGATACCCTGGAAATGATCGAACGCCCCCACGGCGGTATCTCCTTCGTGCTGGCCGACGGACAAAGTTCCGGCGAAGCTGCCAAAGCGATCAGTATCCGGGTAGTGCGTAAGGTGGTCTCGGAACTGGCCGAAGGGGTGCGCGACGGTGCGGCTGCGCGTGCTGCCAACGATATGCTCTATGAATTGCGGCGCGGGAAGGTGTCGGCGACGCTCATCATCCTCTCTGTAGACCTGGACAGCGGCTCGCTGGTCGTCACCCAATGCGGCAATTCGGGTGTCTACATCCGCCGGCCGGCAGGTGACCTGGAATTGCTGGAGAGCCAATCGCCGGCGCTCGGTTTCCACCAGCACGCGCGTCCGACCGTGGATCAAATTTACCTGGAGCCGGGATTGATCGCCCTCGCCTGCACCGATGGATTGATCCATGCCGGAGAATATGCCGGTGCACCGTTGGACATTCCTACAGCTTTTGAGCAAATCTGGCAGGCCACGCCAACAGCGCAAGCGGTCGCCGATGGACTGTTGGAGCGCGCGCTGGAGGCCGATCAGAACCGTCCCAGAGACGATACAAGTATCCTGGTGCTGCACATCCAATCCGGCGTCCCTGAAGGCGCACGTTATATGCGTGTTGAGGTGCCCATCCCCGACATCCACTGAGGGATTATCAGCTTCGGGATCGCCTATGGACGAGCACTCACACGCCGATGACCGTCTGATTGGCATCGTCGGGCCGTGTTCTTCCGGGAAATCCGAGCTGACCCGCGCTCTACGTGCGCGCGGCTATCGTGTCAAAGAGATCATGCAAGAGCACTGCGCCGCCCCGGCGATGTGGCAGCGCCTCACCCATCCCGATGTGTTGGTTTATCTGGATGTGAGTATGGAGGTCGCCGCACAGCGCGAAGGGTTGGCGCAACCTTCTTCCTGGTGGGAAGAAGAACGCACTGTCCGATTGGCGCATGCGCGTGCCCACTGCGATCTATATGTGGATACGTCAAATCTCACACCTGAAGCCGTCGTGGAGCACGTCTTGCACTTCCTATCCACAAATAGTGGGGGGTCAATGGATTAAAACGTGTCAACGTTCAAACGATTCTCCGTGGAGCATAATCAGGCTTGACCAGTAATCGTTTTCCGGTTATCTCTTTCGTCGGGCGCTCCAACAGCGGAAAGACGACGCTGATTGAAAAACTCATCCCGCTGTTGCGGCAGCGCGGCTATCGCGTGGGCGTGATCAAGCACACCCTGCGGCAGGATGTCGAAACCGACATCCCCGGCACAGATACCCGCCGGTTGTGGGACGCCGGCGCCGATCATGTGGCCTTTGTCACTCCAGACCGTCTTGTGCACACACGGCGCTGCGTCACGCCGCCGACGCTGGAAATGGCGCTGGCCGGTGTCACAGATGTAGACCTCGTGATCGCCGAGGGGTTCAAGCACGGAGAATTTCCCAAAATCGAGGTGACGCGGGCTGCGCGCGATCCCCACCTGATTCCCGATGTGGAGAACCGTATCGCCTGTGTGACCGACGTGCCCGATCTGGCCAGTGACTTGCCACATTTCGGCCTGGATGACGTCATCGCGCTGGCGGATTTCATCGAAAACAGTCTCTTGGAGCAAACACCTTCAACAGCAGGTGGATGAGAATAACATTCCAACATTCTAGCGGTCAAACAGTCACAAGGAAACTATGGGACACTGGCAAGAAATCGAACACACGGCTGACCTGGCCCTGCACGTATGGGCTACTGACCTGGCCGATCTTTTTGCGACAGCGGCGCAGGGCATGTTCGCTTTCATCATCGGGGATGAGACCGTCGCGCACACTCACACGCTGACTATAAAACTGGAAGCGTTGGATGTCGAAACATTGCTGGTTGACTGGCTCAACGAGCTACTTTATCAAACCGAAGTCGCCGGGCTGGCCTTCACCAGCATCACGTTCGAATGTCTGACACCAACACACCTGGTCGCGGAAGTCCACGGCGGGCCGATTTCCAGGTACTCCAGATATGTCAAAGCCGCGACCTTCCACAATCTGGCCATCATCCAGACACCGGAAGGCTACGAAACAGAAATCGTGTTTGATACTTGAGGATTGGGGAGTAGAGGTTGGGGATTCGTAACTCGTAATTCGTAACTCGCAGGGGGTCACTATGGTTAGCAAGGATGACTTTGTACGCATTAACGATTATGTGTGGGAATTGCCGCAGGCTTTCGATGGGCGCATGCGCGTTCCGGCACGCATCTACGGCAACGAAGAAGTTTTCGAGATGGCGTTCCGGGATCAGTCAGTAGAACAGTTGATGAACGTCGCCATGCTGCCGGGGATTGTCAAATATGCGATGGCCATGCCAGATGTGCATCAAGGCTACGGATTTCCCATCGGCGGGGTAGCCGCGTTCCGCTACGACGAGGGCATCATCTCGCCGGGCGGCGTGGGATATGACATCAACTGCGGCGTGCGTATGCTGGCCTCGTCTATGGACTATGCCAGCATCGAGCCGTACCTCAAAGACATCACGACAGCGATCTTCCGCACCTGTCCGAGCGGTGTCGGCGGCAAAGGGGCGGTGCAGGTTTCGGACAAAGAACTCGACGCAGTGCTTGAACAGGGCGCAGAATGGGCCATCGCCAAAGGCTACGGCACCCGCGACGATCTACAACGCACCGAAAGTTACGGACGCATTGCCGGCGCCAATGCCGGCGCCGTGGATGCACGTGCCAAAGAGCGCGGACGCCCGCAGTTAGGGTCACTGGGCGCGGGCAATCACTTCCTCGAAATTGACGTGGTGGATGAAATCTACGATCCTGCCATTGCCGAAGCGTTCGGGTTGATGCGCGATTGTGTCGTGGTACAGATTCATTGCGGCTCGCGTGGTTTGGGGCATGAGGTCTGCGGACAATATCTGCATGTGCTGCAAGACGCGCCGCGAAAGTACGGCATCAACATCCCCGACCGCGAGCTGGTCGCCGCGCCGGTGGATTCACGCGAAGGGCGCGACTACCTGGCAGCAATGACGGCAGCAGCCAATTACGCCTTTGCCAACCGCCAAATCCTGGCGCATTTCGTGCGCCGCGCCTTCGAGCAAGTGCTGGCGGGCAAGGTACGCGATTGGCATCTGCATCAAGTCTACGATGTAGCCCACAATATCGCCAAAATCGAAGAGCATCAAGTAGGCACACAGCGGTTGAAAGTCGTCGTGCATCGCAAAGGTGCAACACGCGCTTTCCCGCCACGCCATCCCGATCTGCCCGGTGTGTACCGCGAAACAGGGCAGCCCGTCCTGGTTCCCGGCTCGATGGGCACGGCTTCCTACGTCCTCGTGGGGACAGAGAGCGCGATGGAGAACACGTTTGGGTCCACCTGCCACGGCGCAGGGCGCATGATGAGCCGCAACGCCGCCCTCAAGCAAATGCGCGGAGAGCAGGTGCGCGCGGAGCTTTCACAGCAGGGGATTGTGGTGCGCACCGACAGCGTCAAAGGGCTGGCCGAAGAGGCACCCTACGCTTACAAGGATGTGAGCATCGTCGTGGATTCGGTGGTCGGCGCGGGGATTGCACGGCAGGTGGCGCGCGTGCGTCCGCTTGCCGTTATCAAGGGATAGTCTCTAAAAAATCATCGGGGGCGCGTGTGGCGCCCCCGATGTGGAGTAAAAGCCGGCTGCCGATTGTTGACAGCTAACCGCTACTTATGCGCCAGTTCCTCTTTGAGTGCCTCCCCCAGCCGACGGATCCCTTCGACGATCATCTCTGGCTGCGCGTTGGAGAAATTCAAGCGCATAGCATTGAAACCACCGTCCTCATGCGGGTAGAAGTGCACCCCCGGCACATACGCCACTTTCTTTGCCAATGCCTTCGGCATGAAAGTCAAAGTGTTGATAGATTCCGGCACCCGCGCCCACAAGAACAGGCCGCCTTTGGGCGTCGTCCAACTGGAACCCTCAGGCCAGAATTCGGCGAGCGCTTCCAGCATAATATCACGCCGTTCGCCGTAGACTTTGCGCAGCTTGCGCACGTGCATTTTGAGAATTCCCCGCTGCGCCACATCGTTGGCAATCATCTGATCAAAGGTGCTGGAATGGAGGTCCGCACCCTGCTTGGCCTGCACCAGGCGATGGATAATCTCCGCCGGCGCGACGACCCAGCCGATCCGCACGCCCGGCGCCAACGTCTTGGAGAACGTTCCCAGGTAGATGGTACGCTCCGGTGCCAGCGCCGCGATGGGGATAATATCTTCGCCGGTATAGCGCAGCGCGCCGTAGGGATCATCTTCTACGATGATGAGATCGTATTTGCGGGCAATGTCCACCAGCGTATGGCGGCGTTCTTCCGAAAACGTGGTGCCGGCCGGATTGTGGAAGTTGGGCAGAACATAAATATAGCGAACGGGCGTCTGCTTGAGCACATCCTCCACATACTCCACCTGCATGCCGTCGTCGTCCAACGGCACGGTGACAAAGTCGGCTTCATAGGCGCGCCATGCCTGGATCGCGCCCAGATAAGTCGGGCGCTCTGCCAACACATACGTCCCCGGGTCGAGGAAAATCTTCCCGATTAAATCTAGCGCCTGCTGGGAGCCGGTGGTAATGAGGATATTATCCGGGCTGTGGCGAATGCCATATTTTGCCATGGCCTCGGCCAAGAATTCACGCAAAGGACGGTAGCCTTCGGTCGTACTGTACTGCAATGCCATCTTGGGAGATTCACGCAACAAATAACTGCACGCTTCCTCAATTTCTCGCACCGGAAAGAGTTCCGGTGCCGGCATACCCCCACCGAAAGAAATTACATCGGGCTGTTGCGTGATCTTGAGCAATTCACGAATAGCAGAGCTTTGCATTTTTTGCACGCGCCGCGCCAGAAAGCGTTCCCAGTTGACCTGCCCGTTTTCTGATACAGCATAAACCGTCATCTTCACCTCCTGAAATGAGATAAAAAAGCCTGTCAAGGGATGACAGGCTACAACAAAAAAGCACAATCCAGGCTAAGTAAGCCTGGACACAAGTAAAAGTAAAACACAACCGGCATGATCCCCAACATCATGAGCACCTCAGTTTTCATTGTACGCCGCCCATGCTTTGTCGTCAAAGGCTATCTGTGCCGGAATAAAGGTGATTTTCTTCATCATCAGATCCGCTAAAAGCGGGGAACTGGCGTTCCCCTCAGCAAGTAAGGATAAGACCAACTAAAAGCGGGGAACTGGCGTTCCCCTCGGAGCAAGAAGGATAAGGCCCCCAACCGGCTCCAAGCGGATCGCCAGATCCGCGTTTCTCAGCCCGGAGCTAAAAAGCGGGGAACTGGCGTTCCCCTCGGAGCAAGAAGG
The DNA here is from genome assembly GCA_035373625.1 of Anaerolineae bacterium. Classification (GTDB taxonomy): domain Bacteria; phylum Chloroflexota; class Anaerolineae; order B4-G1; family SLSP01; genus DSWT01. Next base: position 194 of record DAOSNS010000070.1, on the reverse strand, counting down.
ATAAGGCCTAAAAGCGGGGAACTGGCGTTCCCCTCAGCAAGTAAGGATAAGACCCCCAACAGGCTCCAAGCGGATCGCCAGATCCGCGTTTCTCAGCCTGGAGCTAAAAGCGGGGAACTGGCGTTCCCCTCGGAGCAAGGAAGGATAAGGCCAGCTAAAAGCGGGGAACTGGCGTTCCCCTCGGAGCAAGTAGG
>DAOSNS010000069.1:2868-7939 GCA_035373625.1 Anaerolineae bacterium | reverse complement strand
TGGCGGCGACGGCAGCGGTGCTCACGCGGCGCGATGTCATCGTCGTGGCGTCGGTTTCGGCGATCTACGCGCTCGGCAACCCGCAGGAGTGGGGGCGCGTGATCCTGCCGCTGAACGTGGGGCAGGCGATCCGCCGCGAGACGGTGATGCGCCACCTGGTCAGCATCTATTACACCCGCAACGATCTCGAATTCAAGCGTGGCACTTTCCGCGCGCGCGGCGACGTCCTCGAAATCCGCCCGGCGTACACCGAAACCGCGTATCGTATCTCCTTCTGGGGAGACGAGATCGAGCGCATCACCGAAGTTGACCCGCTCACCGGCGAGGTGCTGGACTCGCCGGCGGAAATCAAAATCTTCCCCGCCAAGCACTACGTCACGTCGGAGGAGCGCGTCAAGCAAGCCATTGCGGACATCGAAGCCGAGTTGGAGGAGCGACTGGCCGAACTCAACGCGCAAGGGAAACTGCTGGAAGCGCAGCGCCTCGAACAGCGCACGCGCTATGACCTGGAGATGATCCGCGAGATCGGCTACTGCTCCGGCATCGAAAACTACTCACGCCACATGGATCAGCGCGTGGCCGGCGAGCCGCCGTGGACGCTGCTCGACTACTTCCCCGCCGACTTTTTGCTCATCGTGGACGAATCGCATATGTCTATCCCGCAGGTGCGCGGGATGTTCTTCGGGGATCGCAACCGCAAGCAGACGTTGGTGGATTACGGCTTCCGCCTGCCGTCGGCGCTCGACAACCGCCCGCTCACCTTCGACGAATTCAACGCGCGGCTGAATCAGGTCATCTACACCACCGCCACGCCCGCCGACTACGAGTTGGCGCTCGCCGATCAGGTGGTGGAACAGATCATCCGCCCGACCGGCATCCTCGACCCGGAGATCATCGTGCTGCCCACGAAGGGGCAGATTGACGACCTGGTGGGGCGCATCCGCGAGCGCGTGGCGCAGGGGCAGCGGGTGCTCGTCACCACGCTGACCAAGAAGATGGCCGAAGACCTCGCCGACTACCTACGCGAACTCAACATCAAAGTGACCTACCTGCACAGCGAAGTGCAGACCATCGAGCGCGTCGAGATTCTGCGCGACCTGCGCCTGGGCCAGTACGACGTGCTGGTGGGCATCAACTTGCTGCGCGAGGGCCTCGACCTGCCAGAAGTCAGCCTGGTGGCAATCCTCGACGCGGATAAGGAAGGCTTCCTACGCAGCGCCACCGCGCTCATTCAGACAATGGGGCGCGCCGCGCGGCACACTGCCGGCACCGTCATCATGTACGCCGATACCATCACCGACGCGATGCGCGAGGCGATTGACGAGACGAACCGCCGCCGTGAGAAGCAGATGGCGTACAACCAGGAACACGGCATCGTCCCGCAGACGATCATCAAGGAAGTTCACGATCTCACCGAGCGCGTCCGCGCGACAACGCAGAAGGAAGAGGAGCGCGCGCTCAAGCCGGAGGAGCTGGAACCCGCCGCGCTGGAGAAGCTCATCCGCGAGTTGGAGAAGGAGATGAAGACCGCCGCCGAGAACTGGGAGTTCGAGAAGGCCGCCGCCCTGCGCGATCAGATCTTCGAGATGCGCGGGATTCTGGAGAACAAGTCGCCGTTGTGGAAGCGGGATAGGAGTAAGGAGTAGGGAATATGGAGTATGGGTTGAGGCCGGTGGCGTTTCGACCGTTGCCGTTGGGGAAGATTCAACCGTTGGGGTGGCTGGAACGGCAGTTGCGGATTCAGGCGGAAGGGATCAGTGGGCATCTGGACGAGTTTTGGCCCGACGTGAAAGATAGCCGCTGGTTCGGTGGGGATACGGAAGCGTGGGAGCGCGCGCCGTACTGGCTGGATGGTCTGATCCCGCTGGCGTTTGTGCTGGATGACCCCGTTCTCAAAGAAAAAGCCGTGCGCTACGTTGACTACATCCTCACGCACCAGCACGAGGACGGCTGGCTTGGTCCGCGCACGATGGTCGTCGCCGCCGGACGCCCGGAGGAGACGCGCTACGATCTCTGGGCACAACTGCTGGCGCTGAAGGTGCTTGTGCAGTACCACGACGCCACGGGCGATGTTCGCGTCGTCGCGGCGGTCGAGAAGTGCCTGCGCCGCCTCGACCGCCACATTGACACCGCGCCGCTTTTCAACTGGGGGCAGTTCCGCTGGTTCGAGGGGCTGATCGCCATTTACTGGCTTTACGAGCAGACCGGCGAGCCGTGGCTGCTCGATCTCGCGGTCAAACTCCACGCACAGGGTTTCGACTGGCGCAGCTTTTTCGCGCGTTGGCCAATCACCGAACCGACGCCCTGGCGACGCTGGAACTTTATGGGGCACGTCGTCAACAACGCGATGGCGCCCAAAGGGCCGGCGCTCTGGTGGCGTGTCAGCGGAGACGAAGATGACCGCGCTGCTGTGTATGACATCATCGAGAAGCTGGACCGCTATCACGGCATGGTCACGGGCGTTTTCACCGGCGACGAGTGCCTGGCGGGCAAACAGCCCACCCATGGGACGGAACTGTGCGCCGTCGTCGAGTACGCCTTCTCGCTGGAAGTGCTGCTCTCTGTGCTCGGCGATCCGGCGTTTGGCGACCGTCTGGAAAGGATTATCTTTAACGCGCTGCCCGCCACCTTCTCGCCGGATATGTGGGCGCACCAATACGATCAGCAGGTGAATCAGGTGGAGTGCAGTGTCGTCGAAAACCGCATCTGGAACACCAACGGCCCGGCGTCCAACATCTTCGGCGTGGAGCCGAATTACGGCTGCTGCACCGCGAATCTGAGCCAGGGCTGGCCGAAATTCGCCGCCAACCTGTGGATGCAGTCGTCCGATGGCGGGCTTGCTGCCGTTGCCTACGCGCCGAGCCGCGTCGAGACCGAGAGTGACGGCGTGCCGGTGACAGTTGTCCTGAAAACGGATTACCCGTTCCGCGATACGTTGCATTTTACAGTCACGGTCGAACGCCCGGTGACATTTCCGTTATGGCTGCGTATCCCAGAATGGACGACTGAAGCGACAATGCGCGTCGCGGATGGCGAGATCGAGCATCCCGAAGCGGGGACATTCCACCGCATTGCGCGCGAATGGCGCGGCACCACCGACGTGACGCTCACCTTACCGATGACGCCTGCTCTGTGGCGCGGCTATAACGACGCCGTTGCCCTCACGCGCGGGCCGTTGGTCTACGCGCTCAGAATCGGCGAGGACTGGCGGCGCATCCACGAAGACGCCCCCTACCGCGAGCTGCCCCACGCCGATTGGGAGGTCTACCCGACGACGCCGTGGAATTACGCGCTCGCCATAGATGAGGCCACGCTGTTTGAGGACATCACGTTCACCGAGTTCCCCGTGGGCGAAATGCCCTTCTCGCCGCAGGGCGCGCCGGTCGAAGCGACGGTCAAGGGTCGCCGTCTGCCCGAGTGGGGCATGGATCACGGCTCCGCCGACGACGCGCCGCGCAGCCCGGTCATCTCCGCCGAACCGTTAGAGACGCTGACGCTGATCCCCTACGGCTGCACGAATCTGCGCATCACGGAGTTTCCGACGTTGAAGTAGACAGTAGACGTGGGGGTCCTTTCCGTCTACCTGTTTGCTCACCACCAGAATGTCTCGACGCGCAAACCCGCTCGCTGCGCGACTTCTTGCGCGATACGCTTGAGGACATAGGGCGGGACGCGCTTCACGCCCTCGTCGGGAACAGGATAGTCGGTGCTGTAGAGTTGCACGGCGGCGGGACGGACGGCATCCAACGCCGTCATCCACGCTTCCAGGGCTTCCCCGGTGATGTTGCTGACCTCGCCGTCAATCAGCACGCTCTGCACGATCAGATTGGGCGTCGCCTTCAGCCCCGCGATGATGCTGTCCAGCGTTACCCCTGTCACCGGGCGGTTGATCCGCGCCAGCGTCGCCGGATCGCCGGCATCGAGCTTGAGGATGGGCAGGTCGAAGTCACGCAAGCTCTCCTGGATGTGCGGCAGGTGTGCAGTCGTGGCGTTGGAGAACAGCGCCAGCTTTACGTTCGGCGCGAGCGCATCCCGCAGGCGGCGCGTCTCGGCGACGATGGCCGGGAAGTGCGGGTGCAGCGTCGGCTCGCCGTTGCCGGAGAAGGTGAGCGCGTCCACGTGGGGATAGCGCCGCAGCGCGGTTTCCACGGCCTGGAGCACAGCCGCCACGTCCGGGAAAGCGATTCCTTCCGGTGTGATGGTATGCACCGTTGTGTGTCCGTAATGGCAGTAGACGCAGTCGAAGGAGCAGACTTTGCGGTCAAACGGCAGCAGATTCACGCCCAGCGAGCGTCCCAGCCGCCGTGAGAACAGCGGGCCATACGTAAGGGTGCTTTCGAGAGGGAGGACGTTCATCTTTCACGCTTTCGCTCGATTATGATCCGGCGTGTCCGAGGAGTGCTGGATTGTGATCCAGCACAAGCGCTGAATAACGTAGCTTATTTTTGGAGCTTTCTCCGGATCACAATCCGGCGTTTTTATTCTTCTGTCAGTTCCCATACATTCTGTACAGGAATCAATCCTGGCTCTCCAGTCAAATAATACCGCGCGCTTGACCAGGGATAATCCACTGCGGATTCAGCCAAGGTCCAATGTGGTTGCAGTGGGTTGGCATGAATATAATCCAGTTTCTGGCGCAGAAAATCTGGTGTGAAGACACTTTTCGACAGGTAGTTATCCTCCCATACTTTGTACTGTTGCTTTTCTGGATGAATCACCTTCGATGCTAAAAACTCCAGGGCCTTCTGGTTTTGTTCGACCTGGTACAAGTGAATCAAGAGTCGTGCAGTGCTGGTTTTATAGGCGCGTATCCAGTCTTTGGGCGGACAGGTTTCCGGGCATTTCAGGATGACATGGATGTGATTGGGCATGATGACGAAGGCATAGAGCTGGACTCGGTTCATCAGTGAGATGAAGTACAGTGCGTCGACCAGGATGCGATAGACTTCTGGACGTTGAAAGAGGTGCACGCGATCTACTGTGGTTGTGGTGATGAAGTACAGACAGGTCGGATCAAAGTCAGGTCGCCACCGGGTTGTCATAGATGACCTCCTTTTCTTGTGTTTGCTTT
>DAOSNS010000069.1:0-2768 GCA_035373625.1 Anaerolineae bacterium | reverse complement strand
TGATCCAGCACAAGCGTATTTTACTATGTTTTGTGTCGCAGACCACTTTCTATCTTGACTTGATCGGCGAACGAGTAGAATTGAGGGAGAAGACTGGAAACCAGTTCCCAATTACGAATCACAAGTCAAAGCGAGGTTACGATGAACAACGATACAATTTACATTCCAGTTGATGTGCTCCACGCTTTTATGATAGATACCTTCAAGGCACAAGGCGTTTCCGACGAAGACGCGCGGATTTGCGCAGATGTGCTCATCGCCTCCGACCTGCGTGGGATCGAGTCGCACGGCATCGGGCGGCTCAAGTATTACTACGATCGCATTCAGGCCGGAGTGCAATTCCCTACAGCACAGATGGAGATCGTCAAAGATGAGGGCGCGACGGCGCTCATTGATGGGCATCACGGGATGGGCCACCCCACCGCCTACCGTTCGATGAAGCTGGCGATGCAGAAGGCAAAGCAGTACGGCCTGGGTGCAGTCGCCGTGCGCAACACGACCCATTTTGGCATCGCAGGGTACTACTCGCTGATGGCCGCCAACGAGGGAATGATGGGGCTGACGGTAACCAATGCGCGGCCCTCCATCGCCCCTACCTTCGGCGCGGAGCCGATGCTGGGGACGAATCCAATCGCCTTCGCCGCGCCCTCGGATATGGAGTACCCCTTCTGCTTCGACGGCGCCACGTCCATCTGCCAGCGCGGCAAGATCGAGGTGGCGGAACGCGCCGGCAAACCCATCCCCGAAGGTTGGGTCATCAGCTCCGAAGGTGAGCTGCTAACCGACCCTGCCCAGATTCTGGTTGATCTGGGCAAGGACAAGGCCGCGCTGCTGCCGCTCGGCGGGGCGGGTGAACTGTTCGCGGGGTACAAGGGCTACGGCCTGGCGACGATGGTGGAGATTCTCTGTGCGTCACTCTCCAACGGCGCGTTCTTGAAGGACTTGCTCGGCTTCGCGCCGGACGGTTCGCGCCGCCCGTTCATGGTCGGCCACTTCTTCCTTGCCATTGACATCGCGCACTTTATCCCGTTGGAGATCTCGCGCAAGGTGACGGGCGACATTATGCGCGGATTGCAGGCCGCACGCAAAGCGCCGGGCCACGACCGCATCTACGTGGCGGGAGAAAAAGAGTTCGAGAACGAAAAGCGCGTGCGTGAACAGGGTGTTCCCGTCAACACGAACCTGCGCAAGGACTTGCAGACGATGCGGGATGCGTTGGGCATTGGCGGGTATGAGGCGTATTTTTAAGACGGGAGTAGGGAGTATGGAGTAAGGGACATACTCCGTACTCCATACTCCGTGAGGAGCGTGATTATGGCAAACCGTGACAATCCTGTCTTTCTTGCAGTTGATCTCGGCGCGGAGAGCGGGCGCGTGGTGGCAGGGACGTTCGATGGCGAGCGGGTGCGGCTGGAGGAAGTCTCCCGATTCTCCAACGGGCCGGTGAACGTGATGGGGCATCTGCATTGGGACGTGCTGCGGCTGTGGAATGACATCAAGGCCGGGCTAGCGAAGGCCGCGCAACGCTACGGTCGTCATATCGCCGGCATCGGGCTGGACACGTGGGGCGTGGACTACGGGCTGCTGGACGCGAATGATGAACTGCTCGGCAACCCCTGCCACTACCGCGACAGCCGCACCGACGGGATGATGGAGCGCGCTTTCGAGAAAGTCTCGCGCGAGGCGATCTTCGAGGCGACCGGCATCCAGTTTATGCAGTTGAACACGCTGTTCCAACTCGTGGCGATGGTCGAGGCGCACTCACCACAGTTGGAGATGGCGCACACGTTGTTGATGATGCCAGACCTGCTCAACTTCTGGCTCACCGGGCGCAAGGCCAACGAATTCAGCGATGCGACGACGAGTCAGTGCTACGACCCGCGCGCGGGGACGTGGGCTTACGGGATGCTGGAGAAGTTGGGCATCCCCACGCGCATCTTCCGTGACGGAACGGGCGACCGCATTGTCCCGCCGGGGACGGTGCTGGGCACGTTGTTGCCGTCCGTGGCGGACGAAATCGGCCTGGGTGCAGTGCCCGTCATCGCGCCGGCCACGCACGACACCGGTTCGGCGGTCGCCGCCGTGCCGATGAACCCGGAGGACGCGATCTACCTCAGCTCCGGCACGTGGTCGCTGATGGGCGTGGAGTCGAAAGTCCCGATCATCAACGCGGCAATGCTGGCCTGCAACTTCACAAACGAGGGCGGCGTGGATGGCACGTTCCGCGTGCTCACGAACATTATGGGCCTGTGGTTGGTGCAAGAATGTCGCCGCGAATGGCAGCGCGCGGGTGAGGAGCACGACTACGGCGAGATGGTGGCGATGGCTGCCGCTGCGCCCGCCTTCGGGCCGCTGATCTATCCGGGTGATGGCCGTTTCTTCGCGCCGGGGGATATGACACCGCGCATCCGCACCTTCTGCCGCGAGACCGGGCAAGCCATCCCGGAGACGAAGGGCGCGGTGCTGCGCTGCGCGCTCGAAAGCCTGGCGCTGGAATATCGCTGGGTAGCGGAGAAGCTGGACGCGCTCACCGGCAAGCGCCTGCGGACAATTCACATCATCGGCGGCGGCGCGAAGAACGAGCTGCTCGACCAGTTCGCGGCGGACGCGACCGGGCGCACCGTCGTCACCGGGCCGATTGAAGCGACCGCGCTCGGCAACGTGCTCGTGCAGGCGATTGCGCTCGGTTACATCGGCTCCGTCGCCGAAGGCCGTGACGTCGTCGCGCGCTCCTTCGAGCTGAAGACCTTCGCGCCGCGCGATACGGC
>DAOSNS010000068.1:0-8312 GCA_035373625.1 Anaerolineae bacterium | reverse complement strand
AACGGATGGATGTGCTGTGAAAGTGCAGGTCAGTCGCTGCGTCGGATGATAGCACAGCGCCGCGATTTTGCCACTGCCGCCGTGCGTGGATGCCGGTGGAGGACAACCCGTCAGCGCGCCTCGCTGCGCTCCGGCGAGGCGCGCCGGCTACCGGCTCGCAGCGCTGTGGAAAGACGGGCGCGTGACGGCGCGGATTCGGTGAGCGGCGGTGCAGGTAGAAGTTGAGAAGCGGCACGAGTTATAGGGATGTGAACCGCCGTGGACGCAATTGTCCACGGCGGTTTGGGTTGAGCTTAACTCATTTGCTAGATCTCAAATAGGTCGGAATTAGTTGAAATGAGGCACCACTGTTGGCTGTGACTAACTAAAAGACTTCGTTTGTCCAATTTGTTGGTGTAAGCCAGCTAAAAGACCAGGAATTTTGTTAGAATAAACCAGATAGTCCAAAGCACACAACCAAAAACAATGAGCATCATAAGCAAGTCAGCCAGCGCTGCTCGTACCGTACGCCCTCTGACTGTCATCTGTCTTTTTCCCCTCCAAGTATCAAGGATCTCTAACAATGTACGAACGATACGATAAAGAAGCGCTATACTAGCCAGCAAAAGCGCAAAAACAACCCATTTCATAGATAGATTCCTCCTTGCATAAGCAGTTTGTCACGCAAATACATGAAGAGTAGACGTTTTTTACTTAATTCAAACCGTCATAGTATGCAACAAAAGCTTTGGAATCTTCACCACATCAACGAGCGACAATTGGCAAATACGTTTTGTATTGCTCGTTAGGGAATAACCATCCTCTCGCGCTATAACCAACCATCATTCCTCCAAAAATCATTGGAGCAGCGCTTCCTACAAGCGACCAGTTGCGAAGCGTCAATGTTCTACTTCCCTCTTTGGTTGTGATCGTTAGTTTGCTTCCAAGCATTCTGGGATTTATTGATATCTTCGCTCCCGTTTCATCAGCACCCAAATCACCCATTGCAATTCTGATATTGTTCAAGTCGTCATAGGTCAGCATCATATCAATTGCACTAAGTGCTAATATCACAGCAGCGACTTTGACAGGCAAACCGCCGAGTATGAGGGCTACGGATTCATCAGATATTGCCTGCTTTCCCGAGAGTGCTGAAACAATAGAGACACCTTCACTAGCTAGCCCGGACCATAACGAGAAACTTGATATTTGTTCAAGGGTATTCATTAGTTCGCCAGCTTCTTCGGCCGATAATTCTACTTGAAAGTGTCCTGTAGGATCGACATATCTTAGAGGATTATTGAGACAATAGGCATACCGATTGAGCGCCTGGGGATTCGCCGGCCCCATCGGGACATTGTGCTCCCGGCGGGTCTTGCTGTCCCACTGGAAGAACGCGCCAAACTGCAACACCTCGCGGTTTTCCGCGTTGACCTGCTCCACGAACTCGCCCAGGTTCACCGTGAGTGGGGTCAGGCGGGTGTTGCTATCGTAGCCCAGGGTGGCTGCGCCGCCGCCGGATCCGCTGGCTGCGCCCGGCACGATGCTATCCGCCTGGATGAAGCGGCTAAGCGAAGGGTCGTAGGAGCGGGCGTTGTAAAAGTACAAGCCGATGGCCGCGTCCTCGATTTGCCCGGTGAAGCGCCGCGTGGTGGGCGTGCTCCCGTAGGTGTAGCGCGTTCCACCCCACGGATGATAGCGCAGTTCCGCGATTTTACCACTGCCGCCGCGCGTGGATGCCGGTGGAGGACAACCCGTCAGCGCGCCTCGCTGCGCTCCGGCGAGGCGCGCCTGCTGCCGAAGTGTTGCCGGTCCACTCGAAGTGGGTGCTGACGTAGTAGGTGGTCACGGCGCTCAGCACGGGCTTGATGCGGGCGCCGGCGTAGGCGTAGACGAAGGTGGCAATCGCGGTTGACTTCATCGTGGTCATCAGTTCAGCATCGTTGTTGTACTGCTGCGTTATGTACTGGTACTCGTTATTATGGGCACAGGTTTTATGTGTGTTGGTTTATATACAGTTTTGTAGACGCACAAAACTTGTTTTGTCAGTGTCTCAGGCAAGATACTGCATTATGAATATGAATACGCCTCCTATAAAGCTAATACTCACTGCGATTAGTTTTAATATGATCCCATTGTCAATGACTTTCCCGTTTTTTTTGCAATGAACGATCTCCTTGATATATTTAATCATTAGGAGAAGCGGGAAAATAAGAACAATCGGATACAGTGCAGCTACGATCCATTCAACGGTGCTCATATTTTCCCCTCAATTATCGGACAACAATCGGTAAATAGACATTGTATCTATCCCTCTGAGATAATCTGTTGTATAACATAGTAGCGCCTAGAATACCTGGTACGGCGCTTCCGATAGGACCAATAACCGCTGTCTTGAATGAAGCCTCGGAGTAGGTGGTTTTTACCGAGATCTTGAAGAAACCAAAAACCTGATGCATAGATATTGTCGCACCATATTCGCCAGCGCGTGTTTTCAACAAAGCTTCATGCAACTCCCCACAATCGTGCATAGTAATTGCCATATCAGCCGCTGGAATTGCAAGAGCCACTGCGAGCAGCAAAGCAGCTACTGGCTGAGTTACTCCGGTAATGAGCATTATTGACTCAACCGAAATAATTCCTGGTACCTCTATTCCCGCAAGCGTTGCTAGAGGTATTCCAACGCTAGCTGCCAGGTCAGCCAGATTAATCCAGTGATCAACGTCACCTAGAGCATCCAATATATCAATCAATTGTTGAGATTGTTCGGCAGAGAGTTCTAATTGCCCCACTTGCCAATGCCCCGTCGGATCCACATACCGGAGCGGATTATTCAAACAATAGGCATACCGATTGAGCGCCTGAGGATTCGCCGGCCCCATCGGGACATTGTGCTCCCGGCGCACCTTACTATCCCACTGGAAGAACGCGCCAAACTGCAACACCTCGCGGTTCTCGGCGTTGACCTGCTCCACGAACTCGCCCAGGTTCACCGTGAGTGGGGTCAGGCGGGTGTTGCTATCGTAGCCCAGGGTGGCTGCGCCGCCGCCGGATCCGCTGGCTGCGCCCGGCACGATGCTATCCGCCTGGATGAAGCGGCTAAGCGAAGGGTCGTAGGAGCGGGCGTTGTAGTCGTACAATCCCAATCCGATCTCTTGCCGCTGACCTGTATAGCGGCGGTCGGTGGCGATGGTGCTGCTGCGTGTCTCGCCATACGGGTAGTAGCGCATTTCGCCCACCTTGCCGCCGCTGGCGTTCGTGCTCAAGGCGGCGCTGCCTAAGCTTTCGTCTGCGAAAGCCATGGTCGCCGCGGAGGTAGGTGAGGGTGGAGGTCGCACCGTTTGTCCCGCAACGGATGGATGTGCTGTGAAAGTGCAGGTCAGTCGCTGCGTCGGATGATAGCACAGCGCCGCGATTTTGCCACTGTCGCCGTGCGTGGATGCCGGTGGATGACCACCCGCCAGCGTGCATCGCTTCGATCCGGCGAGGCGCGCCGGCTACCGAATTGCTGCCAGCTCACTCGAAGTGGGTGTCGACGTAGTAGGTAGTCACGCCGTTCAACACGGATTTCACGCGGTTGCCGTCGCCGTCGTAGGTCAAGCGGCGCTCGTCGAACTGTCCATGGTCATCAGTTCAGGTTCTCATTGGCTCTGACGAGAATGTCATAACACGACCCGGAAGACAGATTGTGGCCTTGACTATTTATGTCGGCCAAATATTGTTATCAGTAATTGAGCAATGAGCCAAACGCTAAACATGCCCATAGATATCACCAATGTAGCCTCAATATCACCTTGACTACAGGTGGACTGAAAATGAGATGTATTCTTTAGTAGTTGACATAGTACACGATGCGAGGCCATAGCCAGCAGGCCACTAGCCAAATATGTTGTGACTGTGATCAACCACAATAATACTGAAGCAGACTTCTCATTAAGACTCTCTTCTTTATGGAGCAACACAAAAATACAGATGGCGCTCAGGAACACAAAAAGGAGTTGAATCTTTTGAAGAAGTACACCAGAACTCCCAATCACTATGCCACTGACTATGACTGCAACAACAGCTCGCCGACATTTCTGTCGCAAATCACCTGGTTCTATTTTCATCATCCAACCCCTAGTAGATGCATACGCTCTGGTTAATGGAGTAAAGAATCATAAGACATGAGCGTATTGAGAGCTACGCCTAATAGGTATTCCCCAATTCCTGTTTCTTGTAGTTTAACTAATAGTATTGCTGGATTGGTTTTTCAATGTAATGTTGTATTACATTGCCAGCAACTTCATTTATCACTTCGGTAGCTCCAATAGAAATAGCCTGTTGTTGAGTTAGGACACTCCGAGCATAGTTAATCCGATCTGGATGTACCTGCAAACGCCATTGTGGATCTGGAGCAAATCCTAGCGCAGAACTTGCAGTCTGGAATGCGTACCCGAACGCGCCGCCAGCGCCTCCTACAATTGCGTCTGTCTGGATATCACTCCAAAACCCATAATCGCAAGCTCCTTGATAAGCTCCAGTTATGTTCCACTCAGTACCATTTTCGCGGCTTGCTAACCCTTCAGCTACGACGCCCGCAGTTACTGCACCAGCTCGCCCACCAAGGATATTTGATAAACCTCCTGCTCCTATAGAAATACCTAGTCCTGCTGCATGAACTGCTGCCGAACTAGCACCAGAAGCTGCAAGACTAGGAAGTACTGTTCCTGCAACCACCGGTGTTACAATCCCCATTGTAGCACCGGCTACAATGCCTGCGACTGTAGCACCAGCAACCTCAGCCCAATCAACCTGTCCCCAGGCTTCCTCGAAAGTTTGAGCTGATCCGGCGCTTTGAGCCCGAGTTATTTGTGTGAGGAGGCTGAGTCCCCCACCAATTACACCACCAATAGCGGCAGTAGCTAAAAAATGGATATGGCCACTGGGATCCGTATACCTGAGCGGATTATTGAGCGTGTAGCTATACCGATTGAGACTCTGCGGATTAGCGGGATCGGGCACCATCGAATCGGCGGCGAGGAAGCGTCCCAGGGCGGGGTCATAATATCTGGCGTTATACAAGTACAGTCCCGTCGCGTCGTTGCGTTGGCCGGCTCACGTTCCCGTCTGCACGAAGACCGGGCGCACCACCACCCCCGTTGTCGCGTCGGTGTGGACCGCCTCGTATTTGGCGCGGTTGGCGTCGTCCACCGCCTCCACGAATAGCGCCAGGGTGACTTCCGCCAGGCCCAGTTGTTGCCCGTAGCGCGCGGCCTGCTGCAAGGCCAGCCGGTAGCCGGGCGCGGTGGTGTAGCTCTTGACCTCCAAAGCGTAGCTTTGCCCGGCGTAGCGCAGCAGCAAGTCTATCTGCCCGTTGCCGGTGGGGAATTCCGGCACCACCTGCCCGCCGTAGCCTTCCAGGAAGCTCGCCAGATAGCGGTAGAGGCTGAAGTGGAAGACCGCCTCGTAGACGCGCAGATCGCTGCGGCGGGGGGCGTCTTTCAGCAGCCAACTGCGATTCTCGCGCAGGTAGGTCTCGTAGCGGCGCAGCACGCCGGGGACAAACAGGCAGTCGTCGGTGATGGCGTCGCTCAGGTCGGCGAAGGGCGGGTAGAGCTGGCCACTCTCCCGGAACAGCGTGCGCGCGAAGTAGTTGAAGAACCGTTTCTGCACGAAGGGGCAGGGGAACTTCACGTACCGCTGATTCGGCGCAGTCTGCACCCAATCAATCACGCCGTTGAGGTAGAGGAAGTTCATCCGGGGGTCGTCGTAGGCAAATTCCAACGGCTCGTGAGTGCGGAAGAGTTCCAGCACCAGATCCTGATACGGTTCCTGGCGCGCCTTGCTGATGATGTTGAGGATGTTATTGTTGGGCAACACCTGCAAGGCCGCCGAGTAGACTCCCTCGAAGTGCGCCATGGTGAGGGGCTGGTCGGGCCGGGGGTTGTACGTTTCGGTGAGCAGCTCCCCCAGCCACGAGACGAGGCCCGGCTGCCCCTGCGTCTCGTAGAACACGCGCTCGATCACCTCTGGCGCGAGGGGCTGTCCGCTCTCGCGCTCGTACCAGTGATACATCCCGCGCACCTCGTCGGCGGTGAGGTTGGGGATGTGCAGGCTGCGCTGTACGTTGAAGGGGCTGCCGCGCGGATTCTCCACGCCCAAGACAGCGCGCACGCCGATCAGCGCCACCGCGTGCAGCAGGTAGTCACGCTCCCCACTCGGCAGGTTGCCCTGGTCGTTGCGCCGCACGTACACGTTGCGGAAGACGCCGGCGATGGCCGCAATCGCCTCTTCGCACAGCGCGTCGAACTCGTCCAGGATCAGAATCAGCGGTTTGTGCAGCACGCCCCGCTCAAAGACGCGATAGAAATCCTGCGGGGCGCGGACTTCGTAGTCGGCCAGTTGCAGGGATTTGACGATTTCCCGCGCGATGTCGGCGATGACGGCGACGACATCGGTCGCCTGCTTGAGATGTTCCAGGTTGATCTTGAGCACGTCGAAGCGGTCATCCGCCTGCAAGCGCCACAGCACGCGCTGCATCATCCAGGTCTTGCCGGTCTGCCGCGGCCCCCAGACGGTGATGTAATGCCCGCTCTTGGCGGGGTCTTCCCCAATCAGATGCGCGTGCGCCTGGTCAATCAACGCCGCGCGCGGCGCGTAGTAGTGCAAATCGGTGTCTACCGGCCCGTAGGAACTGAATTTGCGCATAATGTGCCTCCGTAATGAATGGCGAAGGGCGAAGTAAGGTGTGGTGAAGTTAGGCGCATTGTAATACGGAATGGGGCGCGGGGCAACTGCGGAGGGGATGAAGCACCGGGGAGGCTAATGCCTCCCCGGTGGGTAGGACTTGTGGCCCCCACTTCACAGCTTGGCTGCTTGAGCCCGCTCATCGATGATGATGCTTACGCCAAATAACCCAAATTTCTGGAACTGACAAACCGAGAAAACCACAGACCAAAATTGCGAGGGGGCCGCCAAATATTACCAGTCCTTTATGGGATGGCTCAAATTGCCAGATACCTCTAATGATTAAGCAGGCAACAACAAATCCACTTCCCCATGCAATAAACAAGGTTCTTCGATTTTCTTCTTTATCCCCTTGTTCAGTTTGCAGTTCAGTCTGCCATCCCCGTCGCCGGTAGAAATATCGCCAGAAACGTTGATATATGAAACCAGAGGCGTAAATAGCTACTGTAGCCAGAATCCATACACACACAATTTCGAAAAAACTTAAATTTGACACAGGGCCTCCAATTACTTAGGGCATATTTGCTGTAGGGAGTGGATCAAGAATTATGGTGTGTTTGTCATTTGGAAAGGTTGGGGTAGGTAGTATACTGCCAGTGATTCTAGTTTTTTTGTGATCACAGGTAATGTATTACGAATGCTATTACTCGTCCATTGAGCTGTGGTATCGGCAGCGATTGGAGCTATACCTTTAGAAACACCTTCTGCGGCCTCGCCTAAAGCTATTCCCATACTTTTACCTATTATTTTTTCGGCAGGCGCTTGCAATCCTGTTGCTACAACACCTGTCGCTATATTCCAACCAACGTCATTCACCGTTGGCACCTCTCTTCTGATACCACATGCCGTAAAATACTGGAGGTTATTGCTCACGCCTCCCCACCACCACGCGCTGTTATTTATTCCTCCAACATAGAATGCCAACAGCAACTCTGTGGTATTTATTTCCCCACCAGTACTCCATGTCCCTCCCACATAACCCATTGCACTAATTGCACCGCGGCCAGCATAAGCAGGCGCTGCCATAGTGACTATTGGCACGCCCAAAATACCAACTGCATCTAACAAAACTTCTGTCTGTTCCTGTTTTGTTAAGGGGTTCCATTCGATATAAACATTTGAATTAATTGTGTCCTCATCAATGATTTCTCCCTCGTTATAACGTGTCTCCCGATGCCTGTTGGGATCTACGTACAAAAGCGGGTTATTCCGGCCATAGCTATACCGATTGAGACTCTGCGGATTGGCGGGATCGGGCACAATGGCATCCGCCGCGAGGAACCGACCTAGCGTGGGGTCATAATATCTCGCATTATAAAAGTACAGCCCCGTCGCGTCGTTGCGTTGACCGGTGAACTGGTAGCTGGTGGGCGTGCTCCCGTAGGTGTAGCGCGTTCCACCCCACGGATGATACCGCAATTCCGCGACTTTGCCACCGCTGCTGTTCGCGGTCACGGACGTGGAGCCCAGGTGGTCGCCGAGCAGGTAATACAGTGTGCTGCTCCCCTGACGCATCGCCACGCGCTGACCGCCGGCGTAGTAGTATTTGACCATCGTGCTGGTGCTGCCGGTCCACTCGAAGTGGTTGCCGATGTTGTAGGTGG
>DAOSNS010000067.1:0-9056 GCA_035373625.1 Anaerolineae bacterium | reverse complement strand
GCCGCGTTCGTCCTTGATGTGCCAGACGCCGTCTGTGACGGTTTGGGTAGAAAACAATGCGGTCATAATGCCTCCCTTGAAAATTCGTTTGAACGTTGGAACGTTATTTTCATCCAACCGCTGGTGAATGGCGGGTTCCTCTGAGAATGAAAACGGGTAGATATAGCCAGATAATACAACGCTTGGGGAGATCGTCAACAGAGCCTTGGGGCTACCCAGGGCTTTATCATTCTCGTTACAGTGACTCCATTTAGCAATGATAAGGCCCAATGGGGCTGCCGCATTTGGCCGTTTCCGGCAACCGGATATGGCCCGAAGGCCGGGGAAAGAAGTCGCTTCAGTGGCACAAGAGACAGCACGATGGGACAAAGCCCGCTGATTTATCGGCGGGCCACCCCGCTTCAGCGGGATTTGTAGACGTAGCACGGGGGGATCCCCGCGCTGAGCAATGAGATGCTGACATTCATATCTCAAATTATGGAAAATGTGACTTGTTTTTATGCCATGCTCATCATACTATAAAAGTTACTTGGCGTCCATGATTCTCCGATTCTCCGATTTGTTGATTCACTGATTTCATTAACCAATAAGGAGGGAAATATGTGGCGTAAACTTTTTTCGGTTCTGATGGCATTGTCGCTGTTTGGTGGGCTGTTTGTGACACGCGCTCCGCAATCAGTCGTAGCACAATCGCCAGCTCCGACGAGTGTGACCATTGCTGGCTCCCTTCAGTCGGAATTAGGCTGTCCTGGCGACTGGTTGGCGGATTGTGCTACGACGCATCTGATCTATGATGCCAATGACGATGTCTGGCAGGCCAGTTGGAATGTGCCGGCAGGAAGTTATGAGTATAAGGCCGCTCTCAATGATTCCTGGACTGAGAACTATGGCGCTTATGCTCAACCAGGCGGTTCGAATATCCCTATTACACTCGCGGCTGCTGCTGATGTCAAATTCTTCTATGATCATAAGTCGCATTGGGTGACCGACAACAAAAATTCTGTTGTGGCAACTGTGCCAGGGAACTTCCAGAGTGAACTTGGGTGCTCTAATGATTGGGATCCCGGTTGTTTACGTTCCTGGCTGCAAGACCCGGATGGTGATGGCATCTATTCGTTCCAGACGAATGCGTTGCCTGTAGGTAGCTATGAAGGAAAAGTGGCTATCAACGAAGGTTGGGACGAGAACTATGGCGCAGGCGGCGTACCTGGAGGGAACAATATCCCCTTTCAGGTAACGCAACCGGGCGTGCCGGTTACATTCAACTATAATCCAGCCACTCACATCCTGAGCATTCAAGTGGGCAGTGGACCTGTGCAGGATAATAATGTCTGGACCGACGGCCTGGCGCACGACTCCCGCGATGACTTCTACCGTCGCCCCTTCGGTGCGGTGCCGACCGGTACACCCATCACACTGCGCTTCCGCACCTTTGCGAACGATGTCACCGGCGTCAAGGTGCGCATGTGGAATACGGCGCTTGGTCAGCAGACTGTCGTGCCGATGACCAAAGTCACCACCATCCCCGGCGCAACCTTCGATTACGACATCTGGGAACTGCAATACACCGCGCCCACCTACCTGACCACCCTCTACTACCGCTTCATCGTCAACGACGGGACGGACATCGTCTATTACGAGGATGACGACCTGTACGATGGCGGCTCCGGGCGCGCTTACGACACTTCACCGGATAATTCGTGGCAGATCAACGTGTACGCGCCGGACTTCGACACGCCCGACTGGTTCAAGAATGCCGTTGTCTACCAGATTTTCCCCGATCGCTTCCGCAACGGGTTGATGGCCAACGATCCCGTCAGCGGCACGTTCTTCTACAACGAGACGCCCGGCACGCTGACCGCTCCACAATGGAACTGGATCGTTCCCGATCCGCGCGTGAGCGGCCCCTGGGAAGGCTCGTATAGCAAGCTCTTCTACGGTGGCGACCTGCAGGGCATCATCGAGAAGCTGGATTATCTCCAGGAGATGGGCGTTACCGCGCTTTATCTCAACCCGATCTTCGAGTCGCCTTCCAACCACAAATACGATACGACCAACTACAAATTCATTGACGATAACTTCGGAGACCTGACGACTTTCATCACCCTCACAACCGAGTTGCACAACCGGGGCATGCATCTGATCCTGGACGGTGTCTTCAACCACACCTCCAGCGACAGCGTGTACTTTGACCGTTACCATCGTTACGAGACGGTCGGCGCGTGTGAGTCGCTCGACAGTCCCTATCGCAGTTGGTACTACTTCCGCCCGGCTTCGCCTCCCGGCACCGGTCCGTGCGCGGGCGATACCACCTACGAGGCGTGGTGGGGCTTTGATTCACTGCCCAAGCTCAACACCACTAATGTCCCCGCGCTGCGCACGTACATCTACAGCGACACGCAAGCTATTGCCCGCTACTGGTTGACCCAGGGCGCGGACGGCTGGCGGCTCGATGTGGCCGGCGACGTGGATCCGAGCTTCTGGCGCGACTGGCGCGACGACATCCGCGCCGCGAAAGCCGACGCTATTACCATCGCCGAGGAATGGGGGGACGCCAGCCGCTTTATCCTGGGCGATCAACTGGACAGCACGATGAACTATCGCTTCCGCAACGCGATTATCGGCGTGCTGCGTGAGACGGATTGGACCGATACCAACAGCAGTATTAAGGCGTTGAAGGTGAGCGAGTTTGACAGCGTCCTGCATAGCCTGGAAGAAGACTATCCTCCCGAAGCCTTCTACGCGATGATGAACCTCGTCGGCAGCCATGACGTGAACCGCGTGCTGATCCCGCTGGATCAGGATGGCGACCCCACCGACGAGGATTACAGCGACGGCAAGGCCCGCTTGCGCGCTCTGGCCATCATGCAGATGACGCTCCCCGGTGCGCCCACGATTTACTACGGTGATGAGGTCGGCCTGGTGGGGTATGGGGAAGCGACGGCCGGCAATCAGGGCGGCGTCTATTACAGCGATCCGTATAACCGCCAGCCCTATCCGTGGGCAGACGCGGCCGGTTACGATGACCTGCCGGCATGGCGCAAAGCCGATCTGGCGATGCGCGATCACTACAGCAAGACCGCGGCCATCCGCAACGCGCATCCTGCGTTGCGCACCGGCTCCTTCGATACGCTGTTGGTGGACGACGAGACCCGGGCGTATGCCTACGGGCGGCGTCTTGGTGACGATGTCGCCATCGTCGCCGTGAACCTCGACACAACCACGCGAACCCTCACCATCCCCGTCAAGGGCTACTTGCCGGGGGATGGGTTGCACTTGACCGACGCACTCAATGACGTCGCCTATACCACCGCCAACAAAGAAATCGTGATCCCCGATGTCCCGCCGCTGTGGGGAGCAATCCTCATCGTGGATGCCGGGCAGGACCTCACGCCGCCCGCTGCGCCGGCCAATCTGGTCGCCGTGGAAGGCGATGGCGAAGTCACGTTGACCTGGGATGCCGTGGCCGACGCCGCAAGCTACACCGTGTTCCGCAGCTACGTCTCCGGCGGCGGCTACAAAGCCCTGGCGCGTGTAACTTCTCCCACCTACGTGGACGATTCTGTGACCAACGGCACGCTGTACTACTACGTCGTGAACGCAGCCGACGCGGCAGGCAACGAGGGCGACTTCTCCAACGAAGTCTCCGCGCTGCCGCATTACACCATTGACTGGGCGAACCTGCAATGGCCCCACGAGATCACTCACACCATCGGCATCACGCCGACGGAGAACATCTACGGACAGGTTTACATCGCCGGTGTGACCTCACAGTCGGGCGCGACGCCGGGCTTGCTGGCGCAGGTGGGGTATGGAGCTTCGATGACGAACTTTACCAGTTGGACGACGTGGGTAGACGCGACGTTCAACGTGGATGCCGGGAACAACGACGAGTTCAAGGCGCAACTGTTGCCGGAGCAGACAGGCAACTTCTACTACCTCTACCGCTACTCGACGACCGGCGGCCGTGATTGGGTGTACGCCGGCCTGGATGGCACGGTCATGCTGCCGACGCCGGGTGAGTTGCACGTCCTCCCGGCTGCCGATACGACGCCGCCCGCCGTCCCGCAGAACCTCCGTGTCGTTCACTGGGGCGTGGATCACATCACCACGCAATGGGATGCGGTGGCCGATGCCGACCTGGCGGCGTATGACCTGTATCGCTACGGCGAAGGCGAAACGCCTGCCAACGCCGTGCGCATCGCCCGCGTGCCCGCGCCCACGACCATCTACACCGATACGAGCGTCATCGTGGATCACGTCTACACGTACACCGTGCAGGCCGTGGATACGGCGTTGAACAAATCGGCGTTCTCCAACCCGGCGATGGGCAAAGCCGAGGCGCGTGTGGTTGAAGTGCGCTTCCGCGTCATCGTCCCGCCCTTCACGCCGGCAGCCGACACCGTCTACATCGCCGGCGACAACAGCGATGTGTTCGGCGCGTCCTGGAACCCCGGCGCAACGCCGATCACCCGGTTGGACGCGACCACCTGGGCCTACACCGTTACCGTCAAGGAAGATACCGCGCTGCAATACAAGTTCACGCGCGGCTCCTGGGACAGGGTGGAAAACTGGGGCACCCTCGTCGGCACGGAAAACCGCCATCTGACGGTGCTCTACGGCACCGATGGGGTGATGACGGTGAACGATGTCGTCTACAACTGGCGCGATCCACTCGTCGTCGAGCACTTCCCGGCGGCCGGCGCGACAACCTGGGACACCGCGCAGCCGATCTGGGCGCTCATCAGCCGCCCGATTGATCCAACACGGGTGACAACGACGACCTTTGTGGTGGAGGAGGTCAATGGCGGCGTCATCCCCGGCACGCTGGCAGTCCGGGCGACGACATTCCCGCCGTATCCCGATGATTCCGTGCTGTCCTCCATCCCGGGCACACTGGTCGTCTTCACGCCGACGACGACCCTGGCCACCTCCAAACAATATCGAGTGACCTTGATCGCCTCCGGCTATCACGAGGAGGTGGACATGCAGGCCAACTACGTATGGACCTTTGGCGCGGCGGAGCACTTCCTGTATTTGCCGCTGGTGATGCGCGCCTATTCTGCGCCTTAAGCGTTTGCGTGCAGCCTTTGAGGGGGTCGGGGAATGTGCCGGCCCCCTTTTCTTTGGTTATTAAAGTGAAACATTTATGGCTTTAATTTGAAAAAGGGATAGAATGAACCTTGCGATCACAAGTTAAAGGGGTGTAACCGAACCGGTGGCACAGTCCCGATAATGAAAATGATCGCAGGACAATCTGGCTAACGACCATCAAACTGTTTTCAGAGAGGAGTTGAATATGAGCATCCGCGTTACCGTTTGGAATGAATTCCGTCATGAAAAGACCGATCAGGCCGTCAAAGAGGTTTACCCCGACGGCATTCACCGCGCCATTGCCGACTTCCTGGAGGCCGCCGGCTACGCTGTGGGCACGGCCACGCTCGATGAACCGGAGCACGGCTTGACCGATGAGGTGCTGGCGAACACCGATGTCCTCATCTGGTGGGGGCACATGGCGCACGGCGCGGTCAAGGATGAGATTGTGGACAAGGTGCAGCAGCGTGTCCTCAACGGGATGGGGTTGATCGTTCTGCACTCCGGCCACTTCTCCAAGATTTTCCGCCGCCTGATGGGCACGAATTGCTCGCTCAAGTGGCGCGAGGTCGGCGAGCGCCACCGCCTGTGGGTGGTTTCGCCGGGACACCCTATCGTCGAAGGGTTGGGCGAGTACTTCGAGATTCCGCACACCGAGATGTACGGCGAATTCTTCGACATCCCGCAACCCGATGAATTGATCTTCATCAGTTGGTTCCAGGGCGGCGAAGTCTTCCGTAGTGGCTGCTGCTGGTATCGTGGACGCGGCAAAGTCTTCTACTTCCAGCCGGGTCACGAGACTTTCCCCATCTACTACCAGAAGGAAGTGCAGCAGGTCATCATCAACGCCGTCCGCTGGTGCGCTCCCGTCAACGTCGTGAACTTCCGCGACCTGGCGAAGGCCCCGCATCATCCGCAGGCGCTCGAAAAGTTCGAGATCGAAGCGTAAAACGTAAAACGTAAAACGTAATTCGTAATTCGAAAAGGAGACTATCACCCTATGTCTGAACCTATGAATCCCCTGCGCGTGGGCATTGTTGGCCTGGGCATCGGACGGCATCACCTGCGCGCTTACCAGCAAATCCCCGGCATCGAAATCGTCGCCGTGGCCGACGCCGACCCCAAGCGGCTCGAAGAATTCGGCGCGGCGAACAATATCCCCCACCTGTACGAGGATTACCAGCCGCTCGTCGCCCGCGACGACCTGGACATCGTCAATGTCTGCACACCCAACTTCCTGCACGCGCCCGTGGCGATTGCGGCGCTGGAAAGCGGCAAGCACGTGCTCTGCGAGAAGCCGCTCGCCAGCACACTCGCCGACGCCGAAGCGATGGTCGCGGCGGCAGCACGGACCGGGCGCGCACTCGACGTCACCTTCAACCACCGCCAGCGCGCCGACGTGCAGGCGCTCAAGGCTTACATTGACCAGGGCGGCCTGGGGAGGATTTATCACACGAAAGCCTGGTGGCTGCGCCGCAACGGCATCCCCGGCCTGGGCAGTTGGTTCACCAAGAAGGAAATGGCCGGTGGCGGCCCGCTGATTGATCTGGGTGTCCACATGCTCGATATGGCGCTCTACCTGCTGGGCGAACCGCGCGTGTTGGCCGTCAGCGGCGCGGTCTACGCCGAACTCGGCCCACGTGGACGGGGCGGCAGCGGGATGCAAAAACAGTTGGTCGGCGGCGGCTACGAAGTCGAAGACCTGGCGAGCGCCTTCATCCGCCTGGAGGGGAACGCGGCGCTGCTCCTGGAGACGAGCTGGGCCACCTACCGCGCCAACAACGACGAGTTCGGCGTGACGCTCTACGGCACCGAGGGCGGCGCGGAGATCCGTGTCATCAACTACGTGCAGGGCGACACCTTGACGCTCTACACCGACATCGCTGGCCTTCCCGTGGATATCCAACCGCATCTGGGCAAGGGCGAAGGCCACCTGGCTTCCATTCGCCGCTTTGTGGACGCCATCCGCAGCGGCGACTGGCGCGCTCTCGATGGCCGCGAAGCCCTCGTCCGCACCCGCATCATTGACGCCTGCTACCGCTCGGCGGCGGAGGGGCGGGAGATCATGGTATAACGTACTTGTGAGATCTGAACATCCATCGCACGGAGGTCAGCATGCCGTCTGTTCCACCTTTACTGCGTTCACGGATCCGTAAAACGCTGTTGCGCTGCGGTCGCTTCCACAGCAATGCAGCGTTGCACTCGCTCTTTAACGACGAGCGTCTCTATCCCTGGCGACATCACATTCCTGACGCGCCGACAGAAGCCGAGCGCGTGGACGCCCTGCTGGATGCCCTGCACGACAGTTACAACGACAACGGGGAGTTGGCCCTGGCGCTGTTCCTCACCGTTCTCGCCGAACAATTCGAGGATGCCTGCCGCGCCGAATTGCTCTCCCTTGCTGCCGACCTGACAGGCTCCCCAAACCCCGGCAAGTCTGAGACGCCGCTCCTCTACACCCGTGTCCCTGACCCGCGTGCTCCGCGTCTGCTGGGCCGTGACACCGACCTGGAATGGCTTTGCGCACGCCTCAAACGCGGCGATGTCTCTGCATTGGCGGGCGTGCGCGGCCTCGGCGGTATCGGCAAGACCGAGTTGGCGATTGCCGCCGCCCGCGCCCTGGACGATCACTTTCACGGACGTGTGCTGTGGCTCGATTGCGGCCCCAACGAAGTCCCTGCGATTCAGGAGCGCATGGCCGCCGCACTGGGGGTAAAGCTGGAAACCTCCGATCCCCTGCAGCGCGCCGATGCCCTGGCCCTGGCCTGGCGCGGACAGCCGCCCACGCTCGTCGTACTCGACGATGTGCGCGCCGCGCACCTGGCCGCCTTCCCGGTGCTGCTCCCGCCGCGCCCGCCGTGCGCCGTGCTCATCACCAGCCGTCGTCAGGATATGCCGCTGCCGCCGGGCGCGTTGCGCCGCCTGAACGTGTTGGACCCTGCACCCTCCCAGGACTTGCTCGCCGACCTTCTGCCCGATGACCTGCCCCCCGATCCCCAGAGCGCCGCCGCGGTCGTTGAATTGCTCGAGCGTGTGCCGCTGGCGCTGACGCTGGCGGCGCGCCGTCTGGTGCGCATTGCCGAACGCCGCCGCGCGCCCGACGCGGACTCCCCCTGGCGCGTCCTGCTCCGTGAAGTGCAGGAACGCCGCGCTCAGGTTTTAGACCAGGGCGACCGTCCCGACCGGAGCGTGTGGGTGGCCTTTGACCTCAGCTACGCCGACCTGGACCCCACCGACCAGGCCCGCCTGCGTCGCCTGGGAGTTTTTGCCCGCAGCGAGTTTGCCCTGCCTGCGCTGCTGGCGGTGTGGGACGACGACGAACCCGCCGCGCGGGATGCCCTGACGCGCCTCACCGACGCCGGGCTGCTGGAAGAAGTGGATGACGACGTGTGGTGGATGCACGACCTGTTGCGCGAGTACGCGCTGGCGCGGCTGGCGCAAGATGCCGAAGAAGTTCAAGCTGCGCGGCTGGCGCATGCCGCGTATTGGCATGGTTATCTGCGGGAACACGAACGCCTTAGTCTGGCTGACTGGCACATACTTGACATCTGCCGCCCGGAAATCGAGCGTGCGGCCGACTGGTTGTTGCTGGATAATCCACTGCTCAATCCGTGGTTGACTGCTGCCCTGGCGTTTGCTATTGACCAGAAGTTTCAAATCTACACCTTTCCCCACGGTGAAAACTGGCTCCGTGCCGGCATGGCTGCGGCTGTACGCATGGTGGAAACACCTCCACCCGACATGGAAAAAGAAACATGCCAACTTTGGCTGGCGGTGACGCAAAGCAGCCTGGCGGACTTGCTGAGCACGCGGGGGCAGTATGAGGAAGCGGAACGGCTGTATCGGGAGAGCCTGGCGGTCTTTGAGGCGGTGGGCGACCGGCGTGAGGTGGCGGTGACGCAAAGCAGCCTGGCGGACTTGCTGAGCACGCGGGGGCAGTATGAGGAAGCGGAACGGCTGTA
>DAOSNS010000066.1:0-10567 GCA_035373625.1 Anaerolineae bacterium | reverse complement strand
AAAATCTGCTTGATCTGCTCAATCTGCTGATAAAGAAGTTTGGTCGTCGTTAGTCAGGTAGTCGTTGCACTTCAAAATCTGCTTGATCTGCTCAATCTGCTGATAAAAAAGTCTAGCGGCGGTAGCCCACGACAGCGATTTCGCCTGATTTCAGGGTGATGCGTTCGACGCAAACTTCGCTGGGCCAGACACTGGGCAGTTGTTCATCAATCCAGCTCTGGGCCAGCCCGCGCAATCCGATGGACCACTTGTTGATGCTAACCTTCTTGATGGTGATGGTCGCCTGGCAGCCCGAAGCCGCGAGCGTGACCACAGCTTCGAGCTTGAGGGTGTCTTTGAGATTGATGGGCAGCTCAAAGTTGACGTCTTCTAGCACGGCCGGATCCACTTCGACGTAGAGTGTAGCCTGGCCCGGCGTGAAGGTCAACTTGAAGTTCTGGACGCCCTCGACATTTTCATCAAGCGCATCCTGGACGATTGCCGTAAGTGCCGCGTCCGTCGCCGTGACACGCACGCGCGTGTTGCTTTCCAGGTCTTGCAGCGCGAGGAGATCATCCAGGGTCTCGATAGGATACTGCGGCAGATCCAGGTCTTCCGGCGGTTCCACGACTTCAGCGGGTTCAGATTCCACGACTCCCAACCATTTCAGGATCGGTCCGATGATGGGCCATTCCGGCAGCGGCGGCAACGCCGTCGCGTTCGACGCGGCCTGAACTGGCATTGCCGCGCTCAACAACAACAGACTCAACACTAACGTCACAATCACTTTCCGGTGTTTCATTGTTATCTCCTTTTACCTCAATATTTATGATTTGGCGCTTTCTCATCGCAACGTCTCTCATTTCAACAACATCAAGAACTCTTCCACAGTCATTCCGGCCTGGCGAATGATAGAGCGCAATGTCCCTGTGTTCAAATCGCCGCTATGCACCGGCATGGTGACTAACAGATTCCCGCGTTTGAGCTGCAAGTGACTGCCGCGTTGCCTCACTTCATAAAACCCGGCGTCTTCTAGCAGGCGAATGACCTCGCGCGCTCTAAGTGCCGGCAGTTTAGGCATAAGCGTAGACCTCGGCGTGAACTTTCAGCGGAAAGGTGGTCACGACAAGCTCGGGTGTCACGAAGCGTGGATCCTCATCACGAGGAACAGGACGTAACCAGGGCAAGTTGTTTTCCAGCGCCGTTTCCAGATACAACGTCACCGCTTCCAGCAGTGCGGCTTTGGCTTCTGAGATCGAGTCGCTTTGTGAAGCCACGTCCAGGTCGGGACACAGGGCCGTGTATCCGGCCTCCTCCTGAAGAATCACGCCGGTAAATACGAATTCAGGTTGTTTCATAATGTGCTCCTTCATCGTCAAATGTTTTGACTCACTCTTCCTCGATGCCCCACCAGTACATATCGGCCAATTTGCGGTGTTCCTGGTGGAGGCGGACGTAACTTTCGTGACGATGCGCATCTACTGCGCCGGTTGCGACGGCGTGCAGCACGGCGCATCCCGGTTCGACGGTATGGCTGCAATCCGAAAAAACGCACTGCGGCACATACGGCGCGATGTCGGGGAAATAGGCGTCAATTTCTTCGGGGTCCAGGTCAAAAAGCGCCAATGCGCGCAGGCCGGGGGTGTCGGCAACCCACCCGCCTACGGCCAACGGTACCATCTCGGCGACGGTGGTGGTGTGTCGTCCCTTGCCGGTAGCGCGGCTCACACTCATCACCCGCTTGCCCAGACCCGGCTCCAGAGCGTTGAGCAGACTTGTCTTGCCCACGCCAGAAGGTCCCACAAGCGCCGAAATCTTATCGCGCAGATGCTCGCGCAGCCTGTCTATGCCGGCTTTGGTCACGGCGCTGGTGTAGATGACCGGGTAACCGATGCGTTCGTAAACATTGAAAAGCGCAGCGGCTTTCTCCGGGCCGACCAGATCGGTCTTATTTGCGCAGATCAGCGCAGGGATTTCCTGTCGTTCCGCACCTACCAGCAAACGATCGAGCATTTTGAGATGCGGGGCAGGGTCGGCGCAAGCGATCACGAACACGACCTGATCCGGGTTAGCGATGATGACCTGCTCCCTTTCACGCAGATAGCCTTGACGATCCCAACGGCGCGTTCCGCGTCCTGAAGCCAGCGGCTTGAGACGTGTCAGCGCGCGTACCCGTTGATGCACCGATTCGATGACGTGGCTGCCGTCCTTCAACGTCTGCCACATCACCCGATCGCCGACCGCCACGATGCTGGTGTCGCTGTGCTCCTTCTTCAGCCGCCCACGCAGCCGCGCCACAACCCGTTCTCCGCTTTCGGTCAGCAGGGTATAGAAACCGCTTTGCGCTTTGATAACCAGCCCTTCCCGGATATGACCTCCTCAGAAATACCCTTACTTCAACGCTTAAGGCGGATCATAATCCGCCGTCCCGCAGCGCCGGATTGTGATCCGGCGAAAGCACCTTCATGGTTGGTTGTGCATCATTGTACTATACAGCGGGATTGGCGCAACTGCAACAAAGCGTTATACTGGGGCATAACGTTCCAACGGGCTAACGTGCCTATGAACCAAAACGACATTGTTATTCCCGAAACCTGGCGCACACTCGATGTTTCTGAATGGCGCGGCCCGATCTTGATCGTCGGGGCAAGCGATAGCGGCAAAAGCACCTTCGCACGCTACCTCTACACGCGGCTGGCAGCACAGTATGAGCGCGTAGGCTTCCTCGATGCCGACCTCGGACAGAACAGTTTTGGGCTGCCGGCGACGCTGGCATTAGGGGTGAGCCGCGAGCAGGGCGATCAAAGTTTCCCACCTGCCGGATTGCGCCGCGTCAGTTTTGTCGGCAGCAACACCCCCAGCAGCGCCATGCTGGCCGTGATAACGGGCCTGGAGCGGCTGCGTCGCTTCACGCGGCGGGTGAAGCTGGAGGCGCTGGTGATAGACACCTCCGGTTTGATTGACCCCTTGCATGGCGGCCCGGCTCTTAAGTGGGCGAAGGTGGAACTGTTCCGCCCATGCGTGGTAGTGGCACTGACCGGTACGCAGGAGCTTGAGCCGTTGCTTGCGCCGTTGCGCTACCTGCCGGATGTACGGATAGTGGAACTGCCCGTTTGTGAGACAGTGCAACCGCGATCAAAGGAAGCGCGGCGAGCGTATCGCGCTGCGTGCTACCGCGCCTGCTTTGCCAACGCGCCACACCTCCCGCTGCCGTATCGGCACCTGGCCGTCTTCCCGGATCACAATTTCATGCCCGGTCGGCTGGCAGCCCTGGAAGGCGCGGACGGCTTCGCGTTGGCCCTCGCGCTCGTCGAGAGTGCGAATGACACCGTCGTCTGGCTGCGAACGCTGTGGACCGGCCCGGAGCACGTGACAGCATTGCGGATGGGCGGGTTGCGCATTGATACGGAGACGTTTCAAGATGCCCGCTTTTGAGCGTGGCGCTTCGTCCGAGTATCATCTGCGCCGGGTCAACCGGCGCTTTTTGTGAAAAGGAATCCGATGAAAACTGTAAAGTGGCTATGGCCGTTTCTTCTTATCCTTGTACTGGCTTGTAACCTCGGCACGCCGACGGCAATGCCGACCGGCGTTTCACCTGCGCCGACGCCATCCGCCGTATCGCCGGTGGAGACGCCAACTGTTCCCCTTTCGCCTGAGATGGCGGTGACTCTCACGCCGCGCGAGGGTGCCATCTACCTGCCATTGGTCTCCGCAGCACAGGCCACGCCGACACCGAAGCCGCCGGAGGCACCGCCGGCCACCCCCACCGAGTTGCCGCCGCCGATCCCCAAACCCTCCTTTGGCGTGCAGGTTGATCCCAACACAAACGATTTGTCACGTGCGTTTCGTTGGGTACAGGGGATGGGCTTTGGCTGGATCAAGGTGCAGGTACAATGGGCGATCCTCGAAGAACAAGCCGGGCGTTATCGCTGGGAGGAGTTGGATCGGTTGGTGCAGCTCAGCAACGATTTCGGCTTCAAATTGCTCCTGGGCGTGGTGGATGCGCCGGGCTGGTTGCGGTCGGCGGCGGGGTATAACGGCCCTCCGCACGATCCGGCGGAGTTCGGACGCTTCATGGGTGTCCTGGCCTCACGCTACGCCGGGCGCGTGACGGCCTATGAGCTGTGGAACGAGCCGAATTTGCAACGCGAATGGTACGGTGAACCCCTTGACCCACGAGCGTTTGTGGCCTTGACGGCAGCGGGAAGCCAGGCCGTGCGCCAGGCCGATCCTCATGCGATCATCATCAGCGCCGGACCGGGCGTTACCGGCATTGATGACGGCGTGATCGCCATTGATGACCGCCGTTTTCTGCGCGAAGCGCTGCAGGCGGGGCTGGCGCAGTGGGTAGACGGGATCGGCGTGCACCCCTACGGCTACGGCAATCCACCCTGGGAGCGCGCGGCGGATGCCACCCACACACGCACGGCCTGGAATGAGCACCCCAGCTTCTTTTTCCTGGATACCCTGGAGGACTACCACGCGATCCTGCTTGCCGCGGGCGTGGATGCACAACTTTGGCCGACGGAGTTCGGCTGGCCTTCGATTGATGGTATCCGCGCCGCCGATCTCGGCGCCGATGCCCCCTACCCTTACGCGATGTGGCTGACGGAGCAAGAACAGGCCGATTATCTGACCGCTGCGGCGCGTCTGATACTGGAGCGTCCGTGGGTGGGGCCGTTTTTCATCTGGAACCTCAACATGAGCGTGATATGGGGGCCAGATCGTCCCGAAGCGCTCTTCAGCCTGCTGCGCCCGGATACGGCTTTCCGCAGAGCCTACATTGCGCTACGGCTGTTTCAACCTTAGCACGACTTGTTCTGCCCCTCCCCGCAATCCAGGGAGGGGCAGAAGGATGGGGCAAGCCGGCTATTGCGCGATTTTCTTCCCCAGTTTGATCTGTAGTTCGGTGAGTGCCTTCTCGTTGCCCTTGACGAGCAAGCGCGCCTGTTCCGGCCAGGTCGAAAGATAACGCGCCTGCAGGCCGGTTTCGTTCACGATCGCACGCAACCGCTCCGGCGTGAGCCGTGCCAACTGCTCGTAGATGACGATGCCGGCTGCGTTGAGCACTTTTTCGGTCTTCTCGCCGATGCCCCAGATGCGCTTGAGGTCGTCGGGACGCACCAACTGCCGTTCTTCCGGCGGGGCTGCTTTCTGAGCTTGCAGCGCTTTGGGCGCGCTCGGCGCAAAATCGAAGGCGCCGACCTGTGCAGTACGCCAGCGGTAATCGTTATTGAGCGCCATCTTGAAATCATCCAGGACGCCGGGTTTGTTGTCAATCGCCCACTGATCGCCCATCCAGCGGTAAAGCAGGCCACAGCGGATCTGCTGCGCGTAGGGCGTCTTGTTCCAGCGGTCAATCTCCCTGTAGACCTCGCGCACCCAACCGGTGTTCTGGTTCACCCAACCCTGATCATGCTCACCGGCGGGTCGGTGAATGTGGTTCATCTCGGTGATATAGACCGGCACATCACGCCATTTTGCCGGGATGCGCTCCATGAACAGCCGGTAAATCTGGAAATCGTAGTAGTGGTCCCCCAGCGGCCCCGTTCCCTCGCCGAAGCGTTTGAGGCTGGTGACAGCACTGAGGTCGGGTCCGTGGGTATAGGCGTGCAGGATGATGCCGTCAAGCGCCTCGATGTTCGCCAGCATTGTTTCGTAGTAATCCAGGGGACGGTAGTGTGCGTCGTTCTGCCCCTTCCACGGCATGTAGTTGTAGGGGTCAATCGCGCCGGGGCAGACGATGGCATTGGGCAGCACAGCCTTGATTCTAGCATACGCCTTGTTGAAGGCTTCAGCATAACGCTCCGGTGTGATGTGCTCGGTAGGATGCTCGAAGCCGCCGGGATGCTCGCGTGGGTTGTTCTGCTCGTTGCCGATCTGGATGGTCCAGGTGTAATCGCCAGCAGGCACGTCGGTGCGCTTGAGGAACAGCTCCACCCAACGCGCGGCGGCGTCGGCAAAGGCATCGTAATACCGCGATTCGGGCAGCGTGCCGCCGGGTTCGTAGCCGTAGTTGAGCCGCACGATAACGCCGTATCCCTGGCTGACCCATTCCCAGAAGAAAGCGCGGATGTCATCGTTGGGCTGAATGGCGTTCGCAGTTTTACCACACAGTTGCGTGAACAGGACCCAGCCCTTCTTCCCCTTACCCTGGTACAGAGCGCGGATGACATTCTTGGTTTGGGGATCATCCACAATGTCCACGGCATGGATGCCGAAAATGTACGGCGAGACGCCGAGAGGCACGTTGGCTTCGCCGGCGGCCTGGCGCTCATCGGGTTGGGTGGGATGGCGGACATACCACGCGGCGACGTAGCCTTCGTAACGCGCCGGGGTACGGACTTTGATCCACTTGTCCATCTGCCCCACCTTGCTGCCGGTCGTCGCCGGGTCTTCCAGCGATTCCAACACCGTCTTGTGCGGCACCCACCAGACTTGCCTGGTCGCCGTGCTCGGTCCTTCGCGGACTTTGAGGCCGAATTCAAGGCTTTCGACGACAACGTAGCTGGTCGGTGTTCCCTCTACCGGCGCGGGGATCACGGGTTGTGTGCCTGTATCCTGCAACTTGACATACCAGGCGGCCACGTAGCCGGTAGCGCCTGCGGGGGTCTGCACGTTAAGCCACTGATTCACCTGCCCCACTTTCTGCTTGACGATGGCTTCCTTTTCAAGTGTCTTAAGCACCGTCCCGTGTGGCAGCAGAGCCAGTTGTGGATACCCCACCCCCGGCCCCTGACGCAGCTTGAGCGGCTCGCCGGGGCTTTCGACGACGACGAACACAACCGTCGCCGGCTCTGTGGGCGGTGCGGGGGGCGGAAGTTTGAGGTACCAGGCGGCCACATAACCGGTCTTGCCGTTAGGCAAGCGTACCCACAGCCATTGCCCGGTCTTGCCGACCTTGCTGCGGGCCACGTCAGCATCTTCCAACGCGCCGAGGATAGCATTGTGCGCGACCGTATCAACCAGGGCTGCGCCGACATAAGGTGCCGCGCGCACGTTGAGATAGCCCGTATCGGGGCTATCCACCTGGACGTTGATGGTGGCCGTCGCGGGCGGTTGGGGTGACGTTCCCCCGCCACCGGAGAACGGCTCCAGGTAAGGCGTAGGATCAATCAAGTCGTAGGGATAGTTGGTGAGACCGGCGGCGGTCGCCCCTTGCTTTTTCAGGCTCAGGTGCAGGTGCGATCCATCGGAGTTGCCGGTGTTGTCGGCCAGGCCGATGAGCTGTTTGGCCTTCACAAACTGCCCTCGTGTGACGACGGCCTGCGCCAGATGGGCGTAGATGCTTTCGTAGCCGTCGTCGTGCTGGATGCGGATTTGATTGCCATACGGTTTACCGATGGGGTCGGCGCTGCCGTCAAGCCGCACATCGCTCACAAAACCGTCGGCAACGGCGTAAATTTCACTGCCGTGTGGGGCCATAAAGTCAATGCCTTCGTGTCCGGGCAGACCGAATTTGCTGTAGATTTGGGGATTTGCACCAAATGCCTGGGTGATTGTTCCATATTCTGTAGGCCAACGCATGCGGAATGTCATCGTTACTCTCCTTTCTTTAAGGAACCGTAAATTCACTCAATCTTCTGCCGTCCACTTTAAGTATAAACGTATATGGTCAGGAAGTCAAAGAAAACCAAATTACGTTGACAATCTTGCCAATGTGTGTTAACGTAGGTCTTATGCACACACAACAACGCAGCGAGACAACACGGGCACAGCTTTTGAAAGCGGCGGAAGCGTGTTTTTCCATCTCGGGTTACGATGGCGCGAGCATTGCCGACATCTGCCAGCGCGCCGGTGTGAGCAAAGGCGCTTTCTACCATCACTTCCCCACCAAGCAGGCACTATTTCTTGAATTGCTCAGCCGTTGGCTTGAAGGGCTGGATACGCAAATTGCGCGAGCGCGACAGGACGCTCCCAATGTACTGGTAGCCTTGCAGACAATTGCCGGGATGGTGCATCAGGTATTCACGCTGGATAAGGGACGACTGCCGATCTTTTTGGTGTTCTGGATGCAGGCAGCCCGCGATCCTGAAGCCTGGGCGGTTACGATCGGGCATTATCGTCACTATCAAGCACTTTTTGCCGCGATGATCGCGGAGGGAATCGCGGAAGGCTCCATCGCGCCGACCGTTGACGCCGACGCAGCGGCGCAAGCCCTTGTTTCTCTGGGCGTGGGGTTGATCATGCAAGGGCTGCTCGATCCCAAAGGCGCGGATTGGGGACGAGTCGCCGAGAACAGCGTTCGGATTCTGCTGGACGGCTTGCGCCGACGCGCTTCTTGACAGGATTTTCAGGGCCTGTTCAATCTGCTTATCTGCTCAATCCGCTGACAGATTTTTTAGATTTGGTTGTTGCCGTGCTCCCCACTTCGGCGACGATCATCCCGAACAAAATGAGCGCCCCACCGGCCCACTCGCGGGCTTCGAGGATTTCCCCGGCAAAGACGACGGCGAACAGGGCCGCAAAAACCGGCTCCAGGGCAAAGATCAAGGCCGTGTGCGTGGGCGTGGTATGACGTTGCCCCCACGTCTGCACGCCGAAAACAAACGCTGTGGCGATCAATCCCATATACACGATGGCGGGCAGCGCCGTCGCCGGTGGCAAAAGCGCGTGACGTTCAAAGCCCAGCGCCGCCGCCGTCGCCAGCACCGCCGTGGTGAGTAGTTGTGCGGTCGTGAACGGCAGCACATCGTGGTGCGGGGCAAAGCGCGCCGTGCTGGTGATATGTGCCGCAAAGCCGACCGCGCACAGCAGCACCCACAGGTCACCGGGCGCGAGGGTGAGGCGTTGCCGCAAATCCAATGTCAGCAATCCCAGACCCGCCGTCGCCATCAACACCCCGACGGTTGCGGCGCGAGTGGGTGGACGGCGCAGCAACGTCGCCGCAAACAACGGCACAAGCACGACACTCAAGCCGGTGATGAAGGCGGCTTTGGCGGCTTCGGTGGTTTGCAGGCCGATGGTTTGGGGAACATATCCCAGGGTGAGGAAGATGCCGGTGAGCGCGCCATCCCGCAGCGCGCGTCGGCGGATGGGAATGGGGCGTGCCGCGATTTTGCGCTGTAACAGCAGCAGCCCCACCAGCGCGCCACCCGCCACCCAGAACCGCACGGCCACGAATACCAGCGGCCCCACCGTGTCAAGCGCGTTTTTGACGACGACGAATGTTGAACCCCAGATGGCCGTCACCACCACCAGGGCGATATCTGCTTTCCACCGTTGCATAGAGACCATTATCTACTCTTTTCCCCAAAGTTGAAATACACCCATGCGTTTTGCGTTGAGCTTACCCCCATTTGTAGACCACAACTGGGTCAGAGTATGAGTGACGGCACCCGCGTCAACTCCGTGCTGAACGGCGTGACCACCTGCGACATCGGCGTCCACTTCGACAGGCGCACTGACGGGTGGCCCTCCACCGGCATCCACGCGCGGCGGCAGTGGCAAAATCGCGGCGCTGTGCTATCATCCGACGCAGCGATTGACCTGCACTTTCACAGCACATCCATTCGTTGCGGGCCAAACGGCGCGACCTCCACCCTCACCTACCTCCACGCCGACCACTTGGGCAGCGCCTCCTTGAGCACGAACGCCAGCGGCGGCAAAGTGAGCGAAATGCGCTATTATCCGTATGGCGAGACGCGCAGCGGCGCCATCGCCACCGACCGCCGCTATACAGGTCAGCGGCAAGAGATCGGATTGGGATTGTACGACTACAACGCCCGCTCCTACGACCCTTCGCTTGGCCGCTTCATCCAGGCGGATACGATTGTCCCCAGCCCGGCCAATCCGCAAAGTCTCAACCGGTATGCGTATGCTCTCAATAATCCGCTCAGGTATACGGATCCGACAGGACACTATTCTCCTGAAGAAATCAAGAAATACTTGCAGGATAACTATAAGGATTGGCAATCGTACTGGGATGCATGGCAAGCAGATCCATATTGGATGTGGATACTTGATCAAGCGCAGGATAAGTTCGTACTAAAAATAGCTGCCACAGGTAAAGTGTTCCAATTCTTGCACAAAGAGGGTTCTTTCACTCTCAATGAAGGCCAGCTACATGAATATCAAGGTCAAGGAGCCTACGCACTTTATAATGAGAATATGCAACTGGTCGAAGACAAGTCATGGCTTGGTTACCAATCGACAAGCGGAACCTTT
This sequence comes from Anaerolineae bacterium, assembly GCA_035373625.1. Taxonomy (GTDB): domain Bacteria; phylum Chloroflexota; class Anaerolineae; order B4-G1; family SLSP01; genus DSWT01. The sequence goes on along the minus strand of DAOSNS010000066.1, from coordinate 421 downwards.
GGACGAATGGCAGATGGAAAGTGGCGCAGAAGCTACTTCCAGCCTATGTACGATTATTCCGGAGGAAAACCTGTATTCACACAATGGCGGTATATTACAGTAAGCTACGGTAAACCAGAATTGCGAATTTTCGGTGGCGATAATGTTCCCTATATCATATCAGGAGGTTATGGGGCGGCAGTATGGATAGGAGCCAAGTTCGGTATATCTCTTGAATGTCCGCCATTAGGGGTAGCCTTAGCCGGTTGGTCGCTCATTACCGCAATAGATAATTTGACAGTTAATACCGCAGATAGGGTAAATTACCAGTATGTTGATTGGACTCCTCCTCCAAGTGGGCCACACCCCGCTTCGACAGCACTACAAAACCCAAATGGCATAGGTTATCCAGCTCCTTAGAGGTACTGACATGGAAATCATT
>DAOSNS010000065.1:0-11444 GCA_035373625.1 Anaerolineae bacterium | reverse complement strand
ACCGGCCCCGCCGACGGGATGGAGAAGAGCTACCAGGAGATTCTGCGCTTGCTGGAGCGGTTGGATGTGCCGTCGGAAGGCTTCGTCTTTCGTGGCTCCGACCGCTATCTGCCCGACTGGGAGCATCCCGTAGAGAGCGACGCCGCCCGCGATCTCATCGCCAAAGCGATGGCGTGCAGCGTGGATGACGATCCTTTGTACGTCGTCGCCATTGGCGCGATCACCAACGTCGCCTCGGCCATTCTGTTGAAGCCGGAGATCATCCGCCGCATCGTTGTGGTGTGGCTCGGCGGTAACGCCTTCCACTGGCCCAACACCTACGAGTTCAACCTGTGGCAGGACGTGCAGGCGGCGCGCGTGATCTTCGATTGCGGCGTGCCGTTAGTGCAGCTTCCGGTGATGGGTGTAGTCTCGCACCTGCACACTACGATCCCCGAAATTGAACGCTACGTCGCCGGGCAGGGTGCGATCGGCGACTACCTGGCGGAGACCGTCAAGGGCTACCACGCCGACCATTTCGGTTGGTCGAAGGTGATCTGGGACATCGCGGCGATTTCGTACCTGCTGGACGAATCCTGGACACCGAGCCAGCTTGTCCACAGTCCTATCGTCACCGACCAGGACACGTGGAGCTTCGACAACCGGCGGCACTTCATCCGTACCGTATATCACGTCAACCGCGATCCGATTTTCCGGGATGTTTTCACAAAGTTGGCGATGAGAAAAGAGAAATGAAACTGACAGGCACTTTCCTCGACGAAATCAGCCATGACATCCCGCACCAGAATTGGGGACGGGGGGAGTGGGCGCGCGACTTTGCGGCGATGCGCGCGATTGGCATTGACACGGTCATCCTCATCCGCAGCGGGCATAAGCAGTGGATGACGTATCCCTCGGACGTGCTGCACGCACGCGAAGGGGGCTTTATCCCGCCGGTGGATTTGGTGGAGATGTTCCTTGATCTGGCGGAGGAACACGGCATGGCCTTCTACTTCGGCACGTATGACTCCGGGCGCTACTGGCATCAGGGGGATTATCGCAAGGAAGTGGACCTCAACAAGGCCGTGGTGGATGAAGTCTGGGCGCGCTACGGCCACAAGCCGGCCTTCAAGGGCTGGTATCTCACCCAGGAAGTGAGCCGCCGTGTCAAGGGCATCATCGAAATCTACGCGGAGATGGGCCGCCACTGCAAATCCCTGGCCGATCTGCCGGTGCTCATCTCTCCGTGGATGGATGGCACCAAGGCGGTGTGGTCGTTCGATGCGGATGTGAGCAAGGCGCAAGGAATTACGCCGGAAGAACACGCGCGCGAGTGGGGCGAGATCATGGCCGGCATCAGCGGCGCGGTAGACATCGTTGCGTTCCAGGACGGGCACGTGGACTTCCATGAGCTGCCGACCTATCTGGCGATCAACAAGGAGCTGGCCGACCGTCACGGCCTGCGCTGCTGGACCAACAGCGAGACCTTCGACCGCGACATGCCGATCAAATTCCTGCCGATCAAGTGGGAGAAGCTGCTGCTCAAGCTCCAGGCCGCCGCGCAGGTAGGTGTTGAAAAGGCGATCACGTTCGAATTCAGCCATTTTATGAGTCCCAACTCCTGTTACTTGCAGGCGGGACATTTGTACCGGCGCTATTGCGAGCATTTTGGGGTCACGTTATGAGCGGGTTCAACGCAGAGCTACATTATAGACCGCCAGTGTTCTTCACGCCGCGCGGCGACGCGCTCATCGGCGCAATGGCGCGTAAGGTCAAGGTCTGGACCATGGCGCCTCTACACCTGCGTTTTCACATGGCAGGACAATTTATCGGCCTCGCCCGTGATGGGCGAACGGCCCTTATCCGACAGAAAAATGGTGCTTTGATTGCATGGGATGTGCAAACCGGCAAAAGGGGCGTCCCGGATCCTGCGACCTATGACGCCGACCAACGGATGTGCTTCACCACGCGCGAGAGCGAGAACGCGGAATATCCCTATACGCTTCTGATCGCGCGGGATGTGTTTGATGCTGCTCAGGTCAAGGAGATTCGACTACCTGGGGTGCAGTGTGGGCCGCTCAACAAACACCCACTGGCGCCTTATGTGAGCGTCAAAACGGAGATGGAGGGCTTTGGCTTCGAGGCCGCGGGGCTGGACTATGTGTCCCTGCCCGGCGGCAAAATCGTTGGCGCTTTGCCTTCCGGCGAACCGATGGCGCTCTACCGCCAGACCGATGCCGTGACGGTGGCTGTGCAACCCTATCCGTCCGGGCACAAGTTTGTGGTCTTGACAGTGGCCGACAATCCCGCGTATGGGACGACAATTTACGCCCGTTCTATGGCTGAGATTCCAATGGGCGACTGGCAGCATCCTAGTATCCATGCGAGTGCGGCGTTGAGCCGTGATAGCGCGCAGGGCGGTGCGCAGATTGCCGTCATCGCCTACCAACCGCAAGCCAAACCGCAGACAGAAATGCGCGTGATCGCGTTGGCGACGGGCCAGATCACGCGTGCGCTCACGTTGCCGTCGGTGGCGACCGTCCTCGATGTTCACCCTATGGGCGCATATGCCGTTTATAGCCTTAGAAGTTACGGTGGGGATATGTATACCTTGTTCTTGTGGGATTTACATACCGGCAAAACGGTTAGCTTTTTCAAACAGTTGGCGTTTAGTCATTGGCTTTCAGCGTTCAATGAGTAGTTAGCATCATCTCAATAGAAAGGGGAGAAGTGGGGGTTTGGGGAGGGAATATGGATGCAAAACGTTATGCAGAGCAATATCGCGCGGCTTTGTTGGAGGATGTGATCCCGTTCTGGGAACGACACTCTGTTGACCGCGAGCATGGCGGCTATTTTACCTGCCTGGACCGAGATGGCAGCGTCTTTGACACCGACAAATTTGTCTGGCTACAGGCGCGGCAGGTGTGGACGTTTGCGACGCTCTACAATCGGCTGGAGCAACGCCCTGCGTGGTTGGATATCGCCCGCCACGGCGCGGACTTCTTGCGCGCCCACGGCATGGACGCCGCCGGCAACTGGTACTTCGCCCTCGACCGCGCCGGGAATCCGCTGGTGCAGCCCTACAACATCTTCTCCGACTGCTTCGCGGCGATGGCGTTCGGGCAACTGACGCTGGCGACCGGCGATCAAGCCGACGCTGACCTGGCGTTGCGCACGTATCACAACATCCTGCGCCGCCGCGACAATCCCAAAGGGCCGTACAACAAGCTCGTGCCCGGCGCGCGCCCGCTCAAGGGCTTCGCGCTGCCGATGATCCTCTGCAATCTCACGCTCGAACTGGAGGCGCTGCTCCCACCCGACGAGGTGACGCGCACGATTGACACCTGCGTTCACGAGGTAATGGACGTGTTCCTCGACGCCGAAACCGGCCTGATTTTCGAGAACGTTGCGCCTGACGGCAGTCACGTGGACAGTTTCGAGGGGCGGCTGCTCAACCCCGGTCACGGGCTGGAGGCGATGTGGTTCATCATTGACATTGCGCGGCGGGAGTCTTCAGTCGTTAGTCGTCAGTCGTTAGTTGAGCAGGCAACGGAGACGATGCTGCGGATTCTGGAGTTTGGGTGGGATGCGGAGTACGGCGGCATCTTTTACTTTATGGACGCGCAGGGACATCCGCCGCAGCAGTTGGAGTGGGATCAGAAGCTCTGGTGGGTGCATCTGGAGGCGCTCGTCGCGCTGGCGATGGCCTACGCGGAGACCCGTCGCGCCGACGTGTGGGCGTGGTACGAGAAAGTTCACGCCTACGCCTGGGCCCGCTTCCCCGATCCCGCATACGGCGAGTGGTACGGCTATCTCAACCGGCGTGGTGACGTGCTATTGCCGCTCAAAGGCGGCAAGTGGAAGGGCTGCTTCCACGTTCCACGCGCGCTCTATCGGTGCTGGCAAGAGTTTGCACGGCTCTCAGCGGATTGACCGGAGTTTAACGGAACTCAAATGAATGAAACATTTAGCCGTCTGACTGATGATTTGTGTGCGCTCGGCGTGCGTGAGGGCGGCGTGCTGCTCGTTCACAGTTCGCTCCGCGCGCTTGGCTACGTTGATGGCGGCCCTGAAACTGTGATCCAGGCGCTACTCGCTGCGCTTGGCTCGGAAGGTACGCTCCTGATGCCCGCGCTCAGCTACGAACACGTCACGCCGGCACATCCTGTCTTTGACGTGCGTCATACGCTGTCTAACGTCGGGACAATCCCCGAATACTTCCGTTTGCGCCCTGGAACGTGCCGCAGCGTACATCCCACCCATTCCGTTTGTGCCGTCGGCCCACGGACAGCGGAACTGCTGGACGATCATCTGCTGGACGACACGCCTTGCGGCGCACACTCGCCCTTCCGCAAACTGCGCGACGTGGGCGGACAACTGTTGATGCTCGGCTGTGGTCTGCATCCCAATACTTCGTTCCATGCGATTGAGGAACTTGTAGAACCGCCGTATCTGTTCGGCGGACCGCTGACTTATACCTTGATTCATGCCGATGGTCGGACCGAGGTCAAGCCTTATCGCACCCATGGCTTTCGCGGTTACAATCAACGCTACGACCGCCTCGCCGACGTACTCGGTGAATCGGAGCTGCATCGTGGGCGCGTCCTCGCCGCCGATGTTTACCTGATTGACGTTCCGGCGATGTGGGACGCGGCGCTGGCGGCGCTGTGGCGCGACCCATTGTATTTTGTGGATGTGATTTCCCGCACCTGACAGGTTTTTTGAAACCCGTCAGGTGTGTATTTTACACACGGAGGTCTTCAATGACGAAAAAAGTCCGTATGGCTATGATTGGCTGCGGCGGAATGGCGCGGCATCACTTGCGCAACATCCTGCGGCAAAGTGACACCACCGAGATCGTCGCGCTCTGCGAACCGTCGCCGGAGGCGCTGGCGGCGACGGCGGAGATTTTCACGCTCAACGATATACCCGTTCCGCCCAACGAACCGGATTTGGACAAGCTGCTGGCGACTTACGATCTCGACGCAGCCTTCATCATCACGCCGCACGCCTACCACCACGATCAGGCCAAAGCGTGCCTGGAAGCCGGAGTGGATGTGCTGCTTGAAAAGCCGATGGTGATGAACGCCGCCGAGGCGCTGAGCCTCATCGAGACGCGCGACCGCACCGGAAAACTACTCGTGGTGGCGTTCAACGGCAGCCTCTCGCCGGAAATCCGCGAGGCGGTCCGGCTGCTGCGTTCCGGCGAGTTGGGCAAACTGCTCAGCATCAGCGGGACGATCTGGCAGCGCTGGGGGCCGGGGACGGCGGGCAAGTGGCGGCAAGTCCCGGAGATTGCCGGGGGCGGCTTTATGTTCGACACAGGCGCGCATCTGCTCAACACCGTGGCGGATCTGGCGGGCGAGGCGTTCGTCGAAGTGGCGGCGTGGACCGACAACTACGGTCGCCCCGTGGAGACGCTCGCCGTCGTCATCGGGCGGTTGGCCTCCGGTGCGCTCGTCACATTGCACGGCTGCGGGGAGACGGTGCGCTCGTGCGCGTCGGACATCCGCGTCTTCTGCACGGACGCGATTCTGCGCACCGGCGCGTGGGGTGCGTTCCTCGAAGTGCAGCGTCAGGGCGAGGATGCGCTGACGCCAATTTCATTGCCACCGTCACTCGGCGCGTGGGAGCAGTTTCTCGCCGTCCGCAACGGCGACTTCCCCAATCCAAGCCCACCGGAAGTGGGGCTGCGCATGGCGCGTCTCTACGACGCGATCAAGGCGTCGGCGGCGCAGAACGGCGTTCCAGTGAAGTGTGCATAAAACAAGAAGCAAGATGCAGGGTCTTGTAGTGCATCCTGTATCTTGCCCCTTGTAAACGCACTTGCGGCGGATGATCATATCAGTTCCACCACATGGGCGGTCAGCCAGCGATTGAAAGCATCGCGGTTTACCCGTCCCGCCGCTACATCCAAGATGATTTGTTCTTGTTCATCCGCAGTAGCCTGAAGCTCGTATCCATTCAGAACAAGGAACACTTCCATAGCTGCATGCCCGATGCGTTTGTTGCCATCAATGAAAGGATGATTCTTGATGAGCGAAAAACCTAATGCTGCGGCCTTCTCGGCTATTGAGGGGTAAAGCTCGACGCTGGCGAATGTCTGGCGTGGTTGTGCCAGCGCTGACTCCAGTAACCCAAGATCGCGTATGCCGGCAGCGCCACCAGATTCCCGAATGACGCGACGGTACAAAAATAGGACTTCGTTGAGCGTCAGATAGCGCATTATGCCAGCCGCTGATAGAGGTCGCGGTTCTTGTCAAGAACGTAGTCCATCGCTTGCTGAAAGGCTGATTCAGGTTGCAAGAGCATACTTTCGATGCTCAGGCGTATGAGTTCTTCAAGGGTGACATTGAAGTCTGAAGCCATCTCTTTCAGCCGCCCTACGCGGTTATCCGGCATTGTGATCGTGATCGTTTCCATTTCTCACCTCTATTACAAGTATACCGCGTTTTTCGGAACTTTTTACACCGCACCGGATTAATGCCTTTTTTCCAACAGTGTTGATCATATCGTACTCAGACGGTTGGCGTTACAGCATCACCGGTTTTCCTGATTCCGCCGACCTATACAGCGCCAGCACACTCCGCAAGAAATCGCGGCTCATGCTCAACGGGACGACAGGTGCAGCATTGTCGAGGATGCAGGCTTCCATGGCCCGGACTTCGCACAGATAGGGATTAACGGCGGGGAAGGTGATGACTTCCGGATCACCATCGCGTGGCGTGAAGGTGACGTGCGTTGCTTTGCCGTCCGCGCCGGGCTTCCACGGGCTGTGAATGGTGAGGATGCCCGCGTCGCCGATGATTTCCGTCCCCCAGCGAAACGGCATACGGAAGCTGGACGCGATCTGCGCCACAGGTCCGCCCGCAAACCGCATCTGACCGAGCAGTGTGACCTCCACGCCGGTTTCGCCGATGGTCTGCTGCGCCCACACCTCGACGGGCGCTGCGCCGAGTATGGCAATAACCATGCTGTTGGGATAGACGCCCACGTCCCACAGCGACCCGCCCGCCAGTTCCGGGTTCAGGCGGATGTTGCTTGATTGTTCCGGCGGCAGGTAGAAGCTGAACCAACTGGTGATGAGTTGTACCTGGCCCACCTTGCCCTCGCGTACCAGTTTTTGCACCGTGCGCGTCTGCGGATGGTGCAGGTACATGAACGCCTCGAACACGGTGACATTGTTCGCTTTCGCGGCTGCCTCGATCTGATCAAGTTCGGCGAGCGTGGGCACGAGTGGCTTCTCGCACAGGACGTGCTTTCCGGCTTCGGCGGCCTTCACCGTCCACTCGCAGTGCAGCGTGTTGGGCAGTGAAATGTAGACGGCGTCTATATCGGGATCGGCGAGCAGCGCCTCATAGCTACCATACGCCGCAGCGATGTCCCATTCTTTGGCGTAAGCCTGCGCCTTGTCCAGATTGCGGCTGGCGACGGCGGCCAACTCACTGCGCTCCGATTGGCGAATCGGCGGAATCAGCGAGCGGTTGATCCGCGCCGTGGATAAAATCCCCCAACGAATCTTTTTGGACATTGTTCTCCTCCTTTGGTCGAGTTATGGGTGATGGCGTGATGTGTGATTGGCCTTTCACCCATCACGTGTCACATCTCACGCATCACGCATCATATTTGACGGTTGTCTGTGTATACACTTGCTCAACGCTCTCGCGCGTGACAACCCCGATACCCTCATGCATCGCCGAGGCCGTCCCGGAAGCGACACCCCAGCGGGCTTGCTCGACGAGGGGCATGTTGCGTTCGAGCGCGTAGGCCAGGCCTGCGAGCAGCGCATCGCCCGCACCGGTGACGTTGCGCACGGGAACCTCTGGCGGGACGGCGAACACCGCGGCGTCGCGCGTCGCCAGCAACAACCCTTCTGCGCCGAGCGAGAGCGCAACCTGCGCGATGCCGTGTTCCAGGAAGGCGTGCGCGGCGCGGAATGCATCCGCGCGAGTTTCCACAGGCTGTCCAACAAACGCCGCCGCTTCTTCCGTGTTTGGCTTGACGAGGAACGGGCGCGCTTCCACGCCCAGACGCAGCGCCGCGCCGCTCGTGTCCAGCAGCACGCGGACGCCGCGCGGTTGCAAAATCTCGATGAGCTGCGCGTAGAAATCGTCGGGGACGCCGGGCGGCAGGCTGCCGCAGAGCGCCCACGTATCGCCGGGTGTGGCACGCTGCCGGACCTTGTTCAGGAACTGCGCGATCTCCTCCGGTTGGATGGTCGGCCCCGCCTCGTTCACCTTGACGTAGCGCGCGCTATCTGCCTCGGCGATGACGATGTTTGTGCGCGTCTCTCCGGCGATGGTTACGAAGTCGGTGGGGATGCCGAGCGCAGCCAGCCCCGCCGCCAGCCGCTGTCCCGTCGCGCCGCCGACGAAACCGAGCGCCGTGCTTTCCACGCCAAGCGCCAGCAGTACGCGCGAGACGTTGAAGCCCTTCCCGCCCCAATCGTCGCGGACTGCTGTCGCTCGCGTCACCGTATCGAAGGCGATCTTCGGCACGGTTAGCGTGTGGTCCAGTACGGGGTTGGGGGTTACTGTGATGATCATCCTATGCCTTTTTCTTAAGTGACCTTTGAGGAACCTCAACAGTTTCCCAGAAAGTCAGTTATGCATAGTGATTTGGGTTATCCGTGCGAAGACCTTCTGTATTGGCGGCTTGCAACAAATCGTCGTCCGCAGCCAGAAAGATCATATCGGGTAGGTGAGCCGCGCGCCGTGATTCGTGGAGTAGCTGCGCCGCTGCCAGATGCACGGCGTCATAGCCGCGCAGGCCGTGTTTTTCGGCCAACTCCATTGCGCGATTGCTAATTTCCGCGTCAATCTCAAGAATGCGATACCGCCGTTTCCAGTCTGTTTTGAAGTCTTGCGCTAACCGGGCGGCGATTGAACGTGAAAGCTCGCGGGTATGGACTTTTCGATATAGGGCAGCAATCATTTCAGGGCCGGCTAGACGCACAGTAAAGAAGATATGCGTTTGTGGCGTATGGAGCAAATTCCGCATCCAGTTTGAGCCGGTTTCCTGAGCGTAGCCCTTAACTAGCGCGCTGGTGTCAAGGTAGTATGTAGTCATTTAGCGGCGCTCGGCAATGATGTGTTGTGAAAGAGGGGTACCCTGAACTGTAATTGGCTCTGGTAAAGGATATTCTGAAGGCGAAAGCGGTCTGGGAATCTCTGAGAGCAGTCCTCTCTCCAACAAATCATATTCCCACGCCGTTTCGGCTGTGGTTAATGTGGCCTCATCGCACTCATCTGGTGTAGTGGATGAAATGGAAGGTTCCAACTCGCGCTCGGCTTCTGGCAGGGCTTGCGCAATGACGCGCAACCGCTCGCGCGGCGGCAGGCGGCGCAGCAGTGTCAAAACGGTATTCGCTTGTATCGTCAGGCTCTCGCTCATCGTGTACCTCCTGAGGTCTTCGTTGACCAGGGATACCTTTATAGTAGCGTAAAACAGCCAGGATTCAAGGGGAGAATTTTACAAAGCAGCCTGCTCACGTGGATCGCGTAGCCGCAGGCTCAACGGCAGGGCACTGAGTGTAGCAAAGATGGTGATGACGAAGAGCAAGCCGTAATTGTTACCTGTCCACTGCAAAATCAGCCCTCCCAGCGTGGAAAAGAGCGTGGAGATGCCGTTGATGGTGTTGTTCAGGCCAACGTAGGCCGGGCGTTCGGCCTCCGGCGCGAGTTCGAGCACATAAGCTGTCCAGCCGGGCATAAAGCTGCTCATCGAGGCGTTGCTGGCAAAGAACACCAACCCGTAGGCCCACCCCAGTCCTGATCCGCCGAACAGCCCAGGAACCGCCAGTGCCAGCGCCGGAATGAGCGCCGTGACGCCGATGCTATAGAGTAACGTGCTCTTGGTGCCGCGTTTTTCGTTGATCCAGCCAAAGAAGAGGGCCGCCAGAATGCCGCCTACGACGCCGATAGAGGTATAGCGTCCGGCAACATGCGCCGGTAGAGCAAGGACATCCAGCGCGTAAGTCATGTAGAATGGCCCGGCCAGGTTGCTCAGGTTGAACAACTGCCGCGCGATGGTGTAGTTGCGGAAGGTGTGATCCGTTTTGAGGATGCGCCACAGTTGGGGCAGATACTCGCGCCAACTGGGTGTGGCTCCTTCTGTAACGCCGGGGGGTTCGATGATGAGAGAGATGGCGATAAACGAAACGGCCAACAGCCCAAAGGCAATCAAAAAGAGCAAAGCGAAGTTGCTTGGGTAGGGTAAACCGCGGTCGCTCAGAATCCACTCGACGGCAAAACCGGCCAGGAAGCTGAAAAGGCCGGAGAGCACTTGTCCGGTGCTGATCAGGCGCCCACGCCGGTTTGCAGGGATAACTTTGCTGAACAGATCGAACCAGGACAGGCTGCTCAGGCCATCTCCGATCCAGAAAGCCGACACAAGGATGGCCACAAGGACGGTGATCAGCTTCGGCGGACGCGCGCCCGTGGCCCAAACCAGCCCGGCTAAGAATAGGAGCAACGATCGCCCGCTGCCGGCGGCCCATAGGATGGCGGGTTTCTTGTACGGTTTGTTCGCCATATACCGCGCTATGATCAGTTGTGGTAGCAGCCAGCACGCCCGTTGTAGCGTTGACATCAGGCCGATCGTGGCGTTCGAGGCGCCGAGTTCGGTCAGAAAGCTGGGGATGACCGTACTCGGACTGAAGAAGGCCATGGCGATGCCAAAAGCGGCGAAGTCCGTCACCAGGCACCGGAAATTGCGGCGGTAGTTTGAAGGGAGCATTGTTGTCAAAGGTATTCTCTCTCGGTAGACTGTAGACGGTAGACGGAGGAAAGCCCTGTCTACTCATTGAGCAAAACGGTTTCATCCAGCTCCAGCCCGAGCGCCTCGTACTTCTTCCGCCGCGAAATCTTGTCGTTGCGCAATTCCTGGTGCGCGTAGATGGAGACCTCTTTGGCGATGGCCTGCGGGACAACGATGACGCCGTCGCCATCGGCCACGACGATGTCGCCCGGATGGACGAGCACGCCGCCGACCACCACAGGGATGTCGTAGGCGTCGAATTGCAGGCGGCCCTGTACCATCCCTTGCGAGACCATCTTCGACCAGAAGGGGATCTTTTGCAGGATGATCTCATCGGTGTCGCGGACGCCGCCGTTGCTCACGTAGCCCACCGCGCCCTTGAGAACGCCGTCCATCGTGTTGTTCGACCCCATCAGCCCGGCGTTGACACCGCTCTGATCAATGACGCAAAAATCGCCTTCCTCGATGGCGTCAATCCAGGGGTAGGTACAAACGTTGTTGTAGTACCAGCCCGACCATTGCGTGTATTCCTCCGGCGTCATTGTGGGGATGGTGCCCTTGTAGGGCAGATAGCGCGCCGTGCGGGCGATGCCCACCGCGCGCGTGCGCCACAGCGGGCGAATGTCGGGCGTCATCGAGCCTTGATGGTGTTGCATCAGCCAGTCCATCCCGTCGCGGACGTCCGCCACGCGCAGATCCGCAAACAA
>DAOSNS010000064.1:0-12623 GCA_035373625.1 Anaerolineae bacterium | reverse complement strand
CCGCCGTCGTGAGGATGGTGTTGGCAAAGTTGTCGTATTCGTCTATCAGCAGATAAATGCGCAGACCTTTGCGCGTTGTCTGGGCAAACAGTTCCCGCAGCCGATCGGCCACGGTGGGGAAATCCATAATTTGCCCCTGCTCCTGTGGCGAGAAATACCGCTCATACCGGGCCAGGAAATCGCGGATGACCGTTTCGCCATTAGCCTCAAAGGATTGACGTACCTCGTTGAGATCCGGGCTTACAGCGGCGAAATTGAACGTCATCACCAGATAGCTGTTGCGGTCCGGCGTGGGGTTGGCCCCGATCCAGGTGTCGCCAAAAAGCGCCTCAAACTCATCTTGGGCATTGATGTCGTAGTAGTGCTGGAGCAACGACAGCCACAGCGACTTGCCAAACCGGCGCGGGCGGATGAGGAACAGGTAGTACGGCGCGGCTTCGATCAGCGGGATAAAGCGCGTCTTGTCCACATAGTACATATTGTCCAACTTCATCCGCCGATAGTCGGCGATGCCGTAGGGAATCCGTTTCACACCTGGCATAGGCCCTCCTCAGCGATCAGCTGTCAGCTGTCAGCTGTCAGCTATCAGCTGTCAGCGATCACATTTTGCTTCCCGATCCCCACTCCCTAACCCGGACAAGCCGGAACCAAACAGGTTGTTATCCACAAAGAACACGAAGGACACTAGTTTTTTCGCGCCCCTTTGAAAATGTTTGTCGAAAAAGCAATGATTTTGCAATAAGGTACTAATCCCCGGTCACCTGTATTTTACTCGTTTCTGACAAGTCTGACAAGGGACGCAAGGCGGGCTACTGTAATTGCTAAACCCCAAAAGCCGATATAAAATTATGCAGAGGCAACCGCATATCGTCGGGAGGTAGGGTTGGAATGTCCGAGCATCCGTTAGCTCAAGCGGCGCTGGATGAGATCGTGCGCCGCTGCCGGGAAGAACAGCGCCGCTCAAGCGCGGAGGAAAACGGCTATTGCTATGAGTTGTTCCGACGCGCCATAGAAGAACGTTGCGACGAAGCATGGACTGCCATCCAGCAGCAGTACGGCCCCTTGCTGCTCAAGTGGGCGCACGCCCGGATGTCTGATCTGACGGTGCAGGAAGCCGAGGACATTGTTGGCGAGGCGATATCAAAGTTCTTGAAAACTTGGGCCCAACGAGATATCCGACTGTCTGAGCATTTTGAGCATATCGGCGGGGTGCTGGGCTACCTGCGCCAATGTGTCACCGCTGCAGCCATTAACCACGCGCGCCGCGGAGCGCGCGAGCAAAGGCGCATCGAGTGGGCGAGAGCTACCCAGGATAAAGTATCGTCATCACCTTGCGATGAAACATTCCTGGATGAAATCTGCGCAGAAGAACAACTTGAGGCTGTGCGTGAGTGGATACGAACCTGTGTGACCGATCCTCAGGAGCAGTTGATCCTCATGTTGTCCTTTGAACGGGGACTGTCGCCGGCGGAGATTGTGCGCCTCTATCCTCACGAGTTTCCCACCACGACCGTTGTCAACAGAATCAAAGAGCGTGTGTGCAAACGCGCAAAACGCGCGCTCCTGAATTCAGACTATGACGAGCAATAAATGGCGGAAAAGTGTCAAATCGGGCGTTGAGTATATATGAGGAGGGTCAAAGTTATGAGTGAGCATTGTATAGCGCCCGATGAAATCCACGAGGGCGATTTGGCGGCATATCTGGACGGAAGCGCCACACCGGAGGTCATCGCGCACATCGAACGCTGCCCGGCCTGCGCGGCCGAAGCGGCGGCTTTGCGGCAGGTCGAGGCTCTGTTTGCCGCAGCACTGTATCGCGCCGATTGTCCTCCCCCTGATCAGTTGCTGGAATACCAGGCGGGCCTGCTGAACGGAAAGGAGCGCCGCGCTGTTGCCCAACATCTGAAGGGCTGCGCCGAGTGCCGCCAGGAATTGGCCCGGCTCAAGCGGGCGGCGCAGGAGCCCGGCGAATGGTCGCTCGTGGAGCAATTGAAACAGAGCGGCAAACAGGTCCTGGTGGCGTTGCTGACGCCTGCCCCGCGGCCGGCCCTGGCGTTTCGCGGCGGCGAAAAGCGCGAGCGCGTTTACCGGGCCAACGGCTATCAGATTATCCTGGCGCTGACCGAACCGGTGGCGGGGGAACGCCTCTGGCAGATCGAGGGCCAGGTAATGCGCGGCGGAACGGTCACGCCTCAGGGCAAAGTCTGTTTGCTCAAGGCGGCGGAGCGCATAGCCGGTGACTGTGTAGACGAGATGGGCTATTTTGCGCTGGAAAACGTCCCCGCCGGCCATTATGCTCTCCAGATCGAGTTTCCCGATACATACATCGTCATCGAGAATTTCGACTTGCCGTGAACTCTGACGACCTTGTGCGATTGCTCTGTGCGCATTATGGGCAATCCGAGTTCGACGCTCTGCTTGCCCAATTCCTGCCCGGTCTGACGTTAGAGACGCTGACCGCTTTCAAACTCTGCGTAGACGAAGACAAGTTCGACAACCCCCCACAGGCGTTGCGGACGGCGGAAACCGCCGAGGCCGTAGCGCAAGCGATGAATTCCCCCGAAGCGTGCGCCCTGGCGCTGTGGGCCAAAAGCAGCGCGCTCTATCACCTCTACCGCTATCAGGAGATGCTGGATTGCTGCCGGCAGGCCGAGGCCATCTATGCCGCCCTGCAACAGCCGCTCAAGGTCGCTGCGCTGCAAGTCAACCGCGTTGTGGCCTTGCGCGATATGGGCGAACATCGCGCCGCGCTTGCGCTGGCCGAACAGGCCCGCGCCGTGTGCGAGTCGCTGGCGCACGAGGCGGAGGCCCGGCGGTACCTGGGATTGCTGGCGATGAATGTCGGCTCGATCCACCGCCAATTGGGCGATATGCCGGCCGCCCTGGCCGCTTATCAGCAGGGACGGGCCATCTTTGAGGCGCTCGACGACCGGTTCCAGATGGCGCGTATGGACATCAACCTGGCCAACGTGCTGGAAGAGATGGCGCGCTTTGAGCAAGCCGAAGCCTTGCTGCACAACGCGCAGGCCACATTGACCCAGATCGGCAAGGCCCAGGAGGCCGCCCGCGCCGCGCTGAATCTGGGCATCCTGGCGTATCGCCGTGGGCAATATCAACCGGCGCTGCGTCACCTGGAAGCGGCCTATGCCGTGTTCGCGGCCGTCCCCGTGGCGGTGGATATGGCCGAGGTGGACCTGTACCGCGCTCTGATTTACGGCAACCTGAATCTGCTCCAGGAGACCATTACGCTGGCAGCGCGGGCCGCGCGCACCTTCAGGCGGGAAACGTTGCGCTGGGAGTATGCGCTGGCATTGCACACCGAGGCGTCGGGCTATCGCCGCCTGGGAGAGCGCGGTTACGCGATGGCGGCCAGGCGGCTGGCCCAGGCGCGGCGGATTTTCGGCCAGGAGGGCGCGCGGACGCGGATGCTTTTGGTTGATCTGGAGCGCGCCGGGCTGGCGCTGGCGCGGGGGCAGGTAGCGACGGCGCAACGATTGCTCGCGCGCTTGCGCACGGCGTTCGATCCAGCCGATTGGCCGGCCGAGGCCGCGCGCCTGGCGCTGCTGGCTGCCCGTTGCGCGCTGGCACTGCCGCAGCCGGATCTCGCCCAGGCGCGACAACACGCCGGGCGCGCTCTGGAGATTGCCCAGGCCCGCGCGCTATCTGAAGCCACGGCTGCGGCGCACGCCTGCCTCGGGCAGATCGCCGAAAGCGCCGGCGAGGCTCAGACCGCCTGGCGCGAGTACGGTGAGGCCATCCGCATCGTCGAGCTTGTGCGCGCCGAGCTGGGGATGGACGAGGCGCGGATGGGCTTTATGGATGACAAACTGGCCTTCTACACGGCGGCGGTGCGCGTCAGCCGGCAGGCGGCTACGCCGGCTCAGACGCTCTACACACTCGATCTGGCCTGCAACGCGCCTTTTGTGCATCTGGAGCAGGCCGCGCAGGCGCGTGTGGCATCACCGGAGGCCGAATCTCTGCGTGGCCGGCTGCGTGCCTTGCGGGAACGCTGGCACTGGTACAGCACCCGTGACACTGCTGCCGGGTCGTGGCGCCAAGTGCAGCTCCTCGAAACCGAAATTGCCGACCTGGCGCGCCGCATCCGCGCGCTCGAGGCTCCTGCGGCCAACACAACCGCCGATGGAGCAGTCCACCTTGCCGACCCTGACGCCGCAGAAGCGTTTGTAGCCTCCATCCAGGCGCGACTGTCGCCGCAGGACCTCCTGCTGCACCTGTACGCGCTGGATGACACCCTCCACGCCGCGCTGGTGACGGGCGACCGGCTCGATTTCCACGCGCTGGGGCCGCTGGCCCCGCTCCGGCGTCTGCTCAAGGCGTGGCGTTTCTATGCGGATCACGCCCACCTTGCGCGCGGCGAGTCGCCCGACTATGGTGCGCGTTTCTACGACCTGTGCCTGCAGCCGCTGGAAGCCTATCTGCAAACGTGCGCGCGTCTATGGGTGGTCCTGCCGCCCGAATGGCGCGACATGCCGCTGGCGGCGTTTTACGATGGCAAGCGGTATCTGGTCGAGCGCTGCGAGGTGCAGCACCTTTCGGCGCCCGGCGCCTTGCTCGATGCGCCCCCTCTGCCCGGGCCGGGCCCGCGTCAGGCAGTCGTCATCGGCCACTCCGACGCCGGTCGGCTTCCCCTGGCGGTGATCGAAGCGCAGCAGGTGGCAGAAACACTGCGCGCCCGCTGGCAGACCACCCTGTTGCTTGAAGAGGAGGCCACGCTGGAGCGCCTACACGCCGCCACGCGCGCCTGTCACCTGGTCCACCTGGCGACCCACGCCGTCTTTCGGCCGGACAACCCGCTCTTTTCGTGGATTCGTCTGGCCGACGCGCGGTTGAC
The DNA here is from genome assembly GCA_035373625.1 of Anaerolineae bacterium. GTDB lineage: Bacteria > Chloroflexota > Anaerolineae > B4-G1 > SLSP01 > DSWT01. Next base: position 7,771 of record DAOSNS010000064.1, on the reverse strand, counting down.
GGTGACCGAGTTTTACGAGATGACGTTGCCCCAGCGGCCGCCGGTGGTCTTGAGCGCGTGCGAAACCGGGCGCGGACAGGCGCGGGGCGGCGGGCTGTTGGGGATGGGGCGCGCGCTGCTGGCGGCGGGCGCGGCGGGGGTACTGGTCAACCTGTGGCGGGTGGCCGATGAAGCGGCGTTGCGCCTGATGGCCGACTTGTACGCGCATTGGGACGACGATGTCCGTTCGCCGGCGGCAGCGTTGTGCGCGGCGCAGCGGCAGGCGATTGCGCGCGGCGCGCATCCCTTGGATTGGGCCGGTTTGCTCTTTATCGGCGGCTAGAGACCCTAAAGGTCTTGTAGACCTTTAGGGTCTTTTGCGTGTCGGAAAATCCCCTTGCTCATCAGGTAGACCGATGTGCCGTGCGACCGGCAGATTTGTGGAAATGATGGCCAAACTCGTGTCGGAAATCCGGCCTGAAGGGCGTTGAGTAATAAAGAGCAGTGAGCTCAAAATTCCAATTTTATAAAGGGAGTCCGTATGTATCGTGATTTACCCATACCATCTGGTTGAGGTTCGCCTTGAGATGGCAGGAGGGAACTGGATAGCGTTTTTAGGTTACAGGAGAAAGAATCGGACCTGAGACCAAACTCTTTATCAGTACCAATAGCTTGGGGAGACACTATGGGCAACAACAACGATGATTCGATATTTATATGGATGTTTGTAACAGCATTTAGATTAGCAATCCTGCCCTTTCAGGTGACTTGGTGGTTGCTAAAATTGTTTCTTCGAGTAATGCTATGGTTACTTTCTACGTCTATTGGGCGTGCTTTACTGGTTGTTTTGCTCATTTTGCTAGGGCTAGGTTGGCTTGCTAACCAAATTATTTCATTGTTTCCCCCACCACAACCCGAAATAACACTTAGAGTTTTATACACAAATGACGAAGAAGGTTACCTTCTGCCTTCACCTTGTGTAAACACAGGAGGGGTGATCCCTCTAATGCAAATGTGGTCATTGCGCGAAGGTTGCGGGGAGGAAAATTGCTTGATTCTTAGTGGTGGTGATATCTTTATCAGCGCCCCCATATCGTCACATAAATATGAAAATGAACCAATAGGTATGCCTGTTGCAGAAGTCATGCAAGCCATGGGGTATGATGCTGTAGTAATTGGAAACCATGAGCTGGATTTCGAGCTCCAAGATGGAAAGTTGACTAATAATTTAGCGTGGCTGCGAGACAAATCGAAATTAACCCTTTTGTCGGCAAACTATGTTCCCAAATCAGGTGGGGATTTTGCATTACCTTACAAAATTATAGAAAAGCAAGGGTTACGGATAGGCGTTGTTGGACTGGGGACAAGAGATGTTGTAACTGTAACATCACTTCACGTTGCTGAAACAATATTGGATCTGAGCAAGTTGGACTACGAGAAAGCGCTTCAAACAACTGTTGAGGATATTCAACGAAAAGAACAAGTTGACGTCTTGATTCTTGTCGGGCATGTCTCCCCATCGGATTTACAAGCAATTCGCAATGTAAAAGGAAATCGGAACAAGTTTGTTCTGTTTTTAGGTGGGCACGATCAAAAAAGGTTTGCCTTTCCTGTCACCGGCACAGAATCTCAAAAGGTGTATAACTTTCACGAAAGCCAGATACTTGAGGAAGGGGGGTTTTGGAACGGTTACATCAGAATTGATTTGCGATTTAAAGACAATCGCTTCGTTGATGGTGATTATACATTTTTTGATAATCCTTTTGAGAAACCTATTGACCAATTAATGACTGAAAAGTTTAATAATCCTAAAGTGCAACAAGTTGCTGACATAGTCAGAAAATGGTACCAGCAGCTCTATTCAGACCCACCAATAGGCACTCTTCATAAGCCTCTGGAAAATCCAGGACAGGCAATTGTAAATGGTTGGTACGAGATGTATGCTACAAAGTATAATTTGGATGTCGCCCTTTCCAATGCAGGCGGTTTCCGCGGCTGCTTGCCTGCAGGCAAGGTTTATGAGGTTGATGTAAGAGGTGTGCTACCTTTTGACAATAGTCTTGTGATACTCAAAGTGAGTGGCGACAAACTACGCCAAGCAGTGACTTCTGGCAAGGCAATAGTTGTAGGTCTGGAGCGCGTATCACCGATAACAGACAGTAAAACATATACGGTACTCACAAACAGTTTTATCGCTGAGGGGGGTGATGGTTTCCCGTTCAAAGGAGTGCCAACGACCACAGTAGCCGCGAATTGGCAAGACCCAACAGTAGAATGGTTCAGGCGTTATCTGAAATCTTCTGACAATCGTTAGGTCGCCTGGTCAACCAGGGAAACAATCATACAGACGATAACATTTAGGAGAGCAAAATGACGGCTTGAATTTGATACAACTGTAAACAGAATTTTTTAGGAAAGACTTACCAGGGCTTCTCTAAATTAAAAATCAAACTTTCCAAGAAAGGAGATGTTAACATGAACATAGATTTTTCTGGAGTAGAATTCGCACAAAATCCTGAACCGCGTTGCCCCTGTGTGTTATTACTTGATACGTCTGGTTCAATGAGCGGAGCTCCCATAGCCGAACTCAATGCAGGGTTACAGACGTTCAAAGAAGCCTTGTCAAAAGATGAACTGGCAATGTTACGTGTTGAAGTGGCTATTATCACGTTCGGTCCGGTTGAAGTTAAGCAAGATTTCGTGACCGCAAGTAATTTCACGCCCCCTGTATTGGAAACGACGGGCGACACGCCAATGGGAACAGCTATTAATCTAGCTTTGGATAAAATTCAAGAACGTAAACAGATTTACAAACAGCATGGTATTACTTACTATCGCCCGTGGGCCTTTCTGATCACCGATGGAGCGCCTACAGATGGTGAGGTGTGGCAAACGGCAGCCAAACGAGTACAAGAAGCAGAGAAAAACAAAAAGGTTGCCTTTTTCTGTGTGGGCGTAGAAGGAGCTGATATGAGTATTTTGGAAAGAATCTCACCACGACAACCGCTTAAATTAAAAGGACTGAATTTTAGAGAAATGTTTGTCTGGCTGTCTACAAGCCTTTGCAGCGTTTCGCGTTCCAAGCCGGGCGAGAACGTTTCACTTGAATCGCCATTGGGATGGGGCGGGACCGAGTACTAGTTATGGTGTGGCAGGCAATTGGCGCATCGGTGCAGGGCACAAGCCATATCCGTGCTGGCATTCCTTGCCAGGATGCTCACGGCCACCGTATTTTAGGTCACTGTGCTATTGCAGCGGTAGCAGATGGGTTGGGATCCGCAAGCAAAGCCGCCGAAGCCGCAAAGCAAGTTGTAGAGGTGGCTATGGATACGCTGGCAAAGTCTCTTGTCAATGCTTTGCCTTCCGATGCCGATGGTTGGATAAAAACTATGCGGGAGGTCTTTGCTTATGTCCGTCAAGCCCTGGAGCAAACCGCCTTGAGTGATGCATTGCCACTACGTGATTATGGCACAACGCTCATAGTGACAGTGGTAACCCAGGATTGGTTAGCAGTAGGACATATTGGCGATGGAGCGGTTGTTGCTTTATTCGCTGATGACACATTGAGCCTGGTCAGCTCTCCACAACGGGGTGAGTATGCCAACGAAACTATACCGCTGACCGCGCCGGATGCGCTGACCCTTGCGCATTTTTCAGTCTTTCAATCACCCGTCAAAGCGGTAGCCTTACTAACCGATGGGTTGCAGAACCTGTCTCTAAATTTAGCAGCGGGCACCCCTTTTGCGCCATTCTTTGCGCCTTTTTTTGAAGTTATTACCCAAACACTTGATTCCGCTGAAGCTTCGCGCCAACTGGCAGAGTTCCTGGGTTCAGAACGTGTTTGCGCCAGAACAGACGATGATAAAACGTTGGTTGTTGTTGGGAAAGGTTTTGCTTACTGGGACGGGTCACTGCACACAGTCATCGAACCTGTGCAGCAAAAAACTGATCCAGATGGAGACTGATATGAACGTTTACACTACTACAAATCAAAAATCTGTCGCGCTTGGGCGAGAATTAGGTAAAGGCGGCGAAGGTGCAGTACACGAAATCGTCGGTCAACCCGAATTAGTTGCTAAGGTTTATGAACCATCCAAGCGTACTCCTGAGCGAGAGCGTAAATTGCAAGCTATGGTAGCAAATCCTCCCCAGGATGACACGCGGCGTCTTTCTCCACCGCATGTCTCAATTGCCTGGCCTACGGATTTGCTTTATGATGAGCAAAGACGATTTGTGGGCTATGTCATGCCACGCATCCGCCAGAGTCCAAACATTTACGAAGTATTCAATCCTCAACTGCGAGTACAAAAATATCCTGAGTTTAGCTGGCAATACTTGCATCGTACCGCCAAAAATCTTGCCATTGCTCTCCAGGCATTGCACGCACGTGGTTATGTGATGAGTGATGTCAACCAAAAGAATGTGCTGGTTACGGTAGAGGCACTGGTAACATTGGTAGATACTGATTCCTTCCAGGTGCGTGATGCGAATGGAGCGGTATATCGTTGTCCGGTCGGTGTGCCGGAATATACCCCTCCGGAGTTACAGGGGGTACAGCTAGATTCTATAGATCGCAATCCTTACCATGACGCCTTTGGATTAGCCGTAATGGTTTTTCAATTGCTCATGGAAGGTTTTCACCCATTTACCGGCGCGCCTAAAGACCCAACATATTCGGTTATAGGGGGGAATCTCTTTCTGGATTGCATCAAACGTGGTATTTTTCCCTATAGCAATAATCGTGACTTTGTCCCCCCGCCTGGAGCGCCTGACTTTACCATGCTTTATCCTGATCTGCAACAACTGTTTTTGCGCTGTTTTGTAGATGGGCACAAAAACCCATCGGCGCGTCCTACAGCACTCGAATGGGTTGAGGCTTTAAATAAGGCCGAGAATGCCCTGGTGCAATGCAAGAAAAATCATCTGCATTGGTACTCCAATCACCTCAAAGAGTGTCCCTGGTGCAAACGGGGAAAAAAATTTCCGATCCAGGAACGCTTGCCGCCATTACAGCGGCCCCCAGAGCCAGTCCCTGTTGTGCAAGGTGTGGTTGTGATTAGTACTGGCGGAAACTCGTTTATCTTCCCAGACGGGAAGCAGCAAGCAAATAACCCTCAAGATTTAGTAAAAATGATTGATGTCAATTGGGATATCAGTCGCGAGTGTTTATATGGTCTGAATGCATTTAAGGAATGGTTCAATGGACAAGGGCAGGTCAAGTTGGCAATGATAGCCCAAGATGTCGTTAAAAATTACCCAAACGACCACGATGCCGGACTTGAAGTTTTTACTCAACGACTTGCTGCAGAAGTAGGAGTGACCTTATCTCCCCCGCGGCTGGCTGTATCTCCCAAAAAACTTGCTTTTGGTAGGGTGGAAAAAAACAGTCGAAAGACATTACGATTGACAGTTAAAAATGGGGCCGGTCGAGGATATATCAGCGCCGGGATAAAAGTAACGCCGTCGGTTGATTGGCTCGAGTTTCGAGTTTCTTACAATCCAAAAGCATCTAATAGATTCTCAATACCTCCAAAGCGTGGGGCTTGCGCTGATATCGAGGTGACCGTTGACGGAACCAGGCTACGCCCTGGACCCAGCCAGGCCACACTCACTATTGAACCGATTCAAGGGATAAATGTCCAGCCAGTAAGTATACCTGTCACTTGTTCGGTTAGTTTCCCTTATATCAGATGGTTAGGATCAGTTGTGGGATTTGCTCTGGTATTTGGAATCATAAGCTTTATTTTTCTTTTGGTTGCTTTCGAATATGTAAACCAGGTAAGTATTGGGCTTGTCTTAGTAACGGTTATTGCCTTATATTCTCTTATTACCTCACTTTCTAGGTAAAGAAAACGACAGCGTTGGTGATAAACGTTCAGATCGCAAATGCTCTTCTCCGGGTGGAGGAACTTATGGACGACTTGAATGGGTGGCTGTTACTGATTTTAGCCGTGTTCATATTACTGTACGGTGAATATAAATTATTCTCGTTTCTATTGTCCTCACTCAAAGCCAGCGGAGTGCCAATTGTGGTCATGGCCATTTTTATGGCTATGGTGGGCGCCGCTATCGGGAATTATCGTGTTTTCAAAAACATAGATCGCACTAAATGGGGGTATGTGACGTCAATTGTTATTGTGTTATTTGCTTGTGCGGGAATAGTGACCTACACAGCTTTATTTCCAAAAGGAATTACTGTGGAGTCTGCATCCAAAGACAGGGTTGAGGTGCTTTTTACAGACGCAGTCTTATCTCCAGTTTGTTATGGGTTCCTTGAATTTGAATTGTCTTTCGTCAATAATACTAACAAGGATCTGGCAATCAATTTGACCGGTGACGATATAAAAATAAGCGATGATAAAGGTCGGGTTTTCTCTGATGTATCGTGGAAGCAGGGAGCTTCCGAACCGACCTGTTATGACAACAAGATAAAAGGTTTAAAACTTGACAAGGTCGCACGCGGTCAAAGAACTACCTTTGCCTTTCGTGTGGTGGGCGTACCCGAGTGGGATGCTTCGAAAATCATCGTGGAAGTTATTTTGCCCGATAGTACACATGATAACAAATGGGAAATACCTCTATCCACCTTCCCCAAACCGATAGCACAGTATGCAGTCAATCGAAGTCTAATTGCGCGTGATGACCAGGAAAGGTTCGACATTATAAAGTTGACGGTTACCACAATAGAAGATTCAGGCAATGCTCTAAAATTCAACGTTGTGTTAAAAAACATAGTACCACGTGATGCGATGGTTTTGCGCGGAGTTCACTGGGGATCCAAGATGAATAGCTCTCAAATCTATCTATCCCACTCAAACGCACAAAAAGCTCGTTTGTTAGAAGTAGGGGGAATTTTCTTGGTAGATTATTTGATGGAAGATGGAGAAGAAACAAGAGGATGGCTTGTATTTGAACGACCACCCACCGGCGATTTTGTACTTCATTATCCTCATTCTGAGGGTTTGCGTATTTCCATACCTCTAGCTAATAAGGCGACACTTACCCCAGCGAGTAAGGTAACGTCTACTCCCTTAAACCGGGCAACGCCTGCTTCTTCAAGCGACGAGCTTCCCAAGTTAATTCACGCAGGTGCATATGAGTTAATTGTAACAGACATTGAAGTAAAGCAAGACATCATGAAATTGTACTTCACAGTTAAAAATTCATCCGATCAAACAAAAAGCTGGCATTCAGATGAAGGCAATCCTAACATTTACATAACATTGAGCAATGGTAAAAAGATTTATCCGATAGAAATGGGGGGGATTTTTATGCGGGCACATTCATTTAAAAGCAAAGACCAGCAGACCGGATGGATTGCATTTCCTGTGCCCGAAGAAAGACAATTTCGTTTTCATTACCCAAATTGCAAACCAGCTAGCCTCCAACTGCAGTTACCGTAACAGTGGCCTGCTCTTCGACGACGATACTCGTTCGCCAGAGACCCTAAAGGTCTTGCAGACCTTTAGGGTCTTTTGCGTGTCGGAAAATCCCCTTTTCCGACGTTGAGTTAATAAAACACACACGCACAGAGGAGTTGACTATGAGACCGCAATTCATTCGTTTATTCAATCTGCTGCTGACATTCTCCCTTCTCCTGGCGGGCATAGGGTGGACGGCGGCGCCCAGCGCTGCCCGGCCGCTTAAAGTCGCAGTGGGACCCGAGACGCCCGTCAGGATTCCGGCTGCGCCGCACGACCTGGTGCCCCTGCCGCGTGACTGCGGGGGTACCACACCGCCGGCCTGTTGCGCCTATGGGTATGTGATTCGCAACGGACGGGCGCTCGATGGC
>DAOSNS010000063.1:0-12680 GCA_035373625.1 Anaerolineae bacterium | reverse complement strand
CCACCCCACGGATGATGGCGCGGTTCCGCGATTTTACCACTGCCGCCGTGCGTGGCTGCCGGTGGATGACCATCCGTCAGCGCGCCTCTCTGCGCTCCGGCGAGGCGCGTCTGTCGAAGTGGTTGCCGATGTTGTAGGTGGTCACGCCGTCCAGCACGGATTTGACGCGGTTACCGCTGTCCGCACTTTAACTTATTCTAACCCATTTGTGGTCTAACAAATGGGGTAAGCTCACATTATGGCTTCTCGTCTATCTATCGTATAAAGGTTAATGCTTGTTGTTCTGCGCTCGCAGCGTCCTGTTTGTCAATATACCCCTCTTCAACCATTAGATCCAGCACTATAGATTGCCGTTGTCGTGCAATTTCCAGATGCTTTTCTGGATCGAAGTCGGCTAGATGTCTAATCGCCTGTAGCATAGCACACTCAGCTAAATCTAGGTCGCTGACATGCTTGCCAAAGTGGAATTGCGCCGCCGCTTCAACACCATAGATTTGATTAGTGTATGGAATTGAGTTAAGATAAAATTCAAAGATTTCTCTAGATGTATAACGGCGAGTAATCCTAAGCGTTAGCGCCAAATCACGCAAATCTTGTCTCAACGAGATTCCTCTGTCTCGATTTGAAATAATCATTAAATTAACTGCCAATTGTTGAGGAATAGTAGCTGCTCGCATTCTTAGACATTTGTGCATGGCACAATCAAAACTAGTCCAGACAGCATGCAAAACATCCGAAAAGTCTATGTTCATACTATGAGAGTAAAAACTCTTGTCTTCCATAACTATAGTTGCCCACTGTAAAGCTTCTGGTATATCCGCAAGTTTGACAGAGGTGTGGTTACCGGTTGTAAGAAGATATTCATTTAGCTCTTCGGGTGAAGGGAGAGCATAAAAAATCCAAAAGTAAAGCCACACACCTGAAACTACTATCAAAAGCATTAGAAACATGGCTGCCTTTTTTATGACCTTGCATCTTTTCATATCAAAATTCCCCTCCAATCTTCAGGGTGAAGGTAACTGTGTTTTTATTGTACTGAACTGTCCTCGGTCTATGGCTAAACTAATGATTTCGTGAACTTCTCCAGCACATGGCTTGGTGACATTGGTCCCCAAAGCATCTGCTGAAATGTAGCCGTAATACTCGGGATAAGCAGCGTTATGATTATCATAGCGGTCATCATATATTCCCATGAGGTGTACAGACTCATGAAGGGCGTACCCGTTCCCCATTTTCGAATACCAACGCCCCCAGTCATATTCTTGGTTTTCGGAGTGAGGGCGGACCTTTGGAGGTTCATACTGTGGTATACCTTCATCTACAAATATCAGATTCGGGGTATCTCCGCTTTGGGGTCTCACATACCCTTCAAACCCGAGCCAATTGATGAACTTTCCCCAACCTGAAAACTCAGGGTCCTTGTAAGTTACTGTTATATCAAAAGTGACAGGCCGACCTTCAAATTGGGTCTCTCCATTATTCCACACATCATTCAGATGCTTTTGCCATTCTTCTGCTAATGATGCTGAAGCCCCAGGACCGTATATTTGTATATCAAGTTTGACGACATAGTAACCCAAAGTTTCATTGTAAATTACTTCGGGAATATGTCCGCTGGGATCCACATACCTGAGTGGCGAATTCAAAACATAGCTGTACCTGTTGAGCGCCTGAGGGTTTTGCGGCGAAGGGATTATCGAATCTGGGCTGATGAAGCGGCCAAGCGAAGGGTCGTAGGAGCGGGCGTTGTAAAAGTACAAGCCGATGGCCGCGTCCTCGATTTGCCCGGTGAAGCGCCGCGTGGTGGGCGTGGCCCCGGAGGTGAAGTGCGTTCCACCCCACGGATGATAGCGCAATTCCGCGACTTTGCTGCCGCTGTTGTTGGTAGAAACGGGCTAAACGAGCTCGTTTTATGGATGCACTTCAATCATTTGCGGTTTCCCTTGCCGAGTTTTCCCGTAATTAAGGCATACAATAGAAGTGGAACGGGACCTACCAAGCACATAATGAATAATCCTAAAATTTGCATCAAAACCCGTCTACGTTCATATTCATTGAAGAACCACGTGTGTGCTAAAGGAGCCGCGATACAGATTAGCATACCAATCAGAAGAGCCAAAATGTACGCAATTGCTTCTATTCGCTTTCTGTCGTTCATTTCGTAAGCCACCTCAATAGGGTAAGGGACTACCTGCTGGACGGCCGCTTGGTAGAATCGTATCCATCAACTCGAGTGTTGAAGTATCCGACAGGACCTGAGTAAGCATCTGGTATCCACTACGGATAGCAAGAGCACGTTGACCATTACGCGTTAATCCACCGCTAAATGGTACAGCAGTTGGTGACAAACCATGTCGTCCCGGTGCGAGGATTATGTCACCACCCTTGTTTGGATTTGGTAGATAAGCATCACTGAGGAATTGTGTGGTCTGCCCTATAAAAGATGATCCCGCTCCCCAGACAAAATCAGTATTGGCATTCTGCCTCAAATCGTCAACAACCATTTGTCCTGAGATCTGCCCACCGTCTACCCATTTCTGTCCAATCCTTTGAGCGGAGTTGAACGCAATGTTCGATATGCCGGACAGTGCCATGTCGGTTCCTACCTGAGTTGCGGCGCCAGCCAGTATACCTGCCGTTTCACTGGCAGTTGAAGCTGCGACTTTCAGAGCTACAGCAGCTCCTACACTCTGGGCGACTTTTGGTATCACAGCCCCGCCTATTAAAGTGCCGACAGCTCCGGTACCAAATGCAACCACGCCTCTGCCGAAGCTATATTCTTCGTGCATAACCTGTGTTGTGATTAGATAATCAACCGCTAGATTTACAGCCCCACCCACTACAGCGGCAATACATATAGCGGTATCAACACCAAATATACAATGCCCACTGGGGTCTGTGTATTTGACAGGATTATTAAGCGTGTAGGCATAGCGGTTCAACGTTTGTGGATTCACCGGGCTGGGGACCATCGTATCCGCCTGGATGAAGCGGCCAAGCGAAGGGTCGTAGGAGCGGGCGTTGTAAAAGTACAAGCCGATGGCCGCATCTTCGATTTGCCCGGTGAAGCGCCGCGTGGTGGGTGTGGTGCCGTCGGTGTAGCGCGTTCCACCCCACGGATGATAGCGCAACTCCGCCACTTTGCTACCGCTGCTGTTCGCGGTGATCGACGTTGATCCCAGGTGGTCGCCTAACAAGAAGTACAGTGTGCTGCTGCCTTGACGCATCGCCACGCGCTGGCTGTCGGCGTAGTAGTACTTCACCATCGTGCTGGTGCTGCCGGTCCACTCGAAGTGGTTGCCGACATAGGTCGTACTACTGACGGCAGTCCCCCAAACGGCGATCTCCACCCAATGGTTGCCCGCGTTGGCGGTGGACCCGTTGGTGTAGTCACGCACGTAGCGCACGCTGCGCGCGGTGAAGCGATGCGTTTTTCCCTGTGCCGTCTCGGCATACGTCCCTTGTGTAGCGCTATCGAAGACGGTAAACCAGGTACTACCGTCGGCGCTTACTTGCGTCTTGGTGTTGTAGTAAGTGCGGCCATCGGCGGCATAGTGCCAGACACGCACGGTGTCTACGCTATACACGGCTCCCAGGTCTATCTGGATATATTGTAAACCGTTTACGGACGTATAGGCAAATTCTCCGCTGCTGCCGCTGCCACTGTCGGCCCACGGATCGCCATTGGTAGCCGCTTGGGGCTGGTTCACCGTGACACCGCTGGCAGCGGTCGGCGTGCGCCCCGCAGCCAGGTTGCGATAGACTGCCTGCTGCACCCGATTGCCATCGCCATCGTAAGTGAACTGTGTTACCGTGGCGTCTATAGTCGAGATGCGCTGATGATTGTTGGCGTCGATCACGGTGGTTTGCCAACCGCTGTAGAGAGTGTGACTGATCGTACCATCCGGCGCCGTGACCTGCGTGCCCCGCCCCAGGGCGTCGTACTGCGTCACCGCATGGAACAGGCTCGTCGAGGTCGGGACGTAACCATTCATACCATAGCCCCTTTCACTTGCTATTTTAGCAGAAAATTACTATAATTACATTGTATCAATGGTGTTGAGTCGCGTCTTTGGACACGGCAGGATGTGTCGCAAACGCCGTCAGTGTTGGGGGAGGTCATCCTGTACATTGAGACCATGCTGAGGAGTCTGTTGCTATGAGTGTCATCAAAGTTGCTGCGACCTCTCGTTCTACTTCTGTGGCGGGCGCGATTGCCGGCATCATCCGTGAGAAAGGGCGGGTAGATGTCCAGGCCATTGGTGCAGGGGCAGTGAATCAAGCGATTAAAGCCATTGCCATTGCACGCGGTTATCTTGAATTGGAGAATATCCGCATTTATTGTGTCCCTTCTTTTTCGGAGATTCTTATCGAGGGCAAAGAGCGCACGGCTGTGCGATTGACCGTCGAATCCGCTCCTCCTGTTAACGATAGCGCGCCATGATTGCCTGTTTTGTAAACCGGCTCGCGGTTTACTGATCGGGGTTTCTAAATTCTTCTTGTCAGTTTTAAGGGAGGCTATTAGAGGAGGCTATATGGAAGAGAAACAGAAGAAGCTTCGTTTGATGTCGTTTTGGCTTTTTGCGAGCGTTCTGATCGTTTTCGCGGCGGTGACGACTTACATCTACGTCTGGATCGGACCGCTATCGGGCACGATATGGATGGCTCTCAAAGCTGCCTTGCCCATCACACTGATTATCGCTGTGGCTGCGGTAATTATCTATGTTGTGTACTACTACCTGGTCTACAAAAAGGCATAGGCGACATTCGCGTCACGTTAGTATCAAGAAATGCCCCGTCAAGTCAAAAGACGGGGCATTTCATCGAATCCCCAATCACCATTCTCAAGGGAGGTTACGATGGCAAAACGAACGATCCGCGCTCCGCGCGGCACACAATTGCATTGCAAGAACTGGCTATTGGAAGCGCCGTTCCGCATGCTCCAGAATAACCTCGATCCCGAAGTGGCCGGCGACCCCGATAACCTCATCGTCTACGGTGGACGGGGCAAAGCTGCCCGCAACTGGGAAGCATTTGACGCCATTCTCGATACGCTGCAAAAAATGGATGTGGATGATACGTTACTGGTGCAATCGGGCAAGCCCGTCGCCGTCTTCAAGACGCATGAGGACGCGCCGCGTGTGCTCATCGCCAACTCCAATATCGTCCCGGCCTGGGCAACGCAAGCAAACTTCGATAAGTGGGAGCGCGCCGGCCTGATCATGTATGGCCAGATGACGGCCGGTTCGTGGATCTACATCGGCACGCAAGGCATCCTGCAGGGCACCTACGAAACCCTCGGCGCGCTGGCCCGACAACACTTCGGGCCGCACGCTTCGCTCAAAGGAAAGTTTGTCCTCACTGCCGGGCTGGGGGAAATGGGCGGTGCGCAGCCGCTGGCGATTACGATGAACGAAGGCGTGGGGCTTATTGTCGAAGTGGACCCGTGGCGCGCCGAGCGACGGCTTCGCCACCGCTACGTCAACGCCGTCATGGATAACCTCGACGCGGCACTGCGCACGCTCGAAGCGTACCGCGCGCGGGGCGAGGCTTACTCCATTGGCCTCATCGGCAATGCAGGGGATGTGTTCCCCGAATTGTTGCGGCGCGGCATCATCCCCGATGTGGTGACGGATCAGACTTCGGCGCACGACCCGCTGAGCTATGTCCCCAACGGGATGACGCTGGAAGAGGCCGTGGCGTTGCGGCACGCCGATCCGCAACGTTACCAGGCCGAGGCCATGCGCACGATGACCGAGCACTGCGCGGCGATGGTTGGAATGCAAAAACGCGGGGCGGTGGTCTTCGATTACGGCAACAACTTGCGGCAACGCGCCTTCGACAACGGCCTGCGCGAAGCGTTCAACTACCCCGGTTTTGTCCCGGCCTACATCCGCCCGCTGTTTTGTGAAGGCAAGGGGCCGTTCCGCTGGGTGGCGCTCTCCGGCGATCCCAACGACATCTACGAGACCGACCGTATCATTATGGAATTGTTCCCGGAGAACGAACACCTCATCCGCTGGCTGAAGATGGCGGAGGCGCAGGTGGCCTGGCAGGGGCTGCCCGCGCGCATCTGCTGGCTGGGTTACGGTGAGCGCGCCCGCGCCGGTCTGGCGTTCAACGCGGCGGTGGCCGATGGACGCATCAGCGCCCCCATCGTCATCGGGCGCGATCACCTGGACGCCGGTTCCGTCGCCAGCCCCAACCGCGAAACCGAAGGCATGCGCGACGGCTCCGACGCCATCTCCGACTGGCCCATCCTCAATGCGCTCATCAATGCGGTGGGCGGCGCGACGTGGGTGAGCTTCCATCACGGCGGAGGGGTGGGCATCGGCTACTCACAGCACGCCGGGCAGGTGATCGTGGCCGACGGCACCCCTGCTGCCGCGCGTCGCCTGGAGCGCGTCCTCACCACCGATCCGGGTCTCGGTGTCGTCCGCCACGCCGACGCCGGCTACGAATCCGCCATCCAATTCGCCAAAGCCCACGCTATCTGGATGCCTATGGTATAAGCTGCAGGAGGCAGGGAGCAGGAGGCAGGGGACATGATTCTCGACTCTTGCCCCTTGCCTCTTCTCCCGCTCACAGGTATAATCCCGCGTATGGATGAGAGAGAAACTACGCCCATACGCAAGCAATACCTGGATTTGAAAGCCCGTTACCCGGATACAATCCTCTTTTTCCGGCTGGGGGACTTTTACGAAACCTTCGACGAAGACGCCGAAATCGTGGCGCGCGAGCTGGACCTGGTACTCACCTCGCGGCCGGTGGCAAAGGGCGAGCGCGTGCCGATGGCCGGCGTACCCTATCACGCCGTCGAAAACTACATCGCCCGTTTGATCGAAAAAGGCTACCGCGTCGCCATTGCCGAGCAGGTGGGCGAACCCAACGGCCGCGGACCGATGGCGCGGCGCATCGAGCGCGTCGTCACCGCGGGTACCATCATCGAGCCGACTATGCTCGACGAGAAGCGCCCTAACTATCTGGCGGCGGTGATCATCGAAGGCAAACGCGCCGGCATCGCCTACGCCGAAATCTCCACGGGCGAGTTTGCCACCACACAATTGGAAGCCGATGACATCCTCAACGTCACACGGCAGGAGCTGGCGCGCCTGCAACCGCGCGAGGTGCTCATCCCCAAGACCGGCACATGGAAAGAGCGCGACCCCGACCAACCGCCGACACGCCTGGAAGAAACATTGCAAGGTCTGCTGCCGACGCATTTTACGCCCTGGGCAGCCTATCGCTTTGAAGAAACGGCGGCGCGTCAGGTCTTGCTGGAACACTTTGGGGTGCGGACGTTACAGGGGTTTGGCTGCGAAGGCAAACCGTTGGCGGTGCGCGCGGCGGGGGCAGCTCTGGCTTACTTGCAGGAAACCCAGCAAGGGTTGCTGCCGCAGATCATCGGATTGCGCACCTACGCCACCGAACGCTTTATGAGCCTGGACGCCTCGACGTGGCGCAATCTGGAAATCACGGAGACGCTGCGTGGGGAAAAACACGGCTCCCTGCTCGGCGTCATTGACGCCACCTTGACGCCGATGGGCGGGCGGTTGCTGCGTGCCCGCCTGGCGCAGCCGCTGCTCGACATTCCCGAACTGGAAGCGCGCCTGGATCAGGTGCAGGGCTTTGTGGACGACGGTATCTTGCGCGCCCAGGTGCGGCAGGCCCTCAAGCGCATCCCCGATCTGGAGCGGATGACCACGCGAGTCCTCGCCGGACGCGCCACACCCCGCGACCTTCTCGGCATCCGCATGGCGCTGGAGATCGTGCCGGAGCTGCGGGGGAAGGTAGAAGAGGCAAACGAGCGAATCAGCGAATCGGCGAATGGGTTCGGGGAATTGCTTGATGGGTTGGAGGCGCTGCCGGAGATTGCGGGACTGATTGCCGAAGCGATTGTGGACGATCCGCCGGCGCAGGTGAGCGCGGGGGGCATCATCCGGCCGGGGTTCTCTGCGGAACTGGACGGCATCATCCTGGCGACCAAAGACGCCCGTGACTGGATTGCCGGATTGGAAAATAAGGAACGCGCGCGCACCGGCATCAAAAACCTGAAGGTGGGCTACAATAAAGTCTTTGGCTACTATCTGGAGGTGACTAAGGCCAACGTCAACCTGGTGCCCGATCATTACATCCGCAAACAAACGCTGGTCAATGCCGAGCGGTACATCACGCCGGAATTGAAGGAGTACGAGAACCTGGTGCTCAACGCCGAAGAGCGCATCGCCGAACTGGAGACGCGCCTTTTCCGTGAGGTGTGCGAGCGTATCGCGGCGCGGGCGCCGGTATTACTGGCAACGGCGCAGGCGCTGGCGCGGATAGATGTGGCGGCGGCGCTGGCCGATGTCGCCGCGCGCTATCACTACGTCCGCCCTACGTTTGAGCACGCGCCGGTGCTCGTCATCGAAGGAGGGCGGCATCCTGTTGTCGAACGTGCGCAACGTGAGCCGTTTATCCCCAACGATCTGGTGATGGACGAACAAAGCCGCATCCACATCATCACCGGCCCGAATATGGCGGGGAAATCGGTTTTCCTCAGGCAAAACGCCCTCATTGTCCTTATGGCGCAGATCGGTAGCTTCGTTCCGGCAGACCGGGTGCACATCGGCATTGTGGATCGCATCTTCACGCGCATCGGGGCATCCGACGAGCTGGCGGCGGGGCAATCCACGTTTATGGTGGAGATGGTGGAGACGGCGAACATCCTCAATCACGCCACGCCGCAGAGCCTGCTCATCCTGGATGAAGTAGGACGCGGCACGAGCACCTACGACGGCATGGCCATTGCCTGGGCGGTGGTCGAATATCTGCACAACCACCCGGAGCGCCGCGCGCGGACACTCTTCGCCACCCACTACCACGAGCTGATCGAGATGGAGGAGCATCTGCCGCATGTGCGTAACTTCAATCTGGCCGTGACCGAAGAGGGGCATGACGTGGTCTTCCTGCACAAAGTCATCCCCGGCGGCGCGGATCGCTCCTACGGCATTCACGTTGCGCGGCTGGCGGGCATCCCTGCGCCGGTCGTTCACCGCGCCGAAGCATTGCTGACGGAGTTGGAGAGCGGTGAATTCCGTCCCGGCACACAGACACAGGAGCCGGAGTTGTTCCAGCCGCTGCTCATCGCCCAGGAGCCGCCCGTCGTGGAGATGCTGCGGCAGATTGATGTCAACAGCCTCACGCCGTTGGAAGCCCTCACGAAGTTGTATGAGTTGCAGAGACAAGTCGGGGAAAAGCAGGCAAAGAAGAAACGCACAAGGTAAAACAATCCCTTGAGGGGATCGTTTATTATGTCAAGATAAAATTGGCTGAAAGCTAAATTTTTACACTGGCACCGGCGCCAAAACTTGCCGCAAAAACTGCCCTGTATAGCTTCCTTCCACCTGCGCGACGGCCTCCGGCGGTCCCTCGGCGATGATGTAACCACCCGCATCCCCGCCTTCCGGGCCGAGGTCAATCACCCAATCGGCAGTCTTGATCACATCCAGGTTGTGCTCGATGACGATGACGGTGTTGCCGGCGTCGGTGAGGCGGTGCAGCACGTCCAGCAGCTTCTGGATGTCGGCGAAGTGCAGGCCCGTCGTCGGCTCGTCGAGGATGTAGACGGTGCGCCCGGTGGCGACACGGCTCAGTTCCTTTGCCAGCTTCACGCGCTGCGCTTCGCCACCGCTCAACGTCGTCGCCGCCTGCCCCAATTTGATGTAGTCCAGCCCTACGTCATGCAGCGTCTGCAACTGCCGCGAGAGCCGGGGATGGTTGGCGAAGAAGTCCAACGCCTCCTGCACATCCATATCCAGCACCTCGGCGATGTTCTTGCCCTTGTAGCGGATCTGCAACGTCTCACGGTTGAAGCGCGTGCCCTTGCACTCCTTGCACGTCACCCACACATCGGGCAGGAAGTGCATCTCGATGCGCCGCAGGCCGTGCCCCTTACAAGCCTCGCAGCGTCCACCCTTCACGTTGAAGCTGAACCGCCCCGAGCCGTAACCGCGCATTTTTGCCTCCGGCGTGGACGCGAATACCTGCCGGATCTCGTCGAACACGCCCACGTAAGTCGCCGGGTTCGAGCGTGGCGTGCGCCCGATGGGGTCTTGGGTGATGTCAATGACTTTATCCAGATGCTCCAGCCCCTCCAAACGCTCATAGGGGCCGGGGCGCGTCTCGGCGCGGTTGAGATCGCGGGCCAGCGCCGGATATAACGTCTCGGCGACGAGGCTGCTTTTGCCGCTGCCACTGACACCGGTGACGCAGGTGAACACCCCCAACGGGAAGCGCGCGTCCACGTGCTTGAGGTTGTGCAGCGTGGCCCCGCGCAGGATCAGGCTGCCGTTCTGCGGTGTGCGTCGCCCGCCATTCGGTGAGACCACCGCCAGCTCCCCGCTCAGATAGCGTCCCGTGAGCGATTGCGGATTCGTGGCGATCTCCTGTGGCGTTCCTTCCGCGATCACGCACCCGCCCAACACACCCGCGCCCGGCCCCAGGTCCACGATCCAATCGGCGTCGAGCATCGTCTCGCGGTCGTGTTCTACCACCAGCACTGTATTGCCCATATCGCGCAGTTGCAACAGCGTGTCGAGCAGCGCACGGTTGTCGCGGGCGTGCAGGCCGATGGACGGTTCATCGAGGATGTAGAGCACGCCGACTAACCCACACCCGATCTGACTTGCCAGCCGGATACGCTGCGACTCTCCGCCGGAAAGCGAGGGCGCGGGACGGTCGAGCGTGAGGTAGTGCAACCCCACATTGAGCATGAACTGCAAGCGGTCACGGATCTCCTTGAGCACCTCGCCACCGATGGCGAACTGCTCATCGTCGAACTGCTCGTAGAGCGATTGCACCCAGGCATGCGCCGCATCAATGGGCATGGCGCTCACGTCCATGATGGACTTGCCGCCCACCAACACCCCACGCGCTTCCGGACGCAAGCGCGCCCCACCGCACACCGGGCACGGCTGTTCACTCATAAAGCTGCTGTACCAGCGGCGCGTGTAGTCGGACTTCGTCTGGTGGAACAGGCGGTTGATGTTGTAGATGATGCCCTTGGCGGGACGATAACTCTCGCCTGTCCAGGTGCTATCGCCGTTTTCGGCGCGATACTCGAAGTGAATCTTTTCGTTGCCCGAACCGTAGATCAACACGTCACGGAAATGTTGCGGCAAGTCCTGCCACGGCGTTTCCAGGTCTACGCCGTAATGTCGGGCGATGGACTGTAATTGGTGAATCTGCCACTGGCTGTTCTTTTTGCGGAGATTGCCGTACCAGCGCAGTGCACCGTCCAACACCGAAAGTGTGGGGTCCTGCACGATCAAGGCCGGATCCACTTCCAGCTTGGTGCCCAGGCCATTGCACTCCGGGCACATGCCGAGCGGCGAGTTGAAGCTGAACAGTTGTGGGCTGAGTTCCGGGAAGCTGATGCCGCAATGCGGGCAGGCATGCTGCTCGCTGAGGAGCAGCTCCTCGCCATCCACAACATCCACGACGACTGTTCCTTCGCCCGCGCGCAACGCCGTCTCCACCGAATCCATCAGGCGCGTGGTGAAGTCGCGCCATGCCTCGTCGCCGGAGCCGTTGACATGGTTCGGCACCGCCAGGCGGTCCACGATCAACTCGATGGTATGATTCTTCGTCTTCGCCAGCTTGATGTCGCGGCTCAAATCCGTGGGGACGCCGTCAATGCGCGCGCGTTCGTATCCTTCCTGCCGCGCCTGCGCCAACACGTCCTCGTGCGTCCCCTTGCGCTGCCGGACGACGGGCGCGAGCAGTTGGAAGCGCGTCCCGGAAGGCAGTGCCGCGAGCTGATCGGCGATCTGTTGCGCGTTCTGTGAGGCCACTTTGCGCCCACATTGTGGGCAGTGGGCTTCTCCCACGCGGGCGAAGAGCACGCGCAGGTAATCCATCACCTCGGTGACGGTGCCCACGGTTGAGCGTGGGTTCTTGCTCACCGCCTTCTGCTGGATGGCGATGGCCGGGCTGAGGCCACCGATGAAGTCCACCTTCGGCTTCTCCATCTGTCCCAGGAACTGCCGTGCGAACGACGAGAGACTCTCCACGTACCGACGCTGCCCCTCCGCGTAGATCGTGTCGAAGGCCAGCGACGACTTTCCGCTGCCCGAAACGCCGGTGAGCACCACCAGCTTATTGCGCGGGATGGCGAGATCAATGTGCTTTAGATTGTGCTGCTGTGCGCCGCGAATGACGATAAAACCCGGCTCCATATTCCTCCCAGGGAATCAGATGAGAAATGAGTAATGGGAAATGAGTAATGCGTGATACGTGAATTGAGGTTAGCGACCGGCACATCCAGTATCAAGTATCCAGCTTCCAGTAACGAGCAATTATACCACAAACGCCAGATAGAACAAAGTTTCTAATCGGCCTCTCGACTTCTAGTGTAGCGAGGGAATATGACAAAACATGGCATATAGGAGAGGACGACCTTTTGAAATTTTGTCGTTGACAGGATAGTATTGAAGTGGGAGGCGATCCGATGATTGATGAATCGAAACTTCGACAAGCGGGGACTTGTTTATTTACCCCCCCAGGGCTGAGCGCCAGGGCTTTATCATTCTCGTTACAGCAACTTCATTTGGCTTCGAGCGGATCGCCAGCTCCGCGTTTCTCAACTGCTTCAAGCGGATCGCCAGATCCGCGTTGCTCAAGATCGCCAGCTCCGCGTTTCT
>DAOSNS010000062.1:0-14290 GCA_035373625.1 Anaerolineae bacterium | reverse complement strand
TGGACGACCGCCCGCTCACCGAAGCGCGCCCCCACGAGCGCAAGCTCGTCGGCAACTGCCGCGACTTCTCCGTGATGATGACGGCGATCCTGCGGCACCAGGGCGTTCCGGCACGGGCGCGCTGTGGCTTTGGCACGTACTTCATTCCCGGTCACTATGAGGATCACTGGGTCGTCGAGTACTGGAACGCGGAACAGGGCCGCTGGGTGCTCGTGGATGCCCAACTCGACGCGCTGATGCAGGAGGCGCTCAAGCTGGACTTCGACCCGCTGGACACGCCGCGCAATCGCTTCATCGTCGGTGGGGATGCGTGGCAGATGTGCCGTCGCGGC
The DNA here is from genome assembly GCA_035373625.1 of Anaerolineae bacterium. Classification (GTDB taxonomy): domain Bacteria; phylum Chloroflexota; class Anaerolineae; order B4-G1; family SLSP01; genus DSWT01. The sequence goes on along the minus strand of DAOSNS010000062.1, from coordinate 13,958 downwards.
GAGGCGAATCCCGACGACTTTGGCATCTTCGAGTGGCACGGCATCGAGTTCGTGCGCGGCGACCTGCTGCGCGACTTTTTAGCGTTCAACAAAGTCGAGATTCTGCCCTGGGATGGTGGTTGGGGCTACCTCGTTGAGCTTGCGCCGGAGCACGTGGAACCGGTCTACGCGCTGATGGACCGCGTCGCCGCGCTCACGCTGGCGGATGACTTCGCCGCGATTCGCGCGCTGTACGAACAAGACGCGGACTTCCACCCGCCGGCGGAGTGGTAAGAATGTATCATTAACACACGTTCCGGCCTGGATCATCAGATCCAGGCCGGAAGAATTAGAGCTACTGAGATTGGAAAGTGTTTACGGGGTGATGTTACCGTTAAGCGCGGTGACATCTTTAAGTGCCGGGATATAATACTCGTCCAGATACTCCTGCACCATACGCCGCGTTGAGAACCGTGGCCCGACGGTACGGATAGCCTCCTTCATCATCGAAACCCACCCGCGCGGAATGTCATCGCGGTCGCGTTTGTAAAACAGCGGCACGACTTGCTCTTCCAGGATTGTATACAGCGCGTTGGCATCCGCATCATCTTGCAGATTGGGATCCTCGTAGGTTTGCCCGGCATCAATGGCCCAACCGTTGCGCCCGTTGTACGCCTCGGCCCACCAGCCATCCAGGATGCTCAGGTTGAGGATGCCGTTGAGCGCCGCTTTCATCCCGCTTGTGCCGCTGGCTTCCATAGGCTTGCGTGGTGTGTTCAGCCACACATCTACCCCCTGGACCAGGTAGCGTGAGACGTGCATATCGTAGTCTTCCACAAAAGCGATGCGCCCCCCGAACTCCGGGCTGCGGGCAATGTTGTAAATCTGTTGCAACAGCAGTTTACCGGGATCGTCGGCCGGATGCGCCTTGCCGGCGAAGATAATTTGCACCGGGCGATAGCGGTCATGGATCAGGGCCTTGAGCCGTTCGATGTCGCGGAAGATGAGGTTGGCCCGCTTGTACGTTGCAAAGCGGCGGGCGAAACCGATCACCAGGGCATCGGGGTCGAGGAAAATGCCGGAACACAGCAGTTGATCGGGGGGCGTGGCCTGCTGCATACGCGCCTCCCGCGCACGCTCGCGCATGGTGGAGAACATCTTGCGCTTCAGATAGACATGCGCTTCCCAGAGCCGTTCATCGGGGATTTCCTCGACGCGCGCCCACAGCAGCGGATCGTCTTGACGGTCCAGCCAATCCGGGCTGATGTAGCGGCGATAGAGGCGATGCATGGCTTCACCGGTCCACGAGGCAAGATGGACGCCATTGGTCACGTGGCCGATGGGGACCTCGTCAACCGGTTTATCCGGCCACAAATTGTGCCACATTTTGCGCGACACTTCTCCGTGCAGAACGCTCACACCGTTAGCGCGTCCGGACATCTCCAGGGCCAGTTTGGTCATGTTGAAGGTTTCCTCATAGCCGGTTTTGTAGCTGCCCAATTTCAAGAACTCTTCCCGGCTGAGGTTAAGCTGTGGCCAGAAGTGATTGAAGTATTTGTCAATCAGGGCGAACTGGAAGGTGTCGTGACCGGCCGGTACCGGCGTGTGGGTGGTGAAGACGGTACTGGCACGCACCCGTGTTTTCGCTTCCTCAAAGCTCATCCCCTGAGCCACAAACTCGCGGGCACGTTCCAGAACCATAAACGCGGAGTGCCCCTCGTTGATATGCCAGACAACCGGCTGTATTCCGAGTTGCCGGAGAATCTGGACACTGCCGATGCCGAGCAGAATTTCTTGCTGGATGCGCATCTCACGGTCGCCGCCGTACAGGCGCGCTGTCAGTTGGCGATCCCAGGCTGCATTTTGTTCCACATCGGCATCCATCAGATACAGGTGGGTGCGGCCAACGAGAACTTCCCAGACTTGCAGGTAAATATTGCGTTCTCCCACTCGCACGGGGACAAGATGGCGTTCCCCGTTTCCATTCCACGCCGGGCGCATAGCCACCTCTGCGGTGTTGAGAGGCGGATAGATGGCCTCTTGCCAGCCGCTAGGATCCATCCTTTGGCGGAAATACCCCTGCTCGTAAAGAAAGCCCACGGCGACGAAGGGCAGTCCCATGTCACTGGCCTCTTTGGTGTGGTCGCCGGAGAGCACCCCGAGGCCGCCGGAATAGATCGGCAGTGAGGTATGCAGCCCGAATTCCGCCGATAGATAAGCGATGGGACTCTTGCTATACCATTGCATACTGCCGTGGGTGTCTTTATCCAGCTCCATCAGCACAGCATCGAAGTCGCGTAGAAAGATGGGGTCCTTTGCCAGTTCGTTGAGGCTCTCCTGGGGAATTTCCTGAAGAATCCGCACCGGGTTGTGACGGGTGGTGATCCAGAGCGTGCGATCCAGCTGTTTGAAAAGATCACGTGAGGCGCGATGCCAGGACCACCACAGGTTATAAGCCAGTTCCTCTAGCCGTGCCAGACGTGGCGGAAGTTTCTTCTGTAAAGGCGATAGTGCCGGTTTATCCATGCTTTATCTCCTTAAAAATGGTGATTAGGGATTGGGAATCAGGTTTCACCACCGGTGAACTGCAAACCCCTGCTTCCCTATGGTCGAATCCATAAGACCAACATAAACATCAACAGGGCGACGATCCCGAATTCTAACAACACCTTGCGGTTAAGGCGCCCCAGCAGATATTGATAACTCAAGCCGCTCAGTAAGTACAATTCCAGGGTCAGCATTGTGGCCGCGGTCCACATCGAGACAGGCCAGTAGCCCAGAACCCAGGCCGTCTCGCTGACCAGCGCAGCGATGATCCCCCCGAAAAGCAACACGGAGGGCCAGGCTGCGCCGCTGGTGCTCAGCAGATCAAAAGCCAGCAAGCCGAAGAGCAACAGGATTGCCGGACCGGTAAACAGGGCCCGTTCCTGTTGCTGCAGGATTAAGCTGGACAGCGCGAACCCCAACAAATAATCGGCGATGTTGAGCATAGTACGGGCGGTGGTATAACCGGGGCTGCCTGGTGAAAATGCACGATAATTCAGATGGATTAACAAGCCGATGAATATCCCACCGATCAGCAGCGTGACCAACCAGACCGGCCACGAGGGGGCGCGGACCAGCAGGAGCGAAACCAGCAATGTCCCCAGGGATGGATTGATGAGTGAGAAGATCAACAGCCGTTCCTGTTTATCGCGAAACGGGTGCTCCTGCAGGAGCGAGAAAGTACCACTCGCCACCAACCCCATCATCAGCAGCGCCAACACCCAATCTCCGCCAAGTGATAACTGCAAGGGCGATCCGAAGATGCGCCGCATGCCCCAGACCAGGGTGGGCAGCTCGATAAAACGAAACAATGTCGCGCTTGCCAGGGTGACTGCCAGGATAACGCTCAGCCGGTCGCGTTCCGTATAGTGCGTCGCTCTACCTTGCATCAACATAGAAGATCATTCTAACGCCGGGCTGACATTTGTCAACTCGTGTAACGGTGAGGGGCATTTCAGGCCGGAAGTGACCTTTACCGCAGAGAGCACAGAGCTTACAGAGTCATCGAAGATTCTCCGCGCTCTCGGCGAAACTCTGCGGCTAAATCAGGGGATTGTCTGGCTTTTCCCTCAGGTTGACAGACACTCAACCGCGATTCTGAAGGTTACTGTAAGTCAAGAAGCCGGAAGCACTATTTCAGATCGCGCGTGAGAATATCCAGGAATTCGTGATTGGTGCGTGTCCGCCGCATCTGTTGTAGCAGGGCTTCGGTGGCCGTGGTGATGTCATAGCCGGGGGTGGTAGGCGTCCCCGCCATCATCTGCGACAGCATCCGGCGCATCAGCCACACTTTACGCAACGTCTCCTTGTCGAGCAGTAACTCTTCGCGCCGCGTGCCCGAACGTAAGATGTCGAAAGCCGGGAAAATACGGCGCTCCTGGAGTTTGCGGTTCAGGTGTAGCTCCATGTTACCGGTACCTTTGAATTCCTCGTAGATCATGTCATCCATACGGCTGCCGGTGTCAATCAAGCATGTGGCGATGATCGTCAGACTGCCACCCTCTTCAAGGTTGCGCGCCGCGCCGAAGAATTTCTTGGGCGGATAGAGGGCTGCCGGATCAAGACCGCCCGAAAGCGTGCGTCCACTCGGTTGAACCACCAGGTTGTAGGCGCGCGTCAGGCGTGTGAGACTGTCCACCAAGATCACCACATCGCGCCCGATCTCCACGAGGCGTTTGGCGCGGCTAAGCGCCATCTCGGCCACCTGCGTTTGATGGTCCACGGCTTCGTCGAATGTCGAGCTGCTCACCTCGGCCTCTACGGAGCGATCCATGTCCGTCACTTCCTCGGGACGTTCCCCGATCAGCACCACCATCAAGTGGATGTCGGGGTGATTGGCGGTGATGCCGTTGGCGATCTTTTGGAGCACCGTGGTCTTGCCGGCTTTTGGGGGCGAGACGATGAGACCACGTTGACCCAGGCCGATGGGGGCAACCAGATCCAGCAGACGCTCTGTCAGGTTTTGCGGATCGGTGGTCAGGTTGAGTTTGCGGTTAGGGAAGATCGGTGTCAATCGCTCAAAGCGGGGGCGGCGCTTGGCCGTTTCAGGATCCATGCCGTTAACCGCCTCGACGCGCAGCAGGCTATGGTATTTCTCGGTCTCTTTGGGAGGCCGTACCTGTCCGATGACCATATCGCCGGTGCGCAGGCCAAAGCGTCGGATCTGGCTCTGGGAAACGTAGACATCCATCGGACCCGGCACGTAGTGCGCGGAACGCAGGAAACCGATGCCCTCGTCGGTGATTTCCAGGATGCCGCCGCCGAAGCTGAATCCCTCGCGTTCTGCTTTGGCCTTGAGCAACAACAGGATCAAATCCTCTTTCTTGCGCCCACTGTACCCGTAGACTTTGTAGGTGCGCGCCAGGTCACGCAGCTCGGGAAGCCGCATTTTCTCCAGGGTGTTCATATCCATGTGGCGCAGAACATCGGCCTGTTCTTCGATTTCGACAATCGCCGGAGGGAGATGTTCTTCTGGTGGTATCTCCTCAAAGCTTTCTTCGAGGACCGGGACTTCTTCACTTTCCTCATCCGGGAAGTACTCGGCCATGCCTGCTATTTCCTCATCTGCGGCAGCCGGAGATGTTAACTCGTGCCTGAGGGGGGCGGCCGGAGCGAGGTGCGTGTCTTCTTCAGAAGGTCGCAAAGTGACAGTTTTGTCCTCAGCATAGACGTTGTTTTCGGAAATCACATACTCATCCATTTGATTCTCAGTTTGTAATTCATCCTCGGGGTCCATAAAAAAACCCTCCTTTTGCTCTTCGGTGAAAATTTATCAACGGATTGAACGGATTTTAACGGATTCTCAACTCGCATTTCCAGGAGGAAATTCGGGAATAGAGGTTAAGCCAATATCCTGCTCCCCAATCCTTAAGTCCCCAGTCCCTAATCCCCATTTTCAAGGAAGTAGAGTGACGAAAGTCCATGTGACAAAGCCCGTCCATAGCAGGCTGTCAATGCGATCAAACATGCCACCGTGCCCGGGGATCAGGGTGCCCGTATCTTTGACGCCGACTTCGCGTTTGATCACCGATACGAAAAAGTCACCCGCGGTGGTGAGCGCCGCAATCACCAGGCCGAGTAAGAACCCCCTGCCCGGCGTCACACTCAGGGCCTGCTGTGCGACCGCAGGCCATAGCCACCCGCACAATCCCCCCATGAGGATTCCGCTGATGACTTCCCCCGCGTAGCCTTCCCAACTTTTCCCCGGGCTGATGGTGGGGGACATTTTGTGGCGTCCCCACCGCCGCCCGACAAAGTAAGCTGCCGATTCGCTCACCCATACTATAGGAAGCGCGGTGAGCGTCCACCATAGCCCATCGGGAAGTGCGCGCATCCGCAGCAGATAGGCCCCGCCGATGCCCAGATACGTTCCCCCGGCCAGGGTCAGCGCCCATTCTGCGGTCGGCGCCGTCACTTCAGGATGGCGTTGGCGACGGTAGAGCAGCCATCCCGCCGTCAGCAACGTCAGCCCGGCCATGCCCGGCGCGAGCCATTGTCCGTTGCCCCATAATGCATCGGCAAGCCACAGCAGGTTAAAGCCAAAAACGCACGGCCAGGCCAGCGTGTAATCCTTGCGTTTGAGCATCTGGATGTATTCGACACCCGCAAGCAGCGTAGCGACGCTGATCAAGAGTATGTAAGGCCAGCTCCCGATAACGATGATGGCGATAACCGTCGGCAAGAGAATGATGGCACTGATGAAGCGAGTTTTCATGATTTCTCCGGCGGATAACAGGGATTTAAATTGATATACCGGGCGCGCAGTAAAATTTCTCTGTTCTTGTCAGCAGATCAGGCAGATTGAGCAGATTTGTACGCTGTAAACCTGTAAATCTGCTGATAAGGGTGGAAATTTCAGCGTGCGGTTAGTACCCTATGGCAAGCTGGTGATGGCCTGCCGGTTGGACAGATGGGTATAAATAGATTATTGAAATAAGGGAGGCAGGTTCAGGTATTCAACCCCCCATAACGCCGGTCGCGCTGGCTGAAAGCCTTCAGTGCTGCATATAACTCATCTTTGTCAAAATCCGGCCAATAGACCGGCGTGATATAGTACTCCGCATAGGCTCCTTGCCAGATCAGAAAATTGCTGATCCGCATTTCCCCACTGGTACGGATAATTAAATCCACATCGGGAATTCCCGCTGTATACAGGTGCTCGTTGATCAACGCCTCGGTCACGGCTTCTGGCGGGACACCGGCACGGATGATTTTGCGGACCGCTTCAACGATTTCCTGTCGCCCCCCGTAGTTGAAAGCAATGTTGGCGATCAGACGGTCGTTGTTGCGTGTCAATTCCACCGCTGCTTGAATTTGCTCTTTGAGGTCATCAGACAAAGGTGTCAAATCCCCAATATGTCTTAATTGTACACCATTTTTGTGTAATTCGCCAACTTCTTTCTCCAGAGCTTCGCGGAGAATGTTAAGCAGCCCGTGGACTTCTTCCGCCGGCCGCTGCCAGTTTTCGGAGGAAAAGGCATACAGCGTCACGATAGGGATGCCGAGTTCCACGGCGGCACGCAACACACGCCGCAAATTCTCGACGCCAGCGCGGTGTCCTGCCAGGCGCGGCAGGCCACGGCGCCGCGCCCATCTCCCGTTGCCATCCATAATCATGCCCACATGGACAGGTGAGGGGCTTACAGGTGGATAACGATCATCCGGGTTGCTCATGGAGTCTCCAGTTTATTGGCGCGATCGGAGAACAGGTGCACAGACATGCACAGGCAGCGGTCAAATCGGCTAGGGGAATGTACGTGCTTGTCTTGCCGGGGGCGGGATCAGATTTCCATTATTTCCTGTTCTTTGCGCGCCCCGATCTCATCCACGCGCGCGGAAAAACGGTCAATGAGCTTTTGCAGTTCATCTTGTCCGCGTTTGCGGTCATCTTCTGAGATGAGTTTTTCGTTTTCATACTCGCGCAACTCTTCCAGCGCATCACGGCGGATGTTGCGCAGCGCCACTTTCCCTTCTTCAACACGCCGCTTCACGACTTTGACCAGCTCGCGACGGCGTTCCTCTGTCAGACGGGGAATGGGGATACGAATGACGCGGCCATCGTTGCCGGGGTTGAGTCCCAGATCGGCCTGCAAGATGCCCTTCTCGATGGCGGTGATGGCGCCGGTGTCATAAGGGCGAATGAGCAGCAACTGCGGTTCGGGCGCCGAGATGGCGGCAAGCTGGTTCAGGGGGGTCGGTATGCCGTAGTATTCGACCAGCACCCGTTCCACTAAAGCTGGAGAGGCACGCCCGGTACGGACGCTCTTGAAGTCCTCTTCGATAGACTCCAACGTCTTTTGCATACGCTCTTCAGTCTCATTAAGCAGTTCTTTGATCATTGCGCACTCCGTTAGAATTGTTCAGTCCGTTGACAGGTTCAATTGCCGATGAAGGTGCCGGCCGCTTCGCCGTTGATGACCCGTTCCAGCCCGCCGGGATTCCACAAGTTGAGCACCACGATCGGCAGTTGGTTTTCCATACACAGGGTAATCGCGGTCGAGTCCATCACCCGGGTCTGCATGTTGAGGGCTTCCAGGTAGGTCAGACGCTCGAAACGGCGCGCCTCGGGATTTTTCATGGGGTCATCGTCGTAGACACCGTCAACTTTGGTGGCTTTGATGAGCAGATCTGCTCCTATTTCGGCGGCCCGCAACGCTGCCGCTGTATCGGTGGTGAAGTAGGGGTTCCCGGTTCCGGCGCCAAAGATAACCACCCGGCCTTTTTCCAGATGGCGCATGGCGCGCAAGCGAATGTAGGGTTCGGCAATGGCGCGCATTTCGATGGCAGTTTGCACGCGCGTGACTACTCCTTCGCGTTCCAGGGCGTCGGCCAGGGCCAATGAGTTCATCACCGTAGCCAGCATCCCGATTTGGTCGGCGCGCGCGCGATCCATGCCGTGCGCCAACCCGTCTATGCCGCGCCACAGGTTACCGGCGCCGATGACGATGCCGATTTCTATCTCTTGGGCGTGAATTGCGGCGATACGGCGCGCGACTTCCTCGGCGCGTTGGGGATTGATCCCCAAGCCGCCGGGATTGGAGAGCGACTCTCCTCCGATTTTGATGATGACCCGTTTATATATGGACACCTGACGCCTCCGATCGGTAAAAAGCCTGGGGCTACTGCCCCAGGCTCTCCCCTAACTCGAATCGTGCAAAACGCCGCAGCACGATGTTCTCACCGGTCTTGTTGATTTGTTCCTTGATCAGATCATCAATGGTGCGCTCTTCATCACGGATGAAACTTTGTTCCAACAGGCATACTTCCTGGTAAAACTTTTCCAGGCGGCCTGCGGCAATGCGCTCGACGACCGCTTCCGGCTTGCCCTCTTCGCGGGCCTGGGTGCGGTAAAGCTGCATTTCGTGCTCGAGGACCTCGGCGGGGATGTCCTCGCGTCTGACGTAGCGGGGCGCCATCGCCGCGATTTGCAGCGCGATGTCGTTGACCAGGGCTTTGAATTCATCGGTGCGCGCCACGAAGTCGGTCTCGCAGTTGACCTCGACCAGCACGCCGATTCGACCGCCCCCGTGGATGTAGGCGTGAACCAATCCATCCTTGGCTTCGCGGTCCATCCGCTTGGCCGCTTTGGCAAGCCCCTTCTCCCGCAGGTAATCCACGGCCTTATCAAAATCGCCGTCGGTCGCTTCCAGGGCCTTGCGACAATCCAGAATGCCGACGCCGGTTGCCTGGCGTAGTTCTTTAACCATCGCTGTTGTGATTTCCATAGTTACAATAGCTCCTCGTCGTCTTCGTCTTCGTATTCTAACTCGTCTGCATATTCCTCAAGGTCTTCGTCGTCAAACCGAATCTGCCGCAGGCGCGCCAACGTTTCGGCGCTGAGGTACTTCGCATCCTCGGCGTAGATTTCTTCTTCCGGCGCCCGCTCTTTGCGCAGGGCCAGCCCTTCCAGGGCCGCGTCCGCGATTTTCGAGGTCAGGAGCCGGATGGCGCGGATGGCGTCATCGTTGGCGGGAATGACGTAGTCAATCTTTTCGGGGTTGCAATTGGTGTCCACGACGGCGACGATGGGAATTCCCATGCGGTCGGCTTCTTTGATGGCCGTGGTTTCGTTCTTGACATCAATGACAAACAGGATGCCCGGAAGTTGCTCGGCGTTTTTCAACCCGCCAAGACGTGCGTTGAGCTTCTCGATTTCGCGATTGAGCATCAACGCCTCTTTTTTGGTGAGCATCTCGAACTCACCCGCATCGCGGCGCGCCTCCAACATCTTCAGGTACTCGATGCGCTGGCGGATGGTGCGCCAGTTGGTCAACGTGCCGCCAAGCCAGCGCTCGTTGACGTAAGGCATGTTACAGCGGGTGGCTTCCTGCTGGATCGTTTCCTGTGCCTGTCGCTTGGTGCCGACGAAGAGCACCTGACGTCCTTCGGCAACTACGTCGCGCACGGCGGCGTAGGCTTTCTCCAGCAATTTGACCGTTTGTTGCAAATCAATGATGTGGACGCCGTTGCGCTCGGTGTAGATGTAACGCGCCATGCGCGGGTCCCAGCGTCGTGTGCGGTGCCCGAAGTGCACCCCCGTCTCCAACAACTGCTTCATGGTGACAACTGCCATATTCTCGAAATGACCTCCTGTGAATTTGTTGTGGACCTCCGCGATCTTCTTCCCCTTCAAGGACCGGTATCGGCCGGCACGCCCTTGTTGGGTCTAACCGCGTGTGATCTCTGAGCATGGCTCAGGACGTCATTCTACCATAAAAAGGCGCATCGGCAACTCCATTTTGATAGGACTTTATCATTCTCGTACTTCAACCGGCTTTGAGCAGATCGCCGGATCCGCATTGCTTCGAGCGGAGATCCGTGCAAGAATGATAAGGCCCTGTCACTCATTTTGATGGTGGCTGTTGGCGGATTTTGCAGACTCTGGTAAGATAAGGGTGTTATTGCGTGTAGGGGCTTGTGCCCAAATCTTCATTCTTACTCGAACACATGGAGCTGAATGATGCCATCTGCAGGAACGACCCTGAGCTGGCTGTGGGGGTATTTTATTCCCGTCGGCCTGTTGTTGCTGGCGTGGGGAGGATTGCCACCCCACAAAGCCCGGCGTGTGACGCCGTTGGTCGCTTTGGCGGCGGCGTTGGCGCTCCTGGGCTATTGGAGCGTCGGTTTTGCCTTGCACCTGGGCGGCGCGCAGGCCATCAATCCCGATGACCCGTCACTGACGGGTCTGAATCTACTTTTCCCACTCGTTCCGCGTTCCCCTGATTGGGGATTCGTCGGCCTGTCCGGCTTTTTCCTGAGCGGTGCGGAGATCACCACGACGGTGTTCGCGCTTTTCCTGGCCTATGCACCATTGATGACTGCGGCGGTGCTGTTGGTCGTGCTGGCGCTGGCCGATACCCGTCGCTGGTTGATGGTCATCGCGGGCGTGACTGCCGGAAGCGTGGTTTTCCCGGTGGCCGCGTGTTGGATGTGGGGCAGTGGTTGGCTGGCGCATTTGGGGGATACGCTTGCGTTGGGGCACGGCTTTGTGGATTTCGGCGGCAGCGCACTGGTGTTGTGGCTGCCGGGGATGATGGCTTTGGGCATTCTGCTCCTTCAGCCGCGTCAGACGGTCGCCGATCCGCCGGCGGCGCCACCGGCGCATTTCCCCTTGCTGGCCAACCTGGGCGTTTTGCTGATGGGCATCGGTTGGACCGGCTGGGCGCTTTCGGGGCCGTTTCACACCTTCGGCGCAACCTGGGACTGGAACCGTGCAGCGGTCAACGTGCTGCTGGGCATGGCCGGTGCAGCCTTGACCTCGCAGCTTTATGCCTGGCTTGTCACCGGTGAGTTGGAGTCGCTGCTGGCGGCGCGGGGGCTGGCCGCCGGGTGGGGAGCCGTGTTGGCCATGGCGCCGTTCGTGCTTCCCTGGGCGGCGCTGACCGCAGGATTGTTGGCCGGTTTACTTTTCGCGTTCTTGATGTATGTTGTGGATGTTGTCTTGCGCCTGCGGGACGCTTCCGCGACCGTGGCCTTAGGATTGGTGGGGGGACTGTGGGGTTTGCTCGGCGTGGGGCTGTTTGCCGACGGGCGATGGGGTCAGGGGTGGAACGGCGTGACCCTGGCCTCCGGCGCCGGTGGGGTTATCGGCTTGTTTTTGGGAGGCGGCGTTGCGCAGTTGAAGGCGCAACTCGTTGGCCTCGTGGCGGTCGGATTGTGGGGATTGCTGTGGGGGGGAATCCTGGGCCTTATTGCCCGTCTGCGCTTGCTGCATCGTCGGCCTGCCTCTGGCACACCTGATGAGAGCCTATCCGCGGCTGTGGCGGTGACGCCCGTGGCTGCGGAGGCGCTGCTGCCTGCGGAGGTTGGGACGACACCGCCGGTTGCGGATGTGGAGACGCTGCCATCACCAGAACTATCCCTTTCGTCGGAAGAAGCGCTCACAGATATTCTACCGCCTGTTTTGCCGGAAGCCGGCCCCAATAACGCCGTGTCATAACATCCCACCATGCCAACATCCCAACGTGCTAACGTTCAAATGTCTCAACGTGCCACCGTTCAAACATTCCAACGTTCCAAACGCTTTTTTAGGAGCCTGTCATGCGCGTGATTGCCGGAAAAGCAAAAGGGCGTAAACTTCATGCTGTGCCCGGACCGGGAACCCGCCCGATGACAGATCGCGCCAAATCGGCGCTCTTTAGCATTTTGGGGGAAGATGTGGTCGCGGCGCGTTTCCTCGATCTCTTCGCGGGGACGGGACAGGTGGGCATTGAGGCGCTCAGTCGGGGAGCTGCTCATGCTGTTTTCGTCGAAACGAACCCGGCGGCGTTGCGTGTTATCCATAACAACCTGACATTGACCGGCCTGGGGGCGCAGGCAGACGTTGTGCGCGATGATGTATTTCATTACCTCGCCGTGTCGCCAAAGCCTTTTGATTACATTTACGTTGCGCCGCCACAATATCGTGGCCTGTGGATCCAAACCTTGCGGACGCTCGATGTGCTCCCGACCTGGTTGGCAGAAGACGGATGGGTCATCGTGCAGATCAACCCTGTGGAGTACGACTCGCTGGTGCTCGATAACCTGGTGCTTTTCGATCAACGTACCTATGGCAGCGTGATGCTTTGTTTCTACGGTCTCCGTTGAATGGATGAGGTGAGGGCTTGAAAGGCAATACCATCTTGTTTCTGATCCAGTATCGTGCTCTGGATCAAGAAGTGCTTGCGGCTTTGAAAACGCGCTACGAGGTTCTGATTGCGCCGACCCGCCGCGAGGCTATTGCTTTTCTGGAAAGCCATACCGTGGCTCTGGTGCTGGCCGATGTGCCTTCTACCCGCTTCAACCTGGCCCGTTTTGGGGAGGAAGCACGGAAGCGCGATCCCGATCTACGTTTCTTTCTGCTGTTGGATAAAGGCTCACCCCTGGATCAGGTGCCCTGTGTATATGATCACCTGTACTATCCGTTTTCCCCCTCACAATTACTGCGCCGGCTGGCGCGCATTTTGCCCGCACATCAAGGTGAGGTCATCGCCTGGTGTGGACTGCGTCTGGATGTCGAAGGCTGCTTTTTGCTTTGGGAAACGCAGCAGGTGGCGCTGACGCCGAAGCAAACGGAGCTGATCCGGGCCTTTCTGTGCGCGCCCGATAAAGTCCTTTCGCGCGCTCAATTGATGCAGGATGTGTGGGGCACCAACTTCCTGGGCGACACGCGCACTCTGGATGTGCACATCCACTGGCTGCGCAAGTCGCTGGAGCGATTGCAGGCACCGTTTGTCCTGGCGACCGAACGCGGTGTTGGCTATCGGTTGACGGCATCGGCGGATATCGGAGATGCCGCGATCTCACCGAAATAGGACTAAAGTACCGGTTTTTCGCGTTTGTTGCACTTGCAGTTTGCAAAGAGCTGGTTTATGATTTATAATGTCTGAGATATGAGGGCTGATTCTGACTGTGATTGCCTGGTTCGCTCAGACACTTTGTTTTGGCGGGGTTTAGTACGGCGCGGCGTAAATAACTTCCTGGTTAAAATAGCTTGAAGGGGAATACTTTCCCTGCTACACAGCAACGCCAGTTTCCCACCCGGCATCCAGCATTTCCGTTATGTTTGCCGGGTATTGTCAGATCACAGCATAGCATCAGTAAGACGCGGATATGGTGGTCTGCTCCGGGCATTGTTTACTGGTGATCCGCTCCCGGCGTTGTTACCCAGCGTAAAATTTCCGCCAGGATGGAATGAAAAAGGATCGGTCTGTACTATTTGAGATCAACACCGGGTTTGGAACTAAGCTCTGTTTGATCCTGCGTTGGTGTTGTTCATAAACTGGAAGGGGGGTGATGCCGATAACCACTGTTTGAAAACCTCTTTTGTACCGGGGCATTGTGTGTTTTTCTACCCCAAATGATCTTCTGTGTGTCTATCTGTAGAGGAGGAAATTCTATGCAAACCAGATGGTTTAATGCTCTTGTATTGTTGACCTTGCTGCTAGGAATGATTT
>DAOSNS010000061.1:0-17411 GCA_035373625.1 Anaerolineae bacterium | reverse complement strand
TAGCGACTATCCGACTATTCGATTGATGACTATCTGACTAGCGACTATCCGACTACCAGACTATTCCGAAGGAACAACAATGCACATCGTCTATCGTGACAAAGAATGGTTTGTAGATCAGGAATTGACCGTCAACCAGATGTTGAAGTATCTCAAGCTGCTCCCTGAAAGTGTGCTGGTTGTCCGCAACGGGAAGCTGGTTGCCGAGGATCAAAAACTGCATCCTGACGACGAGATCAAGATCGTTGCCGTCGTCTCCGGAGGTTGAGCGTGCGCTGTCGCAAATGTGGCAGTACGGCGGCCATCAACATGCGTCAACATCGGCTGGCACTGTGCGCCGTCCATTTCCCCGAATGGCTCCTTGAACAGACCCAGCGGATCATCCAAAAGTACCGGATGTTTACGCCGGATGAGCGCGTTTTGGTTGCCGTCTCCGGCGGAAAAGACAGCCTGGCTTTGTGGGATGTGCTGATCCGCCTGGGGTACCGGGCCGATGGTGTCTATATTGACCTGGGCATTGATGATGGGTCCGGCTACTCGGCGCGTTCCAAAGACAAAGCCGTGGCGTTTGCGGCGCTCCATCCCGAAGTGCATCTGACTATTGTGGACATCCCCGGCCTGTATGGAGAAAGTATCCCGCAGGTCGCGCAGCGTCGGCGGCGCCCCCATCGTCCCTGCTCGATTTGTGGCCTCATCAAACGTCACGAGATGAACCGTGTGGCTTTTGAAGGTGGCTATGACGTTCTGGCGACCGGGCATAACCTCGACGATGAAGCCGCAACGCTCTTCGGCAACGTCTTGCACTGGCAGGTGGATTATCTCCGGCACCAGTCCCCCGTCCTCCCCGCCGATGGGCAGGGCCTGGCGCGCAAAGTCAAACCGTTCTGTCGCTTCTACGAGCGTGAGACCGCCGCCTACACGCTCATCCGCGGCATTGACTACATTGAGGACGAGTGCCCTTACGCCGTCGGCGCGACCAGCCTGGCGCACAAAGCCACGCTGGCACAAATGGAACATGACGCGCCCGGCACGAAGATGCATTTCTACACCAATTTTCTCAAAGCGAAAGAAACCGGCCTGTTCGCCGCCGGGGAAATCGCACCGGAACTGCGCCCGTGTCCGCACTGCGGGCAACCGACCAGCGCGCCCGATTTGTGCAATTTCTGCCGGTTGTGGGAAGAGTTGCTAACGGAAGAGTCGTCAATGGACATTGAACGGATTTGAACGGATTTTTTCTTTCCAATCCGTTTCATCCGTTAAATCCGTTGACAGTTCCCAAAATAGAGAGGGAAAATATATGATGATAGGACCTGATTCTCTAAAACTTTCCCCTAGCCAATTTCGTGATTTAGCCGCCGCCATCGAGGCCGAAGTCGCCCGTGTGATCGTCGGGCAGCGCGAGGTCGTGCGCCACACGCTCATCGCGTTGCTGGCGAACGGGCACCTGCTTCTGGAAGGGCTGCCGGGTTTGGGCAAGACGATGCTCGTCCGCACCCTTGCTTCGACCTTGCGGCTGGACTTCACCCGTGTGCAGTTCACGCCCGATCTGATGCCCGCCGACATCATCGGCACCGACATCCTCGAAGTGACCGACACGGGCGAGCGCCACTTTCGCTTCCACCGCGGGCCGGTCTTCACCCACCTGCTACTGGCGGACGAGATCAACCGCGCCACGCCCAAGACGCAATCCGCCTTGCTGGAAGCGATGCAAGAACGCCAGGTAAGCATGGGCGGCACGACCTACCGGCTGCCACAGCCGTTTTTGGTGTTGGCGACGCAGAACCCCATCGAACTTGAAGGCACTTATCCCCTGCCGGAAGCGCAACTCGACCGCTTCCTGTTCAAGATCAACGTGGGCTATCCTTCTGCCGGCGAGCTGGTGGAGATCATGACCCGCACAACCGGCGCGGCAACGCCCGATGCGCATCCTGTCGCCGACGGCGATACCGTATTGGCGATGCAGTCCCTTGTTCGCGGCGTCCCTGTGGCGACGCCGGTGAGTGAATACGCCGCCCGCCTGACCGTCGCCACGCACCCCGACAACCCCGACGCGCCGGAGATTGCCCGCCGGGCTGTGCGTTACGGCGCCAGTCCGCGTGGCGCGCAGGCCCTCATCCTGGGGGCGAAAGTTGCCGCGCTGCTCGCCGGGCGTTACAACGTGGCCCTCGAAGATGTGCGTGCTGTGGCTCCTGCGGCCCTGCGGCATCGTCTGATCCTCACCTACGAGGCCGAAGCCGAAGGTATCACGGCAGACGCCATCATCACTGCCATTTTGGACGCCGTCCCGGAGCCGTAACCGTGACCTCCAACGCCGACGTTCCGGCCGAATTTACCGAAGCCCTCGCGTTGTCCTCGCACCTGCGCTTCGTGACGCGAAAGCGCAAACGCGGCGGGACGTGGGGCGAGCGGCGTTCCACGCGGCGCGGCGCGGGCCTTGAATTCGCCGATTACCGTGATTACTCCCCAGGCGACGATCCCCGCCGTGTGGATTGGAACCTCTATGCGCGGCTCGACCGTCCATACATACGCCTTTTCGAGGAAGAAGAAGACCTGGCAGTGCTGGTGTTGCTCGATGGCAGTGCTTCGATGGGGTGGGGGAAGGGCGAAACTGCCCGTTGGCCGGCCGTACAGCGGCTGGCGACGGCATTGGGTGCGCTGGCGCTGCTTGGCGGGGATGCGCTCTACGGTGCAATTTTACAAGGCGCACGGCCGGCGCTCTCCTGGGGGCCTGACCGTGGACGTGGCTTGTTGCCGGATTGGCAGGCCTGGTGTGCCCGCCTGACTCCCGGCGGTGTGTCCTCCCTGGCGGACGCGCTTCGCAATCTTGCCGGGCGACCCGGTCTGGCGTTGTTGCTCACCGACGGTTATGACCTCGCCGGGCTAGGTGCGGGATTGGCGGCGCTCGCCGGGCGTGGTCACGAGATCGCCCTGTTGCACATGCTCACCCCGGATGAGCTATCCCCTGGATTGCGCGGTGATCTGCGGCTGGTGGATGCCGAAACCGGCGACAAGCGTGAGGTCACCGTGGACGCTGCGGCGCTGGATGCCTATCGGCGTCGTCTGAGCAGTTGGCAGGCCGAGTTGCGCGCTCTCATCGGCAAGCACGGCGGGCGTTATGTGATGCTGCGCACCGATGTTCCCCTGCGGCGAATGCTGTTGGAGGATCTGCGGCGCGCGCGGATCATTGGTTGATATGGATGACCTTGCCACTGCCCTCCGTTGGGCCGGTGCACAACTTTCTCTGCACGCCGACCGTCCACAGGTAGAGGCAGAATTGTTGTTGGCTCATATCCTCAATCAGCCGCGCACCTATCTGTGGGCACACCCTGAAGCGTCGCTGACCCCGCAACAAGCCGCCGACTATGCGGCGTGCGTGCAACGCCGCGCCACCGGTGAACCGCTGCCTTACATCACCGGGCAGATCGAGTTCTTCGGCCTGCTGTTCACCGTGACGCCTGATGTGCTCATCCCTCGCCCGGAAACGGAGCTACTGGTGGAAACCGCGCTGGAATGGCTGAAGGCACATTCTGACGCCGTCGCCGTGGATGTGGGGACCGGTTCTGGTTGTATCGCCGTAGCGCTGGCCGTGCATGCGCCGACGGTACGCCTCTACGCTATAGATGTTTCATCCCCTGCGCTGCGGGTGGCGCGCGCCAACGCCGAACGTCACAATGTCGCGGAGCGCATCACATTTCTCGAAGGCGATTTGCTCATGCCGCTGCCCGAACCGGCGGATCTCATCCTCAGCAATCCGCCTTATGTTGCAGAAGGGGAATGGGACATGCTGCCCGTCTCGGTGCAACGTGAACCCCGCACAGCACTGCTTGCCGGCGCGGATGGCCTGGATGCCATTCGAGGCTTGTTGACCCAGGCCCAAACTCGCCTGAAGTCCGGCGGGCTGATGCTCGTCGAAATCGGTGAGCGGCAAGGCGCGGCGGCCCACTCGCTCGCCCGGGTTGCCTTCCCCGACGCCGACATCGTCATCCTTCCTGACCTTGCCGGAAAAGATCGCCTTCTCGGAATTGCGTTGAACCTTGAAAACTGAAACGTCCCTGCTATTCCGCCCACTTGATGAATCCCGGCACGAACGACGTCTCTGCGTCAGGGTGGTAGGGCAGGATGCGCACGGTGCAGCCATGTAAGCCGCTCATCGCGCATTGGCTGCGTGCCTCAAACAGATAATCGCCCGTGGGGGTACGTCCGGCGACAACCATCGGCACAATGCGGCCCGCGACGATCTCACCGGCGGGATTGAGTAACCCCAGGTATAACTCAACTTTGACTTCCTCCGGCGCGAGCTGGCCAAGACATACTTCTACCTGGGTGACGAATTCTTCACCCACTTTTAACCTGGCAGGCAGTCCACCGTCCAGCTTCTTGATCGTGACCGTGGACCAGTTTTGCGCGATGTGAGCTTTCCAGGTCGCCAGGGCTTTGGCGCGGGCCAGGTTATCGTCCACCAAAGCCGCGAAGCGCCGTGCGGCGGGGATGTAGAATTGCTCGGTGTATTCCGCCACCATACGGTTGGTGTTGAAGTAGTATGACAGCGCGCCGATGCTGTTTTTCATCCGCTCGATCCACCGCCGCGGCAGTTTGTCGCGTCCGCGCTCGTAAAACATAGGGATGATGTCGCGTTCCAGCAGGTCGTAGAGCGCTTCGGCTTCTACCTGATCCTGTTCATCGGGATTGGCGTAGGTTTCGCCCCGGCCGATGGCCCAACCGACATCGGCCGTGTAGGCTTCGTCCCACCAGCCATCGAGGGTGCTCACGTTCAAGACGCCGTTGGCGGCAGCCTTCATGCCGCTCGTGCCGCTGGCCTCGCGTGGGCGGCGTGGCGTGTTCAGCCAGACATCCACGCCTTGCACCATGTAGCGCGCAATGTTCATGTCGTAATCTTCCAGGAAGACCATTTTGGAGCGGAATTCTGCCTGGCGCGCGGTGCTGACAATCTTCTGGATCAATTCCTTACCTGGATTGTCGCGGGGATGCGCTTTACCGGCAAAGATGATTTGTACCGGATGTTGGGGGTCGTTCAGCAGCCGGGTCAGGCGTTCCAGGTCGCGCAGCAGCAAGGTGGCGCGTTTGTAGGTGGCGAAACGCCGGGCAAAGCCAATCGTCAGCGCCTTTGGGTCCAACACTTCGCCGGCCGCCTCGATCTCACTTGGCGTGGCGCCGCGTTGTTCGAGTTGCAGCTTGAGGCGGTTGCGCACAAATGCGACCAGACGTTCGCGCCGCCGCTCGTGGGTGTTCCACAGTTCTTCTGCGGCGATATTTTTCGCCTGTTGCCAGACCGTCTGATCCGCCGGCTCCTCGCGCCAGCGCGGCCCCAGATAACGATCATAGAGGACTTTCATATCCCGTGAGATCCATGAGAGAATATGCACGCCGTTGGTGACGTGTGAAATCGGAATCTCCTCTTCTGGCACACCGGGCCACAGACCCTGCCACATCTGGCGCGTCACCGCGCCATGCAGGCGACTGACGCCGTTGTTGTGGGCAGACATCCGCAGGGCCAGGATGGTCATACAGAATGGTTCTTCGGGGTCGCCGGGATTCTGACGTCCCAGGGCCAGGAAGTCATTCCAGGGGATTTTGAGACGCCTGTCAACATAATCCTTGAAGTAATACTCCATCATTTGCGGCGCGAAGCGGTCATGGCCGGCGGGCACCGGCGTATGCGTGGTGAATACCAGACCGGCAGAGGCAGCTTCCCGCGCTTCGTGGAAAGAAACCTTGTGCTTGTCCATCAAGCAACGTGTGCGCTCCAGACTCAGGAAAGCCGAATGGCCTTCGTTCATGTGATACACCGTGGGGTTGAGACCGAGGGCTTGTAAAGCGCGATATCCACCGATCCCTAGCATAATTTCCTGCCGGATGCGCGTATCCTGATCGCCGCCGTACAGTTGATCGGTGATGTCGCGATCTTCGGGGCGGGTGTTTTCGGGGATATTGGTGTCGAGCAGGTAGAGCGTCGCGCGACCCACGTCGGTACGCCAGAGGCGCGCGGTGACGGTGCGCCCGGGAAACTCCACGCCGACGGTCATCGGGTTTCCGTTCGCATCAAACACGGCCTGCAGCGGCAGGTTATCGAAGCGGTTTTCCTCGTAGGCTTCTTGTTGCCACCCAGCCTGATTGAGGTATTGGCGGAAGTATCCCTGCTGATAGAGCAGTCCTACACCCACAAGCGGCAGTCCCAGGTCGCTGGCCGATTTGATGTGGTCGCCGGCCAGGATGCCCAGGCCGCCGGCGAAGATGGTTAAACATTCCGTGATGCCGAACTCGAACGAAAAGTAAGCGATGAGCGGGTCGGGGTGTACATCATACGTGCGGGTGAACCATGCGGTAGGCTTCTCTTCGAGGTATTTTTGCAGGTACTCCGTCACCCTGTTGAGATGTGCCATAAAGCCGACATCCTGAACCGCGGCTTCGAGGCGCGCTTGCTCGATTGTCCCCAACATCAACACCGGATTGTGGTTAGTCTTTTCCCACAGCTCGCTATCCAGCCGCCGAAAAAGCTCGATGATATCGTGTTTCCAGGCCCACCGCAGGTTATAGGCCAGGTTCCACAAAGGTTTCAGCGGTTCAGGCAGCGCGGGCAGGACGGAGAAAGTCCGTATAGGTTTTGGTTTCATAGACTCGCCTCCACAATGACCTGGTAATTAAAGTGAGTCGAGTAGATCGTCGGATGGGTTGTACGGCGTGAGGTGGTGGTGCTTATATAGGTTATCATGGTTTGTATGAAAAGACAAGCTCGCTTAAGGCGGGCTGCAAGGGCGGTTTACCGCTTTAGCGACACAACAGACAGCACGACGGGACAAAGTTTCCTGAATGTGATAGCTCCACAGGTCGGGTAACGCCGCGCTGTGATGTTTGGAAAAGGATATATAATTGAGGCGGTGTATTGAGGTTATAACAGCGAAGGGATGATACAATGACATTGCGGAAAAGGATTCTGTTGCTTGTCCTTTTGATTATGAGCTGCGCGGCTGTGGTTATTGCCATCATAGCGCAGTCAATCGTGCTGGGCAATTATCTCGAACTCGAAACCGCTTATATGCAGCAGAATACCCAACGTATCGTCAATACCCTGGATGACAAGATCGCCGACATCAACACGAGCCTGAACGACTGGGCCATCTGGGACGACACATGTGCCTTTGTTACAGGGACCAATCCTCAGTATGTTGAGGCCAATCTGGCGGATTCCACTTTTAGCTACTTGGGACTCAACCTGATGGTATTTGCTGATGTTTCGGGTCATATTGTGTTCGCCAAAATGGTAGACCTGGAGACCGAACAAGAAATCCCTATACCGGTCGCTTTGCAGCCCCATCTTACCAGCATCTTGCAGAGGCCGTATTCCGAATTAAAGGACGGTCTGGGAGGAATTGTGCTTTTGCCGGAGGACATTATGCTCATCACGGCGCATTCCATCTTTCCAACCTCAGGAAAAGGACCAAGCTATGGAACGTTGCTGATGGGCCGGTATCTGGATCAGGCGCTCCGCGCTAAAATGACGAAGACCACCCAGTTAGAGATCATGACCTATCGGCTGGATGACCCACAGACCCCCTCGACGCTCCTTGTCGCGTTGGACGATGCCCACCCTTTGCTTGTCCGGCCACTTGACGCGCACACGATAGCGGGATACGCGCTCATCAAAGACCTTTATGGCAAGCCGGCTTTCATCATAGGGACGACGATGCACCGCGATATTTACAGGCAAGGGCAGATGACGCTATGGTATTTCACCCTCGCCCTTCTCGCCGTGAGCGTCGTGTTTAGCGTTGCGGCTATGCTTTTCTTGAATCGCGCGCTCCTCACGCGTGTGGCGGATCTCAGCACTGCCGTTGGCGAAATCGGCACGCTCGATGATCTTTCGCGGCGCGTGCCCCTGACCGGCGCGGATGAGCTGACCAGGCTGGAAGAATCCATCAACGCTATGCTTGCGGCGCTTGAACATGCCCGCACGGAGCAATTGCGCGCGGAAACGGCCCTGCGTGCCTATTCTCAAGGATTGGAAACACTGGTCGCCGAACGCACCCAGCAACTCCGGTCGCAGTATATGCGTCTGGATGCCATCCTGCATAGCACGACCGATGGCATTGTGGTCGCGGCGGATGATGGCACGATCTTGCAGGCGAATCCGGTCGCCCAGACCTGGCTTACGCAATCCTTGACGCCTGAAGATGCCGACCGCTTGCGCGAAGCGGTGCGGCAGATTGTCCGGCAGACGGATACCCGGCCAACGACGATGTTGGAATTGACCGGCCTGGATTTGGAACTCAATGCCGCACGACTGACGGAATCTCAGGACGCAGGTATTTCTCAGGTTCTACCGGTAGAAGAGGCTCAGTCATTATCCCTGCCGGCGGTCGTGATTGCCATCCATGACGTCAGCCATCTGAAAGCGTTGGCACGGATGCAGGCCAGTTTTGTTTCCAATGTTTCCCAAGAGCTGCGTACCCCGGTGACGGCGATCAAACTCTACGTTGACCTGCTGCGGCGGCGACCCCACGAAATCGAGCGATATCTGGTGGCCCTGGAGCAGACTGCCAACCATCAAATCGGCCTGATCGAGGCCGTTCTGGACCTGTCGCGCATTGACGCAGGACAACTCAATCTACGGCGTGAGCGCGCCGACCTCAATGCCCTGATCAAGAAAAGCATTACGACCGAAATCGTGCACCTTGCCGAGACTCAGAATGTCCACCTGAACTACCGGTTTGCTGCTGAAAGCCCACTGACGTTAGTAGATCGTGAACGCATCGGCCAGGTGATCTATGCGCTGGTAAGCAACGGCCTGCAATACACCCCACCGGGCGGTGAAGTGGTCGTCTCCACCGGCACTGCTGTACGCGAAGGGCGTCAATGGGTCTGGCTGAAGGTGACCGACACGGGCATCGGCATCTCTGATGAAGAGCTACCCCACATCGGCGAGCGTTTCTATCGGAGCCCACGGGCGCAATCCATACGCGCTGTGGGGATGGGACTGGGGTTGGCGCTTGCCAAAGAAATCGTCGCTTTGCATGGCGGCACGCTCGATATTGTCAGCCGGGTTGATGCCGGTAGCAGTTTTACGGTTTGGTTACCGGCATCGGGGCCTGATTAACCACCTCCCTATCCTCTGTCGAAGGTATCGTGTATGCACATCCGCAGTCTCAGTTTGCGCCAATTTCGCACCTACAACCGGCTGGAACTCGATCTCCCGGCCTCGCCCATCTTGCTGTTGGGCGCCAACGCACAGGGGAAGACGAGTTTGCTGGAAGCCATTGCCTACCTTGCGGTGGGACGTTCACCTCTCACCAGTACGGATCAACACTTGATCCATTGGGGCGCCGTCGAAGCAGCGATGCCCTTCGCTCACCTTCAGACCGAAGTTGTCCGTCGCAATTGCACCGATCTGATCGAGATTGCTTTGGAGCAGAAGACGCTCTCCAACGGCAGCACGCGGCTTGAAAAGCAAATCAAACTCAATCAGCACCCCATCCGCCAGATGGACCTGGCCGGGCATCTCAACGTGGTCATCTTTCTGCCGGAAGACGTGGAACTGGTCAGCGGCGCGCCTGCCGGACGACGGCGTTTCCTCGATGATCTGCTTTCGCAAGTCTACCCGGCTTACGTGGAAGCCTTGAGTGAATACCAGGCTGCGCTCTCACGGCGCAATGCCCTGCTGCGTCACCTCCGCGACTTCGGCGGAGACCCCGCGCAACTTGTCCCCTTGGAAGAGACGCTCGTGCAAACCGGCGTGACGCTTTCTCTCTACCGGCGCCGTCTGGTGAAGGCGCTTACCTTCTATGCTGACCGGCTCCATCGAGATTTGGCGGGGAGCCAGAAAGCGTGGCTCCAATTGCAGTACGAACCCAACTTTGACCCCTTGCGCCCGCCGGCGGTGGACTATCAACTTGGGCTGTTGCCAGAAGTCATGGGGGAATCGCCCGTAGACCTGAACACGTTGTACGAAGCCTATCGCACCATGCTTTACAGTCAACGGCAGATGGAGATCGAGCGCGGCATGACGCTTATCGGCCCGCACCGCGATGAGTTGCGCTTCATCTCCGCAGGGGTGGATATAGGGACGTTCGGCTCGCGGGGGCAGCAGCGCACCGTCGTCCTGGCATTGCGGCTGGCCGAACTGCGCTGGCTGGAACAGGAAACGCGCGAGTCTCCCGTCCTGTTACTGGACGAGGTGCTGGCAGAACTTGACCGCGCGCGGCGCAGCTACTTGTTGAACCTGCTCGGCGATGTCGAGCAGACCATCCTCTGCACCACCGACGCAGAGATGTTCCCGGAGAGCTTTCGCCAGAAGACGCAAATGTTTGAGGTAGCGGAGGGCGTCATCAGCAAGCTCGACGGAGCCTTCTAAAATCTACCAGGGTTACACGGAGAATATAGGTGTTTCACTGAAGCCGATGTGCTCTTCATCGAGTGGCTGCGCAACCTGGAGCGCATCAGCGACCACGCCGACAACCTGGGGGTAAGCGTGAGCCGCAACTGAAGGGCGTAAGATTGTGATCTCATATAAGCGTGTTACAATATCTTGGACGCGAGGCTGGCCTGTCAACTTTCGCAAGTGGATATCAGGGGGCTTGTATGCTTGGTGAACGTCTGAGACGTTGGGAGACCGTACTCTATATTCTCATCTTAATAGCGGCGATTTTTAGCCGCTTTTATATGCTTGGCGATCGTGCCATTAGCCACGACGAGAGCATCCACACCAAATTCTCGTGGAACCTCTACAAAGGATTGGGGTTCCAGCACAACCCGATGATGCACGGTCCCTTGCTGTTTGAAGTTACCGCCTTTATCTACTTCCTCTTTGGTGCCAACGATTTCACCTCGCGCATCTATCCGGCGTTGACCGGCATCGCTCTGGTGATGACGCCTGTCCTTTTCCGCAAATGGCTGGGCCGCTATGGCGCACTGGTGACCTCCCTGCTGTTGCTCATTTCGCCCTCCATCTCCTATTATTCGCGTTACATCCGCCACGATGCTTCGCTGCTGCTTACCGCGACGATGTTGTTGTGGACGATCCTCAAATACCTTGACGAGGGACATCCACGCTGGCTTTACGGGATGGCCGCCTGGTTCTCATTGATGCACGCGACCAAAGAGGCATCGTACATTTATATTGCCATTTTTGTCGGCTTACT
The DNA here is from genome assembly GCA_035373625.1 of Anaerolineae bacterium. Lineage (GTDB taxonomy): Bacteria > Chloroflexota > Anaerolineae > B4-G1 > SLSP01 > DSWT01. Next base: position 6,258 of record DAOSNS010000061.1, on the reverse strand, counting down.
GTTTCTCCCCTTTGCCTGGCAGGTTTTTGCCACCCGCTGGCGGCGTTCTGACCTATTCACCATTTTTGTGGTGGCGTTGGTGTTGTCCCTGGTGCTAGGCGGCGTGTTCATGTATTCTTTCGCCCATGCGCAAGTCAGTGAGCAATCTCTGGATGACGCCGGCAACACGCGCATGGCCAACATCGCCGTGCCGACATGGGGGCGACTCGCGGCGGGATTGGCGTTCCTGATGATGTTGGGGGCAGTGGTGGTGGGCTATTATGGCGTCGGCGAAGAAAAAATGCGTCAGATTCGTTTGTTCGATGTGCTGATGGCGATTGGCACGCTGACGTTGCCTCTCGGCTCGGCTTTCCTTATCAAATTTGTCGCCGGGTTGGACATGGGGGTGGTCTACCAGGCCGTCATCAGCGGCAACCTGGCGTCGCTTCCCCCTGCGGTGGTGATTGGCATCGGCAGCATTGTCCTGGTGACATTGATCAGCTCGATCGTGTTGGGGGTGTGGTGGGATAAAGACCACTGGCCCATCATTGCCTTGATCCACTACGCAATTTTCTTTGTGCTCTACACCACCATCTTCACCTGGGGCTGGGGCGCGCTCTCCGGCCTGGTGGGCGGGTTGGCGTACTGGCTGGCGCAGCAGGGCGTCAAACGCGGCGGGCAGCCGTGGTACTACTACTTCATCCTCGCGCCGTTGTATGAGTACCTGGCCCTGCTCTTCTCCGCTGTAGGCGGTGTGGGGGCACTGGTGCACTTCGTCCGACGGTTCTTCGCGCCCCGCGAAAAGCTATCTGCCGGGGATGACATCCCCTTGCTGGACCTCGAACGTCTCTTCCCACTATTCTTGCTCGGTTGGACCCTGCTCTCGTGGGTCGGATACAGCTATGCGGGCGAGAAAATGCCCTGGTTGGTGGTCCATATTGCCCTGCCGAGCATTTTCCTGGCGGGATGGGGGCTGGGGAAGCTCATTGCCGGTGTGGACTGGCGCACTTTTATTACCCAACGCGGCTGGCTATTGCTACTTGCCTTCATCCTGACCGTGGCGGCGCTGGCCGTCTTTGGGCGTGCGACGGTGGATTTGCGTGTGGCGTTGCAAACGGGCGTGAGCACTGCCGGCCCCTCACTGCTGCAATTGGAGCCGTTCGGCAGACTCATCGGGGCCTTTCTCGGTGTGGCGGCCTTTGGGGCGCTGTTTATCTGGCTCTCTGCCGGATTCCGCCCTGGCCAGATCACGCGCATGATTGCCTTGTTGCTGGCGACCTGCCTGGCTTTGCTTACCCTGCGCGATATGGCACGGGTGAACTTCGTCACCTACGACCTGGCGACGGAAATGCTGGTTTATGCGCACGGCACCCCCGACATCAAAATAGCCCTGCGGCAAATTGAGGACATCTCGTGGCGGGTGACCGGCGCGCCACATGATGTCAAGGTGGCCTATGGCGAGGATGGCTCCTGGCCGTTGACGTGGTACATGGTGGACTATCCCAACAACTACTTCTACAGCACCACGCCCGACGCCGCGCAGCTGCTTGAATGTCCGGTCATCATCGCCGGCAGTGCGCAGTACGGCGCCGTTGAGCCGATTTTGGGCAACGACTACGTTCACTTCGATTACAAATACCTTTGGTGGCCGGTTCAGGATTACTTTAACCTGACCCTCAAGCGGGTGCGTGAAATCGTCGCGGATCCGGCTTTGCGCGCCGCATTGTGGGACATCATCTGGCAGCGCGACTATGCCCGCTATGCGCAGCTCAAAAACCCCGAAGACCCTTTCACCTTGCAAACCTGGCCTTACCGCAGAGAGTTTCGCCTCTACGTGCGGCGCGACCTGGCCCAGCAGGTATGGGGCTATCGTCTGGGGGAGATGGATGCGCCACTCGTGAGTCCGCAAGCCACGCAAATGCCCGATCCTTACCAGGCCGGCGAGCGAACGTTGCCCCTGGTTAGCAGTGCGACCTTGCCGGGATCGGCGCCGCGCGGCATCGCCGTCGCTCCCGATGGGACGCTCTATGTGGCGGATACGGCTAACCATCGCGTATGGCACGTCACGCCGCAGGGCGTGGTGTTGGAGATGTGGGGCGAGTACGGCGCCGCACCGGGGCAGTTCAACGAGCCGTGGGGGATCGCCGTGGCCCCTGACGGGACGGTTTACGTCGCCGATACCTGGAACCATCGCATTCAAAAGTTCGATGCGCGCGGGCGTTATCTGACCGGTTGGGGGACGCTGGCGCAAGCGACGGTGGGCGACCCGACGGGTTACGGCCGTTTTTACGGTCCGCGCGGCATCGCCATCGGTCCGATGGGGATGGTTTACGTCACCGATACGGGCAACAAGCGCGTACAGGTCTTCGACGCCGACGGCAACTTCTTGCGCCAGTTCGGCGGTAGCGGATCGTGGGTGGGGCAGATGAATGAACCTGTCGGTATTGCCGTAGACGTCGAGGGGACGGTGTACATCGCCGACACGTGGAATCGGCGTGTGCAAGTCTTTGTCGGCGACGCCGTTTTCCTGCGCCATTGGAGCGTGCCGGTCTGGGGCGAGGACGCTCCCGATGAAAAGCCGTTCCTTGCCCTTGGGGGGGACATGGTCTACGTCGGTGACCCTGTGCACCAGCGCGTCATGGCGTTCACCACCGATGGCGCCTTCCGCTGGGCGCTGAGTGCCGCTGCCGCAACCCCCGCCCTGACCTTCCCTGAGGGCCTGGCCATCTCTGGCGACGTGCTCTACGTGGCCGACGCCTATTCCAGCCGAATTTTGGGCTTCAGTTTGCCGTAGGGGGCGCAACTGACTCTACGTGACTATCCGACTACGCGACTACCTGACTTTCTCAGGATACCCTGTAATTTCCCGAATCTCCTCGTAGAGCGCCTTGAGCCGCGCGTACATCTGCTTGTAAACGCGGTTGTACAGTCCGTCGTAGATGTCGCGGGTGATAGGATTGGGCAGAAATTCCCGGCCAATGCGTGTCATCTCGCGGACGGCGGTAGCAAAATCGGGATGCAAACGCAGACCCACGGCAGCGTCAATCGCTGCGCCCAGGCCGGAGGTCTCGTAGATGTGCGGTCGCGCTGTCGGCAGATTGAAGACATCGGCGGTAATCTGCATCGCTGCATCGCTCTGGGAGCCGCCGCCGGCGACGCGCAATTCGGTGATCGGGATGCGGCTGCGGCGCTCGATGCGCTCCTTTCCCTCGCGCAGCGCATAGGCCAGCCCTTCGAGGATTGCCCGGTAGATATGGGCACGGGTGTGAACATCCCCAAAGCCGATGATGGCGCCTTTCGCCTCCGGCCCCGGCACCTTGAGACCCGGTGACCAATACGGTTGTAACACCAGCCCCATCGAGCCGGGCGGCACTTGACCCACCAACTCATCGAAAAGCATCTCCGGTGCGATCCCTCGCGCGTCCGCCAGATGCTGCTCGCGCAGGCCGAACTCCTGCTTGAACCAGTTGACCATCCAGTAGCCCCGGTACACCTGAATCTCCAGACTGTAGCGCCCCGGCACGGCAGCAGGGTAAGGGGGAATTAACGGGATGACCTCGATGTAGCGGCTGTCGGTGGTGTTGATTGTCGCCGTTGTGCCGTAGCTGAGACAGCCGATGTGCGGATCAAGGCTGCCCGCGCCGATGACCTCGCACGCTTTATCGGCGGCCGCAGCGATGACAGGCAGCCCTTCCGGGATACCCGTGGCCTCGGCGGCCTCAGCCGTGATTTCGCCCAAAAGCTCGGTCGGGGGGATGAGATCGGGCAACAGGCCGGGATCCATGGGGACGGCCTGCCACTTCCAATCCCACGACTTGGACCAGGTGAGGGCTTTGTAGTCAAAGGGGATGTAGCCCACCTGGCAACCTACCGAATCCACAAAGCGACCGGTAAGCCGGTAAGTGAGATAGCCGGAAAGAAGGAGGTACTTGTGTGTTTTTTCCCAGATTTCGGGTTGGTGCGTGCGAATCCAGTTTGCTTCGGCCTCAGCCTGTAAATAGGCGACAGTTTCCGTCATCCCGGCGACCTTGAACGCCAGTCCCCATAGCCCGCCGACCGGCTCGCAGCCCTCCGTGCGTCGCTGATCCAGCCAGACGATGGCGGGACGTAGTGGCTTGCCCTCTTTATCCACGTTGACGACGGTCGCGCGCTGGCTCGTCAATGCCAGGCCGGCAATGGCCTCCCTGGGAATCGTTGTCTGTCGCCAGAGTCGCCGACACGCTTCGCACAACGTCAGCCAGAAGTATTCCGGGTCTTGCTCGGCCCACCCCGGATGGGGCGAGGTGTATGGCTCGATCGGCACACGGACGCGCTCGACCAGGTTACCGCGCGGGTCGAAGATCAACGCGCGAACGCTTTGGGTTCCGCTGTCAATGGCGAGGATGTAGGGTCCGTTCTCCATCGTCTGAAGTATACCAAAATTATCGTGGCTGCCAAACACAACAACCCGGCAGTCAGGCCGGTTCCCACAGCGATGCGTTTTCGGCGGCGCGGAATGGCTTGAGCACGCGCGGCTTTGGCCTGGGCTACGGCAACCTTCCAGTCGGGAATGGCCGATCTATCGGGCAGGCTGTACGCGCGTTGCCACAGCTCCAGGTATGCGGCACATTCGGCGTCCCAGCGGGCGTCGTCCCAGCCGAGTTCGGGTTGGCAGATGCGGCGGATTTCGGGGAGAAGTGCCGCGGCGCCTTCGGGGAGCAATAATCCCAGGCGCGTTCGGCGTAACAACAAGTCGTCCAGGTGGATGACGCCTTCGGCGCGGGCGGCCCAGCGCAACTCGGCCCACAGCGTTTGCGTGCCCGGAATGGGAACCAGTTCGCCGGGATGCGCGGCGCGCACCAGGGCCGGAGCCTGGGCGCCGTACCGCCCCAGGAGACGGCGTTGTTGTGCCGGATCGAGGTGCTCCGCGCCGGGAAGGGGGACGTTGACCTTGTCGAGCACGTGGATGTCGCTCTTGAGTTCGGGCATGCCGGGCAACCGGGCGCGCGCCGCTTTGAGCGCGTCAAGCGCGATCAGCCGAAAGGTTGTCAGTTTGCCACCGGTGACGGTGAGCAGGCCGGCCTCGTTCCATACCACGTGATCCCGCGATTCTTTGGAGGGATCGGCCTTGCCGGAGCCGATGACCGGGCGCACCCCCGCGAACGTCCCGATGATGTCGTCCAGCGTGAGGTTGAGGCGCGGACATTGGGCTTCGACGGCGGCCATAAGGTAGGCGACCTCCTCCGGGGTGATGCGTGGCTCTTCGTTCAACGGCTGCTCGTGATCCAGATCGGTGGTGCCGACGAGGGTGATGCCTTCCCAGGGGAAGATGAAGACCGGGCGACGGTCGAGGGGGTGTAGGAAGCTGATCGCCTGACTCACCGGGAAGCGCCACGCCGGAAAGATGAGATGGCTGCCGCGTAAAGGGCGGATGCGTGGCGGAGCGCTCACCTCGGCGCGCAGCGTATCGGCCCAGGCGCCGGTTGCGTTGATGACCACTTTGGCGCGCACCTCGGTATGGCGGTCCTGCACCATGTCCTGCAGCACCGCACCGACCACTTCATCCCCCTCGCGCACCAGGGACACGGCGCGCGTGTAATTGAGCGCAGTCCCCCCATCGGCGACGGCTTCGAGGATCACCCGCAACACCAGACGCGCGTCATCTGTTTGCGCGTCACCGTAGCGAAAGCCACCCTCCAGCCCGTTCGCAACGATGTGCGGGGCCAAAAGCTGAAAATCTTCCGGGCTATAGCGCGTGTGACTCCACTGCAAGGCCAGCAGATCGTAAACGGTGAGGCCGGCGCGGTAGGTGAGTTTACCGGGGAAGTCGCCCTTGTAGGTCGCCAGTAAGAAGCCCAGCGGATCAATCAACCCTGGCCCTTCGGCGATCAGCCGCTTGCGTTCCCGCACCGAGGCGCGGGTGAGGAGCACCTTGCCTTCTTTAAGGTAGCGTAACCCTCCGTGAACCAACTTCGATGAACGACTGGATGTGCCCCAGGCAAAATCCTTCTGCTCGACGAGCAGGGCCTTCAATCCCACGCGGGTCGCCTCGCGCAAAATCCCCGCTCCGGTGATCCCCCCACCGATGATCAGCACATCCCACGGCTGATCCAGCTTCTCCCAAACCTCGTTACGCCAATCCTTCGTCCACATTGCGTCCTCCCAATTCTGTCAGCAGATTGAGCAGATGAAGCAGATTTTTTACTGAAAGATCAAAAGAATCTGCTCAATCTGCTCAATCTGCTGATAAAAAACAGTCTAAAGCAGTTTGCCCGGGTTCATCATGCCGTCGGGGTCGAG
>DAOSNS010000060.1:1553-17691 GCA_035373625.1 Anaerolineae bacterium | reverse complement strand
CGAGTGGCCCCCATCACCCGACTATGGGTGGCCCATCACGGGCGGCATTTGACACCGACCCCTTACGGGGATTAAAGCCTCTCTGACTTCGGAAGCTACATATATGCCGGAAGCGGCTCAAAGTTTCCGACCCCTTACGGGGATTAAAGCCTCTCTGACTCAAGCTCGATATCTCCTGGCGTCGCAACCGCTAACACCTTCGTTTCCGACCCCTTACGGGGATTAAAGCCTCTCTGACACCACGGATGCTGATGCGCTGGTTGCGGGTGAACTCGATTTCCGCCCCCTTACGGAGATTAAAGCCTCTGTGACTCAATCACAGTGATCCGTGAAGAATCATCCGTGGTTTGTTTCCGACCCCTTACGGGGATTAAAGCCTCTCTGACACCACGGATGCTGATGCGCTGGTTGCGGGTGAACTCGATTTCCGCCCCCTTACGGAGATTAAAGCCTCTGTGACTCAATCACAGTGATCCGTGAAGAATCATCCGTGGTTTGTTTCCGACCCCTTACGGGGATTAAAGCCTCTCTGACTTGCGGTGCCTGGTGCGCCTACGCCTGTGGTGGCCCCCCGTTTCCGACCCCTTACGGGGATTAAAGCCTCTCTGACATAATAAAGAGCTGCAAGCAAGAAAAAGGCCATTGCTCCGTTTCCGACCCCTTACGGGGATTAAAGCCTCTCTGACCCACTGGCAGATGTTAAACCTCATCTTGCCAGTATAACGTTTCCGACCCCTTACGGGGATTAAAGCCTCTCTGACGAGTTAGATCCACCCCCCTTGGAGGGGTGGTTGGTTAGTTTCCGACCCCTTACGGGGATTAAAGCCTCTCTGACACGAGTTAACGACTGTGCCAGTGCCATGGGTTTTAATAGTTTCCGACCCCTTACGGGGATTAAAGCCTCTCTGACCCCTGGGCTGACGATATGCCGGGGATGCCACACGCTTATATGTTTCCGACCCCTTACGGGGATTAAAGCCTCTCTGACTTGTGTGGGTTTGCGTGGTATACGAAACGCCTGTGCCAGTTTCCGACCCCTTACGGGGATTAAAGCCTCTCTGACATGTTGAATCAGATGTTGAATCAGATGTTGATGTTTTTTGTTTCCGACCCCTTACGGGGATTAAAGCCTCTCTGACTAGTTGACGTGCCACTACCAGCCGCTTCATCAGCGGGTTGAGTTTCCGACCCCTTACGGGGATTAAAGCCTCTCTGACGAATATGGGGCCTGTGATCGCTGCAATGGAATAGGCTGGTTTCCGACCCCTTACGGGGATTAAAGCCTCTCTGACTTAGAGAGCAGGGTCGCTCCTTGAGGATCCAGAACAATTGTTTCCGACCCCTTACGGGGATTAAAGCCTCTCTGACAAAAAGAGAAAAAAAGAACCCCGCTACCCGCAAGGATAGTTTCCGACCCCTTACGGGGATTAAAGCCTCTCTGACGATTCTTGACTAGGAGCGCGCGCGGCGGCGCGCGGGGGGGTTTCCGACCCCTTACGGGGATTAAAGCCTCTCTGACTTTACAGACCAGGAAGGGGGATTAGAACTGCTTTTCACTGGTTTCCGACCCCTTACGGGGATTAAAGCCTCTCTGACCCTCGCCCTCGCCCCCGCTTTCGCCCGCGAATATAATTGTTTCCGACCCCTTACGGGGATTAAAGCCTCTCTGACGAGCACCCCGGGTTTGCATTAGTAATGAGTATCGTAATTTTGTTTCCGACCCCTTACGGGGATTAAAGCCTCTCTGACTATGATTTTTGGCCTTATAGGGTGGGTACTCCTACCAGTTTCCGACCCCTTACGGGGATTAAAGCCTCTCTGACTTTTCTATGCATCTAAAATCCCTCTAGGTCCTTTTTGTTTCCGACCCCTTACGGGGATTAAAGCCTCTCTGACTGGTTTATTTCCCTTGGAGGATACCCCCTTTATATATGTGTTTCCGACCCCTTACGGGGATTAAAGCCTCTCTGACGCCCACTATGAGTGCCCCAGGAGACCTAAGGGGATGTATGTTTCCGACCCCTTACGGGGATTAAAGCCTCTCTGACGAGTTGCTATGTTGGGTTTCCCTGGGATGAGCCCATATGTTTCCGACCCCTTACGGGGATTAAAGCCTCTCTGACGCACTTATTGTTTTATTGTCGTTAGCTTGGCTGGCTTCGTTTCCGACCCCTTACGGGGATTAAAGCCTCTCTGACGCACCCATCACGCGCACCTACGCCTGTGGCGCCCGGATGGTTTCCGACCCCTTACGGGGATTAAAGCCTCTCTGACGCGTGGAACGCTGAATTCCCCAGAAACTGGACCGTCGTTTCCGACCCCTTACGGGGATTAAAGCCTCTCTGACGCTCTGACCACCCAGCCGGACGCTGGTGTGGAGTACGTTTCCGACCCCTTACGGGGATTAAAGCCTCTCTGACGATCCCGCCCCAGACTTCAAGGGATTCGGTCAGGCCGGTTTCCGACCCCTTACGGGGATTAAAGCCTCTCTGACAAAAATATCCCTATATCTGAGCAAGGAGGCTCATCATGGTTTCCGACCCCTTACGGGGATTAAAGCCTCTCTGACCGCGTTTTGGCTTGACCACAAGCTGTTGTGGATTTATACTTGTTTTAGGGGCGCTTCACCCCCAGGACTAGTGGCTCGCGCAAGGCGCGTTTGAGATAGCAAAAAACGCGCATTCTGGCCGGTTTTGGCTTGAAAAAGCATCTTCCACCCCACTTTGGGCAAGCATCTGTTCTAATAGTATAACATTTCAGGAACTTGTCAAAATGGAAAGCGACACTGCTGTTTCCTTGTTTCAGGGGCCGGCTATTCCCCGGCTGGATGTTCGGACGTGCCTGGCGGCGCAAAACCGCCGTGTGCTCATGGCGCTCGCCCGCGCCAACGGCTGGCCTTTCGATACCTCTCGTTCTAAAGCCGCCGCGGTCGAAGCGTTAGCGCGGGCGGCCGCATCTCCGGCGCGACTGACTGCCGTCTGCGCCGGACTGCCCCCCGATCTCCAGACCGCGTTGCGCGCGCTGCTTGAGGTTGGCGGACATATCGCGCGCGGCGACTTTGTCTACCGTTTTGGCGCACTGCGTCCCTATCGCCCCTGGCGCGCCGATAGCCCCGCGGCCCCCTGGGAGACGCCGACTTCTCCCGCCGAGGCATTGTTCTATCGCGCGCTCATTTTCCCCCTGGACCTGGGTACGCCAGACCGTCCGCTACCGGTTTTCGTGCTCCCCCAGGAATATCACGCCCCCCTCGCCGCCTACCTCTCAACTTCCACCGCCGCCTCTATCTCTCCCTCTATCTCTCCCTCTATCTCCCCCTCTCCCCCCCTCCTCGCCGACCTCTTCACCTGGCTGAGCTTCCTCAATCGTAGCGCCGTGCGCCCATTGCATGGTCGTTGGTTGCCGCTGTCGGCGTTGCGCGCGCTTGCCGGGTGGATGCCCACTGCCGCGCCCGCCGTCCCCGCGCGCAGCGAACGTCAATGGCCCTATCTGGCTTTTCTGCACTATCTGGCGGAGCGCGCCGGGCTGGTGGGGGTGATCGGCGATCTGCTCAAACCTACCCCTGCCGCGCTGACGTGGCTGGACATGCCTGAATCCGCCCGCTGGCAGGCGCTCTGGGAAGCATGGCGCGCCAGCCTTGTCCAATGCGCTGTTGTCGTTCAGGTGCGCAGCGTTTGCCCCATACCTTGCGCCGTCTTGTGCCCCGTCCCGCAGAAAGGGGCGTAATCGGCCAGCGTGTTGAGCGCGCGCAGCCACGTTTCGCCAATCATCGCCGGGCGCAAGATGTTGTATTGCACTGTTCCCACAAAGCCCACCACGCGCTTGTTCCCGCCGAAGTCCATCATTTCTGTGCGCCCGTTGTAATAACTCACCGCCACGTGGGCCGCTACCAGGTCTAATACCGCGACGTTGATCTGGTGTTCTTCCGGCGCAAACTCGTTCCACCGGTTGAGCCATGATTGGAACACCAACACCGGGTCGGGCAGCGGGTAGTGCATCTCCCGTGAGCGGAAGCTGGTGGGCGAAATGAAGCGCAGGCTCAAGCGCGTCTCGGCGCGCGCGTTGGCCGCCAGGTCTGCGTAGGTGCGATGACAGACCTCCGGCCCACCTTCCGGCAGCGCCAATGGCTGATCCAGCACGATCACGCCCTCCGTCTTGGCGATGCCGCGTTCCAGCGCTGGCCACAGCGCGTCATCGAGCAATGTCAGTCGCAGCCGCGCCACGTCGTTATCACGGTACACCGAAGACACCGTGAACGGGCGCGGACCGTCGTCGTGGTGGACGTCCACGGCCAGCGTATAATCGCCGAGCGAAAGCCACTGGTAAAACAGCGCGTGCAGCGCGCGTCCAGGATAGCGCGGCAGGCGCGCAGCCTGGGCGGAGTCGAGGGGGAAGGTCAGGATGGTGGGCATCAGTCACTCTGAGCAATCAAATCCTGAAAAATGACATCTAGTCGCTTGCTGGCCTCAAGAATAGCATCTTCCTGCGCAAGCAATTGGTTAACGACGGCGATAGGAGCAAAATCTATACCGCCTTCCAGGGCTACCCGTTTCTTCAAACGTTGGTAATTCGTCTGATAAATGGCAATTTCATCCAGGATTCCCTGAATTGCCTGTTCCTTGCGTTGCACAAGTTCGTCGGTTACCTTGATCTGTAATACTGTGGCCGCGGTGGGGTGTTGTTCCAATGTTATGATTTTGGGCGGTTCTGCAGCCTGTTGATGCCCCTGTTGGCGCGCCAGACGTCGTTCCTCAAGAATTTTACTGGCTTCAGTGAACAAAAAGTCGACCGCTTTGGTGAGCGTTTGAAACGCCAACATTTCTTGTAGCATACATTCCTCCTAATTTTCGTGTGTAGGGAATTTCACGTAAGGGACTTGCACCAGATGACATAAATCTGCGGGCGGCGCTAACAACTCCTGCCAGCGTTCCGTGCCCTCAAAACGCCACAGTTCAGGCAACCGACCCTCGGCTTCAATCGCATCATCCACATCCAGATGATACAACGCGACATTCTCCGGCGCGGTGGTCTGGACGACAATTGCCATCAATGCGCCCATCACCGTGCGTCCGCCGGTAATGCCGACCAGGACTTCGGCCTCGCGCGTCAGATGCTCCTGCAACAGACCGGCAAACATACTCTTGAACTCGCGCGCATCGGCTTCACTCTTGATGTCTTCAGCATCAATGAAGTGATTGTGGTAAGGGATACCGATCTTGCGGAATTCGTCAGCGCAAATACCGGCAGCGTCGCGCACATCCCGATGCGCTGGGGAGAACGTTACCACACGGGTGATGGCTTTGCCAGCGCGGGCCAGCGCGTGATAAAGGCCCGTGACCGCGCCGGGCGAGCGTCCGAGCGACGCTAACAAAACCCGCTCGCGCGTGGGCGGGCGCGTCGCCCATTCGGGATGACGCCGCACCTCGGCCCGCACGTCTGCTTGCACCCAGGCCATCAGTTGGCCGGGCACATCGCCGGCGTTGAACTCGCGCCAGGTGTGGCCTTGCTTCATATCGCCCACGAATGTCAGGAATTCCGCCTGTGCCGGTTCCACATCCACGCCGGTTTTACGGTAGAGCAGAATGGGTTTCCCTTGCTCACGCGCGGCGTGATATTCGATTTCCGTAATCGAACGCCCGTCGCCAGGGACGATGCTGCCATAGCGTCCGCCGTAAATGCCCAGGTAAATGTCGCACTGCTGCGCCATCATCAGACTGACCTCGTAGGGGCTGGAAGATTGCGAACCGATACTTTCCGCGCGCACGACCTCCAGGTCGAGACTTTGCAGCGCGCGCGCTACGGCATCACGTTCAGGTTGCAAGTCCTTCATCGTTGAGCTGACGAAAACGCGGATTGGGGGAAGTGTTACCTTATTCACCGTCGAAACAGGCAGTGTAAGAGGTTGGCGTCGCAGCGAATTGACAGCTTGTTGGAGTTCCATTTCCAGTTTTTGGATATTCGTACTGATCTCGTCGCGTTGATCCAACATTCCAATCGGGGCACTGGTCTCTCCGCCGTGGCTGGCGATTTGCAGATTGAGTCGGTGGCGCTGGCGTTCGTATATGTCCAGCAACTCGCGGATCTGCTTGATTCTTTCCTCTGTGTTCACTCTGAACCTCGTTAGCGTTCCAGGGAACGCAATTCAGCCTGCAAGGATTCGATCTTGGCCGCGATTTGATCGTGCTGTTCCAGTAGCCCGACGGGAGCGCTAATCTCTCCGCCAGCACTGGCAATTTGCTTTTTCAGGCGCTGCAATTGTCGCTCGTATATCTCTAGTTCTTGGCGGATGTTTTGTATTGTCGCGGCATTAGGGTTTGGCTGTGTATTGGAAGCATCAGCGGGTGATGCGTTGCTTCTAAGGTCATCTACCAAATTCATCAGGCGTTGGTGACACGCATCACCGGGGTGTGCGCGGTCTTTGAGGACACTCAAGAAAAGAATCAGCGCATTTTCACCGCGCGCGTCGTGTTTGTCACACAAGAAGTTGATCAGCACCTCAACGCGCTCCGCGCGACTGCTTGCTTGAGGAACGTTCTCTCGCCATGGACTGATGCGACTGTCTACGAAAACAGCCTGTAGCTCACGATCAGTGGAGAAGGGGCCGCATCGCGATAGAGTTTCACGAAGTAGGTTGGATAATTCCGGGGGAATGCTCGTGAGAATAGGATTAACCTGCATAATGATACTCGCTTTCTGGTTCACTATAAGGATTTGTCTCTGGGTCATTATTGCAGCAACTTTTATCTCATGCAACCCACATTTTTCTGCTAATGTAGCGACTTGATCCAGTCCTTCAACACTGTTCCAGTTTTGATAATGGACTATCGCCAGTTCATAAATCCGTTGCTCTGCTTCTGTCGGAACGCCTAAACCTCGTCCCAGTCGATAAATGTGCTCCAAGTTGCTGTTATATTGTTCCAGCGCATAATGATTTTCGTTCACTTGGCCTAGATGAACCAGGCATTGTTCATAGGCCTCTAGTGCTTTGGATTGATTGCCATCATCTTCATAATAATGTGCGATGTTGCGCCATAGGTGTGCTAGTGTAAGGGCATCATTCAGAATTTCATATAATTCTATGGCATCTAAACAGTCCTTGACACTTTCGATTTGTTCTCTTCTCAAGCGTGCTAGCCATTGTACGGTTTCAATATATTGCTCTTTTTTGTGGTCAGGTTTTTCACAAATGAGTCGTGCGCTTTCCAATGCCTGAATAGCCTTTTTCGTTTTACCTATACTTTCATACTTTTCTGCGATATGCCAATAGAGTTCAACCTGACGAACTGACAAATCTGTGTATAGCTGTGCATATCTTTGAGACCATTCATCAACGAGAGGCCCTTTGATTGCTTCGGAAATAGTCAAGGGTGTAGGTTCTGGTAAAAGAGAGCGTGCTTTTTCAAGTTGCCGAATTATCCAGGAATCGCCTCTGGTAACTCCTACTTCTTCAACTTCTACTAAGATCTCATAGATCGTTCGGGCATGGGATAAAACTGCCAGGTCATTTTCCAGAACCTGGATCTCTTTCTGTTCTTGCTCTAGTTGCTCTTCAAGGTTATACAATTGACGATGCAGTTCGGATTCTCGCAATTGATGAGTTTTCCGAGCGCTTTCCCGCTGCTCTATGATTTGCTGAATCTCTTCAAACTGCAACCGATAGCTCATAGTTACACTCAATACACAGATTAGTCGCTAACATCGGTCCGACATGAAAACTATCACCTATCAGAAGCTGTCCGTGTCCCACTTTCCATCTGGTAATTGGTCATCAGCCGAAACGCCCACCCAAGAACCATCAGGGATCGGTCACCCTCCATTCCTGCCAGTTCCCGGCACAACACGCCGCCGATGCGTTCCAGGTAGCCGCGCGTGCGCCCGCTGCGGACGTAGCCGCTGCGCGGTAAGTTTTCGACCAGGCGAAGAACTCTCTCTGTGTCCTTGACCCGTTGCGCATACGCCACGATTTTGCCCAGCTCGTTGCGGTCCACGTCTATAGCTAAGGCGCGGGCAATGGCCTCGGCTTTGAGCCATTCATGTTTATCCAGTTCCATACACGGCCTCCTTCAGTACATTCCCTGTGGCGCACTGCGTTCCGGTGGATACTTGAGAATATTTGCAAGGGCTTGCGCTTGTTCGAATAAGAACAAACGCTGGGCAGCCGCTGCATCAACGGCCTTACGGATGAAGTTGAGTAAATCCTGTTCGCGGTATATACGCTCCTGAGTATCGGCTTCGGTATAGTGATTCCCCTCCAACAGACGCAATTCAGCTTGCACCACTTGCAACGACCCCAGACCCATTGGCTTGCCGCCGCCTAACTTTAGCACTAACGTGCCATCTACCCCGGTAGCGAAGAACAGCAATCCCATCTCCGCCGCGGTCAGGTTCTCGAAGTCTACCTGCCCGTGAAGCAACTGCCCGACACGCAAGACTTCGACCGGCGGCTGGCGCGGATCTTCAGCAGGGCGGCTATGGTAGTAGAACTTGCGCCCTTTGAATCGGCCACCCTTCTCCCGGTCCTTGTCCAGATAACCTCGTGGGACACGGAATGCGCGAGGAGTATAGAGCGCAGCCAACCGAAACAACTGTGTCTGCGCCTTTTCTTTGGGCTGCACGTCGCTGAAACGCACCTTCCCCAATTGTCCCATCCGTCCGAACATACTACAGGCCAGGCAGGCGTGCGTCGGCCCGCATTGGCTGCGGTGGGTTTGCGCCAGGGTGACATTGCCCGGCAATAGATTGGGCGATACGCGGGTCACGGTGAGACACGAAGGGCTGACTGTTTCGACGATACTGCGCACGACGCCCTTGAACGACGAACCGGGAATAGTGGGGATGCCGTCCACGCGGTAAAACGGGTTGACGACGCGTTCCTGGGGGAACCCTACATCCGCACCCAAAGCATAGCTGCCTCCGCCAACGAAGACCGGCGTCAAGACTTTGAAAGTATAAAGCAGTCTCCCGCTATACTGATTGGCGAGATCGAGCTTATCGTGCCCCAAGACGTCCACGGCGCGCACGCGCGGGGCAAAGGGCACAAAGGCGTAAGGTTTGGGATTTTTCAGCGCATCACCATAGGATTGACGGTCCATCGTATTCTCCTTCCACCGCAATCATGCGGGTGAGCAAGAGGCGTTCCTGGCAATAGTAGCGCATCACGCGGGCTTTGACCTGCTCCGGCGGCGGCGCGTCATCCACCGGGTAGCGCAGTGGGCGCGGAATGCGTGTCTCGATCCAGGCATGGCCTTCCCCTTCAGCGAGATGATGCGGGTATTTCAACTGGCTGATGTGCTTGCCCCACAACAAGATCTGATCTGCAACAGCTTTATCAGGCAGCGGAACGCCTTTTGCTGCGGTCACGCGACGCCACGGTTCGGGCAGCGTGAGCGCGCTTTCGGTCAGCAGCAACAGTTCATACCCGGTGTCCTGTTTGTCCCACCGCACCTCGCACTGCGCGCCAAACGCGCGCCCATGCGTCCAATCTGGCGCGGGCGGTTGGTAAGGCAACAGCTCTATCGTTGCCTCGGACTCGAAGTAGACGTGGGTCAGCGCTGTTTGCGGGTTCTGCGCCAGCGTCTCCAGCAGCGCCAGGAGAGCCGGATAGGAGGCGGCGTTACAGACATACAAGACCGGTAACGCGTTCATCCGCCGGCTCCTTTGGTCGCTTGTACGTAAGCGCCCCACGGAGCGACCGTTGCCTTAAGGAGCGCAGCGATTGCCTTAGAGTCTTGCCAGGTCAGGCTGACACGTCCCCACGCGCTATCCAACGCGCCGGATTGTGGTAAAGGCAAGGGCGTTTCAGCGAAATATCCGTATTCCTCGGCCGGTGTAAAGGCGGTGACGCCGTATACATATCGGTTAAAGGCGTGCGCGTCGTTTTCGACGAACTGACCGGGATAGGCAATTTCCAAAGCCACATACTGTACGCTGACGCGGCCCAGGCCACGGCTGCGGGCAAAGCCCAGAGGGACGCGCTGCTCGCCCAAATCACGGAGCGCGATTGCCAGCAGGCCCACCTGCCAGAGCTGGAAGTTGTGCAGCGTCAGGGTAGTCTCGAACGCGCCGCGCGTCACCACCTCCAATTGGAAAGGCCCCACGGCTACCGCGCCCGAAACCCGGTCTATGGCCACCCCGTCACGTTCTTCGGTGGCATTGACGGCCTCAAGCGTTTCCGGAGTGGGATAAGCGTCGCTGATGTGCAGGTGGCTGGCCATCACGGTATGTCCAAAGATGCGGCAGATTGGACACAGCTCCTGATAGAGTTCCGCGCCGCTGGCTATTTTGGCCCGGCGTTCCAACCTGTGCCCACAGCCGCTCCGCATATCCAGTGGATTGCATACGGCCAGCCCTACCGTCCGACCAATCTTCTCGCAGTAGCTGCGTATCGCGCCTTTGAGGCTTGATCCCGGTAGATAAACGGTATCCCCCAACGTCGCGTGGTGTGTGCGCACAAAGTTCATATCCAACAGGGTGGGATTTGCGCCGGCCTCCTGCCCCGACTTGATCAGCAGCGGTCCTTGCGGGCAAATACGTAACGTCAAGCGCAATTCATTGACCAGTTTCTTGTGCATCGCCCTACACCTCCTTCCCTTGATCCAACGCCGCCAGGAAAGCGTTCCAGTACTGCGCGCGCTGGCTTTCTTCCTGCAATCGTTCGACCGACTGCTCGGCGAAATATGCGCGCAGATTTGTTGCGGTCACCCATTCGGACTGCGCCCAATCCAGCGCCAGTTTGACGCTTCCCAGGCCCCGCGAGGCGGCGCCGCCCAGGGCTACGTTACCCATCTCGAACTCGCGCAGCCCTAGCAACGCCAGTCCCAGTTCGGCATCGCTCGCATTTTCGATGACCATCTCGAAGCGAAAGCCGACGCCGGAAGGCACAGCCTCGAAGTCATATTTCAGTCCTTCGGCAGCGGTTTCGGTATCCCGGTCAATGGCAACCCCATCGCGGACTAAATAGTGATCGAACCACGTCTCAGGCACAACCGGCAAATCGCGTACCATGACTTTGGACGCCAACCATGGCGCGCCGAGTAGGGAACACGTCCAACAAGACCGACGCAGAATCTCGGCGGTGAGTTTGGCCGGTTTGTCTTGATAGTCCTGTTTCAGGCGGTCGATATCCCCTTGTGTCAGGCAGCCGGGCAATGCGCTGGCCTGGCGCGGGCGGGATGTGCTGGCGCAAGCCAATTTTTCATCCATTGCGCGCAATAGTCGTTCAAGATGCGCGCGATACGCGCCTTTGAATGAACTGCCCGGAATGTAAGGCCGTCCATAGACGTCCTTGAGCACCGGCAAATCGTGCTCAGTAGGGCCGCTACTGCCGCCGCTGCCGATACGCAAAGCGGTTTCGGCGGACAAGGTCCCGCGCACCCGCAGCCGATTGTGAAACACACTAAAGTCAATGTACGTATTGCCTATTGCCATCGTGTGTCCTCCTTCTGATAGTAGAAATAGCGGTTGAGCTGTCCCAGATACGCGCGGACCAACAAAATCCAAATCTCGTCAATCTGTTGTTCTTCCGGCTTGGGCAGTTCTCGCAGGTCAGCGAGGATCGTACGGGCAATACGTTGGGCCGTTTCCCGCAGGTCGTCCAGTTTGCCGACCAGCGTTTTGCCGAAATCTCTGTGTCGCCAACTATTGCCCGGCGTGTCGCGCCCTACCTGATAGAGGATGTAGTGCTTGACGACTTCAACGCTGCTCGTTTCCAGCGCCACAGCCAAAAGGTTCTTGATTTGGTGTTTTTCCATACGGCTCTGGGCCACCTGTGTTTGTTGATCCACCAACTCAACCATTTGCTGGATCAAGCTATTCATCTGTAACTCGATCTGCCGTTGAATCGCCATTCGCCAGCGCAGTTGTTGACGCTCCTCAGTCGTTCTGTTTACATTGCCGTTGTTCATAAATCCACCTCCGGTTGATAATGGAACGGTAAACATATAGCCACGCGTCCAAAGCCGCGCGCACGTTCGCGGCCAATGCCTTGCTTTTCGACATGGGCTAAACGTTCGGCGAGTTCGGCAAGCGTATAACCTTGACTGCGATACATAAACACACTGCCCATTTCGACGGTGGGCTGTTTGCGTCTGGGCAAGTTGGCCCCCATATGCCATCCTCCGGCAATGCCATAATCGGCAAACGCGCGCACCAGACTGACTCGCTCATCCAGACCTAGCATAAGGGGAAGCGGTGTGTTGACCGGGATGTTGTGCCAGGTCAAGATCGCTGCCGACAGTAAATCCACACTGAAAAAGTAAACATCTTCGGGAAGCGGGGGCGCATCGGCCACGCGCTCGTAAAACCCCCATTCTTCACGTACAGCAGCGTTGAAGGTAGACAGACGGTTCTCTATTTCCGGCAAAGCTGTCCTGCGCGTATGCTCCGGCGAGAGAATTTCGACCGTGACCTGGCCGAGACCGCGGGTTTTGCTCCCCCCAAGCGCCGTGACGCGGGACAATCCCTCGACAAGAGCGGTGCATTGTTCGCGATCTGCTAACACACGGCCCCGGAAAGCGGTGGGACGTCCCCGACTATCTACCGGTTCGATGAACTCCAGCGTGTATAATTGACCATCCTCGGCGACACCACGTTGGCGGTTGATCGCCGTACGCGACGCGCGGCGCACAGGGATTTTGATTGCGTCGAATTTCCCCGGTTCTATCATAACGATAAAGTCTTCGAAAGTGTCTACGTCTGCGCCACATTCCGGGCAATGCGGTTTGTAGAGTGCCGGTAGCAATACATCCTGAGCAGTCAACATCTGCTCGAAAACCGTTTGGCGAATGAGAATATCGCCAACGCCGTGGCCTTGCTCTGCTTTATCTTCCGCCTTCTTGAATCCGCGATGATATTTACACGAACGGGCAGTATTCGGAGCCGGGAATGACCATTCGCGTCCCCTGGCCGTTGTGGGATACAGATTCTCTACAACAAGTAACGTTTCTGCGTTGAACAGTTTTTCGAAGTCGCTATGTGGGGACTGCTTATCGGCGGACTCAGACCCTAGTAGCTGCTGCGCCGCCGCACCGCGCAATGCACTGCCAGGGATGTAGACCCGCGTGGTCTTATAGTTAGCCTCGTTGGATTCATTGCCCAGGAGCAATGGGGATTGTAACCGCACCACAACGTCAAGCGTGTCGCTGGCGTTCTCCAAAACATCTTGAATACCTGGAGTAGGAGGCGGAGCCGCATCTATCTCTACGGCTGCATCCACCCATCCCAATCCTCGAGTTTTGCCACCTCCTATAGCCAGTAACTGCGTCAACCCTTTTTGCAGCAGATCGAGTTCATCCGGCAGCAGATCGCCGGCAATATAGCCCTCGAATGTGAGGAGAACGCCGGGCAGGAAAACTTCGGTGGTGTAAAGCAGTTGGTCCTCGGCGACTTTGCGATAGCGCGAAAGCCCTACACCGTAGCGTTGCTCGCCTACCGGAGGTTCGCCTTGCGTCAAGAAATCCGGTTCTACCAGGTGAAAATCGCCAAACGTCAGCTTCCCGGCCACCCAGGGCGAGCCAAAAAGCCGACACACGAGACAGGGTTCGGCGTCGCCCTGGCACATCGTCTCAGCAACCGGTGACGCGCACGGTTGGCGTGCTTCGGGATAAAGCACTGGTACGAGCCGTTCGACCTCGTGACGCAATTTGCCTTTGAAGGTAGAAGCGGGAATCATGGGAAGCCCGCGCGCATCACGGGTCAAGGGTTTATCGGCCAACGCCCCTCCCAAAGCTCCGCTGCCGACGTTCACCGGGCCATCGAAGGTTAAACGAATCGTGAGTTTTGTCATGCTGCATCCTCCTCGAGGATTGTCCGCCACAGCCGGTCGCCTTTTTGGGGAACGAAGGGATATAATTCCAACAGGTCCGGAATGATACTGGCGAACAATCGTTCTTCTGCATCGGGAATCCGCTGCCAGGGTATTGGATCATTCTTGTTGTCGTAATGCCAGATATCCTGTAGATAGCTGAGAATGTTTTCCTTACGTCGTGCTTCGCCCAAACGCGCTCTAAGCCGCGCTTCCTGGTAGAGATAGTTGATCGAACCGTAACGCCGTCCACGTTGGAGTGCGGCCACAATCCCCTGGAATTGGCTGACCGGGAAATCCGTTTGCCGCATTGCGCGCAGGATATTCAAGAGGCGGCACATTTCTTCCAAAGTATAAGGCGTAGCCGTCAGTAAACGCGCTTCCTGTCCCGCATCACGGAAATAATAGGGATGTGTGCGCCGTAGTTGGCGCACGTCTCGCCGCAACATACTCTGGGATTTCAGCAGTAGAAAATCCAGCGTCGAGGTATAGTGGGCTGGCGATTGTTGCCGCTCCGTATGCGCGCGACGCTTTGCGCTTTTGCAGAGTTCTCGCGCCACTTGCTCCAGGACGCTAACCGGGTTGTGGCTATCGGCGATGACCAGTCCCACCGATAGTGTGGGATGCCGCAAACACTCCGGCAACGCTTCCCATATCACCTCCGGCACAGCTTGCCGCATCCCGCGTTCGAACAGTTGGCACAGTCGCGTTGCTACCGGTAAGCCGGCATCGCCGGGAACCAAAACGATGATGTCGTCTCCGCCGATAACCAACGGTTCCAGAGGATGAATGTAGCCTTGTCCCAACGGCTTACCCTGCGGAGTGACACGGTCAATCTTGGTTGGTTCGAGATGTTCGGCAAGAGCCTGATACAAAGCTGCTTTCAATGTGTTCGCCAAAGCAGCACTGAACTTTCGATAGGCACACGGCGTTGGAAGAGATTCCAGCGTCTTTCCTATGTTATTGCCATCCGCATAGATAAAACCTACGTAACCGGGCCTTGATTGGCAAGTCGCGCCCAGTTCGGCCAAATCCTGCGCCAGGTGAACCGGCTGTTTGGGGGATACTCCGGCATATTGCTTTTCCAGGTCAGGGTGATCCTTCAGCCATTCTGTAAAACGGTCTACCTGTTGTTGACGTCCTTTTTTTGCGCCGCCGATTTGCGCTTGCACTTTACGCCGACAAACATCACATAAAGGCCAGGGTTCATCAAAATAAGTGTAGACTCGTTGCGCCGGGCGAACTTGACATGCCTGGCAACGCGCGGCGAAGGCCAGCGTCTCTGTCGCCGGGAGGACGGGAGGGTTGTCCTTTTTCTGTCGCAGCATTATCCCCATCATCTGTACAAGTTGCCCAAACCCTTTCCTTTGCTCGGGGATCTGCGCAATACGTTGCCGGTCTTTTTCATTCAGTTGCGAAAGCCTGGCGTTCACTGCATCGGCTGATAAGAGTTTGTCTTTTAACCCGTAAATGATTTCTTCCGGTGTGATACGGCGATAGACACAGGTAATGGTGGCTTTCCCGGTTTCCCTTGGGTAAAGAGCCTCCATCTGCGCTGCCAAATCCCCGGCACGTGAAGCTGGAACAAAGGCCAGCAATCCTCCCCCGCCGGCATAGATGACACAGCCAGGGTTGTTTTCGTCATCAATAAATCCCGAGGGCAGCCCCGCGTTTTCCAGCACCTTGATCAGCCCCTCTTCGTTCAAGGCGCGCAGAAGTTCACTGCCGCCGCGAATTTCCGGCAATTTTGTGTTCTCGAAGATATAGCTTTGGGTCCGGTCTGTATCGGCTGCCAATAGCGCAAGGTCGGCGCCGGCGGGGAACTTCCATTCAACTGAAGAGGGGGCTACGAAAGGGGAAACTGTCGTCTTATACCAGGTAAGCCACTTTTCATCCATAACCAACTCCTTGAGTACACAGGCGTGTTTGCGTAAATCAGGTGCAAGATGCCGCCACAGGCATAGCTTTTCCTTACGTAGGCGCTGCAAGGCAGCGTGCGGAACGATAGTGCTTATCGCCTGCTCATCGCAGGATGTCTTGTTCTATCAAGACATCTCTCATAGTTTAACGCAAAATGCGAGAATATGCAAATTTTCCTTGTGACTTATGGGGATTGGATTGCCGGATTCACGATAGCCGCGTTGCGTCAGGCCGTCGTATGGCGCACAAAAAACGCGCCCCTCTCAACCATCGGGACGCGCAATTGATCGCCGGCCAGCCTGTCATTCCGGCCCACATCTCTCCGACCCTTTACGGAGATTAAACCTCTGTGACTCAATCACAGTGATCCGTGAAGAATCATCCGTGGTTTATTTCCGACCCCTTACGGGGATTAAAGCC
>DAOSNS010000060.1:0-1453 GCA_035373625.1 Anaerolineae bacterium | reverse complement strand
CCTGTGACTCAATCACAGTGATCCGTGGAGAATCATCCGTGGTTTGTTTCCGACCTCTTACGGAGATTAAAGCCCCTGTGACTCAATCACAGTGATCCGTGGAGAATCATCCGTGGTTTGTTTCCGACCCCTTACGGGGATTAAAGCCTCTCTGACGTGGCGATTCAACGATGTTTTAATCGTTGATAGCTGTCAGTTTCCGACCCCTTACGGGGATTAAAGCCTCTCTGACCGGCAATCAGCTGGGGATCTGGGTTGACGACCAGTTCGGTTTCCGACCCCTTACGGGGATTAAAGCCTCTCTGACGAAGTCAAATGCCGATCTGGTCGTGTCAACGAACACTTCTAGTTTCCGACCCCTTACGGGGATTAAAGCCTCTCTGACTTATTCGTTGGGTGTTCTGGTGGATTCCGCGGTGGCGAGTTTCCGACCCCTTACGGGGATTAAAGCCTCTCTGACGCAAGTACCGTTTCTTCTCCGTGGCCCACGGGGATTATTGTTTCCGACCCCTTACGGGGATTAAAGCCTCTCTGACCAGGAATGGGTTCGTGGTCAAAATTGTGGGGCGATGTGTGTTTCCGACCCCTTACGGGGATTAAAGCCTCTCTGACTTGTTGAGTCTTCTAATGGTGCCCTATGTTTTCACTGCGGGTTTCCGACCCCTTACGGGGATTAAAGCCTCTCTGACAAACCAAAAAAGGTGTGTCCTTACTGTCATCACTCAATAGGTTTCCGACCCCTTACGGGGATTAAAGCCTCTCTGACGTGAAAATTGCCCGGCGGCAAATCTTGGTTTACTCAGGTTTCCGACCCCTTACGGGGATTAAAGCCTCTCTGACGAGTTTAAGCTCTGGCTCGTACCGCCGGAGCTGATGGGTTTCCGACCCCTTACGGGGATTAAAGCCTCTCTGACTGAGCTGTTGACTCATCATGGAATTTGCCAAAGAGCCAAGTTTCCGACCCCTTACGGGGATTAAAGCCTCTCTGACGCGTTTGATGAGGCGAAACAACGCCTGGGGATCATTTTGTTTCCGACCCCTTACGGGGATTAAAGCCTCTCTGACCGTAATGGGTTAACCGGCGATACGATCCGTGTGGGCCAGGTTTCCGACCCCTTACGGGGATTAAAGCCTCTCTGACCGCGTTTTGGCTTGACCACAAGCTGTTGTGGATTTATACTTGTTTTAGGGGCGCTTCACCCCCAGGACTAGTGGCTCGCGCAAGGCGCGTTTGAGATAGCAAAAAACGCGCATTTTAGCAGATTTAGACAATTTTTTGGCTTGAAAAAAGCATATTTTACCTGACGTTGGTCCCGCATCTGCTCTAATAGTATACCATTTCAGGAACTTGTCAAAATACCGCTACAGGCTTTTCCGTATCATATCACAGTGCTAATCGTGTGGGCGCGCGTGGTTGTCCGCTCTGAATCTGGCGCTACGTTTATCCCCGGCT
>DAOSNS010000059.1:7178-17821 GCA_035373625.1 Anaerolineae bacterium | reverse complement strand
CGACACGCTGCTCCGGTGTGAAATGCAGCAATACATTTTTGCACACGATCAGCCCTAAATCTGTGCGTATCGGCTGCAGGGTGAGCAAATCGTGCTGTTGATAGTGGACCGCACCGCGAATCTCAGCGCACACCTGCACGTAGCCAGGCTCGTCGGCCGGCTCGAAGTAGCGCGACAAAATGTTTACCGGCACGCGCCCTACCTCGCGGTATGTATAAAGACCACGTGCGATGACGTCACCGAAGTGTCGGCTTTCGTCAATGTCGGTGGCATAGATGCGCACATTGCGAAACAGGAAATGCCCCATGTGCTCACGGAAGGTGATCGCCAGGGAGTACGGCTCCGGCCCGTGTGCACAGCCCGCGTCCCATACGTTGATGTAACGGCGTGTGATCAGATCGGGCAGCACGTGCTGCGCTATCAAATCCAACACTGCCTGGTCGCGGAAAAAGTACGTGAATGCCATAGCTGCTACACCAGTTCTTCATGGATAATGAGCTGTGGATCCTTGAGCAGTTGAGACAGATCGAGGATAGTTAGAAATGGCGGCAGATCGGCATGCTCATCGTTTTGGACAACGCCGCGCACCACGGCAGCGGGGATGTTGAGTGTCTCATTGGCCGGTTGAATGTGGTTCACCGGCAAGGTGATCACGCTGAGCACACTATCAACTTTGAAGGCCAGTTCCAGCACTTCGGATTGTACTACCACCAGGTAAGCCTCATTGCCGTTGGATGTTGTCGGCAAGCCTAGAAAGCCGGCTAAATCCACCACCGAATAAATGCGCCCGCGCACATTGACGACACCCACCAGCCAGCCAGGGACGCGCGGCAGTGGGGTGACCCGCTCCAGTGGTCGCGCATCGAAGACATAGTGCGCCTCTATGCCGTAGACTTCCTGTCCCAGGCGCATCAGCACGACCGGCAATTGTTCCCCGCCGTCTTCCTCGGTCACTTCTTCGGCGAGCATCGCCGCACGCCGCGCCCAAATTTGTTCCAGCAATGCCGGGTTTTGTTCATCTGTCCATTGTGCTACCATCCCCTTGCTCCTTATTCCTATTCCCTACTCTTTAGCCACCTACCCACTGTTGTTGTTGCCGTACAATGGCGTCGCGCAGACGTTTGACGGTCACGCCACCGGAACGCGGTATGATCGCATCATCCTTCTGGGTTTCCAAAAGACGATGGGCGTTATCCAACGCTTTGATCGCTGCCGAGAATTGTCCTTGCTGGTGATACAACCGCGCCAGGCTAAAGTGCCCGAGTACATCATTGCGGTCGAGGTAAACCACTTTCTTGAACGCCTCGATGGCTTCAGGGACTCTACCCTGGTGTTGCAGCACCAGCGCCAGGGTGTAATAGGCTTCCAGGGCCAATTTGTTGCGCCGTAATGCTTCGTGACACCACTTTTCGGCGGCGACTAAATCGCCCAGGTTCGCGCAGGCCTGCCCCAACAAGATGTAGACTTCGCTGTCCACCGGCTTTGACCCGGTAAGCGTCAACAGCAAGTCGCGCGCTTCCTCTGAACGTCCGAATTCCATCAACTCACGCGCCTGTTCTAGCGGATTGGCCTCGACCGGGGGCGGCGTTGGGACAATGGGTGCCGGCGGCACAACAGGTACTTGCGGGACGATGGGGGCGATCGGCTCAGGGGGTGTTGGTGACCAGCGCGGTGCGGCGGGCTGTGGACGTGGCTGACCGTTGCGCTGGTAGAGCACGGTGTTGGGGAAGTTGCGCACCTCAAAGCGGCGGTAAACGTTCAGCGACAGCTCGGAGTGCCCCACGACCAACCACCCGCCATCGGTCAGTGCATCGTAGAAACGCTCTACGACGCCCAATGTGACGTCTTCTTTGAAATAGATGGTCACATTACGGCACAGGATCAGGTCCATGAACATCGTATTGGTGTTGTAAGAGGGATACTCTGTTCCGGCCAGATTAAGTCGGCTGAACGTCACCATCCGGCGTACATTCGGGCTGAGTTCCCAGCGTGCACCGATACGACGGAAATAGCGGGGGCGCATTTCCTTAGCCCGTGGTTCGCGGAAAGCCCAGTCACCGAACAACCCTTGCCGCGCGCGGTCCAGAGCGGCGGTATTGACATCGGTGCCGAGGATCGTGATGGACCACTCATCCACATCGGGCAAGGTATCGCGCAACAGCATGGCGATGGAGTACGGCTCTTCGCCGCTGGAACAGCCGGCACTCCAGATCCGCAACGTGCGTAACATCCGCCGTTGCTCGATCAATTCCGGCAAGACTGTGGAAGCCAGCGCGTCAAACTGGGCCGCATCGCGGAAAAAATACGTTTCGTTGACGGTAACGGCGTTGACCAGACGCTCCATTTCCAGTCCACCGTCAGGAAGCTCTGTCAAAAGTCTGTAATACTCGTTGAGGTCGGCGGCCGGTGAAGCTGCGAAAGCATGCAGAATGGCGGATTCCAATTCGGTCCGCCGGCTATCGGAGAAGAACAACCCGAAGCGTTCTTGTAGCAATCTGCTAAAGCGCAGATAATCCCCGTATCCCAGGGCAGTGTGCTTCATCGAACTTGCGGTTGAACCCCTGGTCAAACCCCTGGTCAAATCCGTGGTTGAACCCCTGGTCGAACCCCTGGTCAAATCCGTGGTCAAACCCCTGGTCAAATCCGTGGTTGAATCCGTGGTTGAGTCCGTGGTTGAGTCCGTGGTCAAATTGCCGTCGGTGTGCCGCAGGTTCATAGAGGATTCTCCTGTGGGGCAGCTTCTTCTGTGAGGGTTTCGGCATTTTCGGCGGCCTGGGCCAGGGCTTGCGTCTGGGCTACGTTAAACAGGTGCTCGTGGTCAAGCAGCAAGATGACTTGCCCGTTGTGATAAGCTACGCCGCGCAGCAATTGCGTTGCCTTCAATCCTGGAGGCAAGAAAGTGGCCGGAGTAACCGGGGTTTCTTGTAAGGTGACGACTTCCAAAACCTCATCTACAATCAACCCAACAATGTGTTCGTCCGGCAAACGGATCAAGATAATCGGGGTGTGTAAAGCCCATGGTCGCTTTTCCAGACCCACGTAATAACGCAGGCTGACCACCGGCACCATCGTTCCGCGCACATTGATAATCCCTTCAATCCCATTGCTTGTCTGTGGCAAGGGGATAATGGTGACCATCTCGATCAACTGAATGATCGGTGTGATGGGAACGGCGTATACCTGACGATCGAGTTGAAAGGTCAATACGGTAAGCCCGGCCGCGTCTGCGGAAGCAGTTGTTTTTGGCGTCGGTATGGTTTCCATTTTCCCTTCCTTGAAAATCCGCCTGAATGTTCAATCGTTGGAACGTTTGAACGTTATTTTCATCTATGCTCTCACGATAACG
Source organism: Anaerolineae bacterium (assembly GCA_035373625.1). GTDB lineage: Bacteria > Chloroflexota > Anaerolineae > B4-G1 > SLSP01 > DSWT01. The sequence goes on along the minus strand of DAOSNS010000059.1, from coordinate 14,475 downwards.
CAAAATGGGGAAAAAGATGTTCCAGAATTGTCGCAAAAAGTGTTCAATTGGGTTGCAGACGAAACGCTTTCGCAGTTGCCGATCTTCAGAATAATAGTAAACTTTAATAGTTACGCAGTTCATTTCTTTGGACAGGATTCTCAGGAGGTTGCGATGAGCGAAAACGATCCCCAAAAAGCAATTGAAAGTGGCAAAACCGTTCTGGGTATTGAATTCGGATCAACACGCATCAAGGCGGTGTTGATCGGCGCGGACCATGTGCCGCTCGCCTCAGGGAGCTATGAATGGGAAAACCGGTACGAAAACGGCGTCTGGACATACCACCTTGAAGACATCTGGACCGGTCTCCAGGAAAGCTATCGGGCGCTCAGTAACGAAGTCTTTGAAAAGTACCACATCCGGCTTCGGACGGTGGGAGCCATTGGTTTCAGCGGGATGATGCATGGCTATCTGCCGTTCGACAAGGACGGAAACCTGCTTGCTCCATTCCGCACCTGGCGCAACACCATCACCGGGCAGGCTGCCGAGAAACTCACCGCGCTGTTCCGGTTCAACATTCCGCAACGCTGGAGCATCGCCCATCTCTACCAGGCGATCCTGACCCAGGAAGCCCACGTTCGGGATATCCATTATCTGACCACGCTGGCAGGTTACGTCCACTGGAAGTTGACGGGACAGAAGGTACTGGGCGTCGGCGAAGCCTCAGGCATGTTCCCCATTGACAGCACGACGAACGCTTATGATGAACGTATGCTGGCATTGTTTAATGGCTGCCGCGAAGTGCAAGATTTCCCCTGGAGGCTTCAGGACATCCTTCCCAAAGTCTTGAATGCCGGCGAGGCCGCCGGCGTCTTGACCGAGGAAGGCGCAAGACTGCTCGATCCTACGGGCCAATTGCAGGCGGGAATTCCACTTTGTCCGCCTGAAGGAGACGCCGGTACGGGGATGGTCGCCACCAACTGTGTGGCGGAACGCACCTGTAACGTGTCGGCGGGCACGTCTGTCTTTGCGATGATCGTGCTGGAAAAGGCGTTGTCACAGGTCTATCCCGAAGTAGACATCGTCACGACGCCGGCCGGCAAGCCGGTGGCCATGGTGCACAGCAACAACTGCACTTCGGACCTCAATGCCTGGGTGGAACTGTTCCAGGAATTCGCGGCGGCACTCGGCGCGACGGTGGACCAATCGCGCCTGTACGAAGTTTTGTATCGCAAGGCACTCACGGGTGATGCGGACGGTGGTGGGTTACTGGCCTACAATTACTTCTCCGGCGAGCACATCACGCACCTTGAGGAAGGCCGTCCGCTTTTCGTGCGCACGCCCGGAAGTCGCTTCAACCTGGCGAATTTTATGCGGACGCATTTGTTCGCGGCGTTGGGCGCCTTGAAAATCGGGTTGGATATCCTCCTTGACCAGGAACAGGTGAAAATTGATCGGGTTCTGGGGCACGGTGGATTCTTCAAGACCCCCGAAGTGGGGCAAAGAATCATGGCGGCGGCGATGAACAGCCCCGTCTCGGTGATGGAGACTGCCGGCGAGGGCGGCGCCTGGGGCATTGCGTTGCTGGCGGCCTACATGCTTCACAAAGCAGAAGGGGAACCTTTGGAAGCCTATCTCGCTGACCGGGTTTTTGCCGGCGCCGGCGGCCTCACCATCGCGCCCAACCCGGCGGATGTCGCCGGTTTCGCGGCTTTTATGGAAACCTACAAGAAGGGACTGGCCATCGAAAGGACTGCTGTGGAGATCTTGCGGTAGAAATTGGGATGGGATGAAACGGCTCTTTTTTTAACCAATCCGTTTCATCCGTTGAATCCGTTGACATTTTTGAAGGAGAATAGCGTGATTCGCTACCTGTTTTGGGACGCAGGAGGGACGTTGTTCGACACGTATCCGGCGGTGGTGGAGGCGTGCCGTGTGGCGTTGAGCGGTTTTGGTAAGGAGGCGCCTTCGGAATGGGTGCTGGCGCTGTGCAAGCAGACGACCGCTTATGGTCTCCATACACTGGCCAAGACGTTCTCGCTGGATGAGGAGACCTTTGAGCAGTATTTCCGTCGCTCGTATGAGGACATCGGCGTGCAGTATCAACCGCCGTTCCCCGGCGTGGAGGCCGTCTGCCGTTACATCTGCGAGATCGGAGGACAGAATTTCATCGTGACGCATCGTCCACGGGCTTCGCTGGAGGCACTTCTGGAGGTTCACGGGATGAAATCTTATTTCACCGCCTGGATTGCCAAAGAGGATGCTTACCCGCGCAAGCCCGATCCTGCGGCCATCGAAACCCTGATCGCGCGTTATGCCCTTGAGCGTGTGCAGTGCATGCTCATCGGAGACCGCGACCTGGACATCATCGCCGGGCAGCGTGCCGGCATCCGCACGTGTCTCTTCGGCAGTGAGCCGCATACTACCCGGCCCGACCTGGAAATTGCGGATTTCGCGGCGCTTCTGGACTGGTTGCGCGTTGAAAATGCCGATGTTGGCAGGGCATAACATTCTTCGCGTTTTCCTGTATAATAGTCGCCTGACGTCTTAACGTTAACGTATCCCTGGGAGGCAAACTTTATCTTTATGACGACTTATCCAACCTTTCCCGAATTCAAGCCCTTGACGCTTGAAGACCGCGATATCCTGCATCAACGGCTGTGGGAATATCAGCCCGATACCTCTGAATTGACGTTTATCAATTTATTCATCTGGCGCGAATATTACAACTTTCGGTGGTCCATTGATGGTGATTGTTTGTTGATCGTGGCCGATTGTGCGGAAGAACCGTTCGCGCTTCCGCCGGTGGGACCGGCGCCGCGCGGTGCGGTAGTGCGTGATCTGTTGTACTGGCTGCGTGACACGCGCGGCGTGACCGCACCGTCCATCGAACGCGCCGACCGACGTTTGGCCGACGAGTTGCAGGGCTGTAAAGAATTTGTGATCACGCCAACACGCGGGCACTTTGACTATGTTTATCGCAGTGAAGATCTGGGTTCGTTGGCCGGCCGTAAGTACAGCAAGAAGCGCAATCACATCAACCAGTTCATGCGCGCGTATGCCTATACGTATGTGCCGATTACCCCTTCGCTTACCGACGATTGCCTGGCGTTGGCGGAGGTATGGTGTGAGCAGCGATTGTGTGAAGATGACATCAGTCTGTTGCACGAATTTCGCGGCATCCGCGACGCGCTGAACAATTTCGCCGCCCTGCATCTTGAGGGGGGCGCGATCCTCATTGATGGAAAAGTGCAGGCGTTCGCGTTGGGCGAGTTGCTCAACGCAAACACCGCCGTCGTGCACATCGAAAAGGCAAACCCGGAATTCAAAGGCATCTACCCGATGATCACGCAGCAATTTTCGGAGCACCGCTGGCAGGGCAAGGTCGCCTACATTAACCGTGAACAAGACCTGGACGATCCGGGTCTGCGACAGGCAAAGGAATCCTATTTCCCGGATCATCTCGTGGAAAAATTTAGTGTGCGGCTGGCGTAGCGGCCGGTGCAGGGTATTGTTCTAACGTGGACGCGCGCTTACTGGAGATCGTGCAACTGGCCCGCGATGGCTGGCGGGAGTCCGCCTTATTGCGCTTGAGGACATACCTGCAAGCGCATCCGCAAGATGCCGATGCCTGGATGGTGTTGGGAGGGTTAGCGCCGGATCGCAAGATCGCGCTTTCGGCGCTGCGGCGCGCGGTGCAGTTAGCGCCGGATCACGCGCTGGCGCGTGAAGCGTTAGCGACGTTGGAAGCGCAGGTCGCCGCACCGTCGGCCTCATCATCCCCGTCGGAGTCGCCTGCCTCTGAGTACGAACCCCAGGAATTCCATGCGCCGACAGTATCCCCCGAAGCGGTCGCGCCGGAAACCGAGCCGCCAATGCCGGCGGATGTGTCTTTTGAGGAACCGCCTATTGCATCTCTTGCCGGGCCGGAGTTTCCAAGTCGGTCTGATGAGGCCGAAGAGGTGCCGGTTCCCGAAAAGGCCGGCCCCCCCGGATATCCCGGCGAGGCGAATTCCCATACGCTGCGCGACGCGCGTGCTGTGCTGTGGCCCTTTGTCGCGCGTGGCGAAAAACCGCGCGCGATCGGCGCCCTGCTGGATGAGAACCGCCTGACGCGCCAGGATTTGCTGTGGGCGGTCCAGGAAGCTCATAATGAGGAAGTCCGTCAGGCAGCTCAGAGGCTTCTGGAGAGTCCGCACCGCATGGCCGATGTGGCGATGACTCTGGAAGACGCGCGTTTGATCGCCTGGCCTTTTCGACGGCTGAATCGTCCCCTGGGCAAACTGGTTGCCTCGGGCACGGTACAGGTGAAGGATCTGCGCCGCGCTGCCTGGTACGCGAAGGATGCCCGCTTGCGCGAGGCCGCGCGTGTGATGTTGCCGGTGGCTATGGAGCGCCGTGAGGCAGAGAAACGCCGGCGTGCTGCGCAAAAGGAGCGTCAGCAGGCCACTGAACAGGCGCAATCTGCATCCCCACCACCCACCGCGCCTGCTCTCCCCTCCGCTCAAGCGGCAAAGCCGGAGCGGGTGCGGCCTCATGACCATGATTCTGAACCCCCAAAAAACGGCCGCATCGCCTCTGCCGAGGCCATGACGCGCCCCATGACCATCATCCAGGGATCCGACTATCTCACCCAGGAGGTGCAACGGCGCTACCGAAAGAGCGTTTTTGTCGCTGCGGTGGCGTTGGTTCTCGTTCTGGCCGGTCTGTGTGTCATTCTAGCGATCATGGCGATCGAGTTTGTCAACCGCAAAACGCCGGCGCTGTGGCTCTGGCCGCTTGTTGCTGTGTTATTGTTGCCGCTTTTCTGGCTCAGCGACCGTTTTGTCGAGGTGCGGCAGGAAGAGCAGAACTTCCGCCGTGGCCAGCTCGGAGAGAGCGAGGTGGCGCGGCTGTTACGCCTCGGCCTTGGCGGTGACTGGACGCTGTTCCGCAACGTGAAACTGCCGGGCAGCAAGGTGGATATTGATATGGTACTGTTGGGGCCGCCGGGTGTTTTTGCGTTGGAGGTGAAGGCCTACACGGGTGGCTATCGCTACGTCAAACAACATTTCTACCGTCGTACGATGATGGCGTGGCACCGCATGCAGCACAATCCCGGCAGGCAGGCGCGCGCGGCAGCCGGCCTGTTACATGCCTACATTACCGAAACGTTGAACGAAAGTGTGTGGGTTGAGCCACGGCTGGTGTGGGTGGGACCGGGTCAACTGGAATTGGAAGAACCGGAAGTCTATGTGTGGTTCCTTGAAAAGTTGGGACAGGAGACCGAACGCCTGCGTGCTTTGCCGCCGAGATTGTCGGCCGAGAAACGCGCGGCCATTTCCGGCCTCCTGCGTGGTTTGTGTAGCACTTTGAGATAGGAAGAATCGGCGAATAAAGCGTTAGCGAGATCGTTGACGCTGAAGTTCGGTGACGAGGAGTGCGAGCACTTCATCGAATAGCGCTAAGCGTTGATCCAGGATTTCCTTTCCTAACAGAGGCTCAGCATTCGCTGATTCTTTTTATCGCCGCCTCGATGAATCCCCGGAAAAGGGGGTGGGGGCGTTGCAGGCGCGATTTGAACTCCGGGTGGAACTGGCTGCCAAGCATCCACGGGTGATCACGGAGTTCGGCAATTTCGACCAGCCGGTTATCCGGCGATAAGCCGCTGAACACCATCCCCGCCTTCCCTAATACTTCGCGGTAGGCATTGTTGAACTCGAAGCGATGGCGGTGTCGTTCGTAGACTTCTTCGACGCCGTACGCGGCGTGCGCTTTAGTCCCCGGCTGCAGGACACACGGATACCGCCCCAGGCGCATCGTGCCCCCCATATCGAGCAGGTCTTCTTGATCGGGCATCAAGGAGATCACGGGATGTTGGGTCTTGTGCTTGAACTCGGTGCTGTTCGCATCGTCGGTTTGCAGGACGTGGCGGGCAAACTCGATACACATCACCTGCATTCCCAGGCACAGCCCCAGATAAGGGATGTGGTTCTCACGGGCAATTTTCGCGGCGAGGATTTTGCCTTCGATCCCCCGCGAGCCAAACCCGCCGGGCACCACGATCCCATCAGCTTGCGCGACCCGTTCGAGGTTTTCACCGTGTTCCAGGCTCTCACTGTGAATCCAGTCAATGTCCACCGCGTAACCGTGATATAACCCGGCGTGGATCAATGCCTCACGGACGCTGATATAGGCGTCATGCAGCTCCACGTATTTCCCGACCAGCGCGATGCGCACCGTCGGCTTGTCGGCTTTGAGGCGCGCAATGGCCTCTTGCCAGTCATGCAAATCCGGCGGATGCACCTTATCTTGCAGGTGCAACATAGTAACGACGATGTTGCCCAGCCCGGCCTCTTCGAGCATCAACGGCACTTCGTAGATACTGTTTGCCGTCATTAAAGGCACCACTGCCTCGCGTTCCACATCGCAGAACAACGCGACTTTGGCGCGGATGTCGTTGGTAATAGGGAGGTCCGCGCGCAACCCGATGATGTCCGGCTGGATGCCCATGCCGCGCAGCTCGCGGACGCTATGTTGGGTGGGCTTGGTTTTCAGTTCGCCGCTGGTGCTCAGGTAGGGCAACAGCGTCAGGTGGATGTAGAGGACATTATCGCGTCCTACATCCTTACGCATCTGGCGGATGGCTTCCAGGTACGGCTGGCCTTCGATGTCACCCACCGTGCCGCCGATTTCGACCAGGGCCACATCGGCGCGCAGGTCTTGCGCTGCGCGGACGATACGCCGCTTGATCTCGTTGGTGACGTGGGGCACCACCTGGATCGTGCCGCCCAGGAAGTCGCCGCGTCGCTCGCGCGCGATGACCTCGCTGTATACCTGCCCTGTGGTGACGTTGTTGAGCTTGCCCAGATTGTCGTCAATGAAGCGCTCGTAATGTCCCAGATCAAGGTCGGTTTCCGCCCCGTCTTCGGTGACGAAGACCTCACCGTGCTGGTAAGGCGCCATTGTACCGGGGTCAACGTTGAGATAGGGGTCCAATTTCTGGATGGAGACGCTCAGCCCGCGGGCTTTGAGAATATGGCCCAACGAGGCCGCCATAATGCCTTTCCCGAGAGAACTGACCACACCACCCGTAATAAAGATGTATTTTGTCGCCATGATCACCTCCTCACGGGATTACCATTCTACCGGGTTTTGTAGAAATGCCAACTCGTCGCTTTACGTCATATAGTCGTTAGTCATATAGTCGTTAGTCACATAGTCGTTAGTCACATAGTCGTTAGTCACATGGTCGTTAGTCACATAGTCGTTAGTCAAATAGTTGTTAGTCACATAGTCGTTAGTCAAATAGTTGTTAGTCACATAGTCGTTAGTCAAA
>DAOSNS010000059.1:6865-7078 GCA_035373625.1 Anaerolineae bacterium | reverse complement strand
TAGTTCTATAGTCGAGAAACTGGTGTGCATGGAGACCAGTCCGGCAGGTCAGGCTTTGTGAGCTATTTTGTTTTTTTGCAAGATAGGTTATACTATCCGAACTAAAGACTACTCAACTAAGGACTACCTGACTAAGGACTACTTGACTAAGGACTACCTGACTAAGGACTACCTGACTAAGGACTACCTGACTAAGGACTACCTGACTAAGGA
>DAOSNS010000059.1:1953-6765 GCA_035373625.1 Anaerolineae bacterium | reverse complement strand
ACCTGACTAAGGACTACCTGACTAAGGACTACCTGACTAAGGACTACCTGACTAAAGACTACTTGACTAAGGACTACTTGACTAAAGACTACCTGACTAAAGACTACTTGACTAAAGACTACTTGACTAAAGACTACCGGGAGAAATGGAGTGATGGAAATTCTAGGCATTGACATCGGCGGTTCGGGCATCAAGGGAGCGCCGGTTGAGACCAGCACAGGGGCCTTTCTGGCCGAGCGGCATCGGATTCCGACCCCGGATGGGGCAAAGCCGGCGGATGTTGCCAGGGTGGTCAGTAAGATGGTGAAGCATTTTACGTGGCAGGGGCCGGTTGGGTGTTGTTTCCCGGCTTCCATTCAGCACGGCGTTGCGCGCACGGCGGCGAATGTGGACAAGAGCTGGATCGGCACGAACGCCGAGGTGCTCTTTGCCGAAGCGACCGGCTGCCCGGTGCGCGTCATCAATGATGCGGACGCTGCCGGCCTGGCCGAGATGCGCTTCGGCGCGGGGAAAGGTGTTCGCGGGGTGGTGTTGATCGTGACGATCGGCACGGGCCTGGGCACGGCGCTCTTTTCCGATGGTGTTTTGGTCCCCAATACCGAGTTGGGGCATATCGAGATGAACTGCCGAGACGCCGAATTGCAGGCATCGGACGCGGCGCGCAAGCGCGAGGACCTTTCGTGGGAAGCCTGGGCCAGGCGTTTTGATCAGTATTTGCGGATGATGAAGGCGTTGCTCTGGCCCGACCTGATCATCCTGGGGGGTGGGGCGAGCAAGAAGTTTGACAAGTTCGCCCGCTATCTTACCGTGGATGTTCCCCTTGTCCAGGCGGCCACACTGAACGACGCCGGCATCATCGGTGCGGCAATGGCTGCGGAATCCCTGGAGTTCTAAGGAAGGATTGTGAAATGACCCAAGATGTCTATACAGAAGTTGCTACACTGGGGGGCGGATGCTTTTGGTGTTTGGAGGCGGTCTTCGATAGCGTGCAAGGTGTGCTGCATGTTGAATCGGGCTACGCGGGTGGAACTGTTCCCCATCCGACTTATGAACAGGTTTGCACCGGCAGAACCGGCCATGCGGAGGTGGTGCAGATCACTTTCGACCCGGCAGTGATCACGTTCCGCGAGATCCTGGAAATCTTCTTCGACATTCACGATCCGACGACGTTGAACCGTCAGGGCGCCGACGTGGGCACGCAGTATCGCTCGGTCATTTTCTATCACTCGGACGCGCAAAAGGCAACGGCCGAGGCCATGATCGCAGAACTGGAAGCTGCGCATGTGTGGCAATCTCCCATCGTCACCGAAGTGATGCCGTTCACGGCGTTCTATCAGGCCGAAGACTATCATCAGGAGTATTACCGGCACAACACTCAGCAGCCTTATTGTCGCGCCGTCATCGCCCCCAAGCTGGCGAAGTTTACCCGGCACTTTGTCGCCAAATTGAAATAGCGCGGAATCCCGCTTGAACGGCCTTTCTCCTTATCAATCCGTTTCATCCGTTGAATCCGTTGACATTTTTGAAGGAGGTCGCATGACTGAAAAAATCGTGAAAAGCGATGCTGAATGGCAACAGCTTCTGACGCCCGAACAGTATCGCGTGATGCGCAAGAAAGGCACCGAGCGCGCCTTTACCGGCAAGTATTACGCCTTCAAAGAGGACGGCATCTATCGCTGTGCGGCATGTGGGCAAGAGCTTTTTGACTCGCAGACCAAGTTTGACTCCGGTACTGGCTGGCCGAGTTTCTACGCGCCGATCGCGCCCGACCGGGTCGAAGAGGCCAATGACTTCAGCCATTTTATGGTGCGGACCGAGGTCACGTGTAGCCGTTGCGGCGCCCATCTCGGCCATGTCTTCGATGATGGGCCGGCACCGACCGGACGGCGTTACTGTCTCAACTCGGTGTCTTTGGATTTCACGCCGCGCGTCAAGTAATGGCGGATGCTGATTCTCTAATCCCCCGATGAGAACATTGGGGGATTTTTCTTTGCGGTTTGGGTTATAATAGAAATAGCAGGCGAGGCTTTTCAAGGCTTGAACGAAAGTTGAGGTCGCATGTGAAAAAGACAGCCGACATCCGCGTTTTAATCGTCGAAGACGAACCGTTAGTCGTCGAAATGTTGAAGAACATGCTGGAAGTGCTGCTCTATTCCGTCGTTGGAGTGGCGAGCAGCGGCAAGGAGGCTGTGGAAATGACCCAGACCTTGCGCCCGGACGTCATCTTGATGGATATCAGCCTTGCCGGCGATAGCGGCATTGAAGCTGCGCACCAGATACAACAGCTCTGTCCCACACCGATCATCGTTTTGACCGCCCACGCTGAACGGGACCTGCTCGAACAGGCCACGGCAGCCGGGGTGGATGCCTATCTCCTCAAGCCTGCAAACCTGCGCGAACTGGAAAGCGCCATCACCACGGTTTTGGCCCGCGAAAACGATATGCGGGAACTGCGCCGGCTGAATGTGCAGTTACAGGCTGAAATCGTCAGGCGCCGGCAGATTGAAGAAGAGCGCGCCCGTCTGCTGGCCGCCGAGCGTGAACAACGGCTGTTGGCCGAGATGTTGACCGAGGTGACCCTCGCGTTGACCTCGCAGACGGATTACGAGATGGTCCTGGACGAGATTCTGACGCAGGCGCGGCGCATTGTGCCGTTCAAGTCGGCCGCCATTCTGCGCCTGGAAGGAGATGTCTTGCGCACCGTCCGCTGGCAGGGGTATGGCGAGCACGATGCCTTTATGGCGAATCTCGTGTTGCCGCTGCGAGATTTCCCCATCCTTGCCGAAGTTGTCCGTTCCCAAAAACCTTACATCATTTCTAATGTGTTTCAGGAACCCAAATGGGTGCTCCTGGAGGAAATCGTCTGGATAAAGTCGGCGTTATTTATCCCGATATGTTCGCGGCAAAGGGTTTTGGGGACGCTCGATCTGGATAGCTCCAGGGAAGACGCTTTTACCGCCGCGGACGCCGAACGCCTGGCCCCTTTGGTGAACGCCGCTGCCATTGCCATCGAGAACGTTCAGCTTCGCGAGGGTTTGGAGGCCGAGGTCGCGGCACGCACGGCGGAAATTGTCGCAGAACGCGATAAAAGCGAGGCGATTTTACGCAATGTCGGAGACGCCATCGCTATGCTCGACAAAGACTTGCAGGTTCAATATGTGAATCCGGCTTTTGAACGGCTGACAGGTTACACGGCAGAAGATTGTTTGGGGAAGAGCATCCATCAGATCTTCAAAGCTAATTTGCCGGAGCCGAATCTGCAGGCCATGCAGCAAGCCTATCATACGGCGATAGAATGGCGAAATGAGATTGTCCTCCGCCGCAAAGACGGGCGGACTTATGAAGCGTTGGCCGTTATATCACCGATCCACGGTGTGAACGGCGACGCCGTAGGGTTTGTCTTCAGTCATCACGATATTAGCTCGCTCAAGGCATTGGCGCGGGCGCGCAGTCAGTTCATCACCGGCATTTCCCACGAATTGCGCACTCCGCTGACGGTTCTCGACCTGGCGTTGCGCAAGTTACAGCATCAGGCACCGCCGGAAATGGATCGCTTGCCCCTCGATATGATAGCCAGGCAGATTGCCCAATTGACCCACTTCACCGAGGATATCCTCGAAATCGCCGCTCTGGACAGCGGTAAGGGAGTATCGGCGTGGGAGCCATTGTTGCTTATCCCGCTGGTGACGGATACCGTCAGACGCTATCAGGAACGCGCCCAGGCGGCCGGGTTGACGTTGACCTGTCTGCCGATGGCATCGGATTTGCCGGTTGTGCATGGGGATCATAGCCGCGTGGCGCGCATGCTGGCCGAGATTGTCGAAAATGCCATCATCTACACACCGTCTGGGGGAAGCATTACCGTGGAGATGCAGACCCGTGAACGCGACGGACATACCTGGTTTATTATTGCGGTACGAGACACCGGCCCCGGCCTGACGCCCGAAGAATGTGAGCGCGCCTTTGAACGTTTCTTCCGCGGGCGGTTGGCCGAATCGGGGCATGTTCTGGGGGCAGGACTGGGCTTGAGCATCGCGCAGGAAATCGCCCATGCGCACGGCGGGGAGATCACCATAGATTCCACCGTGGGTGAAGGTGCGACGTTCACGATCTGGCTGCCTGTCACGGTGTAGCTGGCTGCCGGAAAGCACACCGCCTATTAGCTGCGAATTGCACTGGGACAAAAGACTAAAATTGTAGGGCGAGTGACCAACTCGCCCTACAATTTTGTTTGATGATAGTGTGCCGGATGCTAGTTGTTGCGCAAGACCAGAGGCAAGAAGATAGCGTATTTGCCCGACAGCACTTGAATGGCTTCCGCGTGTGTATCCTGATACCCTAGCGTGTCGGTGACGGTCAAGGTCACGGTGAACGTTCCGGCGCGGGTGTAGGCATGCGCGGCGTTCTGCGTGAAGGCGCGCGCACTGCCATCGCCGAAGTCCCAGGCCCAGGCGATGATGGGGGGCGCGTTCGTGGTGGAGGTATCGGTGAAGAAGATCGTCGTGCCGACCACGGCGCTGAGCGTGCTCTGGGTGAAGCCGGCGACGAGGGCCGGGGCGGTGATCGTGACCACGCCGCTCGTTGTGTCTGCGTAGCCGAACGTGTCGCTGACGGTCAGCGTGACGGTGAACGTTCCGGCGCGGGTGTAGGCATGCGCGGCGTTCTGCGTGAGGACCGGCGCGCTGCCATCGCCGAAGTCCCAGACCCAGGCGATGATGGGGGGCGCGTTCGTGGTGGAGGTATCGGTGAAGAAGATTGTCGTGCCGACCACGGCGCTGAGCGTGCTCTGGGTGAAGCCGGCGACGAGGGCCG
>DAOSNS010000059.1:0-1853 GCA_035373625.1 Anaerolineae bacterium | reverse complement strand
AGCGTGACGGTGAACGTTCCGGCGCGGGTGTAGGCATGCGCGGCGTTCTGCGTGAAGACAGGCGCGCTGCCATCGCCGAAGTCCCAGGCCCATTCGCCGATGGCCGGACCGTTGGTCGTCGCAGCTCCCGTGAAGTAGAAAGTGGTGCCGATGAGGGCATCCGCAGCACTTTGCTCGAACCCCGCCGCAAGTGTGGGCGTGAGCACGGTGACGGCGACGGGTGCACCATTTTCACTGGCGACGCCTTGATCACTGCTGACCACATGGTACTCGACGTTGGTGACCACACCACTGCATGGCAGTGTGGCATTGAACGTCTCTGTGGCAACCCCGCCATGTGGCGCGAGGCTGTCAATGTACCACAAGACCCACGGCAAGAGGATCGTCCCGCCGTTGACGTCTTCCAGTCCCGCCGGGATCGTATCACTGAGGATGATGCCCGTGCCCAGACTATTGCCAATGTTCGTGACCGTCAGTGTGTAGGTGATAGGCATCCCGGCGACCGCCGTGCTCTCGTAAGTTTTGCTGACCTCGAAGTGCGGCAGGTCAATCACCACATCCACGTTGTTGGCGTTGTTGTCTGTGTAGGGTTCGACGTCCACGTCCGGCTGGTCGCTGCCGATTTCCGCCCGGTTAGTGAAGGCATCCAGCCCGGTAGCCGTGTCGGTGATGCGGACGGTCACGTAGATTTCGTTCCATTCGCTGGCGTGCAGTGGCCATAAGTCCCAAACGAGCACGTTGCCTGCCTGCGTGGGTGTGTTCTCGCACCATTCGACACCAGACCCGCACCAGTGTTGTTGCGCGGAGACGAATTCCATGCCTGCTGGCAATGTATCCGTCAACACGGCGTTACCCTGCATTCCCCACCACCACTGCCAGCCTTCGCGGTCATTGCCGAAGGTCAGGCTGAAGGTGATCAGTTCGCCGGGCAGGAAGTCGCCGCTTACCACATCTTTCTTTAGCCACAGGTCAGGACCGGTGGTGAGGACGACAAAGTCAACATTGTCGAGATCGTAGGTGTCCGTCGGGGCGAGCATCACCTCGACTGTATTGGTGAGGATCAGACCTCCGGGCACCGGATCCGAGCCGGGGATCTGGGTATTGAAATTGAACCTCGCCCGTCCGCCAGGTCCTAGCGGCTGCACGGTGGCCGTGAAGTAGTGCTCCGCCGGATTGTCGCGCCAGTCCCACCAGCCGCCATACCAGTCAATGCCCACTCCGCCATCCAGGCTCATCGAGATAGGGTATGTATCGGTGATGGTGACGTTCCTGGTTACCGGTTCGTCGCCCACATTCTCGACCACCATCTGGTACCAGGCGTTATGGCCTTCGCCGTAACCGTGCCAGCCGCCATCCTTACGCACGCGCAAGTTGGGCCCGTGCGGATAGAGTGTTTCCACCGCCGTGCTGATGTTGTCGTCGGTGTTGTCCTCGACAGGCTGGCGCTCGATCTCGACGGTGTTGGTCAGCAGTGTGCCGGGCAGCGCATTGGAGTCCACTTGCAGCGCCACCTGGAAACCGCCGCTGTAGCCATTATCCAGTCCCGCGACTTCGAAGACCACATAGTCGGTTCCGGTGAACACCGGCGTGACGGGCGGCCCACCGTAGAAGTTGCTAATACCTATGAAGGTTGTACTGATCGGGAGGGTATCGGTGATGCGGATAGATGAGGTCACCGGCACATTGCCGTTGTTCTGGTAATTAATGTTGTAGTGCAGTTCGCCGCCCGGCGTCAGTTGGCCCCAGTCCCATGCTTTGTTGATGTTCAAGTTGATGTGCGGGCTGTTGACGTTGCCCCGCCACCAGGCTTCGTTATCGTCAGGGCTGAGGTCATTGGCGGCGTAGATGACGGC
>DAOSNS010000058.1:0-18323 GCA_035373625.1 Anaerolineae bacterium | reverse complement strand
CATACACCATCCTATCCCTCTCCGTCAGTGCAGGCGGCGGTTGCCAATCCACCTCCTCGACAATCAATTCCACCGTCTTGTAGCGCTTCTGTTTCTCTTCATCATACCGGTACCGCACACACACCAGCCGGTCGCCATATTGGTTCGCTAACCGCTTCGTCCCCCGTTGCCCGGGTTGCAACGTCAATCCGATCCGCATCCGTCCCTTGCCTGCCTTTTTCAAAATCCGCGCACCGGAGTATAATACTATGAGTAGTATACAAACAAAATTCTTCTGAGTCAAGCAATTCGAGGCTGAAAATGACACAACCTCCTCAAAAACTGCTCGACCGGGTACGCGATGTGCTGCGCGTCAAGCACTACTCCCCCCGCACCGAGGAAGCCTACGTGGAATGTGTCCACCTGCGCGTCAAAGACCTGGATTTTCAGCTTAGCGCTCTCGACCTCCCGCAGCGCCGGGTCCGACCACAGCGCCAGGTGCCGCGCTGCCAGCGTCCGTGTCGCCGGGGAGATGCTTTCAGCGACGACATGGTCGTCCAGATCGGGCCGGAACAGCAGGGGCATCGAAGGCAACCACACACCCGTGGCGATCACAAGCGCGATGAACGCCAGGAGGACTCGCCTCACGATTGCTCCACCCCCTGCCTACTTCTCACGCTGTTGCAGAAATTCCGGCAACGGCACATCCCCTTCGGCCCAGACGTGCTTCTCCCACGCGCCGGTATCGGGGTCGCACTCCCAGAAGAACGTGCCCACGTCGCCGGAATAGACCCACACGCGGTCCTCCGGCCCCCACAGGAAATACGTCGTGTGGCGTGTGGCAAAGCGCTCCGGCGCGGCGTACACCGTCTCGCCCAGCAAGAAACTGCGATCCGGCATCGAGATGTCGTAGCGGCTCACGATCTGGAAACTCTGGAAGCGTACCTCGCCATCATAGCCGGAGACGACGACCAGCGCGTACTCGCCCGACGGCGAGATGGCGGGCTGCTTGCTCGTGGCGACTTCAGGCGGTGTGCGGCTCGACGTCAGCGCACAACTCACGCTCAGTATCCCCATCACAACGACAAGCACGATAGGCATTGGGCCAACCTGTTTACTGAAAGGCAATTTCATAAGTAACCTCCTTGCTCACTCGCTGATTTGCCGCTTCGCTGATTCGCTGACTCGCTGATTCGCCGACCTGCTGACTTGTCCCATCCAACACCCTCTCCAGCAACGGAAGAAACCGTGAAACCTGGCCGGCACGGATGACCACATCCCACAGCGGCTCGAATTTCTTCCACCCCCCTGCATAGGCCAGATGGCGTAGCCGCTCGCGCCATCCTTTCTGCACCCAGGCCGAGCGAACGATGGACCGCCCGCGAAGAACGCATCCTTGTAACAGAAATCGCAGTGGTGCGGGCAGCCGCGCGAGACGACGAGCGAATTGGGCGCGAGATAGCTGGTCGGCGCATTGCGTCAGGTCGTGGATGACGAGCTGCGCGGCGCGTTCGATGGCGTGACGTGGCAGGTTGAGCCGGAGGCCGAACAGGAAGCACGGGCTACCCCGACGCTCACCGCCGAGGTGTTATTCTACGCCGCCCGCGAGGCGGTGCGTAATGCCGCTCGTCACGGGCGTGACGACGGTGAGGAATCCAGGCCGCTACACATCCAAGTCAGCGTGAGGCGGCGGGATGGCCTGGAGGTCACCGTTTGCGATTTGAACGCCTCAACCGGTGTGTTTTCAACCGAGCCGGCGATGCTGAACCCCGCACAGTTGATTACGGCGTCAATATGCCCGGCGCGCCGGATCAGGCTGTCAATCCCTTCGCCAACCGAAAGGATGTCAATCGCTCTCCTGGCGCAGGTAATGGATGAGCCGGCTCAGGCCGAAGAACGCCAGCCACATGAGAATCAAAATCACGCCAAAGCGCAAAGTGAGCCTGATCGTCAAGGCCAATGTGCCCAGCAGTAACCCGACGCCGACAACACCGCCGAGCCGCCACACATGCGCCCGTTCCAGCGCGCGCACGTTTTCGGGGTTTTCGGACGTTTGCAGGTGCTGGATAAAGTGGTGCAAGTCCCAGGCCGCCAGCCCCGCCGTGACGCTCACCAGCAACCAGCCGCTCTTGACACCATACCAGGTACCGAGCACTGCGCCGATAGTCACCCCCAACAATCCCAAAGAAGCCGCCGGCAACCACTTGTAGCGCTGCGCCACCAGCCACAACAGGCCCAACGCCACAAAAAACAATGCGATGAGCGGCTGCGCGTTCAACGCATAGCCCAATGCCAGCGCACCGGCAGCGATGAACGTGCTGAAAGTCAAAACGTAGGGTGATAGCTTCATCGTTCGATCCTCACAATGCGGGTTTGAGCCATCGGACGGACAAGCGACAGGCGCATAACCTTATCAAAAGGCTGATCCACCTGCCAATCCACGACCTGGATGCCCACCCGCCGCAACCGGCGCAGCATCAGTTCGCGCTCGACGCGGATGATGCGCAACGCGAAATCGGTAGCCGTATCCTGGGCGCGATTTTGAGCCTCGAAGGCCACCGGGTCAGGACTAACCACCAGGATCTGATAGCCACGCGCGCGCAAGCGCGTGAGCACCGGCAAATCATCCTCGCGCAGTGGACTGATCAAAACAATCTGCGATTTGGCGGGGAAGAAGCGCACCGGCAGGTAATCCAGGCTCTCAAAAACCAGGCTGTCACCGGTGCGGGCGTTCGCCAGCGCGCGCAGGATGCGCTCGCGCTGCACCTTGCCGTAGCCGGGATAAGTGATCTCCAATCCGCGCCCGTAGACCAGCAGACCGACACGGTCACCGTCGTTCAAAAACGTCTCTGCCAGTCCTGCCGTGGCTTCAATGGCATGCTCGAAGAGCGAATCGTGATCCACAACGATGTTGTTGTGCTGGCGCGCATCCAGAATCAGCCCCACATCGGCGATGCGCTCCATCTCGAATTCGTTGGTGAAAAGCGTGTGCTGGTGCCGCGCGCTCGCGCGCCAGTTGACCCAGCGCAACGGATCGCCCATCTGGTACTCGCGCACGCCAAAGAAATCTGTGCCGGAGCCAGCCTGCCGCGAGGGAATAGGGCCGGCGTAGCCGCGCGTGCGTAACGGGCGAATGTCGAGGTGCTCCAGCTTCAACGGTTCGGGGAAGACCATCAGGGTGCCCGGCACCTCCAGCCAGCCGCGACGCCGAAACAAACCCAGGCGTTCGTTAACCGTCACGTGAAGGTAACGGAAAGGATAATGCCCTCGTTTTCCCGTCACGGTATAGCTGAATGTTGCCGTCGCGTCGGCCGGCAACGCCGTCTGGAGCCACGGTTCACCTTCGGTGATGGTCAACCCTGACGGCAGCGTATCCTCGATCAACACTTCCTCCAATGCCGCCCCCTGGTTCGTCACCGTCAGGGTGACAACCGCCGGCGCATCCTGGTTGACCGTGGTGGCGCTCAACGTGCGGCTGATGACCAGCCGGGGTTTCTCCGGGCTATAGAGGAACGCCGCGAGCAGATACACGGCCAGAGGAATGGCGAGCGCCACCACCGTGCCGCGCAGCGACGTCAAGCCGGCGAGAAGCACGCCGTAGAGCAAAAGGCTCAGAAACAACAATCTGCGCATATTGAATACCCACACATGGCTTTGAGGGGATCGTCTCCCCGTTTCGGCAGCATAATAAATTTATCCTGCCGGCAGATTTAGCAAATGATGCAGATTTTTGGCCGATTCATACCCCACCATCTGCTAAATCCGCTTAACCGGCTGACAAAATGGCAGTTTGAGCGCGGTTAATTAGCCCGCGCTGCCTGGGGACGCTGCATGAAACTCTGAATCACCGGCACCGGCGTCATCCGCAACACCTCGTTGACCACCTCGGAGGCGGCATGGCGCTCGGTCCAGAGATCGGGTTCCAGGATAAGCCGATGGCTCAACGCGGGCAGCGCGAACAGCTTCACATCGTCGGGGAGCACATAGCCGCGCCCCTGCATGGCCGCCCAGGTACGCGAGAGCTTGAGCAGCGCCAGCGCCCCACGCGGGCTGGCGCCAACGGCAACAAACCGATGGGTGCGCGTCGCGCGCGTCAAATCTACGATGTACTGCTCCACGTCGGCATCCACGTGCACATCCTCGATGGCCTCGCGCATCGCCAGCAGCGTTTCGGCATTGATCACCGGCTCCAACGAGAAGTTATCTTGCCGGCGCTCACGGCGGCGGTGCAGGATTTCCTGCTCGTCCTTTTGGTCAGGATAGCCGATCGCCAGCTTCATGATGAAACGGTCGAGCTGGGCTTCAGGCAGCGGGAACGTGCCTTCGTACTCAATGGGGTTCTGGGTAGCGATGACGATGAAAGGCGACGGCAGGGGCATCGTCTCGCCTTCCAGCGTGACCTGGTATTCCTGCATCGCTTCGAGCAGCGCCGATTGCGTCTTGGGCGAAGCGCGGTTGATTTCGTCCGACAGAATGATGTTGGCAAACAACGGCCCCTTGCGCAGCGAGAACTGATTCTGCGTGCGGTCGTAAATGTAGCCGCCGGTGATGTCGCCGGGGAGCAGGTCAGGCGTGAACTGAATCCGCTTGAAGGACAGCCCCAGAGCGGTGGCAAAACTGTTGGCGATGAGGGTCTTTGCCAGGCCGGGATAGTCTTCCAGCAACACGTGCCCACCGGAGGTGAGAATGGCGGCCATGATTTGCTCCAAAACCTCCCGCTTGCCCACAATGGCCCGTTCGACTTCCTTGAGGACGCGGTCCGATAGCTCGGCGACTTGCGCGATACTGAGGGTCATAATCCTAAACCTCCAATTGTTCTTCCAGAAATTTGATGACACTTTCAAGTTCAGTACTCAACTGCGTTTCCAGCGGTTTTTCCAACCCCAGGAAACGCTTAAGTCGTGTGAAAAGGGGCATTTTTGTACTGCTAAGCCCCGGCTTCAAACGTGCCAATAGATAATCCTGCACCGCCGGCGGCAACTCCAATTCCCCTTGATCGAGACGCCGCTCGACATCGCGGATGCTCAGGCGTTTTTCATACGATAGCACATCCAGAATCAGCTTCCCGATGAAATAGCCAAAACGTTGCCGGGAGTATTTGCCGCACAACAGCATGGCGATGCGCTCGTTCCAAATGGCAAGCCGCCCGTGGGTAACGTGCCCGGATGCCGGCGGGGCGGCAGGCACCGGACGCCGATCACGGTCCAGGCTGCGCATGGCAATAGAGAGCATCACGATCAGCCCCACCGCCCAAAACCAGATCTGGGGAATACTCTGGATGATGATCTCCGCGAGCCACAGCATATACGACAGCGGCAACGCCAGCGTGTTGCGGATAAAATCGCGCACGGCAAACGTCAACAACACGATCAACGGTATGCCAACAATCGGCGTCCACCAAAAGCGTCTGAGGAGCGTTTTGAATGTAGATTCCTGGGGCTGTTCGTTCACCGCGAACCCTCCGTTGCGGCGCTGACGATGGCCGACAGGCACGCGACCGCACGTTGTTCTTCCGCCGGGCCGGGGTCGCGGTCACCATAACGGGCGTCCTCGAAGAGGCGGGTAAGTTGTTGGATCGGCGCTTTGGGCAGGCCGGCGCGGAATAACTGTTCCTCGAACTCGCGGGGCGTCATCGTCACACCACGCTGGATGTTGCGCTTTTCACTGATGACGCGGCTCATCTCGAAATAGCAGCGGATGACAGCGTTTTTGAGATCGCCGCCGGCCTGGATGGTATCGAGCGCGTCTTGAGCCTCGCGCACCAGCGCCGCCAGGGCATCGTCTTTCGCCGCGCGATTCCGCCGCCACAAAACATAAAGTGTGCTCAGGATGATGACGGTCAGGCCTACCCCCATCACCACGCTCAAGGTGTTCGTCAAGTCGCGCATATCGCCGGGGATGAATTCTGGCGCCGGTTCGAGCGTGACTTCTTCGAGAGGTGAGATGGCGGTGGTTATCTCGGCAGGCGTCCGGATGACGGCACTCTGGCGCTCAAGCACGTATGACATCAACAGCATGAACAACGCGATTTGAATCATAAGGCGGATAAAGCGGCGGCGACCTTCTTTGGTGAAGATAGCGTAGAGGAGGCTGACAAAAAACAGGATCACCATCACAACTCTGAGGATGGCGACCATGCCCGAGAGATTCCCCACGTAGGGAGGCGGTGTAGAGTCCGCCTTTCCAGAAAGCAATCCCCAGGGGAAAGGCTTGCCGGGGAGCAATTCCAGACCGGTGAGGCTGCTGGATAACAACAGCAGTGCCACAATCGCCACGCCTGTTATCAAAAGTATCCACAATTTTCTGCGCTTGACCATAGGGGGTTATTATAACACCAAATCCAAACCACAAAAGTCTTGTGGTAGCCCTATTTTAGCCCAACGATTTATCGTCGGACGTGGCCGAATGTGGTATACTGTTAGGAATCACAGAGACAGGAGGACACAGAGCGGGATCTTCACCGGGTCCCGGCGACCCTAAACTATGAAGCCAAGCACGGAAGAAACGCAAGAACAACGACAAATCTCGATGCGCGCGATGACACGGGCCGGCGTGTTGGTTGTCTCGGCCTACATCGCGGCGCAAATACTCGCGGACATCGGCAGCCTGAAAATCGCGTGGGTGGCGGGCTTTAGCATTGACGGCGGCACCTTCATCTACCCGTTTACGTTCACGCTGCGCGATATGGTTCACAAGCTGCTCGGACGCGCTGCCGCGCGGACGGTCGTGGTGGCGGCGGCCGGCATCAACCTGGTGATGGCGGCGTACTTCGCGTTCCTGAGCGCCCTGCCGCCGGACCCGACGTGGGCGCTGCAAGAAGCCTTCGCGGGGGTGCTCACACCCGTGTGGCGTATCGTGATCGCCAGCATCGTCGCCGAGGTACTCAGCGAGTTGCTGGATACAGAAGTCTATCACCTGTGGGTGACGCGGATAACGCGGCGCTACCAGTGGGCGCGCGTGCTGATCAGCAACGGCTTCAGCGTGCCAATGGATAGCCTGGTCTTTTGTTGGGCAGCGTTCGGCGGCGTGTTGCCCAATCCCGTGGTATGGTCAATTTTCTGGGCCAACGTCCTCGTCAAGGGGCTGACGACGCTGGTGGGATTGCCGGGGATTTACCTGGTGAAAGAGGAACGACCACTCTAACCGTTTGCATTTTTAGCCTGCTCCCTATTCCCTAATACCTATTTTCAAGGAAGAGTAAACTTTGGAGAAACAAGACACCCATGAAGACATAGCCTCCCTCGCCGTGATCGAGCAATTTCTGGCCGAAAGCGGCGGTGTGGTGGTGACGGAAGGTGAACCTGCCGCCGATTGGCGCGAGGAAGCATTGCCGGAGGGCCACAAATCGGGCTTTGTGGCGGTCATCGGGCGGCCCAACGTGGGGAAATCCACGTTGGTCAATGCCCTGGTGGGACGTAAAATCGCCATCGTGTCGCCCAAACCGCAAACGACGCGCAATCGTATCAGCGGGATTCTCACCGCGCCGGACTATCAGATGATTTTCGTGGACACGCCGGGGATCCACACCAGGCCGGGGCACCGGCTCAATGAGCTGATGATCGAGCAAGCCGTCGCCTCGATCCCCAACGCCGATGTGGTGCTCTTTGTGGTGGATGTCGCCGTTGCACCGCGCGAAGAAGATGCGTACATCGCGCAGTTGCTCCAGGCGAAGGCGCAAAAACGGCCGGTCGTCTTCGCGCTCAACAAGATGGATCAGCTCGACATGGAACAGGCCAAAGCCAACATCGAGCGTTACTGGGCATTGTTGCCCGACTATGCCGATTCCATCCCCATCAGCGCGCTCAAGGGGACGAACCTCGATCTACTGCGCGAACACCTCCTCAGATTCTTACCGGAAGGCCCGCGCTATTACCCCGGCGACCAGATCACCGATCAAACCGAGCACCAGATTGCCGCCGAACTGATCCGCGAGGCGATGTTGCGCTTCACCCATCAGGAAGTGCCGCATGCGGCGGCGGTTTTCGTCGAGGATTACCACGAACGTGAGAACGGCGTGCTGTACGTCTCGGCGACGATCTGGGTAGAGCGTGAATCACAGAAGCCCATCGTCATCGGCAAGCAGGGGCAGCGGCTCAAGCAGATCGGCTCGGCGGCCCGCGTGGAATTGGAACGCTTTATCGGCGGGAAAGTCTACCTGGAGCTATGGGTCAAAGTGCAACCGCAATGGCGTGACCGTGAGGGTCGCCTGCGCGAGTTAGGATTTTGACGTTCAAACGCTCAAACGCTCAAACGTTGAAACGCTACGCCGTGAGCACTTCGACGCCCTCCGCCGTGACCAAAACGGTGTGTTCCCACTGCGCCGAAAGCGAACCGTCGGCGGTCACGGCGGTCCAACCATCGCTCAAGGTCCGCACCTCGTAAGTGCCGATGTTGATCATCGGCTCGATGGTGAAAACCATGCCGGGCACCAGCTCGATGCCGGTGTGGGGGACGCCGTAGTGCAGGACATCCGGCGCCTCGTGGAAGTAGATGCCCGTCCCGTGCCCGACAAACGCGCGCACGACGGAGTAGCCGTGGCTTTCGGCATGCTTTTGAATGGCGTGGCCGATGTCACCGAGCCGGTTGCCGGGCTTCACCTGGGCGATACCCAATTCCAGACATTCGCGTGTCACCTCGACCAGCTTGCGCGCCTCTGGAGAAACCTCACCGATGAGGAACATGCGGCTGGAATCGCCATAATACCCGTTGAGGATGGTCGTCACATCCACATTGAGGATGTCACCCTCACGCAACACGCGGTCGGGGCTGGGAATACCGTGGCAGATGACCTCGTTAATCGAAGTGCAGACGCTCTTGGGGTAGCCACGGTAGTGCAGCGGCGCGGGGATTGCGCCGTTGGCAAGGGTCATCTCGTGAACCCAGGTGTTGATCTGCTCGGTGGTGATGCCGGGGCGGATGCGCTCGGTGAGGGCATCCAGAATATCGCGGGTCAGGCGGCAGCTTTTGCGGATGCCGGCAATCTGTACCTCGTTCTTGATGATGATCTCACGTTTGTTCGCCTGCTTCTGGCGGCGACTATAGGCTTGCGCCACACTTTGCGCCGCTTCGTCGGCGGACCTCCTTGTGTTTCTTAACCAACTCAAACCGCTTCGTTTTTGCATTGTCGTCCTCTTTGATAGGTAAATACCCTGTCTAGCGTCTGGCGTCTACTTTCTGCCGTTCTTCCCAGAACGCGGCGCGATAATCGGCAAATGTACCGGCCAGAATGGCGGTGCGACTTTCCCGGATGATGGTCAACATCGTATGCAAGTTGTGGATGGTCAACAACGTGGCCCCCAGGATTTCTTTGGCGATGAACAAATGACGAATGTAGGCCCGGCTGAAGTGTTGGCAGGCGTAACAGGCGCACGTCGCGTCCAATGGGGCGGGATCGTCGGCGTAACAGGCGTTGCGCATGTTCAGTTTGCCCGTGCGCAAGAGCGCCTGGCCGTTGCGGGCCACGCGGGTCGGCAGCACGCAGTCGAAGATGTCAATGCCGCGTGCAATGCCTTCCACCAGGTCTTCCGGCGTGCCCACCCCCATCAGATAACGCGGCTTGTGTTCCGGCAACAACGGCGTCGTCACGTCGAGGGTGGCGTACATCTGGGCTTTTGTCTCGCCGACCGAAAGGCCGCCGATGGCATAGCCGGGGAAATCCAGTGCGGTGAGAAAGCGTGCGCTTTGTTCACGCAGGTCGGGGAAGATCCCCCCCTGCACAATGCCGAAAAGGGCCTGGTCGGCGCGGGTATGCGCGGCCTTACAGCGCTCGGCCCAGGCGTGGGTGCGGGCCAGGGCGCGGATATTGTACTCGTAATCGGTAGGCGGTGCACATTCGTCCAACACCATTGCGATGTCGGCGCCGAGGTTCTGCTCGACCTCGATGACCCGCTCCGGGGTGAAGCGATGCCGGCTCCCGTCAATGTGGGAGCGGAAGGTCACACCGTCGTCATCAATGGCGCGCAGCGGCGTTTGTCCGCGTCCCCCGCCCATGCTGAAGACCTGGAAGCCGCCCGAATCGGTGAGCAGCGGGCCATCCCATCCCATAAAGCGATGCAGGCCGCCCAGCGCGGCGATACGCTCATCGCCGGGTCGCAGGTACAGGTGATAGGTATTCGCCAGCAGCAGCACCGCGCCGACCTCACGCAACTGCTGCGGCGTCACAGCTTTGACGGTCGCCTGTGTGCCGACCGGCGCGTAGATCGGCGTGGGCAGCGGTCCGTGGGCGGTATGAAAGACCCCCGCGCGTGCCTGCCCGTCGGTGGCGTGTAGTTCAAATGAGAGTAACATGGCCGTTGTCAATTTTCAGTTGTCAGTTTATGCCGTTCAGGATGCCAACACGACACAGCGTCATCATACCACAATGAACTTAATCGCCAAGTTAGATCAGACTGCGGGTATAATGTAAATTATTCGTAATTTGAGAAGTCGTTCAGGAAACAGATTTTTGCATCATTAACGTTAAGGAGAAGAAAAAAGATGAACAAATCAACGCAATTTGCACATCGTATGGCCGAAGCCACCGTGACCGTGCGCAAGCCGGACGGGACGCCGCTGGCGCATCAGGAGGTGACGGTGGCACAGCGGAAGCACAAGTTCCTCTTCGGCAACACCGCCTGGGACAGCCTGGCGCTGGCGAACGGCGTCCTCCAGGGCGCGATGAAAGAGCGCGCCGAGCGCGTCACCGACGCCTTCCTTGACCTCTTCAACTTCGCCACGCTGCCGTTCTACTGGGGACGCTTCGAGCCGGAACGCGGCAAGCCGGGCACGGCGTTCATGCGCCAGGGCGCGCAGTGGCTGGCCGAGCGCGGCATTGTCCTCAAGGGACATCCCTTGTGCTGGCACACCGTCACCGCGCCGTGGCTGCTTGAGCTGAGCAACGCCGAAATCCTGGAAGCGCAGATCGCCCGCATCCACCGCGACGTGGCGGACTTCGCCGGGCTGGTGGATATGTGGGACGTGCTCAACGAAGTCGTCATCATGCCCGTGTTCGACAAGTACGACAACGGCATCACGCGCATCTGCAAGGAGCTGGGGCGCATCAAGATGGTGCGCACGATGTTCAACGCCGCGCGCGAGGCCAATCCCGGCGCGATTTTGCTGCTCAACGACTTCGACGTCTCCTCGGCCTACGACATTCTTGTCGAGGGCTGCCTGGAAGCGGGCATCAAAATTGACGTGATCGGCATCCAGTCGCACATGCACCAGGGCTACTGGGGCGTGGAGAAAACGCAGTGGGTGCTGGCGAACTTCGAGCGGTTCGGGCTGCCGATCCACTTCACCGAGACCACCATCGTCTCCGGCGACCTGATGCCCGCGCACATCGTTGACCTCAACGACTGGCAGGTGGACGAATGGCCCTCCACGCCGGAAGGCGAAATCCGCCAGGCCGAGGAAATCGTCACGCACTACAAGACACTGCTCGCCCATCCGCTCGTCGAAGGCATCACCTACTGGGGGATGACCGACGGCGGCTGGCTCAAAGCGCCCGGCGGCTTCCTCACGGTGGACGGGCATCCCAAGCCCGCGTTCCACGCGCTGCGCAACCTGATCAAGGGCGAGTGGTGGCTCCCGCCGACAAAGATGACGACGGACGGCGAGGGGAAGGTCAAGGTAACGGGATTCCTGGGAGAATATGAGGTGACGTGTCAGGGGGCGACGGCGACGTTCAACCTGGAAACCAGCGGCATGGTGGCAGTAGAAACAGCATTGCCCAAGTAGAAAACGTAACGGTAAAAACACCAAAGCGGCGCGACAAGTTTGTCCACCGTATTTGTGAAAAGTCGCCGCGCGCAAACTGGATCAACTGGATTCTGTTGATACGTTGGAAGCCTTGCGTATTCCGCTTATCGAAGTCTACGCAAAACGTTATCAGGTATGGTCAACAGATTGAGCAGATGAAGCAGATTTCTGTTTGTTGACAACAAAAAATCTGCTCAATCCGCTTAATCTGCTGATAAAACAATCTTACCGGAGCCAACCATGACCGAATCACTCGATGTGTACGTTTACGGCATGACCGTCCTTTCCACCATCCATCGCCTGGAAGGCCCCTTCCCGCCGGTGGATACTTACCAGGAAATCACCGAAACCTACGTGATGCCCGGCGGCGAGGCCGGCAACGCGGCGATCGTTTTGGGCTACTGGGGCCTGAAAACGCAGCTCGACGGCTGCTTCTTCAGCGAGACGACCGCCGAGCCGCTGCGCGCCTACTTCGACCGCTATGGCGTGGACTGCTCGCTGATCCCCATCTTGCCGGGCTTCGAGGGCTGGCGCGACATCGTTTTCTGCGACGGGGAGAGCCGCACGGTCTTCGGCTGGTTCCGCAAAAATCTGTTCGGCGAACGCACGTTGTGGACAGCCCCGTGCGAAGCCTCCATCGCCGCGGCGCGTTGTGTGGCGCTCGATCCGTTCTTCCGTGGCGCGTCGGCGCGCGTGGTGGAACTGTGCGTCAAGCATCACACCGATTACGTGACCATTGATTGTCACCTGGACGACGCCATCGCGCAAAACGCCAGGGCAATTGTCTGCTCCAAAGAATTTCTGGAGCGCGAATATCCCGGTGTGGATTACGGCGACCTGCTGGAACGCTATCACCGCGCGTGCCGGGGATTGGTCATCTTCACTTTTGGCAGCAAGGAGATGTGGTATCAGACACCCGACATGCCCCGCCCGGCCAGCTTGCCCACCTACCCCGTGATCGTGCAGGACACCCTCGCCGCTGGCGACACCTTCCGCGCGGGCGTGGTTTACGGCATCGTCAAGGGGATGTCCGCCGAGGCCACCGTGCGCTTCGCCGCCGCCGCTGCCGCCGTCTGTTGTACGCGCTTCCCCTCCATCCTTGAGCCGCCAGGTCTGGATGAAATCGCGGCGTTGATAAAGGAGACGCCGGTGCTGTTGCACACCATGCCAGCATGAAAATTTCGGCCACAGAGAGCACAGAGTTATTTTCCTATCTCTGTGAACTCTGTGTGCTCGGTGGCTATTTTCGAAGGAGAATCAATGACTACACTACAACCTCAGGTGCTCGAAACTCTTGAATAAGTAGCATCGCTCATCTTTGTCCCAACTCATGAAATTGAGTATAATCAACTCGGCGAACTATTGGATAATCTGATTGATATTGTGCGGGATGATGAAACACATCCGCTCGCAAACATAATGGAGGTTTCAGGTGTTTTGATCGAAGCCTATGAAACTGATACCATGTAATCATAGCCGGTACGAAAATGACGCGGCACATTGCCACTCCAACTATAAGACTAACAACTACGTGACTATTTTTTTAGGAGGACTCTGATGACCAAAAACCTGTTTCTCGGCATTGACATTTCGACCACAGGCGCGAAAGCGCTGCTCATGGACGCGACCGGCGCCGTCGTGACCACCGCCACGACCCCGCTGCCGCTTTCCACCCCCAAGCCGCTCTGGTCCGAGCAGGACCCACACGACTGGTGGAACGGCATCGTCAAGAGCATCCAGCAGGCGCTCAAGCAGGCGAACGCCACCGGCGACGATGTGACCGCCGTCGGCCTCACCGGGCAGATGCACGGCCTGACGCTGCTCGACAAAGACGGCAACGTGCTGCGCCCCGCCATCCTCTGGAACGACCAGCGCACCGGCGCGCAGTGCGACGAAATCCGCGCGCGCGTGGGCAAGGCGCGCTTCATCCAGATCACCGGCAACGACGCGCTCACCGGCTTCACCGCGCCCAAGATTCTGTGGGTGCGCGAGAACGAGCCGGATGTCTACGCCAAAGCCGCGCACATCCTGCTGCCCAAAGACTACGTCCGCTACAAGCTCACCGGCGACTACGCCACCGACAAAGCCGGCGCGGCGGGCACGATTCTGTTCGACATCAAGGCCCGCGATTGGTCGGCGGAGGTGCTGGAGAAGCTGGACATCCCCCGCGAGTGGCTGCCCAAGACGCACGAAGGCCCGGAAGTGACCGGCGTGATCAGCGCGGAAGCGGCAGCCCTGACCGGCCTTAAGGCGGGCACGCCCGTCGTGGGCGGCGGCGGCGACCAGGCGGCGGGCGCGGTGGGCGTCGGCGCAGTCGAGTCGGGCATCGTGGGATTGGTGCTCGGCACGTCGGGCGTGGTGTTTGCCTCCACGGACGCGCCTTACATCGAGAAGGACGGGCTGCTGCACGCCTTCTGTCACGCCGTCCCCGGCGCGTGGCACCTCATGGGCGTGATGCTCTCGGCGGCGGGCAGCCTGCAATGGCACCGCGACACGCTCGCGCCCGGCGTCCCCTTCGACGACCTGCTCGCGCCGGCAACGGCCATCCCGGCGGGCGCGGAGGGCCTCTTCTTCCTGCCGTACCTCACCGGCGAGCGCACGCCGTATCCCGACCCGCTGGCGCGCGCGGGCTTCATCGGCCTGACGCTGCGCCACACGCTCCCGCACATGACGCGCGCCGTGCTCGAAGGCGTGGCGTTTGGGTTGCGCGATAGCATGGAGCTGGTGAAGGGTGCGGGCCTGGGCGAAATCAAGCAGATCCGCGTCTCCGGCGGCGGGGCGAAGAGTCCGCTGTGGCGGCAGATTCTGGCGGACGTCATCGGCAGCGAGCTGGTGACGGTGAACACGACCGAGGGCGGCGCGTTCGGCGCGGCACTGCTGGCGGCGGTCGGCGCGGGCGTGTGGAAGACCGTGCCCGAAGCCTGCCGGGCGACGATCAAGGTGGTGAGCGCCACGGCCCCGCAACCGGCGCAGGTGAAAATCTACAACGACCTGTACCCGCTGTACCGGGGCCTGTATCCCGCGCTGAAGCCGACATTCGACGCGGTGGCATAAACGTTTTACCACAGAGGCACAGAGAGCACAATGTTTATTTTTTTCTCTGTGTCCTCCGTGTCTCTGTGGTTCAAAAGATGTCCTATGAAAAAAAGAGCCGGGTTTCTACTATCCTTGATTGTTTTGGGCGTCGTACTCGTCGCATGTTCTGCCACCCCTTCTGAACCCAATGCGACCATCACCCCCGCGGCAACGAATACGACGGAACCCAGTCCCACGCCGGAGGCAAAGACGGCGACGGCGACAAGTACAGTGACCGTCACGCCGGAGCCAACGGCCACCCCGCAAAATACCAATCTAACCGGAGATTCCATGCAAGCATCAGAAGAAATCACCGATACGTTCGATCCGAATTTCTACATTTTCCTGTGCTTTGGGCAGTCGAACATGGAGGGCGCGGCCGCCATCGAGCCGCAGGACCGCACGGTGGATCCGCGCTTTCAGGTTTTGCAATCGCTGAATTGCCCTAACCTCGGAAGAAAAAAGAACACCTGGTACCCGGCGGTGCCGCCGCTGGCCCAATGCTATTCGGGGCTGTCACCGGCCGATTATTTCGGCCGGACGATGGTGGAAAACCTGCCCGAGGACATCAAGGTCGGGGTGATCAACGTGGCGGTGGGCGGATGCGATATTCGACTATTCGACAAAGACCTGTATCAGGATTACGATGACACCTACAAAGATGCCTGGTTTACCAATAAAATCACCGCGTACGGCGGCAATCCCTACCAACATCTGATCAACCTGGCAAAACTGGCGCAACAGCGCGGCGTCATCAAGGGCATCCTGCTGCACCAGGGCGAGACCAACACCGGCGACCGCCAGTGGCCGGCCTACGTCAAAAAAATCTACAACGACATGCTGACCGACCTCGGCCTTGATGCGGAATCCGTGCCCTTGTTGGCCGGAGAAGTGGTGGACGCGGAACACGGCGGGTGCTGCGCCGCCATGAATCCCATCATTGCCACCTTGCCGGACACGATCCCGACGGCGCACGTCATCTCCTCGCAGGGGTGCACGGCCAAAGATAATGCCCATTTTGATTCGGCCGGCATCCGAGAACTGGGCCGGCGCTATGCGGAGAAGATGTTGTCGTTGATGGGGTACGAAATCGGCGAATAAGGCTGTATCCCGTGCTGAAGCCAACGTTCGATGCGGTGAGGTGAATGTTTTACCACGAATCTGCACGAATTTTCACTAATTTTGATTTCAATTCGTGAGGATTGGTGAAGATTCGTGGTCTATTTTTAAGGAGGCCCGTATGCCAGGATTACCTCCCGATTTATACAAGCGAGTGTGTACCGCGCTGATTGACAGCGGCTACTGCGACAGCGCCGCCGCTCTGCGCCGCCTTTTCGTGGACGCACGCCTGGCCCCATGGCGCGACAGGCTGCCTGACGCGGACGCACCCCGAGGCCGCGCCGAAGCTGTAATTGACGCCCTGTGGGATCAACACACCACGGGCGGCGACAACGCTCTGGCGCTGCTGTTCCACACGTTGAGCAAGTGTTTTGAACCGGGCGACGCACGCTGCCAAACCCTGGCCGACCTCGCCGCCGAGTGTGAAGCTGCCGACCGGGACACCACCCCCTTCAGTCACGCCCGCCTCCACACCCTTCCCCCTCCGCCCGCCGACTTTACCGGGCGCGAGAAGGAACTGGAGACGTTGTGCCGGGCCGTGGAAACCGGCGGCGCGCTGATCACCGGCCTGCGCGGCATGGGCGGCGTGGGCAAGACGACGCTCGCGCTCAAGCTGGCGCAGAGGCTCACCCCGCGCTACCCCGACGCCCAATTCTACCTGGACCTGCGCGGCGTGGACCCCCACCCGCTGCCCCCCGCCGATGTGATGACGGCCATCCTCCGCGCCTACTATCCCACCGCCCGCCTGCCGGAAGACGAGGCGCAGTTGCAACCGCTCTACCGTTCCGTCCTCGACGGTCAGCGCGCCCTCCTCCTCCTCGACAACGCCGCCGACGCCGCCCAACTCCGTCCCCTCCTGCCGCCTGCCTCCTGCCTCTTGCTCGTCACCTCGCGGCAACGCTTTACCCTGCCGGGCCTGCGCGCGTTGGATTTGGACGCGCTGCCCAAACCCGACGCCGAGAAATTGCTGCGCGAGATTGCCCCGCGCGTTGGCGACCACGCCGGCACGCTGGCCGACCTGTGCGGCTGCCTGCCCCTGGCCCTGCGCTGGGCCGGCGAGGCGCTGAACGACACCACGCTGGCCGTCCCGCGCTACCTGGAACGCCTGCAAACCGAGCGTCGCCTGCTCGAACCCGCCGAGGCCGCCCTGCGCTTGAGCTACGACCTGCTCCCGCCCGACCTGCAAGCCCTGTGGCGGCGCCTGAGCGTCTTCCCCGCCGACTTTGACTGGCTGGGTGCTGCTGCTGTGTGGGATATGGCTTGGGACACCGAAGAAGGCCGCGCCGCCGCCGAAGACGCCCTGGACGCCCTGGCCCGCCGCAGCCTCGTCCTGCTGCGGCCGGTCTCCGACCGCGCCGGCGAGAACCGCTACGCCCTGCACGACCTGGCGCGCCTGTGGGCCGCCGAACAGGCCACGGATGACGAACGCGCCACCGCCGCCTACCGCCACGCCGCGCACTACGAGCAAGTGCTGCGCGCCGCTAACACCGCTTACCTGCAAGGCAACGAAGGCATCCTGGCGGGCCTGGCCCTCTACGACCGCGAAGCCGCCAACATCCACGCCGGACAGAAGAGAATGGCGGATTTGATGATTGAAGATTTGGAGATTGCAAAGCCTTCTTCCCAATCCCTAGTCCCTAATCCCCAATCCCTCAATCTTACATCAGAATATCCCGACGCCGGCGCCTACATCCTCGACCTGCGCCTGCATCCCCGCGAGCGCATCCGCTGGTTGGAAGCCGCCCTGCGCGCCGCCCGCGCCCTGGGCAATCGCGCTATGGAAGGCGTCCACCTGGGCAGCCTGGGGTTGGCCTACGCCGACCTGGGGGACGCGCGCCGCGCCATCGCGTGCTACGAGCAGGCGTTGGAGATAGAGAAAGAGATTGGAGACAGGAGAGCGGAGGGGAGCATCCTGGGCAACCTGGGAGCAGCCTACTACGCCCTGGGGGACGCGCGCCGCGCCATCGCGTGCTACGAGCAGGCGTTGGAGATAGAGAAAGAGATTGGAGACAGGAGAGCGGAGGGGAGCATCCTGGGCAACCTGGGGAACGCCTATGCCGACCTGGGGGACGCGCGCCGCGCCATCGAGTTCTACGAGCAGCGGTTGGTCATCGCCCGCGAGATCGGCGACCGGCGCGGGGAGGGCAACGCCCTGGGCAACCTGGGGCTGGCCTACGCCGCCCTGGGGGACGCGCGCCGCGCCATCGAGTTCTACGAGCAGGCGTTGGTGATTGACCGCGAGATCGGCGACCGGCGCGGGGAGGGCAACGCCCTGGGCAACCTGGGGAACGCCCACTACGCCCTGGGGGACGCGCGCCGCGCCATCGAGTTCTACGAGCAGGCGTTGGCGATTGACCGCGAGATCGGCGACCGGCGCGGGGAGGGCGCAGACCTGGGCAACCTGGGGATCG
>DAOSNS010000057.1:5475-19707 GCA_035373625.1 Anaerolineae bacterium | reverse complement strand
CTCAACTGCTTCAAGCGGATCGCCAGATCCGCGTTAGATCGCCAGATCCGCGTTCCTCAACTGCTTCAAGCGGATCGCCAGATCCGCGTTGAATCGCCAGATCCGCGCTTCTCTCAACCGCTTCGAGCGGATCGCCAGATCCGCGTTGGATCGCCAGATCCGCGTTGAATCGCCAGATCCGCGTTTCTCAAGATAAGGCCCTGGTGATTCAGTCCTCCGGTACCGCACCGGCAAAAATATCCGCTAAAACCCTGGCCAGATAGCTAAGCTCCGGCGGTTTTTGAATCCACGCCAACACGCCGATATTGCGCAGAGCGTCGCGTTCTTCCGTCAGCGGATGGCCGGTCATCACCACCACGCGCACCGTCGGGTCTTGTTGATGCAATGCCTGCGCCAGCGCCTTGCCGCCCATCTCCGCCATCACCAGATCGCTCAACACCAACGCAATGTCTTGACGGTGTTCGGCGAACACCTTCAAGGCGGCCTTGCCGTTTTCGGCCTCCAGAACGCGATAGTCCAGCAACTCCAGCGTAGCGGTAATCGCAGCGCGCGCGGCGGCATTGTCTTCGACGACCAGAATCGTCTCGCCATGACCGAGGGGCAGATCGTCCACGGGGGCAGGCTGAGGAGCTTCCGGCAAGGACAGCGCCGGCAGGTAGAGGAAAAACGTCGTCCCTACCCCTACCTGCGTTTTGACGTCAATGAATCCATCGTGGCTGGAGACGATGCCGTACACTTGCGCCAACCCCAGGCCGGTGCCTTTGCCCGCCGGCTTGGTGGTGAAGAAGGGATCGTAGATATGGGGCAAAACATCATCGGGAATCCCTGTACCGGTGTCTGCCACCGATACTTCTATCCAGTCACCGGGGCGCATATCGGGCAGCGGTGCTTGTTTGGGCTTGTCGAAGTGCAGCCGGCGCAAGGCGATGTGGAGCTTTCCGCCGTCGGGCATGGCATCGCGCGCGTTCACGACCAGATTCATGAACACTTGCTGCATCCGCGTGGGATCGGCGCTGATGATGTAGACATCCGTGTCGTAAGTAAAACTCACCTCGATATTCTCCGGTAGGGTGCGCTCCCACAGCTTGACTTCCTCTTTCAACAAGGGAACCAGGTCCAACGACGACCGTTCCAGCACCACACTGCGACTGAAATCCAGGATCTGGTTGATAAGCGCAGCCGCCCGATGGGCCTGATCGGCGATGATCTTGAGGCGTTCCTGCAATTGCGGGGAAAGACCGGGGGTGCGCAGTGATAACTGGCTATACAACACAATTCCGGCGAGGATGTTGTTGAAATCGTGGGCGATGCCGGCTGCAAGTTGTCCGACCGTGGCCAGGCGATCCTGACGCTGCATCGTCTCCCGGAAAGCATGCTCCTCGGTCACATCCCGGATCACCAGCACCCAGCCCCCCATCATCGGACCGGTTTCGATGGCCCGCGCGATCAATTGGAAATGACGTCGCCCCACGCTCAGTTCGTGCCACAACCCACGCGGCGGCGGGCTGAGCAACTCAGCGATGGGATGGCCGCCCAGTTCTGTCAGCTTTTGGCCGGGTTCACAAACCGCTCCGGGCCTCAAGGCCGGCAAAAAGGTGTGGGCAGATGGATTGCATAACAGCAAGCGCAACTCCGCATCCAGTAATACCACCCCTTCAGGGACGGTATCCATGATCTGCTGCATTTGCAAAGTCTGTTCCTGCACCTGCCGCAACAAACGCTCGCGTTCTTGTTCTGTCCGCTTGCGTTCGGTGATGTCCAGAGCCGTGAAGGTAACGCCGGCAGCGCGGTTGGCGGGATCGAGAGGCGTCGAACTAAGCCACACATCGAGTATCCGCCCGTCTTTGTGCTGCCAGCGTGTCTCGACGGAACCGGTCCCACGCTCGTCAATTTGACGGTACTTCTCCCGACCGACATACGCATAGTCCTCATCGGTGGGATACAGGATGCGGGCGTTCTTCCCGATCAGTTCTTCCGGTGTATAGCCGGTCATCTCACAAATACGGTCGTTTACCTGGGCGATGATGCGGTCGCCGACCACCAGACCGATGCCGATAGAGGCCGCGCTGAAGATGCTGCGCAACGTCGCTTCGCTGCGTTTGAGCGCCGTTTCGGCGCGTCGGTGCGCGATCGCCGTAGCCAGGCTATCGGCCAGCCGTTCAAGCAAGGCCACGGTTTGCCGGTCAAAATGCTCAAGGCGGCGGTCGTTGAGCTGCAGCAACCCTAAGACTTCGGTGCCGAGACGCAAGGGGACCAATATCACAGATTCATAGTTTTCGTCACGGCAGCGAGTACGAAGGGGTACCTGTGAGTCAATCTCCTGGAGCGTCGCCGATAATGCGGTGATATGACCGGTCCAGAAGCTGCCATGCCCGGTAAAGTACGGCAATGCCGGATTGATGCGCCCGCACAGAACACTGCCACATCCGCACGCCAACACCGGTTTCCCGCTGTGATCACACACCGGAGCCCCCTGTGGATCAAGCGTCCACAACGAACTTTCGGCCTGCACAAATTCGGGTGAGAATCCTCGCGTTTCAAAATACGGGAAGTCGTCCCCCTGGCGCAAGCGTATCCCTATGGCCTCGCAGTCCAGGTCGCGCTGCAACAAGTCCAGAACGGCACAAATCAGGTCGCGCAGGTCTTCTTTCTCGTTAATCAACCGTAGCAGCGCGATGGTCAATTCACGTTCCAATTCCATACGCTTGCGCTCGGTAATGTCGCGTCCAATGCCCACCAGGCCGACGACCTGGCCCGATGAATCCTTCAGCGGCAGTTTGGACGTGAGCAGCCACACACAGCGTCCCTCGCGATTGCACAGGTATTCTTCATGGTCGAGTTGCGGCTGCCCGGTGTTGAACACCTGTTGATCAACGGCATCAAAGCGTGCCGCCATCTCTGGCGGGAAAATGTCGTAATCCGTCTTGCCTAATACTTCTTCTTCCGAAGAAATGCTCATGTTGATCTGATCGGCACGGTTCGCCAGCGTTTTGCGCCCTTGCCGGTCCTTCACATAGATCGCATCGGGTAGATTATCCACCACGGCGCGCAACAACCGCCGCTCCTGGTGCAGCGCCTCTTCAGCACGCTTGCGCGCCGTAATATCGGTTGCCGTGATGAAAACCTTGCCCCACGTTTCCTCATAACCGGAGACCAGTGTAGCTTGAAACCACGTATCTATCAGTTCGCCGTTCAGCTTACGTCCGACAATCTCGCTTTCAAAACGTTTTTGCCAACGGGAGAAGGCCAGAATTTCTTCGACAAACGCGCTCATAGATTGATCTACAAAGAGGGTAGACCAGTTTTGCAACAGGGACTCTTTATCCGGCGCGGCAAACAATTCCACCGAGGTTTGATTGACATTGAGGATCTTGACCAGAGAGGCACACTGCTGCACAACCTCCGGATGGCTGCGCAGGTAGGTTTCCAGATCGGTTATACCGGCTTCACGGAGGCCGTCGAGATAGGCTTTGACCGCACTGAAGTCTTCTTCCCAAGCCAGGAATGGCGCATCTTCAAACAAACCGCGATAACTGGCTTCACGATCAGCCAGGCGCATTTCGACCGAGCGATGATACAACACGCTCTCG
Organism: Anaerolineae bacterium; assembly: GCA_035373625.1. Lineage (GTDB taxonomy): Bacteria > Chloroflexota > Anaerolineae > B4-G1 > SLSP01 > DSWT01. The sequence continues at coordinate 16,117 of DAOSNS010000057.1, read as the reverse complement.
ATAGCAGCGCATAGCTCGCGCACCTGAACCGGCTTGAGCAGATACCCTGCGGGGGCGATGATCCCGGCATGCTGCAAAAGTAAGGCATCGGCGGCGTCGGCAAGGTAAAGGAACGGTACATCAAAGTCACCACGCAGTTTTTCGGCGACCTGGAGGTTTTCAAGCGCTGCGCCTGCGGCTACATCCATCAAGATCAGGTCCGGCGCGACATCCCCACGTGGTTGCGTCGCGGCCTCCATCAGGTTCACCACAGTCAATACCCGATAACCGGCCGTCCATAGCCCCCCGACAATGTCATCGAGGTTTATTCCCTTCTCTCCTACAATAAGTATCCGTGGTCCCTCCATAGGGGGGCCTCCTTCCGTATACAAGGCCCTAACTCGGGCAAGCCGGAACTCAAAAACCACAAAGGGATTTTACCTGGTGCCCTTCGTGGTGAATTTTTTTGCCGTTTGTGCAAGAATTTAGCTCGTAAGGTACCTGGCCGCTATCATCACAGAAACAGAACTTATACAAACATGCTACCCTGAATTCCCAACTTTAGCAAGTTGCGTTGGCAGAGGAAATATGCAGGAACAAAACTTATACGAACATGCTACACTGAATTCCCAACTTTAGCAAGTTGAATTTGAAGGTTAGCTTAACACATCGGAAGGTGCTGACACACTTATCCATATTGTCGAAGAACGGCCTCGGCTTCGGCCTGCACGCGGACGATCAATTCCGGCGGTTCCAGCACACGGACGGCGCAGCCATAGCTCAACACCCATCCGGTTGCCCATTCCAGCGTGGACACGCCGAACCGCGCCGTCACCGAGCCGTCGGGCTGCTCGGTCAAATGCATCCAGTGGCCATAACGTTCGCGGATGTGCGGGGCAACCTCAGCAGCGATATGCACAACGACGGTATAGTTCTGCTCAAAACTCAAGGTCTTGGTGATGTAATCGCGCGCGGAGAAGTCGCGGGGAATGGTAAACGGAATTTTCAGTGGTGTGACCTGCTGGATGCGGTCCACCCGAAAGGTGCGCATGGCCTGACGCAGACGGCAAAAGCCCACCACATACCACAACCCACCATAGAACGTCAGTGCGTAAGGCTCGATGTCGCGGCAGGTCTCTTCAAGGGCAAAACTTTGGTACACCAGGCGCACGCAATGTCGGTGCATGATGCACTCGCGGAGCGTGTGGATGATCGGCTCCCACGGACGATAATCCCGCGCCGCCAATCCACTGATCACCAGGCTCTGCTGCACACTCGCCACCTCCTGACGCAGATCATCGGGCAGCACATTGTCCAGCTTGGCCGTGACCGCCGTGACGGCGTCCTTGTACGTCTGCCCCCACACTTCGCCGACCAGGTTGGCGCCCATGTACAACACGGTGGCCTCTTCCGCCGTGAAGACCAGCGGCGGCAACTTATAGCCGCGCACCAACGCAAACCCGCCATACGGCCCACGCTCGGAATACAGCGGAATCCCCAACTCTTCCAGCATCCCCATGTAGCGGTGGATGGTGCGCTCAGAGACGCCCAACTCCTCGGCGAGGTCCGCCGCCTTCCAGGTGGGGCGTGATTGAAGCAGCATAATCAGCGAAATCAGCCGTACCGCGACGTTGCCCATAGCCTCATGGTAGCGCAGCAGCGGAATCCGTCAATAGTCTGCCAAAACTCATTTATGCCCCATTGACGCAATCCACATCGCGGTTACAATCCATAACATTCAAACTCACCAACGTTTGATAGTTAAGGAGGTTTTATGGGGAGGCCGGAAATCGGCATTTCGACGGCGGCGTTTTATCCCGCCTATCTCACCGAGGATGCATTGACCGCCGCCGGTGAACTGGGTTTCCCGGTCGCCGAAGTCTTTCTCCAATCGCGGGAAGAGTACACGTCGGACTTCGGAAAAACGCTCGATCAGCGCCGCCGCGCCGGCGGAATAGCCATCCACTCTCTGCACCTGCATAGCGACTTTTTCGAACTGTGGTCGCCCTACCCGCGGATGCTGGCGGAGGCCCGCGAGCGATTTATGCACACATTGGAGATCGCCACCCAGCTGGAAGCTCACGCACTCACGTGGCACGGCATTCGCTTCGGCTTCAAAAATCCTCCTTTCGTCGCGCGGTTTCTGGACTGCGTGGCCTGGGCTGCCGAGCAGGCACATGCCGCCGGTATAACGTTATGTATTGAAAACGTGAGCTGGTGTTACCTGCGCACGCCGGAACAGGTGCACAGCCTCGCGGCACTGGGCGTCCCCCTCGGCTTCACGTTCGACAGTTTTCAGGCCGGCGAGACTCCCACCGACCCCGTTGCCCTGATCCAGACAATGGGCGCGCAGTTGACCACCGTGCACCTTGCCGACTACGCGCCTGTCGGTCCGCGGCACCTGCCGCTTGGCGCGGGCGTGCTCGACTGGCCAGCCATCCTGCGCGCGCTTCACGGTGTCGGTTACCGCGGACCGCTCATCATCGAGTTGGCCGGTGTCGAAGACCTCTCGATATTGCAAGCGTCACGGGTGTTTATCGAACAGCAAATTCAGCGGTCGGCTTCGATGGTGTAGCCGGCGGCAATCCAGGCTCTCATGCCACCGGTCATATTGTGGACGTTCGTGAAGCCCGCCTTTTGCAGCAGTTGCAGGGCCTGCGTGCTGCGGTTTCCACTACGGCATACCAACACAACCGGTTTATCGGTGGGGACTTCATCCAACCGTTTTGATAGCTCACCCAACGGAATCAGCACCGCGCCGGGGATGCGTCCCTCGGCGTATTCCTCCGGCTCCCGCACATCAATGAGGGCAATCGCACCGGTAGATCGCAAATCTTCCACCATTTTAGGGGTCACGTCCACCGGCATTGCCAACACTGTGGCGGTGGGCGATGCCACAGCTTGCGGTTTGACCGCAGGCGTGGGTGTAGCGCAGCCCGTCAGCAGTAAACCCAACACAAGCCACAATACAAAGCCATATCTTATACGCATAGAAGCCTCCTTCGGAAATGTCAACGGATGAAACGGATTGAAAAGAAAAAATCCCTTAAAATCCGTTGAAAAATTTTAACCGGAGAGCTGCTGACACAAGCTACAGCTCGTGCTACATCATAGCAGAACCGCCGGAGTTTGTCCAGACTCCGGCGGTTCCCAACGCACAATTCTGTAACCGGCTAGCTGCCCATCAGCTTGGTCAGGCCGCGCACAACCGAACCTTCATCGGTGCTCTTGCCACCGGTTTGCGGTGCGGTTTGCAAAATGCGGTCCGCCAGACGTGAGAAGGGCAGCGATTGAATCCATACCCGTCCCGTGCCCTGCAACGTTGCCAGGAACAGGCCCTCGCCACCGAAAATCATGGATTTGAGGTTGCCCGCGCGTTCAATGTTGTAGCTGATCTGACTCTCAAAGGCAACAATACAACCGGTATCAATCAAGATTTTGTCGTTCTCCAGCCGTTTCTCCACAATCGTGCCGCCTGCGTGGATGAAAACCATCCCGTCTCCACGCAGCCGTTGCAGGATGAACCCTTCGCCGCCGAACAGCCCCACACCGATCTTTTTGTTAAACGCGATGCTGATTTCGGTGCCGAGCGCCGCACAGAGGAATGAGTCTTTCTGGCAGAGCAGCTCACCGCCGACTTCATCCAGGTCAATGGGGATGATCTTGCCGGGATACGGTGCGCCAAACGCGACATGCCGTTTGCCTTCATAAACATTGGTGAAATGCGTCATAAACAGCGATTCGCCCGTGATGACACGCTTACCCACATCCAATACTTTATCGAAGAAACCTGAGCTGGGCTTGGAACCATCACCCATCTTTGACTCAAAGGCGATGCCGTTTTCCATATAGACCATCGCACCAGCCTCAGCAATCACGGTCTCGCCGCGATCCAGTTCGATTTCGACGAATTGCAGGTCATCCCCAAAAATCTTGTAATCAATCTCGTGACTCTTCATAGTAGTACCCTCCTGTGATGGGAAATGAGAAATGAGAAATAAAAAATGGTTCCCCGGAACGAACGAGAAAAATCCGTTCGAGTCCGCTCAATCCGTTGAGAATATGTACGCACCGCGCGGTTGATAGTTGCATATTAAACGCGCTTGCGCACACGCGGACCTTGCGGTGTGTCTTCGATTTCGTAGCCGGCCGCAGCAACTTGGGCACGCAAGGCATCGGCGTCTTGCCAACGTTTCTCCTTACGGGCGAGGGTACGCTGTTCCACAAGGGCCATAATGGCTTCGGGAATCGGCTCTTCAACCGGCTTCCATGCCGCCAGCCGTAACCCCAGCACTTGATCAAAAGCGAGCAGGGTCGCCTTCCTGGTCGCCTCAGGCAGGTCACTTTTGACCAGGTCCCAGGTCACCGCCAACGCCCGCGGCATGTTCAGGTCGTCGTTGACCTGAGCGGCGAACTTATCCATGTACTCTTCGTCCACCACACCCGGCTCACCCCACGCATACGCCGCCGCACGCAGGCGATTGAGTGCCGTCTGCGCGCCATCCAACCCCTCCCAGGTGAAGCTCAGCCGCGAACGGTAATGTGCTCCCAGGCACATAAAGCGATAGGCCAGCGGATCGTATCCGCGGTCCATCAGGGTTTGCACGCGCAGGAAATTGCCAACGGATTTGCCCATGCGCGCTTCGTCAATCTGCAAGAAATAGCCGTGCAGCCAGAAATTCGCCAGGCGCGTGCCGTAGCATGCCTGCGTTTGCGCGATTTCGTTGGTGTGATGCACCGTGATATGATCCTCGCCGCCGCAGTGAATATCGAAGAACGGCCCCAGGTATTTGGCAGACATCGCCGAACACTCAATGTGCCAGCCGGGGAACCCCACTCCCCACGGGCTATCCCATTCCATCTGGCGCTTCTGACCGGGGGGGCTGAACTTCCACAGGGCAAAGTCGGTGATATTGCGCTTTTCACCCAGATCAACCCGCGCGCCAGCCTGCAAGCCTTCAACATCCAAACGCCCCAGATAGCCGTAATCGGGCAGTTTCGAGGTGTCAAAGTAAATGCCGTCCGATGTGCGATAGGTGAAACCATTCGCCTCGATGCAGCGGATGGTCTCGATTTGCTCGGTGATATGGTCGGTAGCGCGACACCAGATCGTCGGCTCCAGGATGTTCAAGCGCTGCAAATCGGCCTTGAACTCTTGGGTGTACATCTCCGCGATCTCCCACGCCGACAAGCCGGTACGACGCGACCCCTTCTCCATGCGGTCTTCGCCGGTATCCGCATCCGAGGTCAAATGCCCTACATCGGTGATGTTCATCACATGGTTGACGGTGTAACCGTTGAAAAGCAGCACGCGGCGCAATACATCCTCGAAGATGTAGGTGCGCAGGTTGCCGATATGCGCGTAATCGTACACGGTGGGACCGCAGGTATACATCCCTACTTCCGGTGGGTGCAGCGGCTCGAATTCACGTATCGAACGGGTGTAGGTATCGTAGAGCTTCAGTGTCATCATTGTCCTCCTTCAACAATTCGTTGAAACATTACAAACATTGGGACATTCCAACGTTGGAAAAGTCCGCTGAGCACATAGATTGCTAACACTGCCTTCGGGGAAGCGCAGGTAGTGTTCGGTGGCGGATTGCAAATCCGCATACACACCACGGTAGGCCGGCGGGAGCAGCGCGGCGATCTGGTACATCATCTCATCCACCATCGCGCGGCGCACGTCCTGTGTGACCTTAACGCCGCGTGCATCCAGGTAGAACGGTTGCCCGACGACAATGCGGAAGTCGGTGCGCCGCAGCCGCCGGATGTTTTCATGAAACTGCTCCCCGCCGTAGTAAACGAGCGGCAGAATCGGTGCCCCGCTGCGCAATGCCAGCAACACCACGCCAGGGCGTCCCGGCTGCAAGCGTCCATGTCCGCTGCGCGTGCCCTCCGGCGCCACGGCAAGAATCGCACCGTCTTGCAACGCCGCCAGACCCGCACGGAAGGCGCGCACATCGGCCTCGCCACGCGCCAGGGGGATCGCCCGCCACATATCGAACAGAAAGGCCAACGCCGGATTCTGCCAGGTCTCGGCCTTGACAAAGCCGGTCACCGGGCGCGGATGTGCACGTGAAAGGAGCACCGGCGCATCGAGAAAGTTGATGTGGTTGGTCACCACGATCAGCGGACCCTGTTGAGGAACACGCGCCAGTTGCGCATCATCCACCCGACAGAGCAAACCGGTCAATCCTTTGAGTGTTGTGTTGACCAGCCAGGGCATCAACATTAGGCCGCCTCCGCGCACACCACCTCGAGCTGACGCGGGAGGATGCGCATGGTCAATTCCCGCGATTCGACGCTGATGGTTTCACCGTCGGCGTGGGCAGGCAACACGCCTTCCAGGGCCGTGACGGTGACATGCTGTGCGCGTCCGGTGCGGATGGCAGGATGGGTGGCCTGCGTCCCCTGCATAAAGCGCAGGATAAGGGGGAAAATGCGCGCGCGGTTCACATGCGCTGCCAGGCACAGGTCGAAAAAGCCGTCATCGGGACTGGCGTTGGGGGCCATCATAAAGCCGCCGCCCATACGTCGCCCGTTCATCACCGAGACCATCAGCGAAGGCTGTGTCAGCACCTGATCGTCATAGGTGATGCGCAACCGGGGCGCACGGTAGTACAGGAAGACGGTTTTGAGCGCGGCGACGATATAAGAGGGGAAACCGCTGAGCCGCTTCAGTTTCAAAGCCTCGAAACCCACCACGGCGTCAAAGCCGATGCCCACACCGTTGCCGAAGTAACGGCCCTGCGGAACCAGTCCCCCTTCCACATAGCCCACATCAATGAAACGCCGGTGGTCTGCCGCCAGCACCGCACTCCCGACTCCCAGGGCATGTGGGATGCCGGCACCGAAGGCGAAGTCATTGCCACGCCCCACACTCAACACCCCCAGGGTCACATGCGCGCCGGCCTGCCGGGCCTGCATCAAGCCGTTCAACACCTCGTTGGCCGTACCATCCCCGCCGGCTGCCACGACGACGGCGTAGCCATCCATGGCAGCTTGCTGCGCTAACCCAATCGCATGACCGGGATACTCGGTACACGCCAGGTCATAGGATAAACTGTACTGGTCCAATAAATTCTTGATAAAAGGGAGAGACCGTTCGCCGTTTCCACGGCCTGAAATGGGGTTCACGATCACCTTGTAACGTTTCATCGTCGCCAAGCCGCCTTTGCTCACAGGATAAGATGATCAGGACTTACGCAAGTTATCTGAGTTTTACCGCCGAAAGCACAGGGCATTTACAGGTTCTCAGCGTCCTCGGCGGTGAAAAACAGCCATGTCTGCATAAATCCTAATGATACAACCTATTATAACAGAAATTGGAGGTTGTTCATGCTGCCCCAGGGCTTTATCATTCTCGTTACAGCAACTTCACTTGGCTGCGAGCGGATCGCCAGCTCCGCGTTGCTCAACCGCTTTGAGCGGATCGTCAGATCCGCGTTGAATCGCCAGCTCCGCGTTTCTCAACCGCTTTGAGCGGATCGCCAGATCCGCGTTGGATCGTCAGATCCGCGTTTCCAGCTCCGCGCTGGAACTGGCGTTCCCCTCGGAGCAAGCATGATAAGGCCCTGCATGCTGCCCAAATCACGGTTCGGACAGCGTGTGTTTGCCGAGGAATAACCGTTAAGTGGGTATTTATGCCGCACCGATCACGATTTGAATCGCCCGCAGAATTTGCCGGAACTGATCGTGATTAAGCATGCCCGGACATTGTACAAAACGTTCTTGCGACACCGAACGAATCTGGAAAGCGTCCGCCGCAGAAGGCCTGGACAGTCCATTTTGTGCATCGGGCAAGATCTGAATCATCTTTTCCCCCTCACATCCGCCGTTTCGTGTTATAATCACGGTATGCAAGTCATTCTGACCCACGAGAACGCAGATTTTGACGCGATTGCCAGCCTGTTGGGCGCGTACAAGTTGTACCCGCACGCCCAACCGGTTTTGCCGCGCCGCGTCAATGCCAACGTCCGGGCGTTTCTCACACTGTACGGCAGCGAATTGCCGTTCGTGGATCCCGAAACCCTTCCGCGCGGACAACACGTCCGTCGTGTGATCCTGGTGGATACACAAAGCCTTACCTACGTCCGGGGGATGAGCAAAGACATCCATGATGTGCTCATCATTGATCACCATACGCCGCCCGAAACCCTGCCCGACGGGTGGCGCTTCCAGGGTGAACCGTTGGGGGCAACGACGACGCTGCTCGTCGAGGCACTTTCCGCAAGGATGGTTCCCATCAATCACATCGAAGCGACCTTGATGCTTGCGGGCATCTACGAGGACACCGGCAGCCTGACCTACGCCGGCACCTCGTCGCGTGACCTGCACGCCGCGGCCTGGCTTGTGGATCAAGGCGCCAGCCTCGAAATCGCCGCCGAATTCCTGGAACACCCCCTCACTCCCATCCAGCAGGCCATCTACGACACCCTCAAGGAAAATGTGGAGACGCTGCAAATTGACGGGCATCCGGTCGTATTGAGCTGGGCTGTATCCCCGCCCAATACGGACGAGGAAATTTCGACGTTGGCGCACAAGTTGCGCGACCTCCTCGATCCCTCGGCCCTGTTTGTCCTGGTTGAAATCAGCGGCAACACGCAACTCGTCGCGCGCAGCGATACAGATGACATCAATGTGGCCAATGTCGCCGCGCACTTCGGGGGCGGAGGCCATAATCGTGCGGCAGCGGCGCTCATCCGCCAGCGTCCGGCGGTTGCGGTGTTCGCAGAATTGCGCGATAAGCTGCCCGAATTTGTCCATCCGCGCATTAAGGTGCGGGATGTGATGTCGCTCGGCGTGCGCACCGTGGCACCCAACGATCCCATCAATGCGGTTCTCGATATTATGAAGCGCACCGGTCACGAAGGTTTCCCCGTCGTAGATGCGCAGGGGAAAATCCTCGGTCTGGTGACGCGCAACGCTGTGGATCGCGCCATCCAACACGGCTGGGAACATCAGCCCGTAGAGCGCGTCATGCGCCCCGGCGAGGTCAGTGTGTCACCGGATGACTCGACGGAACGGGTGCGGACGTTGATGATCCACACCGGCTGGGGGCAGATTCCGGTGGTTGAGGATGGGCAGCTCATCGGCGTGGTGACGCGCACCGATATGATCCGCCTGCCCCTTATGGAAGTCAACGCCGAGCAAAAGGACATCGTCCAAAAGATGGAACGTTACTTCCCCAAGCCCTTGTTGCTGTTGATCCGCGAAATCGGCACCCAGGCTGCCCGCCAGGGATACAGCGCCTACTTCGTCGGGGGTATCGTGCGCGATCTGCTACTGGGGCATCCCCTCACGGATGTGGACATTGTCGTCGAAGGCAAAGCTATCGAGCTGGGGCACGCACTGGCGCAACAGTTTGGCGGCGAAATCCACAGCCATAGCCGCTTCGGCACCGTCAAATGGACACTCCCGTCAGATGTGTGGGAGAAGGTAGAAATTGATCATCGGGGATCAGTCAATCACCGCCTCCCCGAGTTCATTGACCTGGTGACGGCGCGGACGGAGTTCTATGAGCATCCAACGGCACTGCCGCTGGTCGAGCGCAGCTCGATCAAGCAGGACTTGCACCGCCGCGATTTCACCATCAACACGCTGGCCATTCGCCTGGACCCACAACGCTGGGGTGAATTGCTGGACTTCTACGGCGGCAAGGCCGACCTGGAGGCCGGCGTGATCCGCGTGCTGCACAGCCTCAGCTTCATTGACGATCCCACACGCATCCTGCGCGCGGCGCGCTTCGAGGCACGGCTGGGTTTTCACATGGACGCGCAAACCGAGGCATTGATCGCCGACGCGCTGCCACTGCTGGGGCGTATCACAGGCGGACGTATTCGCCACGAACTCGATCTCATTTTCCACGAGGCGCAACCCGAAGCGGCCCTGGAACGGCTACAGGCGATTGGGGCGCTGGCTCACATTCATCCCGAACTGGTCTGTGACGATTGGTTGCGCGAGCGTTTTGTCCGCCTGCGCCGGCCGGAGACTCTGGCGTTGTGGAATATTGATGCCGCACAGGAACTTGATTTTTACTACTGGGGGCTGTTTCTCTATCGGCTGACGCCGCAAACGCTGGAAAACATCCTGCGCCGCCTGTTAATGCCGCGCCGTGTCAGTGGGCCGCTGCGCGCTCTGCCCGCCCTGCAGCACGCGCTGGCGCAAATAGAAACATTAGAACGTCCCAGCCAGGTCGTGGCGCTGCTTGAGCCGCTGCCCGAGGCGCTCCTGCCGCTAGGATGGCTGGCAAGTGATAGCCCGGTGCTTCAGGCCAAATTGGAACGCTATGCCCGTGAATGGCGTCATGGGCAATGTCTCTTGACCGGCAAAGACCTGAAGCGACTCGGCCTGCCGCCCGGCCCGATATATCGCCAAATCTTCGACACCCTGCGTGCCGCACACCTTGATGGCGAAATCGTCACCCGTGAAGACGAAGAACGTCGGGTCAGTGAATTTCTTTCCGTTCAACGCCCTGACAACTAACGCCCGAACCCGACCTCCGACTAACGACTATCCGACCACCGACTAACGACTACCCGACTAACGACTACCCGACTACCCGACTAACGACCACCCGACTAACGACTACCCGACTACCCGACTACCCGACTAACGACTACCCGACTACCCGACTACCCGACTAACGACTACCCGACTA
>DAOSNS010000057.1:0-5375 GCA_035373625.1 Anaerolineae bacterium | reverse complement strand
ACCCGACTAACGACTACCCGACTACCCGACTACCCGACTAACGACTACCCGACTAACGACTACCCGACTATTATTGAGGAACCTATGGCTCGTTTTTACCCTTCATATCAAACTTTGCGGCTGGCGGATCAAATTCTCGAAGCCATTGCCGCGCGGATTCCAGGGTATCAAGGGCGCATCGGCGCGCGCTGGTACTGGCGGCTAACCGGTGGCGTCCTGGTGACCTTTGAGATAGACTTCACCGTGACAGAACAACGTTGGGACGTACTGCGTGCCGAAGCCGTCACGCCGACGGTCGGGATGTTCAGTGCCGCCGACTTTCCCTTTGCCGCCTACGGCACATTGGTAGATTCGCCACCCTTCATCCACGACCTCGACGGTGAAGCAGAATGGTCCAACCGGCTTTACTTCCAGATGGGACATCTGATTGATGACGCCGTCCTGTGGATGGAAATGTTATCGGCGGCGGTCATTGATCCACAGGTACGTCCGCCGTCATCGTTCCCGGAGCTGAACGCGCTGGAACGCGAGATCGTCACTTACGCCGTCAACGAACTCAACGGCTACTTCAAACTCGGCGAACTGTACACAGCATTCAAGGAACGAATTTCGCGGCGTGTGCTCTCACGGTTGGCACAGCATTGGGAAGATCTCGGCCTGCTCACCGAGTCGCCGCGCCGCGTCACCGTGGCTTTGCGCGCATTGGCGAATACGAAATCAGCACACGGATAGACCCGGATTTCACGGATGAGGCTAAAAATCCGTGTTTCTCGACCTCTATCAGCTAAAACGGGGAACTGGCGTTCCCATCGGAGCAAGCATGATAAGGCCCTGGCGACCGATCTGGTGCGCTTCCCATCATGGGAAACTGTGATAGACTGGATGCGCGTGGAACAAATCTCTAATTTGTCAGCAGATTCAGCCGATCGAGTAGATTCTTCTTACAGCGTACAATCTGCTCAATCCGCTTAATCTGCTGATAAAAACACAACGACAATCAGGAGGAATTTCAATGCCCAAAACAACCTTAGACCAAAACTGCATCAATGCCCTGCGCGTTTTGGCGATGGATGGTGTCCAAAAGGCCAAGTCGGGACACCCCGGTATGCCGATGGGGATGGCCGATGTGGCCTACGTTCTGTGGACGCGCCACCTCAAGCACAACCCGCGCAATCCACGCTGGCCCAACCGCGACCGTTTTGTACTTTCCGCCGGTCACGGCTCGATGTTGCTTTACGGCCTGTTATACCTCACCGGCTATCCCATAACGCTGGAAGACCTCAAACAATTCCGGCAATGGGAAAGCAAAACGCCGGGCCATCCTGAATACGATCCCGACCTCGGTATCGAAACGACCACCGGCCCGTTGGGACAGGGCTTCGCCAACGGCGTCGGCATGGCGATCGCGCAGAAGCATCTGGCGGCGCGCTTCAACCGCCCCGACTATACGTTGTTCGATCACTTCATTTATGCGATTGTCTCCGACGGCGATATGATGGAAGGCATTTCCCATGAAGCCGCTTCCCTTGCCGGGCATCTGGGACTGGATAGCCTGATCTACCTCTACGATGATAACGGCATTTCCATCGAAGGGTCCACCGATCTCGCCTTCACCGAAGATGTGGCGGCGCGTTTCCGTGCCTATGGCTGGCATGTACAAAGCGTGGATGGGCACGACATTGATGCGGTTGATGCTGCCATCCGCACCGCCAAAGCGGTCAAAGGTCAGCCGCACCTCATCGTCTGCGCCACCAAGATCGCCTACGGCAGTCCGAATATGCAAGGCAGCGAGAAGGCGCACGGTTCCCCACTTGGCGATGAGGAAGTTCGCCTCACCAAAGAGAAACTGGGCTGGCCCTCACAGGAACCGTTCTTCGTCCCCAACGACGTGATCGCGCACTACCGGCTCGCCGTTCCGCAAGGTGAGCGTGCCGAGGCCAAATGGCGCGACCTGTTCACCGCCTACGAAGCTGCGTATCCGCAGGAAGCGGCCGAGTTACAGCGCGTCCTCAAGGGTGAGCTGCCCGATGGTTGGGAGAAAGCTGTGCCGCACTTCCGTCCCGACAGTGGCGCTATGGCCACCCGCGCGGCTTCCGGCAAGGTGCTCAACGCCATCGCACCGGCCATCCCAGAACTGCTCGGTGGCTCGGCCGACCTGGAGCCGTCGAACAACACATATCTGAAGGGCTTCGGCGACTTCTCAAAAGAGAATCCCCTGGGTCGCAACTTCCACTTCGGTGTGCGCGAACACGCGATGGGCAGCCTGCTCAACGGGATGGCGATCTATGGCGGGCTGCGGGTCTACGGCGGCACGTTCCTGGTGTTCTCAGACTACATGCGGCCGGCGGTGCGCCTCGCCGCGCTGATGAAGCTGCCGGTGATCTACGTCTTCACACACGATTCTATCTATGTGGGTGAAGATGGTCCCACGCACGAGCCGGTAGAGCAAATCATGTCGCTGCGCCTCATCCCCGGCATGACGGTCATCCGTCCGGCGGACGCCAACGAAACTGCCGCCGCGTGGAAGGTGGCGATCGAACACAAGAACGGTCCCGTGGCCCTGGCTTTGACGCGGCAAAACCTGCCCATTCTGCCGGAGGCCGCCGACCTGGCGATGGAAGGCGTAGCACGTGGCGCATACATCCTCAGCGAATCGCCGCTGGAGCGCGTGGACCTCATCCTCATCGCCACCGGCTCCGAAGTCGCCGACGCGCTGGCCGCGCAAAAGTTGCTCCAGGAACGTCACATTGGTGCACGGGTGGTCAGTATGCCTTCGCGGGAACTCTTCGAGCAGCAGCCGCTTTTCTACAAGCACACCGTCCTGCCACCCAACATCATCAAGCGGCTGGCGATCGAGGCGGGTGTCACCCTGGGATGGGAGCGCTATGTGGGCAGTTACGGCGACATCATCGGCATGGACCGTTTCGGGGCATCAGCACCGTACCAGCGTCTCAAAGAAGCGTTCGGCTTCACCCCTGCGCAGATTGCCGAGCGTGCTATGAAGTTAATGGCGGAGTAACGCTTGGCCGACAAACACACGGCAGCCCAAGAAAATCGCGCGTCACACCCTGACGCGCGATTTTCCCATGCCCCCCTCCACTCCCGTTTCCCGTCTCCTGCCTACCGTCTACTTTTAACGTGGCTCGCCTTTTTCTTGCTCTACGCCGCCACCACGGCGCGCGATGTGCTCCCGGCAGATAGTGGCGAATTCCAGCTCACAGCAGCGACGTGGGGCATTGCACACCCGCCGGGGTACCCGCTGTATACCATTGCCAGCGCGCTGTGGATGCGTCTGTTTCCTTTCGGCGGCCCATTCTTTGCCATCAACCTCTTCAGTGCGGCGTTAGCGGCGACAACACTCGTGCTCATCGCGCAGGCTGTGCGCACCTGGGCCAGCCCGTGGGGCTATACGGCGCGCGCGGCAGAAGCCGGTGGCCTGGCGGCGGCGCTGTTATTCGGTGGGGCGTCCACCTTCTGGGCACAGGCGACCATTGCCAACATCCGCATGCCGACCATGCTCTTCGCCGCGTGGGGATTTCTGGCGCTGGCGCGTTATCGCGCCACCCTCATATTGAATACCAAAGCAAGCAAGAGGAACGGAATTCCGCCATTGCTTGAACTTGCCCTGGCGCTGGGACTGGGTGTAGGACACCATCCTTCGCTGGTCTTCATTGCCGTTGGCTGGGCACTGTACCTGCTGCTGATAGACCCATGCTTGATCACAAAACCGCGCCGCTGGTGGAAAGCTGTACTTTTGGCAGCGCTGGCGTGGCTGATTCCTCAACTCTACCTGCCGCTGCGCGATCGTATGCCCAACGTTCCACTTGCGCCTGGTAACCTGGCAACGTGGTCGGGATTCTGGGATCACGTGCTGGCGCGTGGCTTCGGGGGCGACATGTTCGCTTTCGCTACGCGAAACGACCTGGCATTGCGCCTGCCCTTGTTGCCCACCCTCTTCCGCTTGCAATTTCCTCCATTCTTCCTGTTCGCCATCGGCCTGAGCTGGCTGTGGCTCCTGCGCCGTGACGGCAAACTGGCCATAGCGTTAGGCGTCGCGTGGATTGTCCATACTTTCGTCACCATCACCTACCGCGCCCCACAAACTATCGAATACCTCATGCCGGCCTACGTGCCGATGGTGCTGACGTTTGGGCTGGCAATCAGCGGAATGGCGAATGGCAAATGGGTGAATTACGAATCCCTCATCCCTCATCACTCATTACTCATTACTCATTTCCCATTACTTCTCACCTATGGCCTCCTGCTCCTTCGCCTGATGATCCACGTGCCTGATTTTGCGACCCTTGCCGCCGATACGTCCATCCGCGATAGAAGTGTGCCACTGCTAGAGACGGCCTCGTCAGACGCGCTGATCCTCGCCGACTGGCATTGGGTCACGCCATTATGGGCACTACAACAGATCGAAGGACGCAATCCACACGTAGAGGTTGCCTATGTTTATCCCGTAGCCGGGCAGGAGTATGAGGACGTATGGCGGCAACGCGCGGAGGAAGCCGGCAACCGCCCGCTCTTCACAACCCACGGTTATACCTGGGATGGCTGGACCTCCACGCCGGTAGGGGGTGGATTCCGTTTCTACCGGCGTCCCCTCACGACGCTGCCGGAGGAATCACACTTCACGCCGTTGAAGGCCGAGCTGGGCACGGTACACCTGCTTGGATACCGCCTGGTCGGTGAAGCGCAGCCGGGACGCCGTGTGGAATTGCACCTGGCATGGCAGGCAAGCGCCCCACAAGAGCCGCCGCCGTCCTTCACCGCACGCCTGTGGGATGCAAACGGCGCACTGCTGGCACAGGCCGATCGTTTTCTAGGCAACGATACCGCAGTCGGCGAGATTCGCTTTACCCATCTGATATTGCAGTTGCCGGTTGATCGCTGTACAACAGTCATCTACCCCACCCTCGGCGCGTATACGGTTGCCGATGGCACATTCCAGGACTTGGGGAGTGTCGCTTTCCCGGAACTACACAGCACCTGTGACTTTCCTACCCTGCCACTGACGCGCTTCTGGCCTGGCGTTATCCTCGATGGGGGGCCGTGGTTGCGCGGCGTTGATTACAATGTGCGCGACACGGACGCGCTGGCCTATCTGCACTGGTGCGGACCGGGAGAAGGGTTGCTCATCCAATCCGGCAATGAGCAGGCGTTCGTCCATCCCCTTGGAGTCGGACAGTGTCAAACGGTGCGCCTGTCCATCCCCAAAGATGCGCCACCGCAACTTGTACTGACGCGCGCCGATGGTCGCCCGGCGCTCTGGTTCGGCCTGGCCCTGCCTCAACCATCGCCCGGTGAACGTTATATTCCCTTCGGCGACGCCATGGTATTGACCGGCAGCACAATGGCGCAGCGGGATG
>DAOSNS010000056.1:0-20137 GCA_035373625.1 Anaerolineae bacterium | reverse complement strand
ATTATACCCGTTTTGGCTAACCTGGTGAATTCCGTAGCCCAACCGCACAGGTGGCTATTTTTGGTATCCTGCCGCTATCGCGGATGATGATGGCCGGCATACTTTTCAGTCTGGGGTTGTTCCCGGTGCCTTCCGCACTCCGGGCTGCGCCATCCGTTTGGCCTGCACCGACGCTCCTCAACCCTCCGGACGGGCAGACAGCCACCGTGCAGAACTATCCGCCGGCGGCCATGCCGTATTTCGAATGGGGGGCCGTCCCCGATGCAACGCTGTACCGGATTCAGATTGATGATGAAATTGCCTTTGCCGCACCGATCCCCTACGATGTCACAACCTCAAATACTCGTTATATTCCTACAGACAATAGTAAATTAGTAGATGGCACTGTTTACTGGCGCGTGCGCGTCGAAAAGCCGACGCCGGTGGGTGATTGGAGTGAAATAAGAGTATTTACGAAAGCCTGGAGCGGAGCCGGCAATGCCCCAATCTTGCTTGAACCAGAAAATGGCGCAATCATAGAATTCTTCGAAGCGCCGGTCTTTTCCTGGTCTCCGGTTATGGGGGCTGCCGATTACGTCCTCAAGATTGATAACGACGCCGACTGCAACTCACCCAGCGCTACGTACACGACATTGACCACTTCCTACAACCTCAGCACGCGGCTGGCGAACGGCACCTATTACTGGTGTGTCACACCCCGCGATCCGGCAGGAAGGAATGGCTTGACGAGCGACGTCCGTCAGGTGACGGTGCAGTATGCACAGACACCGCAGTTGCTGGCGCCGGCGAACGGTTCGACGCCAACGTACACGCCCACATTTCGCTGGACGGCGGTCAAAGGGGCGAATGCTTATCGGTTACAATATAGCACGGACAGTAGTTTCGCAGCCAATCTTACCACCGTTACCACGAACCAGACCTCATACACACCACTCGACTCACTGCCGAATGATAAGACCTATTATTGGCGGGTCGCCGCTATCTATGGTACGAATTATGAAGGCCCTTACAGTGAAGTGTGGGAGTTTACCAAACACTGGTACCAGCAGCCGGTACTATTGACACCCCGCAATAACGAGCAGACCAATGTCCCCCTGTTCACCTGGACGCCGGTGCGCGAAGCACATCGCTACCGCTTCGAAGCCAGTTTTGATGCGGGTTTTCTGGCGACAATTTGGCCCCCGGTTGACACCGCCAACACCTTTCATTGGCAAGATCGTTGGGATGGTGATGAATGGGGGAAAACAATTTACTGGCGGGTCACCCCTTATGATAACTCCAACAATCGCGGCGTCTCTAGTGAGGTCAAGAGCTTCAGACCAGTTTTGAATACCGCCATGCCTGAAAATATCTGGCCACGCTATTTTTACACCCCTCCTTCTACGGCTTCCGGGCAATACGCGCCGCCTTATGATATCCCCATTGCCTATGATTACACAATGAATATGCCCACCTTTTACTGGTCGCGGACCTTCATTCCCGCAGTTACCCCATACCAGGAAGCTGCTTATTACCGCCTGGAAGTGGACGATGATCCTAATTTCGGCTCTCCGGAGTGGACGGTGTTGACAGAGAATCTTAGCGCCACGCCCTATGAGGGCAATCCTTTCACACCTACGGCATCCACAAACTATTACTGGCGTGTGACGCCATATGCCGCGAATGGCACTCCTTTACCCTCCAGCTCAAACAGTCAACCCTGGATGACCCAGATTGACCTGGCGCGTCGGCCATTGCCTCTGGCAACAAATGCGCCCATGTTGCGTTACCCAACACATGGTGAGAAAGTGTTTGCAACCATGCCGGCATTTGACTGGGCGGCGCAGCAAGGGGCGGTGCGGTATGAGCTGATGGTGAGTGCCGATCCAAATTTTGGCTCGACGGCTTACGTGACCCGCACAACCTACACCCGCCACACACCTATCGTGCGCTTACCCATCGGCACTTACTTCTGGCGGGTCCGTGGCCTGGATAGTAGCAACAACACTGTCGGCGAGTGGAGTGAGACACGCCGCCTTGTTGTGGGGATGCAAACTCGCTGGTTCGGCGTAGATGCTTACTCCCTCGGTACCTTGCCCATAGAGGCTGCTACCCTGATGGCGGCAGACGTTGAAGATGGCTTGGGAGCAGCAGAACTGCGAACCTTATATGCAGCCCAAGATAAGGATTATTGGTTTATTGGATTCCATATTACACCAACACTGGGCACGCCGGTATGGTATGGATTGTATCTGGATGCTAACCAGACGGATGGTCAGGGAGCGACAATGGCCCCGCCGGACCGTCCAACGTTGACAACTTCTTCTTACTACCAACCGGAGTATGCCCTCTACGTCACCTATAATGGCGCGACTCTCGTCACGGACAGGGTGGACTTATATACATGGTCTGCTGACGCGCTTGCCTGGGATTCTCAGGTCAAGAATCTTGTAGATGCCGGAGAAGTCGGTGGTGCCCTCTATTATAGTGCGACACTTGGGTACGTCGAACTTAAAATCCCCAGAACAGCCATTGGGGATCGAGGAGACAAACCCTTCTCTTTTTCGGCGGTTCTATTCAGCACCACTTCCAACACGGCATCCTCTGCTTCGGACACAGTCCCCGATAACGGTTCAAACCCTGCCGTTCTTAACGAATTTAAGACGATAGGTGACCGTGTGACATTAGCGGTTCCGGTTGGCGGTTTGCCGGAAGAAGATACCGCGTTACCCTATTCACCTTATCTCTACGCCGAAGCGCCGAATACGGATCATATCGGCGGTTATAGACTGGAAGTAGCCCGTGATCCTCTGTTTACAAGCATCCTACAATCCCTGGAGACCAGGGTGACAGGTGATGGGTATGTAGACATTTTTCAGTACATTTACTCCACAAAAAGCATCTACGAGGACAATACACTCTATTGGCGTTATGCGGTGCGCCACGTGTTTAATAATGTCTATTACAACTCGCCCCCCAGCGAACCCCATGTTTTCACGAAATCGGGTCTGATACCGGGGAATCTGCGCATCGAGGGGAGTTATTCGACCCCCCGGTTCATTTGGGATGCGGTTGAAGGTGCCGCAAACTATCGGTTTGAACTCTCCAGCAATCCGAATTTTTCACCCCTGCTTCTGCAAGCGTATACAAACCACGAAAATTATACTCCCCTGGATGCCTTTAAACCGGGGACTTACTATTGGCGAGTGCGTACCGGGAATTCATTCTCTGCAGCGTATAGCAGTCAGTGGTCGCTAATAAATACCTTTAACATTACCTTACCTGTAGTGTCTCTGGTATCGCCGTCGCCGGCCGGTGTGGTTCACACAACCCCAACATTTGAGTGGAATGCAGTCGTGATTTCCGGCGACACTGGAATGCAAGGTTGGAGCGCGCCAAAGTACAGGTTGCAGGTTGCCAACAACCCCAACTTTTCCTCACCGATCGAGGATTTGACGCTGGATACCATCACGTGGACGCCGACCAAGACTTACCCCGACGGTGATTATTACTGGCGCGTGGCCGTGGTGGATGCCAATAGCCAGGTGGGACCATTCTCGGGGGTATACACCTTCACCAAGCAGTATCCGGTGGTGACACTGGTGTCGCCGCTGCCCGGAACGGCGGTGGATGCCGACTTCCCCACGTTCATCTGGCAGCCGGTAGATGGCGCGGCGCGCTACGCCATTCAAGTTGCTGCCAACCCGCAGTTTTCACCGCTGCTCGATTCGGCTACGACGAACAACACCAGGTTCATACCGCTGAAAAAATACACGACGACGCAGTACTATTGGCGCGTGGCAATGATTGATAAGTCGGGCAGCTACGGCCCGTGGACCGACTCGGTGTTGATTGATCCTTACCCCTACGATGTTTTCTTGCCTTTGACAGTGAAGAAATATAGCAAGTAACTGAACGGCGTTGCCGAGATGCCTCAGGGATGGTACGAATGGCCGTTGTCCCTGAGGCATTTTTATTGTGCGAACTCTTACGCTTGACAACTGAAAACTAACTATTTCCCTTTTTTTTAATTCTGTGCTAAAGTTAGCAAAAGAAATGCTGGTGAGGAGGTTCGGTTATGGAACTATGGCTTCTACGACTCGGGCTGCTGGCGGTATACATAGGGGCTTATTTTGCCCTGCAACGTTATCTCCGTGATCACCCACCGCGTTTCAAAGGCGCGTTTGTCGAACCGTTGCTCCGTCTGGGCTGGGCATTGTTGCGAATGTGGGGACCGCTGCTGTGGTTCCTGCCGGTGTTGCTGTGGATCGGTATGGCAAAACCGCTCTCATTGGGAATCGTGCTCGGCTTCGGCATTTTCATCCCCTTGTTTATTTTCTTGACCCTTTTGTGGATTGCCGGTGCCTTCCCCCCTTTCTCTAAGGCAAAGTTCGACGCACTCATAGCGTGGGTGTTGTGGGGAGCGTGTCTCTTGATCGTGCTGGTGACTTTCGTGAAGCTATTGGCTTCGGGATTGTCTGTGCGCGAGCTACCGAAGATCATATTGTTCTTTGTCTTCGTGGCAGCCCCGCTGGTGCTGGCGATCGCATGGCTGCTGGTGGGCATTGCCGAGATCATCCCCGTTCCCGCCGACGAAAAGCATCCCTGGCGCGAGCGATTGCAATTGTTTACGGGATTCTTCAGCACCTTCCCCAAGCCCACCTGGGTGGTGGAAGACGGCGCGGTGAAAACCAATATCCAGGGGCATACGTTTTACGGCGTCGGCCCCGGCTGGATCATGACCGAGCCGGAAAATGTCGTCATCCTCAAAGGCAGCTCGAACCTCAGGCGTGTTGTTGGCCCGGGCGTCGCGCTCACGGCCTCAACCGAATCTCCGTACCAGGTTTTTGATCTGCGCAACCAGATCCGTGTTATGCGTACCACCGCCATGACGCGCGATGGCATTGAAATCAATCTGCCGATTTCTTCGCTGTTCCGCATCCACCCTGGACCCCGGAAGATTGATCTTGAAAGCCTCAAGCAACAAGAACCCTGGCCTTATCGCAACCAGCAGACCATCTTCAAACTTGCCTTTGCCCAGGAAGTGGACCCTACCGGCAAAACACCTTTGGAAATGCATCAGGCGCGCCCCTGGGATGATCTCCCTGTCAAGGTGGCGTTGAATCAGCTCAAACAAGTGGTCCCCGAATACAGCCTGGAGGACATCTACAGCATAGACCCGAAGACCAAGACCCTGACGCGCCTGGCAATCGCGACGCGGGTGCGTCAGGTGGTCAAAGAGACCGTCGAACCTCTGGGTTTTGAAATCCTCGGTGGCGGTGTGGGTAACAAGGTCTCACCGGTCAATGACGAGGCTGTCAAACAGCGGGTGGAGGCGTGGAAGGCACGCTGGATCAACAAAATGTTGGAGTGGCAGGCGTCCACGGAGGCCCGGCGTCTCGAAATTCTGACCAGGGTACGTAGCAAGGCGCGCGCTGATGTGCTGAGTGAGGTACTCGGAAAGATTCAAAATTTGAAGGACCCCGAAATGACCGGCGACTTTGTGGCTTACTATCTGCTCGAAAATCTCATCCACATGGCCCAGGATACCCGCGTTCAGAAGATGTTGCCGGAATCGGCCTTACCTACCTTGTTGCAGCTTTCCCAAATGAGCCAGGAGGATTAGGCAATGAACAACATCACCAAACGTCAACGCGCAGAATTGATTTTCCTGGGTGAAACCGTTCTTTGTCTGGCTTTTGTGGTGTTCCTGCTGATCACGTATTGGGTAGTAGGGGACAGTGAAGGTCAACCCCTTAAATGGAATGGATGGCTCAGTGTCCTCATTGTGGGGATGGCTTTCTTTGCCTGCGTGTACGTTGCAAAGTCTTCAATGTGGCAGTTGTTCACTCAATTTGCCCGGCATTTTCTCGACATATCGGAGGAGGATGCCCGGGAGTGGGTCGAGCGCTTGCTCTTAGGTTTGCCTATAGAACCACCGTTTAAGCCCTCTTTGCGGGTATTCGAAGGACAAGCAGACCCTGATGGGCCGTCGGTGATGTTCAAGGTCGGTGGACCGGGGTTCCTGAGCATTGCGCACGACAGCGCCGTCGTCACCTCCAGGCTCGGCCGGCTCTGCCGGGTGCTGGGGCCTGGATTCTATGAACTGGCATCATTCGAGCGCGTGTGGGATGTGATTGATCTGCGGCCTCAACGACGCACTCTGCGCGTTGAGTTTATGACCCTCGACGGCATCCCGGCATACTGTGACGCGGAGATTCGTTTCCGGGTCGCCGATCCACCGGAAGACACACGTTCTTTCTATGTCCAGGAAGAGGCAACAACGCCGCAAGCCTATCCCTTCAATGCAGAGGCCGTCCTCAAGTTGGCCACAAACAAGTATGTGCGCAGCCACGAGGGTAACAAACGGATTCAGGATTGGTGTGTCGGACTGGTGAATGGTGCTCTGGACGGCATCATACGCGACAAACTCGAACAGTATACCCTCGATGATTTCATCAACCCGCGCTATTGGGCGATGTATCAGGACAGTATGATCGAGCCGGCCGTGCCACCGCCGGCTAAACCTGAAGCGTTCCAGGAAGTGCAGAAATTCGTTGAAGAAAGGATCGCTGCTGTTGCTAAGGAACGCGGCATTTTTGTCGAATCGGTGCAGTTGATGCCGGTGCAGCCTGCTGAGGAAGCGATTTCGCGTCAGTGGCTGGAATTCTGGCAGGCCAAACTGCAACGCAGCATCAATACCTATGCTCTTGATGAAGAAGCTAAACGCGTCGAGCTGTTGGCCGCGGCCGGGGTTGAAGCGCAGGTTGAGTTGGTCAACACGATGCTTACCAAAATCGAGGGCCTGGCACAGAAAGGCGTCAAAGTTCCTCCCCAACTCATCGTCACGAGTTTCCTGGATGTGCTGCGGGCTATGGCCGACCGGGATCTGGAGGTGCAACAGTTGATGTTCCAACAGGCCGAGGGTCTGCTCCGTGTCGTCAACGCCATCCGGAAGGAAAAGACACCTTTCGGGTCAACCTCGTCGGTGTCCACGGCGCCCCCGACGGCGCCGCAGTTACCAGAGCCAAAGGCGTGAGCTGTTATGCGCCTGGTTTACGTTCCCGAAGAACTGACCCCTCTCTACTTACTGGAGCTTCGTGAGATCCCTGTGTTTTTCAGGGATAGACTGCAAGATGAAGTGCAGCATCGCTATGATGCTGGCCAATGGGAAGAGGCCCTCGCCTTCACCGAGCAGCTCTCTTCCGCGGCTATGGAGGGGCATGATGAATACACGGCGGCCCTGATAACCCTCTACAAGGCCGATATGCTGCGCCGCTTGCAACGCTGGGCGGAGGCGCTAGAACATACCTACCATGCGTTGACCCGGCTGCACTGGGAAGTGACCCAGGTTGCCGGTTACAATCGGGCCGTCGCTTTGTACTTTATAGGATTGTTATACTTCATCCTCCGCGCGGATGCCAAAACCCTGCGCGCCTTTACCGAAGCTCAAGAAATCTTGAACGAAAGCGAACGGTATTGGGGGTTTGAGAACAACGTGGCGCGCGTGGCTGCATGCCGGGATATGAGCCGCTGGATGTCCACTTTACTGGCCCTGCCATCGCGCATGCCGCCGGGCGAATGGGTGATGATTGTGCCGGTGTACGAACTGGAAAATCAAACCCTCCTGAGGACCGGCGTAACGACGGTGACGCCTTTTCAAATTATGCTGCCGGCCGAGCAGCTCGGCGACTATCTGCCGTCGAATTACATCCCTTTGGAGATCGAGCCGTTACCTTTCCTCCAACTCCGCCCCGACGCCCGCTATATGGCGTTGAAAATTTTGACCGATGGCGACTTTATCGAACAAAGTCGTGTCGGAGACATCATTCTGGTCGAGGTGGTCTCTCCTGCCCCCATCACACACGTCGCTGCGCCGACCCTTGAAGCGCCGTTTGTGCGGCGCCCGGATGGGCGCATCCGCTTTGCCCCTCACAAACAGACCGGTGGGGGTTGGATTCCGCGTGTGCTGATCAGAGAAGAAGAGGAAGAGGAGGAATCATGAGCGGAGCAGAACACAGTGTCCTGGTCATTGGTGCCGCCGGCCTGGATGTCAAGGTTTACCCACGCGATCAGGCCATCGAACCCGCCCAATCCAATCCGGCAAGTCTGCGTTGGGGCTGGGGCGGCGTCGCACGCAACATCGCCGAGAACCTGGCGCGTCTGGGAGCCGAGGTCCACTTTGTCACTGCCATAGGTGACGATCCTTTAGGACATACCTTGCTACAATCGCTAGAGGCATTGAATATCCACACCGAGGACTGCATCGTTGTCCCCGGTGAACCGACGTGTGCCTATGTCGCCCTGCATCACTACGACAAACGTCCCTGGTTGGCCTTTGAGGATATGAACACTATGCGCGCCCTGACGCCCGGACATATCCACCGGCTGCGCGGCCTGATCAAAACGGTGGATATGGTGTGTATTGATGCGAATCTGTCGGCTCGCGTACTGGAAACGCTCTTCCGCCTGACGCGCCATTTTGGCGTCCCTGTGTGCGCCGATCCGACAACCGCGCTTCTGGCCCCACGCCTGCACCCCTATCTCCCCGATATTACCGTCGTCACGCCCAGCAAGGAAGAAGCCGAGGCACTTGTGGGTATCTCCCTGGATACTAGCGAAGCGGTCAGCGCAGCGGCGCGGCGTCTGGTACAGTTGGGAGTACAGCTGGCAGTGATCACCCTCGGTGTAGAGGGGTTATTCTACGCCACCTCTGAAGAGAGTGGACGCCTGCCGACGCAAGTCTTGAAAGTTGTGGACCCTGTGGGCGCAGGAGATGCTCTCACCGCCGCCGTCGCCTATGGTCTGCTCGAAAATATGTCCCCCGAAGAAGCCGTGCGCCTGGGTCTCACCGCGGCTGCCCAAACGGTGATGTGCCACGAGACAGTCTGTCCCAATCTGAGCCTGGAAATGCTTTACGAACGGCTCGTTTTGTAAGACAGGACTGCTGGATCAGTACTTTGCCGGTTCCATCACGCGACTCTACGGAGATGCAGTTGACAGCGTCCAGGCCGCTCTCGTCATCAACAGTTTCAGCGAATTGCACGCCTATTTGCTGAAAGCCCAGTAGCCGATCCGAGATCACGAACAGTTAGCAAAACATCACGGCACAGGCACATACTCCCACGAACCGCCCTCCGGTCCTAATCGCCACGTCCCGCCGTCGAGGGCGCGGATGTAGGTGTCGTTGTACTTCCAGCGCGAGGTGCGCTGCACGGCGGTCGCGTAGCCCTGCTCCGGCGCGGTGGCCCATCCCAGTCGTTCACGGACGTTGGGCTGCTCGCGCCACACCAATCCAAAACCGCGCACGGGCTGGTAGAAGCCTGGCGGCGGGATGATACTCGGATCGTCAATGGGATCGCCTTCATCCCATTCGTCGGTGAAGGCACTCCACGCCCCCACACCGCCATCGTCGTAAATCACGTAGATGCGATCCTCTTCCCCCACCCAAAGCATCACGCCATGCTCGAAAACCTGCTGCGCGCCTGCCGAATACAGCGGCGGGCTGGCCGGACAATCGGCCGGGGCCGGCTCAAAGAACCACGTATCCGGGCAGGTCAACGGGATGTAAAGGTAGGCCTGATCCGTTCTGCCTTCCGCATCGCTCACATACAGGATAAAGTGCTCGAAGTTACGCCACGTCTCCGGGATCGCGTAGGGCATTGAGCCATTTGGCTCCACCGTCCAGAAGTTCCCGAATTGTCCCGTAGGCAACAGCCAGTAAAGCGTCCCCGTCGTCGCCCCATAAGACTGCCACGTGAGCAGAATGGTCTGGCCTGGGTCGGCGATCTCGACGTCGGCGTGGAAGGCCGTGATGTGCGGTCCAGGTGGGTATGCGCGCAACGTCAGTGGCAGGTAAACGTGGTTTTCTGGATTGATGGTGATCTTGTGTCGCGCCACGGCACTCCCATCCGGGTTGGCGACGGTGACGGTGATGCTGTAAGTACCCGTCGTGGGCCAGGTGTAGGACATCGTGTCGGTATTGGCGGAAACGGTGCGGATAACTGTCTCCTGGCCCGTTGCCTCCCACGTGAAGGTGAGCGGCAGCATCGCAGTCAGCGGGGTGACGGTGGCGGTGAAGGTGTAGGGGACGTCGCTTTGCCCGATGCCCGGCCCCGTAAGCGTCACCTCTAGCGACGAGAGCGCCGGCAGCGCGCGGGTGGGCATAGCCATACCGCACGATTCACAGGAGGTAGACAAGCTCCGTAGCCCAGCAGGAGAAGCGGCAGAGGTTAGCGTCAGTGTCACACCGAGCAACAAGCCGGAAGCCAATAGCGCGATCAGTAACATGCGTGTCTTCATTATCGTTCTCCTTTCAATTGACAAACTGTAGTACGAGGACGGACGATGCGATCGAGAAGACAGCAGTTGGCAAAGAAGCGATGGTTTTCTATGATATTGTATCACAGATGCAGAAAATTCAGCCTTGCAATTATGTTGCTGTTGCATTTCAATCTGTCTCAGATGTCCTTGTTCGTCTGATTCAGTCCAGGATTTGCAGCCCCGATCGCATTTGCCCGCCGTTCACAATCTGGTTATACTATGCCCAGCTTTCTGACGATCAGACTACAAGACTAACGACTATCAAACAATCAGGAGACAAGCCATGTTTAACAAAGATGCCAGGTGTACGTTATCCCGTGCCGAAATCGAGCAAAAGGCCAATGAGATTCTCAAACAGATGACGTTGAAGGAAAAGGTCTGGATGCTCAACGGCAACTGGAATATGGTGACTAACCAGATCAGGTACAAGAACGCCTACAATCCCACGCCGATTGCGACCAACGGTGTCAAGCGCCTCGGCGTTTCACCGATCAAATTCACCGACGGCCCGCGTGGCGTGGTGATGGGCAAATCAACCTGCTTCCCGGTTTCGATGGCGCGCGGGGCCAGCTTCGACCGGGCGCTGGAAAAACGGATCGGCGATGCCATCGGCAAGGAGGCCCGCGCGCAGGGGGCCAACTTTTTCGGTGGGGTGTGCGTCAACCTGCTGCGCCATCCGGCCTGGGGACGGGCGCAGGAGACCTACGGAGAAGACCCGTTCCTCGTGGGCGAGATGGGAAAGCATCTCGCGGAAGGTGTCCAGGAACACAACGTGATGGCCTGTGTGAAGCACTATGCCTTCAACAACATCGAAAACAGCCGCTTTTTCGTTGACGTCCAGGCCGACGACCGCACGATGCACGAAGTCTACCTGGCGCATTTCAAGAAAATCGTCCAGGCGGGCGCTGCCTCGGTGATGGGCGCGTACAACCGCTTCAGGGGCGATCAGGCCTGCGAGAGCCGCTTGCTGCTGACCGAGATTCTGCGCGAGGACTGGGGCTTTGAGGGTTTCACCATTTCGGACTTTATCTTTGGGGTGCGGAACGGCAAAAAGGCCATCGAAGCCGGGCTGGACGTGGAGATGCCCCTGCCCATCCACTACCAGCGAAACCTGCTGAAGGCTGTTCAGAATGGTGAGGTCGCGGAGAGCGTCGTTGATCAGGCTGCGCTGCGGGTGCTGCGGACGTTGCTGGTCTTCGAGAACACACCCGATCCGATGACGTATCCCAAAAGCCTGGTCGCCAGCCCGGAACATATCGCCCTGGCCCGCGAAGCCGCCGAAAAGTCCATGGTGCTGATTAAAAACGAAGGGGCAGCGCTGCCTTTTGACAGGAACGTGAAGCGGGTGCTGGTCCTGGGCAAACTCGCCGCCCAGGAGAACACCGGCGATCACGGCTCCAGCCGGGTCTATGCGCCCTATGTCATCACCGCGCTGGAAGGCCTGCGAAAGTATCTGGGGGCGGGTGTGGAAATCCTCCACCGCGACGAAACCCAGCTTGCCGAGGCGCGACAACTGGCGGGCGAGGTGGACTGCGTCATCATTGTCGCCGGGAACGACTTTAACGACGAAGGCGAATACGTCTCGCCCGGCGGGATGCAGGAGATGCTCAAACCGGTCATTGCCGGGTATCGCAACATGGGCAAGCCGCTTGGGGCATTTCTGCTCAAGCTCATGGCGAAGTCCAGCGCTGCCGGTTCGCAGAGTCCGGTGGGGCTGGCCCCCGGCGGCGACCGCCAAAACCTGTCGCTCAAACCGGAACAGGCCGCGCTCATTCAGGCGGTCGCGGGGATCAACCCGCGCACCGTGGTCTGCCTGGTCTGCGGCAGTATGATCATGATTGACGAGTGGGCGGAAAATGTCCCGGCGATTCTGTATAGCTGGTACTCCGGCATGGAAGGCGGCACGGCTCTGGCGCGTCTGCTGTTTGGCGACGTCAATCCGAGCGGCAAACTGCCCTTCACCATCCCCACCAGCGTCGAACATCTGCCCTACTTTAGCAGCACGGACCCCACGATTACCTACGACCTGTATCACGGCTACACGCTGCTGGATCACAAGGGGTTGAAACCGGCCTATCCCTTCGGGTTTGGGCTGAGCTACACCACCTACGCCTACCGCAATGCGCGCGTCGCGCGGAACGGCCAAAACCTCCAAGTCACAGTCGAGGTCAGCAATACCGGCGCGCGGGACGGCGAGGAAATCGTGCAGGTCTACGTGGGGATGGAAAAATCCGCTGTGGAACGGCAGAAGAAGCTGCTGAAAGGCTTCGAGAAGGTTGCTATCCCGGCCGGCGGGACGGCAACGGTCAAAATTGAGATACCGCTCGACGAACTGCGGTATTACGATGCGCAGGCAAAGCAGTGGCGGCTGGAGCCGGGCGTATACCGGGTGATGGTCGGCCCTAGCTCGGATGACGCGACGCTGCTCAAAACTTCGATCGAGATAACGGCGGCGTAAACTTTTAGTACAGGAATTACGCCAATGATTTTCTCAACGGATCGAACGGAGTTTAGCGGATATTTTTCCGTTGAATCCGTTCCATCCGTTGAGGCTATTTACAGAACGGCTTGAGTCCGCGAAAATGACTGAGGCGATCAAGCCCTTATCATTCTTGCTCCGAGGGGAACGCCAGTTCCCCGTTTTTAGCGATATAGTTGAGACATAGCCAGCTGAAGTCACTGTAACGAGAATAATAAAGCCCTGCTGGGCCGATTGCGATTCTGGCGACTCTGGGTATACTTGGCTTCTATGGATTTGTTCGAACACAGTCGTCAAGAACAGATGCGCCGCGAAGCGCCGTTGGCCGCGCGGATGCGTCCGCGTACACTGGATGAATTCGTAGGGCAAGAGCACATCATCGGGCCGGGGCGCTTGCTGCGCCGTGCCATCGAAAGCGATCGCCTCTTCTCATCCATCATTTTCTGGGGGCCGCCCGGTGTGGGCAAGACGACGCTGGCTGCCGTGATCGCCAACACCACGTCCGCGCACTTCGAGACGCTCAACGCGGTGCTGGCGGGCGTCGCCGACCTGCGCAAGCTGGTCACAGAGGCGCAGGAACGCCGGGGCATGTACGGCAAGCGTACCATCCTTGCGATTGACGAAATCCACCGTTGGAACAAAGCGCAGCAGGATGGCCTGCTGCCCGTCGTCGAAGACGGCACCATCACCCTCATCGGCGCGACGACGGAAAATCCTTTCTTCTCCATCATCGCCCCACTCCTCAGCCGCTCGCGTATCTTTCGCTTTGTGCCCTTGACGGTTGCGCAGATCGAGGCCCTGCTGCGGCAGGCGCTCGCAGATGAAGAACGCGGGTACGGCAAACGCGCCATCATCGCAGAAGATGCGGCTTTGCACCACCTGGCGGATCTGGCGGATGGCGACGTGCGCACCGCCCTCAACGCATTGGAGCTGGCGGTGGAATCCACCCCACCCGATGCAGACGGCGTGCAGCGCATCACGCTGGCCGTGGCCGAGGAGTCCATCCAACGCCGCGCGATGCAGTACGACAAATCGGGTGACGAGCACTACAACACCATCAGCGCCTTCATCAAGTCCATCCGCGGCTCCGATCCCGACGCGGCGCTCTACTACCTGGCGAAGATGGTCGCGGCAGGCGAGGACCCACGCTTCATCTTCCGGCGACTGCTGATTGCGGCGGCGGAGGATGTGGGGCTGGCCTCACCGATGGCGATTGCGGTGGTCATGGCCTGTGCGCAGGCGTTCGAGTGGGTGGGGATGCCGGAGGGGCAGTTCCACCTGGCCGAAGCGACGCTTTACCTGGCGACGTCGCACAAATCCAATAGTGTGGGTGCCTACTGGGAGTCGCTCAAATATCTTGAAGAGCACGGTTACAGTCCCCCGCCGGCCTACTTGCGCGACCCCAACACCCTTTTGCGGGGCGAGCGCGGTCAAACGCCGGCGTACAAATATCCTCACGATTACCCCGGCGGCTGGGTCGAACAGCGTTATCTGCCGGAAGGAGTGCCGGGGGGCTGGTTCCGTCCCAAAGGGCACGGCTACGAACAGCGGATTCTTGAATTTTTGGAGAGACGAAAATCAAAAGTATAGTGGAGTATACACGCATGAAAGATCCGATTACTGCACGCACCGTGCAACTTTTGACACAATCCCAACATATCCTTGTGCCGGTGGCTGATCTCTATAACACCCTGATGGCCGAGGGATTGATGTCTCAGCTCAGCCTGGAGATGTATATGTATCTCCTTGCTTCCGATGCGGATTTTGAAATTATCGGCGGTCTGGAAGACTTGGAGGTGTTCAACTCGTTGTTGCGGGCCGAATTGGAAGTGCAGGGATTTGGGAGTGGCCCGTTGGTGATGTTGCGTCGGCGTGCGCTGGAGCCCAAGCAGGTTATCCAGGATGTGCTCACCCATCTTCATGAGATGAACGCGGCTCTGGAATCGGCATGGCGGGTCCGGCCTGTCAACGACCCAGAAACGGAGGCCAAGTTGATCCAGTTGTTGTTGATGAGTGATATGTTGACCCGTGAGATCGAAGGAGCATTGCACGTGTATGCCGGCCCCTCAGCCGATACTCCTGAAGCAGATAGCGAGTAGAATTCCTTTGTGGTTTACGTGTCTTTTGTGGTTTTTGGTTCCGGCTTACCCAGGTTAGGGATGAGAGGATTCCATTGCCGGCCGTTAGAATTAAGGAATACCATGCCGTGATACGGATGCGGTTTGCATTGCTGCTATTGTTGGTATTGCTGGGGGCATGCGCCGCGCCCCACACCGATGCGCTGCGGCGGATTCAAGCGGCGGGGGTCCTCCGTGTAGCTTTGGACCCCTCCTTTCCGCCTTTTGAATTTGTAAACGGTGATGGGACGGTCGCCGGGTTGGATGTGGACCTGGCACGAGCCATTGCTACGCGGTTGGGTGTGGATGTACAGTTTGTCACCACCGGTTACGATGCGCTGTACGATGCCCTCACCGCCGGCCGCGCCGACATCATCATCTCAGCACTGTACCCTGATCCGGCGCGCATGCAAACGTTCACTTTCAGTCCGTCGTACTTCAATGCCGGCGCCGTGTTGTTGGTGCCGGATGACTCTTCCATCACCGGGGTGAACGATCTGGGGGGCAAACAGGTGGCGGTGGTTTTTGGGACAGAAGCGCACATGCTCGCGTCACGATGGACAACCACGATGAAGACACCGCCGGTCGTCTTGCCCGGTGACAGCGCAGAGACGATCATCTCGGTATTGGCGGCCAGACGGGTGGATGCGGTTGTCGTGGACAACGTGACGGCGCAAATGTCGCTGACGCAGACGCCCGGCCTGCGGGTGTTGCTGCCGCCCGTCACCGATGAGCCTTACGCGGTCGCTGCGCGCAAAGAGGACCAACGGCTTATAGAGGTAATCGGCGCTGCCATCGGTGAGATGCAGGCGAACGGCCAATTGGAGGCCCTCATCCGCCGCTGGATGCAGCCAGATACACAATGATTGAAATTTCAACCGTGAATCACGCGAGTTTCTGCAGATTTTTTAGGAGATTCGCGCAGATTAGCGAGATTAGCGGTCTATTTTTTCAGGGAACTCCTTATTACCGTTGTGCACCGGCGACTGAATGAAAACAACGCTCAAGCGTTCAAACAACTTTTCGAGGGAGAAATATGGCTAAAATATTCGTTTCCGATCATCCACTGGTTAAGCATAAATTGACTCATCTACGCAAAAAAGATACCGATTCCAAGAAGTTCCGCGAGTTGATCCGTGAAATCACCCTGCTCCTGGCCTATGAAGCCACCCGTGACCTCGAAATCGCCCCTGTCGAGATCGAAACGCCGCTGACGGCGACGACCGGCTATATTCTCAAAGAGCCGATCGGCCTGATTCCCATTCTGCGTTCGGGCCTGGGGATGGTCGAAGGCATCTGGGAGATGCTCCCCTCGGCGGAAGTCTGGCATATCGGCCTCTTCCGCGACGAGCAGACCCTGCGCCCCGTGGCCTACTACAATCGCCTGCCGGTGCACCCGACAGTCTCCGTATGCCTGATCCTCGATCCAATGTTGGCGACCGGCGGATCGGCAGTGAAAACGGTGGAAATCCTGAAAGCATGGGGCGCGCGGCGCATCAAGTTTATGGGCCTGATTGCCGCACCTGAAGGCATCGCGGCGCTGACGACGCAACACCCTGATGTAGACATTTACGTCGCGGCGGTGGATGAGCGTCTCAACGAGCACGGCTACATTGTGCCGGGGCTAGGCGACGCCGGCGACCGGCAGTTCGGCACCGGCTAACTTTCCGAAGGCACGGCGTGAACCTGTTTACCCGATATGCATTGGTGACACTGGCGGGCTTCATCCTCGCGCTGCTGGTCACGCCGCTGGGTGGATGGCTGGGGCAACGCTGGCATATTATGGCGATTCCTGATGCCCGCCGTCACCATCGGGGCGCGCTCTCCAAACTCGGCGGGATCGGAATTGCGGTGGGGTTTTTCGGCGCGTTGGCACTCTCGCGGGTGGATGCCCTTCCTACGGCGGACCCCAACGAGGCGCGCCGCTTTTGGGGCCTGGTGATCGGCGGTGTGTTGACGTTCGTGCTGGGCCTTGTGGACGACCGCTATGACTTACCGCCCTGGGCGCAATACGGCGGCTATCTCCTCGCTGCCGGTGTGGCCGCCGGCACGTTGATCATCCTGGAACGCTTCAACAATCCCTTCACCAACACTCTGATCGTTCTGCCGGCTCTGGTTTACATCCCCTTGACGCTCTTCTGGATGACCGGCATGATCGTCACCGTGAATTGGCTGGATGGTCTGGACGGTCTGGCCGCGGGCGTCGCTGCGATTTTGGCAGCCGTGTTGAGCATCCACATGTTTCGCGCGGGGCAATACAGCGTCGTTCCGCAGACGCTGGCGTTGTTGGGTGCGGCACTTGGTTTTCTGGTCTACAATATCGCGCCGGCGCGCGTCTTTATGGGCAGCAACGGCGCTTTTCTGCTCGGCTACCTGATCGGCGCCCTCGGATTGGTGGCTGGGGGGCGCGTCGCCACGGTGTTGCTGGTGATGGGTATTCCCATCGTAGATGTGGCGTGGACGATTCTGGATCGCTGGCGTCACGGCGTTAGTCCGTTCCGGGGAGATCGGCGTCATCTCCATTTCCGTTTGCAGGATGCCGGCCTTTCGACCCGCACCATCGTTTTTGTTTATTGGGCATTTTGTGCCGTCGCCGGCGCGCTGGGATTGGTCCTGGCTTCGCGTCTCTACAAACTCGTCGCCCTGGTATTGCTCGGCGGCTTGACATTGGGGTTGCTGGGATACCTGAGCCGTGATGCGGACTAACGTGTCAACGTGTAATATGCCAACACTTTTCGAGGAGGTGACTATGGTTCGCCGAATGGCGATTGTTGGCTTTGTTGCCCTGTTACTGGCGGCATGTTGGTCCACGCCGCCGGGACCTTCCCGCACGCCCTCTTCTCCGGCGACGGCGACACCTGAGCCTACTGCCACGGTCATCTCGACGTGGATGCCGATGCCATCCCCCACACCTCGTCCCCAGGAGTTAATCGTATGCGGGACAGAGCCGATGTATGCCAGCCCTTTCCTGCCCTCGCAATCCGGCAATGACTTGCTGACGCTTTTCTACGAAGAGCCGGTGGAGTACGCGGATTATCGTTGGGAAGCGCGACTTGTCGAGCGCGTCCCCTCGCTCGCAGCCGGCGATGTGATCACCCGTGAAATCCCCGTCCCCGTCGGCGCACGCTATGTAGATATGAGCAACAAGGTGCTCACCAACGAAGGGGATGAGGCACTCATCTTGCCTCAGTTGGTCGTCACCTTCACGTTACAACAAGACTTGCACTGGTCTGATGGCACACCGTTGACGACAGATGATGTCATTCTGGGATACTACCTGGCGCAGTCGGCGGAAACGCAGGGACGCTGGCGGGACCTGGTGGAACGTACGGCGCGCTTTGTCGCCGTCAACGCCTCCACGGTGCGTTGGGAAGGTCTCCCTGGTTATTTGAGCACCGATTACCCGGGGTTCCTTTTCCCACCTCAGCCGGCGCACCGCTGGAAAGACAAAACCCTGGCGCAAGTCCTTGAGGATCGCACGCCGCCGGCAACCGGTCCCTTCCGCATTGTCGCCTGGGAAGCCGGGCGAGAGGTGCGGTTGGAACCCAATCCTCACTATCACGGAAAGCCACCCACGTTGAAGAAGATCACTTTTCGTTTCCCCAAAGTGGATGTTAAAGGATGGGGACAATTATTGCTGTCCGGACAATGCGACGTGCTGCTGCCCAACCCGGTGATGAATACCGATTGGCAAACCTGGTCCGACCTGCTTGGGCAAGGTCAGGCGATGATTTGGGCAAATGTGGCCCCGGTGGTCCTGCGGCTGGATTTTAATCTGCATCCCGTTGATGACGCCCCTTCCCCCTTAAAAGATGCCCGGGTGCGCGCCGGACTGGTCCGCTGTATTGACCGAACGGCATTGAGTGAGATGGCCGCAGGTCAGGCATTTGTACCGGCCGGCGGCTTCATTCCGCCGGGACATCCAACCTTTGATCCGACAACATTGACGGAAATGGCCTATAACCCCGCAGCAGGGCAGGCATTGTTGGACGAGGCCGGTTGGCGCGACGAGGACGGCGACGGCATCCGCGAAGCGCATGGTGTGACCGGCTTCAAAGATGGCACTCCCCTGAGCCTGACGTTGCATCTGGTGCCGCAGTATTTTGTCACGGCATCCTACATTGCAGCGAACCTGGAGACCTGCGGCGTGAGTGTTATCCCACGCCCCACCGAACCGCAGCTTCTCTATGCCAACGATGCCGTCAGTCCCCTATTCGGACGCACGTACCAAATGGCGTTGTTTGGCTGGTATGTCGAGCTGCCGCAAGTGTGCGGCGGATGGCTTGCCGACCGCATCCCCACCGTTGAGAATAATTGGATCGGGGAGAATTTCAGCGGTTACACATCGGAGGCGTATGACGCTGCCTGTCGGCGGGCATTGACCGTTGTTGACCCCGGGATACAGGATGCGGCGCTGCGCGAGGCAAACGCGCTGCTGATTCAGGACCTCCCCACCGCCTTCCTGACCTGGCGGCCTTTCTGGTTCGTGGCGCGGCCTGAGGTGCGGGGACTGAGACCCGATGGCACGTCGTACAGCGCGCTCTGGAACAGCGAGGAACTCTACATTGCGGTGGAAGAGTAAGCCATTTCCGATAGCGGATTTCGAGAAAACTTTCTTCCCTGTTACCAGATTTTTATCTTAGCATTTTTATCCCTAAGGCAATCCCCAAAGCCGCCAGCAGTAGCCAGATGCTGACGATGACAACGGCAGCGGCGCGGTTGACGGGTTTGCCGTCCGCCATTATCGTCTGCGCCTTGTCCCGACTTTCCGCCATCACCTCCGGCGGAATCAGCTTGAGCGCGAGCCAGATGCCGAGCGGCACAAGCACCAGATCGTCCAGATAGCCGAGCACCGGGATGAAATCCGGGATCAGATCAATCGGGCTGAACGCATAGCCCACCACGACAGCAGCGTATATCCGCGCATACCACGGCGTGCGTGGATCGCGGTAGGCCAGGTAGAGCGCGTAAGTCTCGGCTTTGAGCTGCCGCGCGCGCTGCTTCCACGTTTCCATTTCCCTTCCGTTAAAATTTTGTAGAGCAAACTGTCAGTTTGCTGCGCCCGCAAGCTAACAGCTTGCGCTACATTTCCTTCATCCAACCTTTGGTGAACCGCAGGTTAATGGCTTTGAGCTGCCGCGCGCGCTGCTTCCACGTTTCCATTTCCCTTCCGTTAAAATTTTGCCATCTGTGCGGTTGAGTGTAAGGCCTCACGCAGCGCATGCAGCAAAGGAGAACG
>DAOSNS010000055.1:0-22881 GCA_035373625.1 Anaerolineae bacterium | reverse complement strand
ACCGACGCCACGACGATGACATCGCGCCGCGTGAGCACCGCTGCCGTCGCCGCCAACCGCAGCCGGTCAATCTCATCGTTGATGTCGGCGTCCTTCTCGATGTAGAGGTCGTGCTGTGGGACGTAGGCTTCGGGCTGATAGTAGTCGTAGTAGGAGACGAAGTACTCGACGGCGTTGTTGGGGAACAGCTCACGGAACTCCGAGTAAAGCTGCGCGGCAAGCGTCTTGTTGTGCGCCAGCACCAGCGTGGGGCGCTGCGTCTGCGCGATGACCTGCGCCATTGTAAACGTTTTGCCGGTGCCGGTCGCACCCTTGAGCACTTGATGACGGTAGCCTTTATTCAGGCCGTCCACCAACTGTGCAATTGCCTGCGGTTGATCGCCGGTGGGTTTGAAACTCGAAACAAGCTCGAATCCGGGCATACAAAACCTCCTGTGGGAATCAGGGAATGAGAGAATCAGCTTTGACAGGATTTTCAGGATCGGCCAGGGTGTGGCGTTTACCTTCAACGCGCCTTGCGTTCTCCAGAGACCAACGCCAACGCCTTGAGCCAGGATTCACCTTCGGATGCGGTGCGCTCGGTCTCGAAGCGGTAATCGTGCTTGCGGATGAATTCGCGCAGTTCGGTCAGCATTGGCGCCATAGCCTGCCGTTGTAATTCGATTACTGCCTCTGCCTGTGCTGTCGTGGCAACGTAACGCAAAGTTTGCCGGAAGTGCGGCAGACATAGTCCCCCCGCAGTGACGAAAGCTGCCTTTAGTTCAGGGTCGGTGATGTGCGTCAGCAATTCGTGAATGTATGCATGTTCGGTGGCCTCATGCACGCTACACGCCAGACAGGTGCGCTGTGGCGTCAGGGTTGTGATGAGCGCCGTGACATCCTTCTGTCCACCCGGCAGGCCGAGGAGCGCACGCACACGGCTGAGGAGCGACGGCCCGGCCTGCGGCGTGAAATCTTCCAGCGCGTGCTCCCACTCTGTCAGCACGTCGTTGCTCAAGATTGCCACATCGAGCGCCGCCCCGTGAAGGTCGCGGATCTGCCAGGCGTGCAGGTTGCAGAATCCCCGTGCGGCTTTGGCTTCCGCACGCACGCGGTAATCGTTGGCGTTTTCGTATACCAGGCTATCAAGATAACGCGCCACGGCCTTGTGCGCCAGGCGGCAGATCGCGCATCCAGACGTATTGAGCGCGTCGCGCAATTCATAATACGGCGTATGTTTGGCCATGATTTTTGCTCTCTCTCGAAAATCCGTTGAAACGTTTGAATCGTTGGAACGGAAATATCGGCGCAGACCGCCACCCGATATGATAAAGATGGCGTTATTATGGCTGTATCCCGATAAAGAGCAAGCTACTTGACGTATCCTCGAATGTGGATAAATTGTGTTCAGGAAGGCAAGATGACCCATTCAAAATTTTACACGGCCAAAGGCGACCGCGGTGATACAACCCGTCTGGGTGGAAACACGCGCCTCCCAAAAAGCCATGCTCTGATAGAAGTCATCGGTTCGGCAGATGAAGCCATGGCTGCCATCGGCATGGCGCGCGCCTTAGCGGAGACGGCCATCCTCAAAGAGACTTTGCACACCGTGCAGGAACATCTTGTCCGCCTGATGGCGCACCTTTCGGCAACACCGGACGCCCGCGCGCGTTATCCGGGATTGCACGATGAAGACGTGACATGGCTGGAAACGCGCATCGCCGATTTTGAGACCGGGCTGCCACCGCTGCATACGTTTGTTCTTCCCGGCGACTCCGTTGCCGGCGCGGCGTTGCACATAGCACGTACTGCCGTTCGGCGCGCCGAACGCTGCATCGTCGCGCTTGCCGAGATCGAACCCGACATCGGCATGGCAAACCTTGCTTATCTCAACCGGCTTTCCTCGCTGCTGTTCGTTATTGCCTTACGTACCGATTGGGAAAGGTAAACCCATTGTGCCATCGCTTGATCATTTCCCTATTCCTGGAATTCTGGTAAAATGGTTATAGAAAGTTGTCTTATCGCACCGGCAAAGTGCGTTTGTAACACGAACTTAATGAACAGATGTAATATCCCCCGGTGTAAAGCCGGGATCGGCGGGGGGGAATTTTCCTGCCCGCAAGGAATGAGGGCCAATCGTGTGCCCTGACGGTAGAAGCGTCGTAATCTAGCTATGGCCAGAATCCCGTGCGGGAAGCGGTGACTTCCTGCAAAGCGTTTTTGGGAATATCGTTAGCGTGGGTAGGCTGAAGAGCACAGGGGATTTTGTGTGCTAACCCGAGCGGCTGGCGTTGCTTGGAAGCGTACCTGCATTGGCTTGGCTTATCAGGCGGCTATGGCGCGTTCTGCCACAGCCGTCTTTTGTTTACTTGAAAGAACGGACCGCATAACAACTGTTTGCACAATGGAAGGGCAAATGGCTGGACGGATCACGGCGTTGGAACCGCAAAAACATTCCAGCGACCGGGTTAATGTTTATCTGGATGATGAATTCGCCTTTGGGTTAGCGGCGTCCGTCGCGGCGCGTTTGCGTGTGGGGATGTCCCTCACGGAAGAGGAGAGCAAGGCGTTGCGGCAAGCGGACGAAGTGGAACGTGCGCGCGAGAAAGCACTGAACTATCTCTCCTACCGTCCGCGCAGCGAGGCCGAATTGCAGAGTTATTTACTTGAATGTAACTTCTCCGAAGCGGCGGTTGCTGAAATCCTCAACCGTCTGCACGAAGTCGGCCTGGTGGACGATGAGGCTTTCGCGCGTTACTGGGTAGAGAATCGCACCCGATTCCGCCCCAAAGGCAAGCGGATGTTGCTGCAGGAATTACGTCAGAAAAAAGTGGCGTTGCCGCTTATCGAGGCGGCATTGACAGAGTACGATGAGAATGAAGCGGCGCAACACGTCGCCGAGGAACAGGCACGACGTATGACCCACTTACCGCCAGACCTTTTCCGGCGCCGTCTGTGGGAACGCCTGTTGCGGCGCGGTTTCTCGCCGGACATCATCCAGGAAATTCTCGCTACACGGCCCTTCCTTCACCTTAATACCGAAGAAAGCGAGGAACTCTGGACATGAACTGGGGAATTGGCATCATCCTACTCCTGATCGGATTGGCTGTAGGCGGATTGATCGGCTACAGATTGCGCCAGGTCCACTATCAAAAAGAGATGGGAGACCTGGAAGCGATGCGTGCCCGGCTTTTGGAGGAAGCCGAGAAACAGGCGCGCGACACCGTTCTCAACGCGAAGGACGAGGCGCTCAAACTGCGCCTTGAGCTTGAAGCAGAGATGGAGCGGCGTGGCGAGAAGCTACGTCGTGAGGAAGAGCGCCTGCAATCCCGTCGCGATCAACTGGACGCCCGCCAGGAACGCATTGACAAGCGCGAGCAACTGCTCAACAAGCGTCAAAGCGCGTTGGATAAACGCGCGAATGATTTGGAAAAACTGGAAGAAGAACAGCGCCAGATTTTGGAGCGCGTGGCGAACCTTTCTACCGACGAGGCCCGTGAGCTGCTGCTGGAGCGCGTGGCCGAAGAGACCCGTCAGGATATGGCGCGCGTGATCCGTGAAGAAGAAATGCGCGCCCACGAAGAGGCCGAGCGGCGCGCGCGGGAGATTGTGACCGTGGCCGTACAGCGCGTCGCCACCGAGCAAGTCGCCGAGCTGACGACCAAAACGCTGGAAATCCCCAACGACGAACTCAAGGGGCGGATCATCGGGCGCGGAGGACGCAACATCCGTGTCTTTGAGCAGAAGGCCGGCGTGGACATCATCGTTGATGATAGCCCCGAAATGATCACCATCTCCTCTTTCAACCCCATCCTCCGCGAAGTGGCCGCCCGTGCCATGCATCGCCTGGTCGCCGATGGTCGCATCCACCCGGCGCGCATCGAGAAATTGCTGGAAAAAGCGCGTGAAGAGGTGGAGCAAATTATGAAAGAGGAGGCCGAGCGCGCCGTCTATGAAGCCGAGGTGCCGCCGCTGCATCCTGAACTGATGAAACTCCTGGGGCGGCTATACTTCCGCACCAGTTACGGACAGAATCAGCTGGCGCACGCTGTAGAAACCGCAAAACTCGCCAGCCTGCTGGCGGCGGAATTGGGCGCGAATGTCGAAGTCGCGCGTTTGGGTGGATTGTTGCACGACATTGGCAAAGCCGTGGACTTCGAGGTCGAAGGGACGCATGCCACCATCGGCGCCGAACTGGCCGCGCGATATGGCGTTCCGGCGCCGGTTGTCAACACCATTGCCTCGCATCATCACGAGGCCGAACAGCAGAGCCTTGAAGCTATTATCGTCGAGACCGCCGACGCAATTTCCGGCGCGCGGCCCGGCGCACGGCGTGAGAGCCTGGAACACTACATCAAACGCATTCGCGCCCTGGAAGACATTGCCCACTCCTTCAACGGCGTCGAAGAGGCTTACGCGATCCAGGCCGGTCGTGAAATGCGCATCATTGTGCGCCCGGGGGACGTAGATGACCTGGCGGCTATCCGGCTCTCGCGTGACATCGCGCGCAAGATCGAAGAGACGATGGAGTATCCGGGGCAGATCAAAGTCACCGTCATCCGTGAGACGCGCGCGGTCGAGTACGCCAAATAAAATCCTTGAGAACAAACAGGGCAAGTAAGGCTTTATCATTTTCGTTACAATGACTTCATCGGGCTTCGAGCGGATCGCCGAAGCAAGAATGATAAAGGGAGCAAGAATGATAAGGCCCGGCAGGGCAGGATTCACCGCTTGACGAAATCAGGGTTGTGCGTATAATGATGGCTGTTAATCCTCGGTAGCTCAATCGGCAGAGCGGCCGGCTGTTAACCGGTTGGTTGTAGGTTCGAGTCCTACCCGAGGAGCTACAAATCAAGCAGGGCAGCAATAGTGGGTCCTGCTTTTTTGTTATGCCTCTTCTGTGTTTTCCATAATCAGCAGATTGAGCAGATTTTTAGCGGTTTATAACGCATAGATCTATAAGCTCTACCCAGCCGAAAATAGCTTATTGACATCCCCCAGGGTTGTGCTAAACTGAATTTGAGCAATGTGACTAAGGAGGTTATTATAAATGATAGACGAGAAAAATCCGCCCACCTTAGCAGAAAACCCAAAAGAGCCTAATGTGGCATCTGTGCAGGAAAAACTCAAAGTCGTTTGCATCGAAGACGAACCGGAGATGATCGAACTCATCCGTCTGATCCTGGGACGCAGAAATTTTGAACTTATCGGCGCAGTGGGAGGACGCGAGGGGCTGGAGATTGTGCGGAAAGTCAAACCCAAACTGGTGTTGCTTGACTTGATGATGCCTGACATTGATGGCTGGGAGGTCTACCAGCAAATGAAAGCCGACGAAGAATTGAGCCACATTCCGGTAATCGTAGTCACGGCCAAAGCGCAAAGCATTGATAAGGTGCTCGGCCTGCACATTGCAAAAGTGGATGACTATGTGACCAAGCCGTTTGGACCGCAGGAATTACTTGCCAGCGTTAGCAAAGTCTTAGGAATGAAATTATAGCTTTTTGTGCGTTTGGGTGCCCATACGGCGGAGGCAAAACTGGCAATGAGGCGGTAAAGCGCTGGGCTGTCACAAGCCTGGCGTTTTTGTTGAATGAGAGGGGGAAACACCGTGGAAGCATCAGGAAAGCGTACCATCGTTTACATCGAAGATGACCAGGATATGGTAGATCTCGTGCAAGTTATGTTGACCCGTGATAACTTTGAAGTCATCGGCGTGCGCGAAGGACAAAAAGGAGTAGAAACGGTCCGCCAGGTCAAACCCGCGTTGGTCCTTCTCGACCTGATGTTACCGGATGTCGGTGGGTGGACGGTCTACCAGGAAATCAAACAAACGCCGGAACTGTGCGATATCCCGGTCATCGTCGTCACAGCACGCGGAGCACCTATTGACAGAGTTTTAGGCGAGCACATTGCCAAAGTGCAAAAATACATTGTGAAACCCTTCAGCACGCAAGAGCTACGAGAC
This sequence comes from Anaerolineae bacterium, assembly GCA_035373625.1. Classification (GTDB taxonomy): domain Bacteria; phylum Chloroflexota; class Anaerolineae; order B4-G1; family SLSP01; genus DSWT01. The sequence goes on along the minus strand of DAOSNS010000055.1, from coordinate 16,937 downwards.
AGCATCAAACACGTCTTGAGCGCAGAAAAAAATTGATCCCGTGCCCAAAGCAAACTTACTCGCCATCGGTAATGAACTGCTAAACGGCGCCATCCGCGACGCCAATCTCTTCACACTGAGTCAACGTCTCACGCAGATGGGATTCAGCGTGGAATATGCCGTGATGACCCGTGATTGTCCCGACAAGATCGGTGTAGCATTGCGGTTTCTCCTCGAGCACAAGCCGGATGTGCTGTTGTGTAGCGGTGGCCTGGGGCCTACCGACGACGATATGACGTTGGCGGCACTTGCCCAGGCGCTCCGTTTGCCGCTTTCCGTGAACGCGGCCGCCGTGGCCCTGGTCGAGGCGCACTACAATCGCTTGTTAGCACAACACTACCTCGCGCACCACGGGCCGGAATTCGCGCGGCGCAAAATGGCGACACTGCCCGAAGGCGCTTCTCCCCTGCCCAACCCGGTGGGGACTGCGCCCGGTGTCAAACTGAGTTATGGGGGGACGCTCATCTACGTACTCCCCGGCGTACCGGCGGAATTGCAGGCCATTTTCGATGCCTCCATTGCGCCTGAGCTGCTCAGCCTTTTCCCGCCGGCGGCGTGGATCGAGCGTGCGCTGCTCGTCCACTGCGATGACGAAGCCGAAGCCGCCATTCCCCTGCACGAAGTCGCGCAACGTCATCCCGGCGTCTACCTTAAATCACTGGCGAAACCTTTCCCATCTGCCGGCGTCGAGGGCCTGCGGGTGATCGCTGCTGCACAAGCGCCAACCGCTACCGAGGCTGAGGCCGCGGTCACCGCAGCGTTGGCCGACCTGCACCATACACTGGAAGCCGCCGGTCTGCGTGTGAGCCGCCTCGACGATTCCCCCCAATCCCCAATCCCTGGTCCCTAATCCCTATTTTCACAAGGAGATTGACATGTCCCTAACGCTAAAAGTCGTTCCCATTGAAAAGCCGGAATCCTTGAACTTCATTTTGGGGCAATCACACTTCATCAAAACCGTGGAAGACCTGCACGAAGCGCTGGTAACGGCGGTGCCGGGGATCAAGTTCGGCCTGGCCTTCTGTGAAGCTTCGGGCAAGTCGCTGGTACGCTGGTCGGGCACGGATGAGGCCCTGATCGAGCTGGCCCGCAAAAACGCGCTGGCGTTAAGCGCAGGACACAGCTTTATCATCTTCCTGGGCGAAGGTTTCTACCCGGTCAACGTGCTCAACACCGTAAAAATGGTGCCGGAAGTGGCACGGATTTTCTGCGCGACGGCCAACCCCACCCAGGTCATCGTCGCCGAAACCGAACAGGGACGGGGAATCCTGGGGGTCATTGACGGGGAACTGACGAAAGGCATCGAAGGCGAGGAAGACATCGCCTGGCGCAAGGGCTTCCTGCGGATGATCGGCTACAAACTTTAGGTGCGTGTCGCGCCCGGGTAGCCTTCCATGCGTTGGTTGGATTTGCTCAAACGGGATCCGGTCCCCTGGTTGCTGGATCCCGAAAATCCCTCTGCCCGGCTGCTGACCCTGCGCCACCTTTTCAAAAAATCGGAAGCCGATCTGTCCGTGGAGTATGCGCGTCTGCTGGCCTGGACGCCCATCACGACATTACGAGAACATTGGAATCGCGGCCATTTCTGGGGCCGCGAGGCCGATCCTTACTTTGGCGGAGCGTTGGGGAATTTCGGCACGCTCTACCTCTTGACGCAATTAGGCGTCCCTATCTTTCCAGAAGTCGCGCCGGTGTGTGAAAATTTGCTGGACCGGGGCCGCAGCGACAATGGGCGTTTCGTCCCCACAGGCATCACCGGCTCCCCCTGGTTGTGTTACACCGGCATGGCCTTGCAAGTCATGCAACATTTCGGTTACGGCAACGACCTCCGCGCCCGTTCCGCGCGCCTGGCGTTGTTGCAGGCCATCTTGTTGCGCTCGGAAATGCTGGTCTGTCCCATCGCCAACGGCGACTGCACCCACGGCCTGGTCAAGGCGTTGGCGGGTTTGTTGAGCATACCCTCGGAACAGCGCGAAGCCGATGAGAGCCGGGCCATCGCGGTCCTGGGTGAATTGCTCATCAACTATCCCTATGATTTTGGGAAACAAGACTCGGAGTGGCTCCAGCCGACTTTCCCCCGTTATTATCGCTCTGACTTGATCGAGTTGTGCCACGTCCTGGTCCAGACGCCCTATCGAGCCTCTCCTCGTTTTCAGGAACTGTTGCGACGTATGGTGGAATTGCAAACGGCAGAGGGCCGCTGGAACAAGAGCCGCGCCACGCCCGCCCTTACGGTAGAGCGGATCCACTCCCCAAGCCGTTGGCTCACATTCGAGGCCGTGCATACATTGACGCTGGCTTATGGAGACGACATCTATGCGGCCTGAGGATCAACGCGACGCCGGTACCCATTATACGGTGATTCCGCGTGTGCTGGTGTTCCTGACCCGTGCGGATGAGGTGTTGCTCCTGCGTGGCGCGCCGGACAAAAAATTGTGGGCCGGCAAGTTCAACGGTTTGGGCGGGCACATCGAACTTGACGAGACGCCGCTCCAGGCGGCAAAGCGCGAAGTGTACGAGGAAGCCGGCTTGTGCGTCGCCACGTTGACGCTGCGCGCCGTGATCCATGTGACCCTGCCACAGCCACCGGGCGTGTTGTTTTTCGTCTTTGTGGGAGATGCACCGGCGGGAGAACTTTGCCCTTCCGCGGAAGGTATGCCGGTCTGGGTGGCACGCTCCGAGATCGCCACGCTGCCGCTGGTCGAAGATCTGCCGCTGTTGCTTCCCCGTGTCCTGGAACCCGGCCCTGTAGTTTTCGGTCACTACACCTTCGCCGCGGATGGGTTGCACGTCGCCTTTACGTGACCGGCACGACGTTCATTTCAACGCTGCCCGTCCCAACGCTGTCTGTCCCAGCGTCAACGCCTGTGCCTCTTCCTCCGCCAATGCCCGCAAGGCCACCGGAAAACGCCCATGCAGTGGTGAGAGGCGCGCCCCCGCCCGCACGCCAAATAACAGCAACCACGCCAAGGGGAAGCCGATGCTGCTCATCCCCGTCGCACGCTGTAGCTCGGCGATGCCGTCATCGTCCCATCCGCCGAGAAGCGCTGTGATGAAACCGTACAGCGCCAGCATCGGCAGCAGAGCAACGCCGAGCAGTACGAGGCTTGCTGAAAGGGTGGGTGTCCACCACCAGTTCCCCACCAGGCGCAAGATGACGTAGACCGCCCACGCAGCCACGGCGGGCGCGACGATCGTCCGCCATACGTAAATGTACATCCGTCCGGCGTGACGGTAGACAAGATACCAGGCCACGATTATCCGCAATATGAGCGCGATGGCAAAGGCCACCGGCAATCCCACCATTCCCCACCTCGGTACAAAGAACGCTGTCAACCCCAGCCGTACCCCCTGCTCGGCAATCGTCAGCCACGAAGTCGCCGCCGGATGGTTTGTGGCGATCAATACCTGGTTTGTGAACCACGCACCCCATTGCAGTCCACCCCAGAGCAGAACCGGCAGAAGCCAGGGGGGCACGTCACTGAAGGCTGCCCCCGCCATGCCTGAAATGACGCGCGACCCCACCGCACTCAAGGCGACAAACAGGAATAAGCTGAGCCATACTCCGTAGTGTATGGCCTGACTGATGTAGTAGCGCAGTAATGTTTTATACCCCTGGCTATGGGCTTCGGCCATGGCCGGCAGTAATCCGTCGTAAAGGCCCGTCGCCAGGACTTCGTAAGCCGCTGCGAAGGCGAGTGCCAGTGTCCAGTGACGCTCAACGGCATTGTAGGTGGGCAACCATTGCGGAAGCAGAAAAACCTGTGCCAGCGCGCCTAACGGCACAAAGATTGCGCCGAAAGTAAGCCGTCCTCCAAAACTCAGCATCTGCGCTATCACCTGGCGGCTGAATGTCGGCAGAAAAAACGCGCGCAGTGAATATCCAAGCGATTTGTAGAGCAGCAATCCCAAAACGAACCCCAGCAGCTCCGTCAGGTAAACGCCGATGCCCAATCCCAAAATGCTCCCCAACGTTTCGCCGATGATGGGGAATTTCGTCCCCCACTGCCGCAGAAGGAGCACCGTCGCGCTTTGCACCCCGACCATGCTGATTATCGCCAGCACCGCGAGGTATTGCTCATAATCCAATCGTTGCACGGCGCGGAAGAAAAAGCGGAAGCCCTGGAAAAACCCCGGAAATTGGATCAGGGCGTGTGCGACGAAATAAAACGCCAGATACGCCAGAGGTGCGCCGGGCAACACGAGGGTAGTGACGAGCAGAACGCTCCCCAACTGCACGGCGCCGCTGAGCCACTGCCACCAGACATAAAACTGAAAATATCGGAAGGCTTCGTGGGGATAGCGGATGCGCAACGTCGCAAAATAATACACCGCCGCGACGCCGGTTCCCAGATCCACAAGCAGCCATAGCGCACTGAACCCCACTTCGGTCACCTGCCATAAACGCAACGTATGCGTCCAGGGGATCAACACGCGCGGCAGATAGTCTACTTGATAGGCGATGAGCAGACCCAGCGCCAGGAAGTAGGGCAGTAACAGCGTCAAAAGACCGGCCAACGGACGGTGAAATCCTGCAATCTCCCACAGATTTTGCTGGGGCTGGGAGGGCGGCGTCGTGCGCAGGTCCTTCCAGATTTCCGGGTGCATAAACAAACGCCGTCGCGCCAGATAGAGCGTCCAGAAGGCGAGGAAGATAACCGCTCCTCCCGCGCCGATCATCCCTAAACGCACCCGCCCCTGAGGCACAGGGGAAAGGGGATAACCGGCAAACGGAAGCACGCGCGATGAATTCGCGGCTTCAACGATTAGACGGTAGATCAGGTAGCGGAAGTAGGGCCAGTGCTGCCATTCTTGATTGGCGGGGTCGCCGAACCAACCGCCGACGATGAACGCTTGAGTCCCCTCACGGCCTCGGACGCGCTGAATGAGTGGCTCGCGCGCGGTCGTGGTGACGATGGGCAGCAGCAGGTTGGCGTTGGAGATGACGGTGCGCGCCTGAATCGGCGGCGCAGAAGCCCAGGTGATGGCGCGCTGCAAGGGGTCGGCTTCACTCCCGATGCGGACGGGCAACGCGCTTTCGGCGTTCGTTATCCCAAAAGCGCCGACGCCAAACACGGCACGCAGGTCTTCGCTTGTCTTCGGGAACTGTGATCCACAGAAAATCACCAGCCCCACATCGCCGCGTTGCACCAGCGTCGCAAACAGACGCACAGTTTCTCCCGCACGCGGAAGAAAATTGTTGAGCACCAGCACCTGCGCCAGCTCAGGCTGATCAACGCGCACCAGATAGGGGGCGGCGAGATTGATGGCCTCGGCAACTGCATCTTCGGCGCCCACGTAGTAGACGCCCACGGTGGAAAGCGGTGCCTGTGCCAGGACGGCGCCGCTGCCCGTGATGGTGGCGGTCAACAGCGCCAGGAAGAGCCATAGCCATTTCCGGCGCACCCCAGAGGGGTGGGGGCGTGAACTGGTTTGCGCTGTGCCGACTTGTCGTATTGCACGCACCTCAGGGTTTTTCATCGCTCGCTGGCGGAGTGGATGCAGGCGGCGCGCTCTCCGGTTTTTCCAGGGGCGGCAAGTCTTCCGGTTTTTGTAGCCCGAACTGCTGGAGGAACTCGAACGTCGTCCCATAGAGGATAGGACGCCCCACACTCTCGGCGCGCCCGACTTCCTCAATGAGGCCGGCAGAGAGCAGCGTGCGCAAGACGCTGTCGGAGCCGACGCCGCGAATGGCCTCGACCTGTGGGCGGGTGACCGGCTGCGCGTAAGCCACGATCGCCAGCGTCTCCAGGGCCGCCTGGGAAAGGCGCAGGTTCACTTCCAGACCCAGGAGTTTCTCAACGAAAGGTGCCGCTTCGGGCGCAGAAACGATTTGGAGGCGTTTTTTATTGCGCTGCAGGCGCAGGCCGGAGGCCGCCAGACGTGTTTCCAGCGTAGCGAGGGCGGCCTCCGTCTCATCGAGTGACAGCCCGGTGATCTCGGCGAGAGATTCCGGCGTCATGGGTTGTGGCGCGACAAAGAGCAGCGCTTCGATGAGCGCGTCTGATGACAATGTGGAAGTTTCACTCACGCTTAGCGCTCCTCCCCGGTAGGCAACGGCGGCGGCCCGGCCCATTCCTGAGGCTTCTCAGGCAGACTGGGCGGCTCTTGTGGCATTTCCACCGGCGCGACCGGTCGAGAGGGTGCGGGCGGTTCTGCAACCGGACGGCTCTTCTTCACGACGGGGGTGGGCGCGGGCGCGACCTTGATGCGGACTTCGGGCTGTCCATAGACCTGCAGACCCAGGCTATCGGAGAGGACAGTCTTTACCACATCCATCAGTTTGGTCGCCAGGGCCGGCACATCGGCGCCGGCTTCGACATCCACATCCACAATGGCCTGCACCTTGTCTTTTTTCGCGTGGACTTTAGGCGTGACCTTGATGACGTTCGGCAGGGGATCGAGATTGTAGACAAGCTGCTGTACGATGCTCTCCGCACTGACCGCCGCCAGGCCACCGGTGACCTGTTGGACGCGGATGAAGCGCTTGGGCGGTTTGCGCACTTCCAGGAAGATCAAAAACAGGATAAGCAGGTCGAAGATCAGCGAGAGCAACAGTCCTCCGACCAGTCGCCATACCGGTTGAATCTGATTGAAGTAGCGTCCCGCTCCGGCCAGCCACTCCCCGATGTTGATGAGCAACACGTGGGGCAGGATAAAGACGGCCGTCAAGATCGCCATCAACATCAACAACACGATGACAATGACAACCCGATTCACCGTATTCATGATTCACCTCCTTGAAAACCGTTTGAAAGTTGGAGCGTTGGCACGTTCAAACGCTGAGACGTTCCAACGCTATTGAATCCACACTTCATCCACGTAATCCCGCAGGGTAGTTTCGACCAGGTCGGCTACGCCGATGGCGGCCTCGACGCGCGCGACCTCATCCGGGCTGGCATAGGTTGCCGGATTGCGTGCATGCAGCGAACAGGGGTCGCGGTACGGCTGGATGGAAAGCTCATAGGTGCCGAGACACTGCGCGGCGGCGACGATTTCGGGCTTGTCAAAGCCGATGAGCGGACGTAAGATCGGCAGCGTCGTTGCGCGGCTGATGAGGTTGATGTTTGGCAGCGTTTGCGAGGCGACCTGTCCCACGCTTTCTCCCGTGACCAGGGCCAGGCAATGGCGTCGCTCTGCGATACGCTCTGCCACGCGCATGATGAAGCGACGAAAAACTACCGTCGTCACGCGCGTATCCAGGCCTGCCATCGCCGTCTCAAAGGGCGCGGCGGAAACCATAAAGAGCGGCGCCGTGAGGCGATGCGGGGCCAGCACCGCACGCGCCATAGCCACGATTTTGGACGCGCGCGCCTGTTCCACCCCCGGCAACAGGTGGAAGTGCAGCAGATCGAGTGTACAGCCGCGTTTCAACATCATATGCGCGGCCACCGGCGAATCAATCCCGCCGGAAAACAGGGCCAGCACGCGCCCGCTGACGCCGACCGGCAATCCCCCGGCGCCCGGCAGTCGGCGGATGAAGAGATATGTCGCATCCTCGTAAATCTGGATGCTCAGCGTGACCTCGGGGTCTTTGAGCCTGACCGGCGCGCCGGTCCTGTCCACGATCCGCGCCCCGATCTCGCGGTCCACCGTCTGTGAGGTCAGCGGGAAACGTTTGTCCCCACGGGTAGTGTCTACCTTGAAAGTTGTCGCCGATGTGATCACACCTTCGGCCAACTGCAACGCTGCCTGGGCAATCCTCTCGAAATCCGAAGGAACGACCGTCACCGGGGCGTAGTAGGCGATGCCGAAAACTTTGCCGAGGCGTTGTTCCACAACCGCTGCCGGTATTTCCGCGGGCACTTTGACGAGAACGTGACTGTGGAAGCCGCGCACCTCCGTCTCCGGTGCGTCCTCCAACACGGCACGGAGGTTGTCTACCAACTGCCGCACAAAGAAAACGCGGTTGTGTCTCTTTAATCCCAACTCGCCAAAGTGTACAATATAAGTCTGCATGCACGCTTTCCTTGAGAATAACCGCTAATCTTGCCGATCCACGCGAATCTTTGAGAAAGTTAGCGAAGATCTGTGCGATTCACGGTTAGAATTTTCGTCCAATCGCTGGCGAACCGCAGGTTCATGAAAAATTTCCTGGAAAAATCATTTGAACTTATCATAGCACAGACCGACATCACGTAAAGCGCGAGGCACGAAAGAGCGGCGTGTGTCTAACACACGCCGCTATATACTTCAGGGAAACGTAGCGTCAGGCGTGCCGCCGGGACAGTCCCAGACCCACGGAGATGATGGATCCCAGGGCAAAGAGGGCCAACGCGCCGTACAGAACGTTGTGACCGGCGGTCATGCCACTTGCCGGCAACACACCGCCCCCGCTCCCCGTCCTTGCGCCGGCCTTGGGGTAGAAGCCCATATACACATACGCCACGTGCCCGCCTTCCTTGCCCGGTACGTAGACCACCTGTTCCGTCGGCGTGGTGGGGACGTAGCCTTCAGGCGTGTGGAAGGTTACTTTCCACCCCCCTTTGGCCAACGGCGCCGGCCCGAATGTGCCCGTGGCATACGTGTTGCCCACCGAATCCGTTGTCTGCCATTCCGAGAAATAGGTGTGGCTGTAACTGCCGTTGGAGATGGTGAAATAGACCCATCCCAGTCCTTTCTCGTTGGCATCCATTTTGCCGTTGCGGTTGCTATCAATGAAAGCCATGCCGCGGATCGTTCCCTCGTTTGGACCGTACTCAGCGCGCACGGCGGTAACAGATAACACACTCAAAGCACACAGCGCAGCAGCAAGGGCGTATAACATTTTCCTGGACCACATATAGGGTGCCTCCTTCCGAATTTAACGTTGATGATTACAGGGAGCTGCCGATCCCCTCGAACAATCTGAGATCCGGTGATCCCCTTGATGCAATTTGAAATACAAGTTCATGGTCTCACATCTCTTATTATAGAACAAGAAGACTTCAAGGTCAAGCGTAGCTAGGGCCAGGACCTTATCGTGGGGAGCGTCCGAAGTCACACCGGGGATTATGAGGGCAATGAGGGCATGAAGATCCCGGAAGCGGTCCAGGCCATACGCCGATCATGCTTGATTGGGCAGCACAAGCTCAACGACGATGCCGGGGCCATCTTCGCGGTTGAAACTGCGGCATGTTCCGCCTACGCTCCATACTTGTGTGGCAACCGTTGAGAGTCCCAGCCCCATCCCGGAAATCTGGCCTGTGGTGTATTTGTCTATTTGGTAATAGGGCATCCACATCCGTATCAGTTGTTCCGGTGACAGGGTCAGACCGTTATCCCAGACTTGAATTCTGGTTTGCTGGACCCCTGTTGGTGCAACATCTACCGTAATCGTTGGCATATTACGCGGATGGAATTTCTTGGCGTTTTCCAGGATTTCCCAGAGGATCACTTCGAGGTTCCAGCGTGAGAGGGCCAGACGCTGATCCTGAAGCGATTTGTCAACCTTCACGGTGACATCTTGCAGTAGAAGTTCACCACTGATGTTGGTGATCAATGCCGGGAAGTTCGCCAATGGGAAGGCTTCAGTTGGTCCGGCAATGAGCGGCGCACCGAGATAACGGACAATATCTTCGATTTCAGTGTAGAGGTGCTCTGCCCCTTCGGCGGCGTTCTGCACGAACATCATGATATCATCCCGTGACATTGTTTTCACTTGTTCGGCCAAAAAGCCCAAGCCGCTATAGAGGGGAACCAGGGGGGTGCGCAGTTTGTGCGCAATTACGGAATGGAAGCGGTTTAATTCTTCTTGTAAGGCGGTTTTCTCGGTGATGTCTTTGAGGCAAATGATGCGGCCAGCTTGCATATCCAATCCGGCGGCGATGTCCAACATTTCCACTTGCAACCAGAAGGCCTTGGCCTGCAATGTCTCCGGGCAAACCAGGTAAAGCGGCACGGGGACTTTGCTGATGAACATCTTTTTTGGCCAGAGCGCCCAGGCAGCCTGTGGCTCGCAGCGATACCGCTGTTTTACGAGGTCCATAAACTTTGGCGGTGCGGTTTTATCAATCTCATGGCCCAGGCCCAGGTATATCTGTGCTTTGGCGTTCGCGTAGAGCACCTGTTCTTGCTCATCCACGATGATGTATCCATCATCGGCACGTGCCAGAAGATAACGGAACATCGCCTCTGAGGCCCGCAGCGTTGCCGTACTCTCGATCACGCGCTGTTCCAGGACATCGTTTGCATGGTGGAGTTCGGCTTCCATCTTCTGGCGGGCCGCAATCGCTTCGTTGAGCGCGGCTTCCTGTGCTGTTGCCTGTTGCCGTAGCCGCCGTAGGGCCAGGTGGGTTTCAACGCGTGCCAATACTTCTTCTGCGCGGAAGGGCTTCGCCAGATAGTCCACGCCGCCACGGGCAAAAACTTCCCCACGGTCCAGGTCTGTATCTATGGCTCCACTGAAGATCACCGGGATGGCATCCTGAATTTGAGCTTTCAGGTGCCCATAAGCTTCAGCAAACTGGATATCCCATATCATAAGATCGGGCAGAAATTCGGTAAAGGTCTCTTGTGTTATCTTGGTCACAGGCAAAACATGCACGGTGTAACCTTGAGGTTCCAATACCTCGACCAGGAACCGACTTTCGGCAGCATGCTCATTTATTATCAATATCGTATTTGTCATAAAGCACCTTAGTTTTGCAAGCGTCACGTCATTTGATTGTCCACAGTGGTCACGCAGTTTGCCTCTTCTTTATAACGGAATAGAAAAGCCATCATAAAGCTTTCCCCAATCTTGAGAATCCTGTCGAAAAATGACACGCCGCGTAAGTTCCTATATACTCTTAGTATACTTCAAAAAAAGATAGACTCAATAGCGCTTTGGTCGTATGCAGGGCCTTATTACTGCTCTGCGGAGCACACCGGTTCCCCGTTTCTGGCTGATACCGGCGTCTCTTGGCCAAAGAGTGATCAACACTGCCACAGTAACGCTTGTAATTCCAACAGGGACGTGATGGGAGGATGACCTGAGGCGTGCAACGTCAAGGCTAAAATGTCGGTTGCAAACTCATGGAGGAAGGTAAATGCCATTGCGTTTGTGAAGAATTCGTCATCCAATCTGATGCGCGAGTCATAGCTATTCATGAACGCTGTCAGACATTCGTAATCACGATTTAATCCACTGAACCATAAGGCAATCCATTCGTATTCCTTTTGACCAACGAGCGCATCGCCAAAGTCAATCAATCCAGAGATATGCCATTTGCCGTTGTTGGGTTGCAAAAGGATGTGATCCTCGGTCAAATCGCCATTCATGAGTACCAGCGGTATGTCGTCAGCCTTTCTATTCAGGACGGAAGCGAGAAACCCCGGAATCTCGGCGACGACCGTTGCCGGGAGAATCCCCTCCCACTGCGCGGGAGAAGCGGCTTCGGCCATGCGATGTTGTACGAACGTCTGCCATCCGGCCGGGGTGTGATCCAGGGAGGTGAACGGTGCAATGGGCAGTTGATGAAGATGACGTATGATGTCGCCCAAGTCAGCGGCGATACGGACTTGTTGGCGGTGAGGAATATGCGCACGCGCCTCGCGGATGGGTATCCCCGGCAGAAACTCGATAATGATATAAGGCCACTGCATTTGATCCTCAAGGATGCCCTGGGCGATAAGCGCAGGCACAGGAATAGAAGACTGGTTGCCCAGCATTGTGAACAATTCACGTTCCAGCTCGAAATCGTTGGAACAGAAGGGGGCGTAAATCTTAACGACATAGGTATCATCCACAACGAAAACGGCATTTGTGCCCGGATAGCCGGCTTTGACATGCTGCACCGGCAGGTGATGGCGATGGCAAATCTCCTGCACCGCTGCCGTCCACTGCGCGATGTTGGTGAACATCCGCCCCCACTCGGCCCATGTGGTGATGATGGGAAGCAAAGATGCCATGTTGTGAGTTATGAGTATGGATTGACGTGTGGCTGGGGTTTATCCTTCTTTCCTCGAGCCACGTGCAACGTCGAGACCTTTCTTCGCCAGTTTGATAGCGAGGCCGCCGCCGGGGACGAGTAAATCCACCGTTTCGACGCCCACATCGAAGAGAAAGTCGGGATCGAGAATCTTGCCCATGTACTGTTGGAACGTCTTCCCGCCGGTCTGCCACTGTCCGGTCAGCCCATCGTACTCCACGATGGCCTCTTTTTCTTTGGAGAGCCAGCGATACTGGAAGGCATACACGGGGCGATAATAGAGATCAATCCTGGCCACGTCAATGCGGTCCTCAAGGATATGTTCGGCCTTCACACTTTTGATCATCTCGATCAGCACTTCGTGGACGATGGCCGAGGCGCGCGCTGCCGGCGGCACGACGATGGCGTCACCGGCCGAAAAGTCATCCAGCTCATCGCCGGGAATCTCGACGGCGGCATATTTCAAATAGTCGGCCAGACCGGGCGTTCGGGTGCTCGTCAGGCCATTGAAGAAGACATCCGTATGCAGCTCTTCACGGCAATGCTCCAATCCTGTGAGGACGATTTTACCGCTACAGACCGGGTATTCCATGCTGTCAATCGTCACCGACTTGACCGCCGGGTCGCTGAACGCCAGGGAGTACTCGCCGCGGCGCTCGTAGACGTAGCGTGCATCACAAACGATGTGCCAGAAGGGTTCATAGCGCTGTTCTTTGTACAACAACTTGAAATCGTCGTCTTTGGGGCGTTGCAACAGGCTGCCCACTTTTGCCATCGTCCCAAACGCATCCATTTTACGGCTCCAGGCACGCCCCTCCGCCTGATCCACGGTGAGTTGTGCTTGCAAAATAAAAGCACGTTCTTCAGTGAGATTGATTTCCATTTCATCCCTCTCCTGAGAAGTCAACATAATTGATGGATCAGATGGTGTTCTTTAATCTAAAATACAAAATCATCAGGCTCTTCCCCACTTCTCGTAGGCTTCTTTGAACGACATGCCCTTTGCGAAGTCCTCGCGCATGCCTTGCTCGCGGGCTTCGATGTCTTCGGCTTTTTCCAGGGCTTCCATCGCAATCTCCTGCGGGACGACGATGACGCCATCCTCCTCGGCGACGATCCAGTCACCGGGACGCACGCGCACCATGCTGGTGAGTGTGCCGGGCATGCCGATGGGGACGTTGACGGCGACGATGCTCCAGCGTTTGGCGGATTCGATGGGCGATGTCCCCTTGGCGCAAACGGTGTAGTCGGGGATGACTTCCAGCCCCCAGCGGTCACGGATGAAGCCATCAATGACGATCCCCATCGCGCCGCGCTGCTTCAAGTCCCAGCTTGTCATCTCGCCGAACTTGCCGGTGTGCGGCTCGCCGCCGCCATCCACGACGACCACGCAGCCGGGGAAGAGACATTCGTGCAAGTTCGGGCCGGTCGCAACGGGCTTCCCTTCGGCCTGGGCTTTTTCCATTGCTGCTTTCTTCTCCTCCCAGCTTGAAGGATCGCGGCTACCCCGTACCGTCACCGCAACACCGGCCAGATGTTGGTGGGGGAACAGCGGACGGATGCTCAGGTCGAGGCACTGATTGCCGTAGCCCATCTGATCGAGCGCATCGTACAAGTTGGCGACGCGAATCTTGTTCCAGCGGGCCTGTAATTCCAAAATCGAAGGTTGTGTTTTGTCTGACATGGTTGACTCGCTCCTTAGATGTGAAATGAGTAATGAGATCGGAAACCGGATACTTGATTTCTGCTCCCTAATCGCCGATAGCTGAAAGCTGATCGCCAGTAAATTATGGCACAACTTCTGTTATGGTCAACAGGCAGGTCATCAACAGGGTTTTTTTTATCATTCTCGTTGCAGTGACTTCAGCTGGCTATGTCTCAACTATATCAGCTAAAGACGGGGAACCGGCATTCCCCTCGGAACAAGCAAGAATGATAAGGCCCTGAGGTCGTCAAGGGGGCATTTCAGGACAGGGGCGACTTTTACCGCAGTCGCTATGCTCCTGGGGAGCACCCATAAGGGATGAAAATACCGTCAAAGTCTATAGAGCCCCCTGATCAGGGTATACAGCCGCTCCGGCGTCTGGCCGAACTGGGAGGCGCGTTCCTGGTCAATGACCAGTCGGACACCATCGTTGAATTCTATAACGAGCATATAGAGCGTCACCGGCTGCTCAATGCCTTGCGCACGCACATAGCTAACTTGTGGGTGCAGGAACACGCCTTGCAAATCGCCCGCGGACCGTTCGTACCAATCGCTGCGTGGCAACCGGTAGCGGATACGATCCCGATAAAATTGCCAGGCGATCGGTTGTTCCATCCTGAATGGTCCGTATTTCGTCACCAGACCGTGGATCACAATGATCAGTGCCGGCACAAAGATAACGCTGACCATCAGAAAAAGAAGGAGTGCATCGCGTAGGCGGGAGGCGTTAAATACAATGCCTTGTGCCAACCCACTCCATATCCCCATTAGACCGATACCCAGATAGATAAAGAACAGGAGTACTGTCCCGGCGATGTAAAGCGTCCATGTGCGGCGGCTGATAGCAAGGGTGTAGACCGGCCCGTCATGGGTCGTGGGAGCAGAGGTCTTCCCCAGGGCGTTATCCCGCACCTCAGGTGCAACCCGCTGAAGCAGTAAGTTGTAGAAATAAGGCCGGTTTTCCAGCGTGCGGGGAATACACAGCCTGCGCCCCCGGCCGCTAATCACAATGCCGGGCCTCAGGAGCTGCAATTGCGAACTGACTGCCACAATCTCGTCATAACGCAAAAACTGTCTGTGTCCCGGGCGGCATAGCATCACACCATCGGCGGTCAATATCACCATGCCGGTATTGTGGAGGAGGAACGCCAATCCGCCAATAATCAACGGGGCGAAGAGCAGGCACAGCCCTATGCCGGTTGTCATAGTTACCCCCGTTTGTGGGCCGTTGAGTGCGGCAATCAACATAAACAGGCTTATCGCCGATAACGAGAATATAACGAAGAGCGTGGAACCGCGCAACATCGGGGGGATGGCAAAGACCTCCCCTGTCTCCTGCGCCACCTGTTGCTGCGCCTGCTCACGGCGCGTCCACCAACGATCCACGACCACACTCAGCAGCACGGGCAGCACAAATCCGCATCCAATCACGAGGATCGAGGTCCAGTCAATGCGCGAGGCGTTCGGCTTGTACCACAGGTTAAGTTCCCCGGCCTCCGCGCGCTGTGTGAGCGAGGGCGGCAAGTCACCAAGTTGGTTGCCCGCCAGGAAGAGCAATTCCAGGTCGGGCAGTTCCAGAATCACGTCCGGGAAGGTCTTCCAACGGTTGTACTGGATTTGCAGATGGGTGAGCGATTGCAGGCGCGCGAATTCGGGCGGGAGCGTCGTCAGGCGATTGTTGTCGAGGTCGAGCCATGCCAGATGCGAAAGCTGACCGATTTCCGGCGGCAGGGCTTCCAGCCGGTTGCCGTCGAGCGAGAGCCGTTCCAGGTTCGTCAGCCGGGCAATGTCGGGCGGCAGCACTTCGATGCGGTTGCCGTTCAGGTCGAGTTGGGTGAGGTGTGCGAATTCCCAGACCTGCGGCGGGATTTCGCGCAGCCCCAGATTGGATAGAGAAAGCCACGTGCCGCCGCTGGCGGCCTGAGCCAATTCGCGTTCCATTGCCCGTCGCCGGGATTGCGCCCGGCTCTCCACGCCGCCGCTGAGCACGTGGGCCAACATCAACACCGCAGCCACAATCGCCACCAGGCCAAAGATCGCTGCCAGGATGCGGGCAGTCTCAGGCTGCGCCATCCCGCGCGCAATCTTGGGGGACAGCCCGCTGTAGAGCAAGTAGCCGCCGAGCGCCAACGCCAGCAGCGACCCGCCCACGGCCAGGCGGAGCGGGTCGGTCAGCAGTAAAACCCCCAATCCCAGCCAGAAGGCGGTGTTGGCGATGATGAAAACCTTTTCGTTACGGAACAGGCGACGGAAAAAGTCTCGCATAGGAAAACATCCCTTCAGTATTCAGGCTCGATTGTCTGTGAGAACTCCAGGCACGTGGGCACACCCAAGTCCTGGCGCAGTTGGCGGAATTCTGCCTTCATCACAGCTAACTCCGGTCGAAAGACAACGCTTGCCACAAAACGGCGTACACCACTCTGCCCTCACACACGCGGCATGCTGAAAATGGCAATCACCATGGTCAACAAAAAGCTCCCGGCTGAAATCAGGCGCGTTTTCAACGACTGGCGCGTGTACCAGGTTTGGATGAGCGCGGGCAACTGTGTAGCCGGATAGACCATGCAGAACAAGCCAGCGGCAGTAAGATATTCACCAAGCCGTCCCCAAAACGTCGTCGCCAAAAACGGCACACCGCCGAAAAACCGTTCCCATGTCACCGTGTAGGCCACCGCGCTGAAGAGCGTCAGCAGCACGTCGCCGAGCACGGTGCTTAGGCTAGAGGTACGCCGGTAGAGGTCCTGAAAGAACGACGGCACATAATGCCCGGTTGGGTTCTGCGGGTATTTCAGCACGTTTGTCAGAATCTCCAACAAGACACCTTCTTTGGCGATCATCGCAGCAAAGAAGATGAGTCCCAAAAGACCTAACCAGAACGGCGGATCGTTGTCCCAATCCAAACCAAAAGCCTGCGTCGTGCTCAGGGTAAAAAGGGACATAATCAGCCCGAGGTGTGCCAACGCCACCATCCCACATACAAATGCCCCCAACGCAGACTCCTTATACCACGCCTGTAGATTCTCGCGCAAAGCCGGAAATTTGAGCCATACTCCTACCAGCTCGGCGACCGCCATCAACACCAGAAACAGCGCCAGGGCTACGTCCGTCTGCTCCGGCACGCGCTCCAGGCGCGCCAGCAGCGTCGGCTGGACCAGCGTGAAGTAAAGGAAAAACAGCCCGTTGACCAGCACATTGTAGAAAAGGAATGGCAAGCCGGACATTAGTTTTTTCATGTTCACCCCTTGAAAACTTGAGTTTAGATTTACATAACAAAAGAGGGCACCTTAACAAAAACGAAACTG
>DAOSNS010000054.1:0-23344 GCA_035373625.1 Anaerolineae bacterium | reverse complement strand
CGCACCTTGCGGTACTTGGAAACACGCCTTCTAACTTTTTTTGTCAGTCAACCAGGCTTGCATCTAGATATATATACTTTTCTGCGCATCTCTAATGTGCCACCTTCATATCCCGCCTATCTAGAACGACCACCTTTCCCCCGCTGGCTCAAGATTCAGCTATCCCACTTCTCCCACAATCCGCCCTTCCAGCCCCAAGTCCACCACTCGATCGTAGCGCAACTCCCACACCTTTTTCTGCCTGTTCCATGTCCCGCCGGCTTCCTTCACCCGACGCGCCACCTCCACCTCCCCCCACTTGACCTGCACATACACCATCCTATCCCTCTCCGTCAGTGCAGGCGGCGGTTGCCAATCCACCTCTTCGACAATCAATTCGACCGTCTTGTAGCGCTTCCGCCGGGCTGCATCATAGCGATAATGTACACACACCAGCCGATCGCCGTATTTGTCTACCCATTGCTTCGTGCCGGGCTGTCCGGGTTTTAGGGTCAAACGTGTATCCATAACTGGAGAACTTCCACAATTGCTTTTTAACATAAACATTATATACTCATCAATCATACAAGTCAATATGGAAATGCTTGAATTTTATGAATACATTTTGCCGTCCTCACCCCCGTAAAGAAGCGCGGTTGATCCTGGCAAATTATGAACGGTGTCCACCAACTGATGGCGAAATTGCTTTATGGCACAGGGATGCGCTGATGAAATGTGTGCGCCTGCGTGTCAAAAACGTGAATTTTTCCCGGCGCGAGATCCTCATCCGTGATGGTAAGGGTGAAAAAGATTTACCGGCTACCAGACCTTTTGGCATAATGCAGAATATGCTCAATCACTCCGGCACGATTCAAGCGTCCCCACGGATCAAGGGGCGCAAGTTCCTATCCTGTAGGCACATCTGTGGTGCGCCCCCCGCCCCGGTATTGCTTTTTTAGGGAACAAGTGCCCGTGGCTGTACCCGCGACGGCTGGGCAGGCGCTGGCGCCATCGCTCAATCGCGGCCTATCACGCGCAACGCGCTCACCCCGGAACATCTGGCGTAGGGCGAGCGGGTGGTGGGCACTTCAGTGAAAGATAAGGAGGTGCTGAATGTATAAGATGGTATCCAAATCGCTACCCTATAGAGCCTTGTGGCTGCCCCTGGTAATGGGATTGCTCTTCACAAATTGGGTCGCTGCCGGCCTGGATACACAGGAAACGTGGCTCGGCACGCCACCCACGTGGCCGGCGCGTGTAGCGGGGACAACGGCACTTCAGGAATGGAATTATTTCGTTTATTTACCCCTGGTGCAACGTCCGTTCTCGCCACCTCCGTGGGTGGATACCCAGAGCCGTGAAGCCTCGCGGTCTCTGTACCTGAAGGAATACCTGGGATCCGCCAATACTGATAGCGGCTGGACGGGCAACCATGCCAGCTGCGGCGCGGGCATCACCTCGGAGACTTTCCGTGCGGCAATACTGCGCCGGATCAACTATTTCCGCTCAATGGCTGGGATCCCACCACTGACAGGTTTCAACGACACCTACAACCTCAAAGCGCAGGCAGCAGCGTTGATGATGAGCGTCAACCGCAAATTGAGCCATAGCCCCGATGAAAGCTGGATATGTTACACGGCGGATGGGCGAGAAGGAGCGGGAAGCTCCAACCTTTTCCTGGGACGCTATGGCCCGGACGCCATCAGTGGTTATGTCTATGATCCGGGCAGCGGCAACTATTTCGTTGGGCATCGTCGCTGGATTTTGTACCCCCAAACGCAGTGGATGGGCACGGGCGATATCCCGCCGCGTGACGACTATCCTGCAAGCAATGCGCTGTGGGTTTTTGACCTCGACAATATGTGGAAGCCACGTCCGGCCACGCGGGAAGCATTTGTAGCATGGCCCCCATCAGGTTATGTGCCCTACCAGGTGGTGTACCCGCGTTGGTCATTCGCCTATCCCCAGGCGGATTTCAGCCAAGCGACGGTGACAATGACGCGCGAAGGGCAACCGTTGGCACTCCAGCAAAACACTGTCGTCAACGGCTACGGTGAGAATACGCTGGTCTGGGAACCACAGGCAAACTTTGCCGATGCGCCCATCACCGACACATCCTACCAGGTGACGGTAAGCAATGTCATCATCGCCGGGCAACCACAGCAATTCACCTATACGGTCATCATCTTTACTCCCTGAGTCTTGATGCGGGTATCTGTGCGCCGGCGGTGTAGATGTTTGGTTGATATACCGGCGAAGCCAACTACGAGATCGTGGAGTTTCAAGCGCCCCCCACCGGAGCGTACCGGGGGGGCATCCACCTCTCGCATTGGGGCGATTCTTCGATGGAGGAGCGCGTCGGCTTCGCCGGGTACAGCCGTTGTCTTGAATGTTCAGACGCAATGGCGCACTATTGATTTTCTCCAATTCCCATGCTATACTAGGATTGTTGCATATCATCATCTTCACAACATTGCCCGACCAAAAGGATAGACCAACGGCGATTTGACCACCGTGGTGGGTATTTCGCACCACATCAACAACAGAACAACACTTGCACAAGAACACCCCACCCGCCTCTGCGCGTCAACGGCCCATCATGGGCCGCCGCCGGGGGCGGGTTCGTTGAACACCTTCACGCATTGATTTCGTCTCTTTGTCTCGGTGGGATCGTCGTGCAACGTTTACATCAAAGCGGATGTCCGGCACGCGACGATCATGCACTACAACCCGGATGGCAGCGGCGGGGAAGTTTGCGCCCAGGGCATGCGCAACGCTGTCGGCAGCGATCCCGATTTCGGCGGGCCGAACACTTGCTCCTCTTCAAGCACCATACGCGCCAGTTCAAGAAGCGGCCTATCGCCTGGGATAAGGAGAAAGCCATGGCAAATTTGTTGAGTCAATTGGAACAATCTATTACCAGTTCCTATAATATTGATGACCTGCGCGCCCTTTGTATCGCGCTGGAAGTTGATATACATAATATGCCGGAAACGCCTTTGGGACTTCCTTCGCAACTTTACAATCGTTTAAGACATGTACTCCCCGATAGCGAAAGCTTTGGCAGTGAGCAGGCAATACATGCCATCTTCATTGACGCCCGCCTCAGTCGTTGGCGAGATCAATTGCCTGAAGCCAGAACTCGGCTTGAACGCTTCCAGGTGATTGTGGATTTCCTGTATCGTCAACACACAGATGCCCAGGAAAATGCACTGGGACTGTTCTTGCGAGTACTGGGCGAGCAATTGGATTCTAAGGATGCGCGCCAGCGCCAGTTGTTCGAATTGGCGGATCAGATCGAGCAAGCCGAGCAGCAGGCACGTAAGGAAGCTATAGCACGCGGTATAATCCTGTGGCTCGGCGATAAATATCAGTTTGAGCGTTTGCTGATATATATTCTAGAGAGCCACCCTGAGGCGATTGCCCCGCTCTGTACTAGTACTGCACCGGCGAAAATTAAGGAGTTAAGTACAAGGCTGTACGCCGAGTTTCCTGGCTGGAAAGGTAAACCGCCGTTCAAGGGCTTGTGCTACTTTGATGTGAACGACGCCGACCTTTTCTTCGGGCGCGAGCAACTCACCGCCGATTTGGTTGGGCGGCTGCGCGAGCAACGGTTTCTGGCAGTGGTGGGGGCTTCTGGCAGCGGCAAGTCCTCATTGGTGCGCGCGGGTATTGTGCCGGCTTTGCGTCGGGGGATGCCCTTAGCTGATGGCGCACAACTGCCAGAGGATAGTACACGCTGGCCAATACATATCATTACCCCTACAGCCCACCCTTTGGAGGCACTAGCCACTACGCTAACCCGCACTGTTGAGTCCGTGACAGCGACATCAACCCTGATTGACGATCTGAAAAGCGATGATCGTAGCCTTCACCTATACGTTCTCAAACTCCTCAGCCAGACGACTGTGTCAGGGGATCCGCGCAGCAATCGTCTACTCTTAATCGTGGACCAATTTGAGGAGTTGTTCACTGCGTGTAAAGACCCGGAAGAGCGTCATGCCTTTGTCGGCAACTTGATGTATGCTGTCGCGCCGGAGACCAAGGGACAAACCGTTATCATTATCGCCTTGCGTGCTGACTTCTACGCCCACTGTGCGCAATTTGACACGTTGCGGGAAGCATTAGAGAGACACCAGGCATACATCGGCCAAATGACCCAAGATGAACTGCGGCGCGCTATCGAAGAACCGGCACGCCGCAACAATTGGGAGTTTGAGTCGGGGTTGGTGGATTTGATGTTGCGCGATGTCGGCGATGAACCGGGCGCACTGCCGTTGCTATCCCACGCCCTGCTGGAGACATGGCACCGCCGTGAAAACCGTATGTTGACACTTGCCGGCTACACAGAAGCCGGCGGCGTGCAGGGAGCAATTGCCAGGACCGCTGAAACCGTTTATGGTGGATTGACGCCGGAACAACAGGCCATAGCACGCAACATTTTCCTGTGCCTGACCGAGTTAGGTGAAGGCACGCAAGATACACGCCGCCGCGTTACGTTGACAGAACTCGTACCCGGTGGAAAAAGGCCGGACGCAATCGTGGATATGTTGGATACGTTGGCCGACGCACGATTGATTACCGTAGATAACGAGGTTGTCGAAGTCGCGCACGAAGCCTTGATCCGCGAGTGGCCGCAATTGCGCGCATGGTTGGAGGAGAACAGAGAGAACCTACGAATTCAACGCCGTTTAGGTGAAGCGGCCAAAGAATGGAAAAGCCTGGGGAAGGACGAGGGAGCCTTATATCGCGGTGCGCGGTTGGTGGAAGCACAAGAATGGGCACTCATGCACGCCGATGAGTTATCTGACCTGGAACAGGAATTTATGGATGCTTCACAAGCACTGCTTGCACGGCAAACCGCCGAACAGAAAGCACAAGAGCAGCGTGAACTTGAGCTAACGCAGCAACTTCTCAAGGAGGTTACCGACCGTGCCGATAGGGAACATGAATTAGCGGAAGCGTCCAATGCCCGTGCCCAAGCGGAACGTAAAGTGGCAATCAGAACGCGATGGCTGCTGGCTATGGCAGCCCTATGGATCGTCATTCTAAGTGTGGTGGGCATTCAGCTTTATGTCAAACTTCAAGCACCAAAACGGCTGCTCAAACTGGCCCAGGGAAATGCACCTGTTGCTAAAGTCGCTGCCGCGACGGTGCGTTTGGGGCGTGCCGGAGAACCACGCGATTCAAAAAACTATCTACCGTCAGCCGACTACCCACTGCCGGCCTTTACGATGGATATTAACGAGGTAACGAACCAACAATATCTTCGTTGTGTCGAGGCCAACGTTTGTTCATTGCCTAACGCTCCACCGTCTACCTATGTTTCACCAGCACAGGCTTTATTCCCTGTAGTCAACGTGACGGCACTACAGGCAGCGCAGTTCTGTGCCTGGTTGGGTCGGCGGCTGCCTACAGAACAGGAATGGGAACGGGCCGCGCGGTGTACCGACGGACGTTGGTGGCCCTGGGGCAACGATCCTATAACCCCGACGCACGACCTCGCTAATTTTTATTACTGGGAGTTGAGCGAATTCGGTGAAAAACGCCAGACACAAGCCGTGGGCCTTACGCAACAGGGAGTATCGTGTGATGGCGTTTTCGACCTGGCGGGCAATGTTTGGGAATGGACCAGTACCAGCTACTACACGCCTACAATTTCCTGGACCGATACTTCTCAAGACCCGCCTCGGGTGTTAAGTACGAAAGGAGGAGGTGGCGATTCAAAAATCGAAAACATAGCCTATCGTGTTCCAAAAGATGCTTATTTTTCAGATGCGTTTACAGGGTTTCGTTGTGTCGCTGACCCTTAGATTAGAAAGGAGATATACCATGGAACCACAAAGTACGCTTCAGTTCGATAGCCCACTGGTCAAGTACTGGCAGACAATCGGTTTGCTTGAGGATATTGAGGGCAACGAATTCCGTGTGTTTGTTAAGGGGCCGCGGAAACAAGATGTAGAGGAATTCCTCAAACTGGTTAAGAATGGGGACTTCAAAATCGGGATTACGGTGACCCCTCTGGGACGACCAGATGAATCGGGCGCATTTGAACTCTCTGTACCTGTCGAGACAGGAGGGGTAGCTGGTGAAATCTTCACCTGGCAGGACATCAGCGTAGGCATTTCTCGTTGGAGCATCAAAACGCCTAAACCTTATCGAATTACGTATGAGATTGATCCCCCGATCTATCCTCCAACAGGCACGAGTAGCAACCAGTTTGCAGTATGTTTCGATGATCATGACAGAGCTGATGTTTATTGCACAGTAGGCTCTGGCGCAGTCATAATACAACTACGGGAATTGGACAGGTATTGGCAAGACACCACACATGTTTTGCAGAGTGTTGTGGCCCCTGGTCAGCCGGTGGATTGGCACGAACCCAAGCAAGGCGTTGGTAACTGGGCTGTGCGGATTACAGGGCGCGACCCTGTCAGTTACTTTACTTTGTACTATGAGAAATGGGTTATGGCATAAGTCCATTTTGATGGCGCCGCTCGGGTGCCCGTATTTTTGATGACGGGTATACCTGGCTCGACAATGTTAGATTCGACTTCCACCGCTTTTCTGCTCGACCCGAATCGGCAAATCCAGGCCAATGTTGACGGATTACGCATCCCTCCCGTCGAATTTGGCACTCCGACGGGAGCGGCTGAGGTAATTTAGCATTGTCGAGCCAGTAAAAGCTGGGGGCAACGTCGCACGTTCTGGCTGCTGGGGACAGACGCGGTCCCCATCCCCCGCCCCTTTGCCCGGACGCTGGAAGACCGGAATTACGTCTACCAGCCCAACCCGGTGGCAGGGAACAAACCGGTCACCATCGGACATCGCTACTCCGTCACCGCCTTCTTACCGAAGCGAGAGCATCCTGACGACCCGCAGTAGGTCGTGCCGCTCATTGTGCGGCGCGTGCGCAGCGATGAGAAGGCCAATGGGGTAGCGGCCGAGCAGCTCCTCACCCCGCTGCAGGATGAGCAGATGCCCTTTCACCGACAACTGTGCATCCACGTAAGCAACAATGCCTACAGCACGGTCGAATACCTGGGGCAGGTAGGAAATCTGCCCAACCTGGTCACGGTGGCCCGCGCGGTCCAGGATCGGGTCTTCTACCGCTTCGGCACGCAGCGGCTGCTAATAGCGGTCTTTCACCCCCCAATGAGGAGCACTTTGATCAATCAATCAAAAAACCTCTTGACATTTGCGGATTTTTGTTGTAATATGGTAAGCGTACCAGGAAAACGGTACCATATCCATGTTCTGTGATCTGGTTCATGGTCACCATACGTGATGTAGCGAAACGGGCAGGCGTTGCCCCCATTACGGTCTCCCGCGTGATCAACAACTCTGGTTACGTGAATGAGAAGACGCGCGCGCGTGTAGAAACCGCAATTGCCGACCTGGGGTATGTTCCTAATGTGTTGGCCCGCAGCTTGCGTTCGCGGCGTACTGATACACTGGGATTGATTTTGACCGATATCTCCAACCCCTTCTGGACCACGGTCGCGCGCGGGGTCGAGGATGCAGCCAGCGATGCCGGGTTCAACGTGATCTTGTGTAACACCGACGAGTCAGAGGCCGAGCAAGATAAGTACCTGCACGTGCTTATGCAAAAGCAGGTGGACGGGGTGTTGTTGGTGCCAGCGCGTAGTGCGATCGAACCGATCAAGTTTATCCAAGGCCAGAATACGTCCGTGGTGGTGCTGGACCGCCGGATTCCCAATCCCCAGACCGATGTGGTGCGCTGCGACTCCGAAGGCGGCGCCTATCAACTGACACGTCTGCTCCTGTCACTGGGACATCGCCGGATTGCTATGTTGAGCGGCCCACAGGGAGTTTCCACGGCTGAGGATCGCGTGGCCGGCTACCGGCGCGCACTGGCGGAAGCGGGCGTGGATGCCGATGCAGCGCCGGTTTGCTATGGCGAGTTTTCGCTGGAAAGCGGCTACGATATGACAATGCAGGCGCTGGCGAGGACGCCGCGTCCAAGCGCCCTGTTCGCCGGCAACAACTTTATCGCTATTGGTGCTCTGCGGGCTTTGCGGGATGCCGGTCTGCATGTGCCGGAGGATTTGGCCCTGGTGGGTTTCGACGACCTGCCCGCGGACTTGGTTGTGGATCCCTTCCTTACGGTTGCCGCCCAGCCCGCCTATGAGATGGGGCGGCAAGCCACCGAGTTACTGTTGGCGCGGCTATCTGGAAAGGCCCCAGAAGCCTACCAGGAGATCGTTTTGCCGACCAAGATTGTCGTCCGCCAATCGAGTGGGCAGGCACTGAAACAACTGGACGGTTAGTAGCCAATTTCATGGGATACCTTTGTAGTTGTTTTTCTCTAGCTCTATATGGTAACGATACCACACGAAGTCGCATAGGGGGCAATGCCACAATGTCGTTGCACGGGAGTCTGTACACATGGAAGTAAAAAGCGCATCACCCACACAAGAGATCATTCTTGAGGTCGAGAACGTTTCCAAGAGTTTCCCGGGCGTGAAAGCACTTGACAACGTCTCGTTCAACCTGCGGCGCGGGGAAGTGCATGCTTTGGTGGGTGAAAATGGCGCAGGTAAGTCAACGCTCATGAAAATCCTGAGCGGGGTCTATCAGCCTGATGAAGGGGTGATCCGGTACAAGGGAAAACCGGTCACTTTCAGCAATGTCACCCAGGCTCGTGAAGCCGGCATCGCGATCATCTACCAGGAACTTAACCTGATTCCACATCTATCGGTCGCGGCCAACATCTTCATCGGCAGGGAACCCCTGACCCGGTTCGGAACGCTCGACGAGAAAAAGATGAACGCCGACGCAGTAGCGATGCTGGCCCGTCTCAACGTGTCTTTGGATCCGACGATCAAGCTGAATCAGTTGCCCGTCTCCAAACAGCAGATGGTGGAAATCGCCAAAGCCATTTCTTTCGACTCAGAAGTGCTCATCATGGATGAGCCAACGAGCGCGTTGACGGAATCCGAGATCAACGAACTTTTCAGGATCATCCATACGCTGCGCGATCACGGCGTCGCAATCATCTACATTTCCCATCGCCTTGACGAACTGAAGCATATCGTGGACCGCATTTCCATTCTCCGCGATGGGCGTTCGATCAGCACCGACGATTACGCCGCAATCAGCATGGGTGAAATCGTGAACCGCATGGTGGGACGAAAACTCGAGAACAAATTCCCGCCGAAGCAAAACGTCCCAACCACAGAAAAGATACTCGAAGTTCGCCATATCACGCGCGCGGGCATCCTGCACGATATCTCCTTCGACCTCTATCGCGGGGAGATTCTCGGCATAGCCGGCCTCATGGGCGCGGGGCGTTCGGAGCTGGGGCGAGCGATCTTTGGCGCCGATCCGATTGATGGGGGCGAGGTGATCATGAACGGTCACAAGTTCACGTTGCGTTCACCCGCCGACGCCATCAAAGCCGGCATCGCTTACCTCTCGGAGAACCGCAAGGAGGAGGGATTAGCGGTGAAAATGACGCTCGCCGAGAACGTCACGATGGCTAACGTGTTGGAGATTTGCCGGCGTTTCGGCGTGCTCTCTCGCAGTCAAGAGATCGAGGTCACGCAACGATACGTCAAGAGCCTCAATATTCGAACGCCCAGCCTCACCCAAATTGTGAACAATCTTTCTGGAGGTAACCAGCAGAAGGTAGTCGTAGCCAAGTGGTTGTTCTGCGATTCAAAGATTCTGATCTTCGATGAGCCGACGCGGGGCATTGACGTCGGGACCAAGTACGCGATCTATGAACTTATCGGCGTTTTGGCGCGTGAAGGCCGGGGGGTCATTATGATCTCCTCCGATCTGCCGGAGATTCTCGGTTTGACGGATCGCGTGCTGGTGCTCCACGAGGGGCGACTCGCGGCAACCCTCACGACCGCACAAACGACGCAGGAGGAGATACTCAACTACGCGGCCGGTGTCGCGTAGTCGCTAGAAGGAGGCACACGTATGTCTAACCGAAAATTCACCCAAACGGGAGAGCAACTATGAGCAAAATGCCGACAGAACCGATCAAAAAAGAACGCCCTGAGAGCACAGAAAAGGCAGGGAAATCCGGTCTGGCTCTCGACAAGTTCATTACCTTCGCCGCCGTTATCGTGTTGTTTACGTTCTTTTCGATCACGGCAAGGAACTTCTTCACTATGCGCAGCATCCTCAGCCTGGCCTTGCAAACCAGCACGATCACGCTGATGGGTATCGGTGTGACCTTTGTCATTATCACGGGAGGCATTGACCTCTCCATCGGATCCGTGGTGGCCTTTTCCGGTACGGTCGCCGTGATCGCTGCGCGAGCCGGGCTTCCGATTTGGCTCAGTATGCTCATCGGCTTGTCTGTCGGCGTCGTCACCGGTCTGCTCAACGGGCTGATGATCACCAGATTGAAGCTACCGCCGTTCATTGCAACGCTCGGCACCATGATGGTCGTCCGGGGCATTGCCCTCACCATCACGAACGCCAATGCCTGGCCAGCCCCACAGAATTTTGGCAAGCTGGGCAATGGCACCATCTTTGGACTGGGGCCGCAATTCCCCGGCATCCCCTACCCGGTGCTGATTATGATCGCGGTGGCCATCATCTTTGGCTTTATCCTCAGTAGAACGCGGTTGGGCCGCTACACTTACGCGATTGGATCGAATCAGGAGGCAGCGCGGCTTTCCGGGATCAAGGTCAACCAGGTCAAGATGATCAACTATGTCTTTTGCGGCCTGCTTTCGGCCCTGGTCGGCATTATCCTCGCCTCCCGGATGGCGACCTCCCAGCCCAACAGCGCAACGGGCTATGAGATGAACGCCATTGCTTCCGCCGTCATTGGCGGCACAAGCCTGATGGGTGGCGTGGGCACGGTGGGAGGGACGGTGATCGGGTCGTTTATCATCGGGATACTTACGGTGGGTCTGACAATGGCAGGAGCAAACTACTTTATGCAGCAGATTGTTATTGGACTTGTCGTCATTGGCGCAGTGACGGTTGATCAGCTTCGAAGTCGTAAATAAAAAAACAACGGCCCCCGAACGTCTGCACGCCGGGGCACGTGCCTGAACGTGCAGATGCCGGACCCAGTCATTATGGGCCGGACCAGAAAACAGAAAGGAGAGTATAGGAGATGAAGCTTTTTAGAATTACGTTAGGTTTGATTTTCGTGATGCTTCTGGCTGGCTGCACCAGCCCGACACCAACGCCCCAGACGATAATCGTCACCAAGGAGGTCACGAAAGAGGTCATCAAGGAAGTTGAAAAGGAAGGCCCGATCGAGATTGCCGTCATCGTCAAGACCAGCAACTCCAGCTTCTGGCAGAATGTGCAGACCGGCGCCTTCGCCGCACAGGCCGAGCTGAGGCAAAAGACGCCCAAGCTTTCGGTCACCTTCCTGGGTGCTCAATCCGAGAGCCACATCAACGAGCAAATTAACATCGTCGAGAGCGCGATTGACCGCGGGGTCAAGGCGATTGTACTTGCTCCTTCAGATGTGAATGCCCTCATCGCACCGGTGGAGAAGGCCAAGGCTGCCGGCATCCCCGTCGTGATTATTGACTCGATGCTCGCCGGCCCCGAGGACAACTATGTGTCCTTCCTCGCCACCGACAACGACGCAGCAGGACGCGCGTGCGCCAAGAGGTTGATCGAGGAAGTCAAGGCCAAGACCGGCAGCGACAGCGGCAAGATCGCCATTATGTCCTACGTCGCCGGCGTCGGGTCCGAGATCGGGCGTGTGGGTGGATTCGAGGACTACATCGCGAAGAACTCGAATTTGCAGATCGTGACGAAGCAGTACTCCAACGCCGACATGCCGACCGCACTCGACCAAACCACGAACGTGCTCGTCGCCAACCCCGACCTGGTGGGCATCTTCGGCGCCAACGAACCGACCGCCATCGGCATGGGTCGCGCGATTGAGCAGGCGGGCCTCGCCGGGAAGATCGTGGCGATTGGGTTCGACGGCAACCAGGTTCTACAGGAGATGGTCAGGAACGGTACGCTTCAGGCCATTGCCGTTCAGAGTTCCTTCAATATGGGGTACCTGGGCGTCAAGACCGCCTACGAAGTCGCCATCGAGGGCAAGACGGTCGAACACTTTGTGGACACCGGTTTCATCATGGTGGACAAAAACAACATTGATAGCGAAGAAGCACAGAACGTACTCTATTGATCTTCATTGATTGCGCCTATTGACGACAAGGACTTCGGGATATACGGTTCGCGCTTTTGTAGGCGAACCGTATATCTTATCGAGCCGGGCTGGTGTTATGCCAACCGCATGCAAAAACTGTTGTTTTCTATCAGCAGATTAAGCAGATTAAGCAGATTTTGGGCCGGTTTACAGCATATAATCCACTAAATCCACTTAATCTGTTGGCTATATCCGTTCTTGAGGGGGCGTGTCACTGAACCTTCAGTACAGCCTTGATAATGAAAATGATTACAGGACTATCTGACTAACGACTATCAAACTATTTTTTGAGGAGTCGCCATGTGGCAAGCCACACTAACGAGGACGAAAATTGGCGATTCGACTACAAGACTAATGACTATGCGACTATTTTTGAAGGAGGATGAGTTCAATGAGTGAAAATCGCACAGCAAAGGACGTCCTGAAAAAGGACGATTTGATCGTCATCACCGGGGCCGGTGGGTTCATTGCCGGTGCGCTGACCCGCTACTTTCACGATCAAGGGTTCACCCGCATCCGCGCCATTGACAAGAAGCCGCTGCCCCTCTGGTATCAGCGCGTGCCGGGCGTCGAAAGCCTGTGCATGGACCTGAGTGAGTTTGACAACTGCGTCCGCGCGGTCGAGGGGGCAGTGGAAGTCTACAACCTGGCGGCGGACATGGGCGGCATGGGCTTCATCGAGCGCTTCCGCGTGGAATGTCTGCGCAGTATCCTCATCAACACCCATATGATCGAGGCCGCATACCGCGCGGGGGTGGAACGCTATTTCTTCTCGTCATCGGCGTGCGCCTACAATGTCACCTTGCAGCAAGACCCCAACGTGCGCGCGCTCAAGGAGTCCGACGCCTACCCCGCCATGGCCGAACGTGGCTACGGCTGGGAAAAGCTGATGTCCGAGATGTTCTGCCAGGAGTATTGGGCGGAACGCCATCTCAAGACGGCCATTGCGCGGTTCCACAACGTCTATGGCCCCTTCGGCACATGGGACGGCGGACGCGAGAAGGCGCCGGCGGCCATCTGCCGCAAGGTGATCGAGGCGAAGGATACCGGCAAGCACGAGATCACCATCTGGGGGGACGGCACCCAGACGCGCAGTTTTATGTACATTGACGACTGCGTGAAAGGTATTGATATGATTATGCACTGCGACGCCCTGATCGCCACACCCATCAACCTGGGATCGAGCGAGTTGATCTCCATCAACACCCTCGTCAGCATCGCCGAGGAGATCGGCGGCGTGAAGCTAGAACGGCATTACGACCTGAACGCGCCGCGCGGCGTCGCCGGGCGCAACAGCGACAACACCTTCATTCTGCAAGTGCTCGGCTGGGAACCCAAGACCCCCATCCGTGAAGGACTGGCAAAGACTTACGCCTGGATCGAACAGCAGTATGCCGACCGCAAAGCCGGGAAACACACGGTGCGGGATTGATGGGTAGAGAAAAGAGGAATGGGTGATGAGTGAATCGTGCGAGTACGCACAGTGCTTGCACGTAACCCCGGCCCAACCCGGATAGGCCGAAACCAGTGAAGGATTTTACCGCAGAGATCGCTGAGAACGCTGAGAAATCTTAAAAATCTCTGCGTTCTCTGCGTACTCCGCGGTGAGATTTCTCATTTCCCGGAGATGTGCAAACGTGAAAAATACTAACCTGCTCACCGATATTATTGGCTCTCTTCCCTACCGCATGGCATTTGCGGGCGGGTGGATTGACCAGCCGTTCGTGTCAAAGCATAACCCTTCGCCGCCCGGCTCGATGGTGGTTGTGGCACTCGAACCAACCTGCCGTTTTATGGATCGGTGTGGAATGGGTACCAGTACGCGCAACATCGCTATGGAACTGTGGGGCAATAAACTGCCGGATGGTGACCCCGAAAAGTTGATGCGGGAGTTATATGCCGCAGAGAACACCGGGAAAGAAACACCATCGGGATCGCAAGACATGGCCGGTCTCGTTTATCCCGGCATCAACAGGCTTGACTACGACTTCGCTTATGAAGGCGGCTACTTTCCCGTGCATGTCGAATCGAACAACGATCCCGACGTTGCCCGCTGGTTGGAGGGCGTGCTACACATGCTGCCGGTTGCGCAACGTCCCCCCGGCTACAGTCCACTGGGGGAAAAGAATCTGGACCCGGCGTGGATCAAGAGACTAGGGCAGTCGGGCAAGGATTGTTTCGATGCCATCATCTCCCGAGATACGGAGAGGCTGGGCGCTTCGATGAACGAGTGTATGAAGTGCTGGGAGGCTATCCTGCCGCATACGGTACGGCACCCCACCCTTAACGTGGATTTGATGGCGCTCCTGGGTTACTACCAATCCCGGTATGCAGGGGCAATGTACTCCGGTTGCGGCGGTGGATACATCTATGTCGTTTCGGAGGAAGAAGTGCCAGGGTCGTTCCACGTAAACATCAGAATCGCGCGATAGAGGATAATCATGAAGAAAGCCGTCGTCATGGGAAGTTTTGATGATCTGAGAGCACGTGATTTTCGATTCCTGGAAGAGGCATCGAAGCTGGGAAATCTGCACGTGCTGTTGTGGTCTGATGAGACAATACAACAGGTAGAGGGACAGCAGCCGAAGTTTCCGCAAGCGGAGCGGATGTATATACTGCAGGCCCTGCGGTACGTCGCCGGAGTGACGTTGGTGACAGGCCCTGTCGAACGGGATGCCATACCCCACGTTGACACTATCCAGCCGGATGTGTGGGTAGTGGATGAGAAGAACGACACCGGCCCAAAGCGAGCGTACTGCGCGGCGCACGGGATAGCGTACCACGTCGTGGCAGAAGATGTGCTGCGACGCTTCCCTGCGGCATCCATCGAGATCGAAGCTGATGAGGATGGAACGCCGCGCAAGAAAGTCGTCGTCACGGGGAGCTTCGATTGGCTACATTCGGGCCATGTACGGTTCTTCGAGGAGACGGCCGCGTTAGGCGATTTGTACGTTGTCGTTGGGCATGATGACAACATCAGGCTGCTGAAAGGGGAAGGACATCCTCTATTCCCGCAGAACGAGCGCAGATACATGGTGCAATCCATCCGCTACGTCAAACAGGCGTTGATTTCCTCAGGGCACGGATGGGTAGACGCCGAACCGGAGATCGCCAGAATCAAGCCGGACATCTATGCGGTGAATGAGGACGGCGACCGGCCGGAGAAGCGCGCGTTTTGTGAGGCACACGGCCTCGAATATGTCGTGCTGAAACGGTTGCCCAAGGCAGGGCTGCCGCCAAGGCAAAGCACGGCGTTGCGAGGATTCTGAAGTGGAGCCTTAACGAAAGCAGCAGGCCATGCTTCCCAACACTCAAACGTTGGGCAAACTCAGATGGCCCTACGGGACAGGAGACTGCGTCCCGTAGGGCCATCTGAATATAGCCAGGCCATCATGGAGGTTAAGGAAATAAGCCGGTCATTGAAATCGCCGAGGGAAACCGGCCGGAGCCGGCATACACACGTACACACCGACTTCAGAATGATAAAGCCCTGAGCAAGCGCACTTGACTCCCACCCGGTTTAAGGCACAATGCACCCAAAGGCAACGCTCAATCTGACGCAAGAGACTCACAACCATACAGGGACATCAAGCCGGTGTGAACGAAAAGGAGATGCACACAGTCACAGCCATTGCCCGACAGTTCGTAGCGAACAACGAGCCGATCATAGACATTCAGGAATATGGTTCAGGAAACATCAACGACACTTTCCTGGTCACACCCGGTTCAGGGGCTCCTTTTATTCTGCAACGGATCAACCAACGGGTGTTCAAACAGCCGGCGTGGATTATGCACAACATCCGTGTGTTCACCGATCATGTGCAGGCGCGGCTGCGGGCGGAGCTGCCATTGGGGCGCCGTTGGGAGACACCGCACATCATCCCCACCACCGACAGCCGTGACTATGTGGTGGATGAACAAGGGGGATTCTGGCGCGCGCTCACTTTCATCGGCGGGGCACATTCTTATGCGAAGATCCGGGATATCCATCACGCCCAGGAAGTCGGTTACGCCCTGGGGTGCTTTCATCGCCTTATCAGCGACCTGGATTCCACGCGCCTGTATGATACACTCGAAGGCTACCACATCACCCCGCGCTACCTGGCGCACTACGACGCAGTCGTGGCGCACGGTCATTTTTCGGATAGAGGGGGAGATGTAGCCTACGGAATGTGCTTCCTCGCCGAGCGTCGCGAGGCCATCCCGGTGCTGGAACAGGCCAAACAGCAGGGACGACTGCACCTGCGCCCCACCCACGGCGATCCCAAAGTGGACAATGTGATGATTGACGACGCAACCGGGCAAGCGGTGGGGATCATTGACCTGGATACAGTAAAGCCCGGCCTCGTCCACTACGACATCGGCGATTGTTTGCGCTCCGGCTGCAATCCGGCCGGCGAAGAGACAGAAGACCTTGGCGCGGTGACGTTCGATATGGATCTCTGCCGGGCGATTCTACAGGGGTATCTGCCGCTGGTGCGCGACTTTTACACGGCGGACGATTACGCTTATCTCTACGCGGCCACGCGCCTTCTCGCATTAGAACAAGGGTTGCGATTCTTCACAGATTATCTCGAAGGCAACGTGTACTACAAAGTCAGGTACGTCGAGCACAACCTGATGAGAGCTTTGGTGCAATTCAAGTTAGTCGCAAGCATTGAGGCACAGGAAGCGGACATCCGCGCCGTGATTGCCGATTGTAAGGGAAGATAGCGAATTACGAATTACGAATTGCGAGTTACGAGGCACTTATGTCACGATCTATACGTTGGGCATGGATAGTTATTTTCGTTCTGGCGGCGGCGCTGCGGTTACTGGCGCTGAATCACGCGCCGCTCGCACCGGATGAGGCCGCGTCTGCTCTGGCGTCGCTGGATGCGGCGCGCGGCACAGGTTGGGCCTCAACGACAGAAAGCCCGTTGCTTTTGGTGGGCAACAGCTTGCTGTTTCTTCTTTTTGGCGGAGGGGATGGCCTGGCGCGCGTCATTCCAGCGTTGGCCGGGGTGGCGCTGGTGGGGCTGCCCTTTCTATGGCGCAAACGCCTGGGCGATGTCGGCGCTTTGGTCGCCGCAGGCTTGTTGCTCCTCTCGCCGATCGCCCTCTTCGCCTCACGGCATCTGGAAGGCACGAGCCTGGGCGTCGTCGGCGCCCTTATGGTGTTGACGGCCTTGATGGGGGATTCCCACGATGCCCCCTTTGAACAAGTCTCGTCGCTACTCATCGGCGCAGGATTGACAATCGGGCTGACCGGCGGTCCGTCGTTCTATGACGTGTTGCTCGCCGGGCTGGCTGCCTGGGTGTTCTATCGCTGGATCATCGGCGCGTCGGTATGGTCGCCACTGCGGGCCTGGGCCCGGCCGGCGCTCATCGGGCTGATCGGCGCGCTCCTTGTCTCCATCGGCCTGGGATGGCGCTGGAACGGTTGGAGCGGCGTCGCCGAGGGCCTGGCGGCGTGGTTGACTTCATGGCGTGTCGCCGGGGGCGGCCTTCCCGACATTTTGCTCCTGTTCCTCTACGAGCCGGCGACCCTGTTCCTGGTGCTGCTAAGTCTGGTCTGGGCCGTCAGAAGAGCCGAACCTTTTGCTATGGCCCTGGCACTCTGGGGATTCTTGGGATTGTTGCTGGTAAGCCTGCGCCCCGGCGCGACACCACTGGCCCTGCTCGCTGCGGTCGCGCCGCTGGCGTTGCTCGCGGGCTACGGCGTACAGCAGACCTGCGCGGGTATCGCGGCCCCGCTGCTCCCCTGGATTGGCGGGCATGGCCTGGTAAGTTTTGTCTTTTTGGTGCCGGCAGGACTGGCGATAGCAGCCCACGCCAATAACAGCACGGTGGCTTTTCTAGGCGCCTCTGGAAACGTCAACCTGATCTACATCCTCGGCACAATAACGCTGCTCGCTTTGCAAATCCTGATCGCGCTGTTATTCTCGCTCAAGGTGCCTCTGCCGATGGTATGGCGTGGCGTAACGCTGGGGCTAGGGTTGATGCTGCTGGTGACGCAGGTAGGCTTTGCATGGGGATTGGCTTTTGTGCGCCCCACATCGCCGGCAGAACCGGCGGTCATGGCCTCTACCTCACCTGATCTACGGACACTGCAAGAAATGCTGGACACGCTGGCAGTGCGCAGTGGACAGCGACGGGATGATTTCGAGGTCACAGTGGTCGCGGCGGAATCCACGACGGCGGACGTCCTGCGTTGGACCCTGCGCGATTTCGCGCGCTTGACCGTGAAAGTGTCATGGCCGGTGGACGTGACCGGGGTAGTCGTTGCCACGCCGGGTGTCACGCCACCGTTTGCCGACACACGTGGCTGGATCGGTATGCCATTCACCGCCACACAACGTGGTGCGCAAAGCATACCGCGCTGCCAGGGGCTGCTTTCCCTTGAATGTCATGATCTGGCGCGCTGGTACCTTTTCCGCCAGATGGGGGAGACGCCTATCCCCGAGAAGGTGGTGCTGTGGCACACCCCTTAAGGCCTCCCCTCTTGCCCTCTGTGCCGCTTCGTTTATAATGTCTGCACTCGGGTATCATCCCAGAGGGAGGATTATGACAGCATATCGTAAAGCCAGTATTCGAGATTTGACCACGGCGGCCTATGAATTGAATGGACGCTTTTTACAGGGCATTGTACGCCAGGACAAAGAGGACGGCCGGTGGCTGGTGGGCAATACATCCATAGAAGAGTGGTTGTCGCGCCATGACGGCGCGGACGTGACGGTGATTGTACTGCCGATGTCGGACGATCAGCCGATGCAAGCCAAAGTCTGCACGACATGCGGCAGGACATATATCGGCGTAGAATGTCCCCATTGCCGCGAAGTGCGCACGCGCCTGCGGGGAAGATAGAATCCGTTGGCGCTACCATAAACGTTCAAACGAACGTTCAGGGGAGGATGAACAACGTGAGCATACAGGATTACCTGCGTGTCCTTCGTCAGCGAGGATGGATTATCCTCCTGGCGGTGGTGTTAACAGCAGCCAGCGCATTTGTTTTTAGCAAGTTGCAGACGCCGGTGTATCGTTCCAGTATCGAGGTCTCCATCCAACTGGCGCGCCCGGATCTGGGCCTGACCCAATCGGCCAAATGGTTGTTGAACAACTTCACGGCGACGATGTGGTCGGAGCGTTACGCGCAAGAAGTGATTGACCGCCTGGATCTCATGCGCACGGCCAAAGATTTGAAGAATGACGTAACCTTCGCCGCCGACGATAACCGCCTGGTGATCAAGATTGATGTGGACGATTACGATGGCGAGCAGGCCAACCGCATCGCCAACACATGGGCACAACTGTTCCAGGAATGGCGCAACGAGCAAAACGCCCGCCAGAACAAAGAGGATCGCGTATTCGCCGAAGTGATTGATCCTGCCTCTTACCGGAAACTGCGGCCCAAAACGACGATCAACGTCGCGGCAGGTGCCATTTTCGGGCTGGTCATCGGGGCGGTCATCGTCTTCATCCTGGAGTGGCTGGAGGCCGGCATCGTGCGGCAGCCCAAAGA
Source organism: Anaerolineae bacterium (assembly GCA_035373625.1). Lineage (GTDB taxonomy): Bacteria > Chloroflexota > Anaerolineae > B4-G1 > SLSP01 > DSWT01. Next base: position 3,692 of record DAOSNS010000054.1, on the reverse strand, counting down.
GTTAGAGCGAGAGGCCGGCCTGACGGTGATCGGCGTGATTCCGCCGTGTTAGTATGCGCTTCACCGGCGGTAGGACGAAAATAACGTTCCAACGTTCCAACGTTTCAACGCTCAAACGGATTTAGGAGTGCCGATGGATAAAACGACGATCGTAACCCTTACCGACCCGCGATCTCCGGCAGCGGAGGCCTATCGCGCGTTGCGGATCAACCTGGCGTTTACCAGCCTCGATAAGCCCCTGGAGACGGTGGTGATCTCTTCGCCTGCGCCTGATGCCACCAAATCGCAGGTGGCGGTGAACCTGGCGGTGGTCATGGCCCAGGCCGGGCAGCGGGTGATTCTGGTGGATGCCGACCTGCGCCGTCCGAGCTTACACCGGTGCTTTGACGCGCCCCAGGAGCCAGGGTTGACCGGCTACATGCTCAGCCAGGATGGCGAGAGCGCCCTGGTCCTTGCCGAAACCGGCGTCCCGAACCTGCACCTGTTGCCGAGTGGCGCGCTGCCCCCCAATCCTGCCGACATTCTCGGCTCGCAAAAGATGGAGCAGCTTTTGACACACCTCAAAGCGCGCGCCGACGTGGTGGTGTTGGATACGCCGCCGGTGACGGTTGCCGTGGATGCCTCGGTGCTGGGGGTGCGCACCGACGGCCTGTTGCTTGTCGTGCAGGCCGGCCACACGCGCCGTGACCACATCGCGCAGGCGAAAGAGCTGCTCGAACGTTTCCACGTGCGCCTGTTGGGCGCCGTATTCACCGACGCCCCCGAAGGCAGTTTGTTGACCGGCTATTGAGCTACGGCGCAGACAACGCGAGACGCTGGGCTGCGTCGCAGATCAATTGCGTCGCCAGGTCTACCGAGAGTTTCCCGGTGTTCACGATGAGGTGATAGAAATCGGGATCGTCCCACTTCACATCGTAGAAGTGCTTCATATACCGCGCCCGCTCTTTGTCACTCTGGCGGACCTGGCGTTCGGCCTCCTTTTGATCAATGCCCAGCCGCTCGGCCAGGCGGAGAATACGCAATTCCTCAGGAGCGTGGATGCGCACGTGTAGCACATTGGCAAAATCCTTCAGCACGACCTGCCCCCCACGTCCCACAATGATCACATTGCCCATCTGGGCATACTCCAGGATGACCCGTTTGACGAGTTCCTGATAGGCTTCTCCCGCCTCGGCACGGCGTTCATGTTCGCTCAGCTCCCGAAATGCCTCGTCGCGGCTAAGTCCCTCTTGAACCATCAAGGTTGCCAGGCGTTCATCGTAGGCATAGCCCTCACGCAGGGTGGCGCTGGCAATGGTGGGAATGGCAGGCATAGTATTCATCGAATTGATGATGTTTTCCAGAAATCCCGGTACCCGCTCCATCTTTTCCAACTGTGTGACCATTGCCTCGTCAGGATATCCCGCCATTTCCGCAGCGCGGCTGAGAATCTCGCGGTCAATGTAGCGCAGATTGAGCTTTTTGGCAACGGCAGTCCCGATGTAGCTTCCACGACTGCCTAATTGTCTGGATAGAGTGATAACAATGCTCATCGTAGTACTCCTCTTCTTCGAAAATAAACGCTCTTATAAACGTCAACGGATTTAACGGGTGAAACGGATTGAGAAAAAATCCGTGTCCCAGGAATTATGGAAGAGCCTCAAGCCATCGTGATCAAGTTTGAGTCTCGCGCGCCCATTCACTTAACTCACGGAGCATCGTTTCGGCATGTTCACGCCAATAAGGATGCCCACCAACAGCAAGATAGGCCTGGTAATCGGCGATGGCTTCGGGATATTCGCGCAACTGCTGGTGCGCGATGGCACGGTTGAACTGCGCTTCGTGAAGGCGGGGATCAAGGTCCAGAGCCAGCGTGAGATCGTGAATGGCCTTGCGCGGGTGATCCAACTCGCGCCAGTAGAGGATGCCGCGATCCAGATAAGCCTGAGCGAAGTCCGGCTTCCAGGTTACGGCGCGGTTGAACGCTTCCACCGCAGCCTCGTATTCCCAACGTGAGCCATAGCTGTTGCCGATATAGCGATGGACGATGCCGATCAGGTAGTAGCTGTGGGCTACCAAAGACTTAAACCATCCATCAAGTCTGTGCCAGAGCTTCATGTCAGCATCTCCCTGTAGACGGCTACGGTTGCCTGAGCCACCTGTTGCTGAGTAAACTGCGCCAGGACGCGCGCCCGCCCCCGCGCGCCCAGTTGACGGCGCAACTCAGGTGACTCAAGCAGACGCTTCAAAGCGGCGTGCAACGCAAGGGCGTCGTTCTCCGGGAAAACCGGTCCCGCATCACCGATGACGTGGGGAATCTCACCGGCTTCCGATCCGACCGCCACCACGCCACACGCCATAGCCTCCACCAGCACCCGCCCGAACTGCTCGGTCCAGTTCGGCTGCGTCCGCGAGGGCAGCACAAGAACGTCGAGGGTACGGTAAAACGCCGGCATCGCGGTTGAAGGAATGGCAGAGCAGAACGTGACGCGCTCTGCCAGACCCGATTCGGCAGCCAGGCGGCGCAACCGCTCCTCCTCCGGCCCGTTGCCCAGGATGGTGGCACGCCATTCGCCCTCTAAGCCGGCCAGGGCACGCAACAGCACATCCACCCCTTTTTCCGGGACCAACCGCCCGACATAGGCGATGTGCATTGCGTCTCCGTTGCGCGGCGCATCCGGCGGCGTAAAAATCTCCGGGTCCACGCCAAACTGGGGGATGACGGCCAGCGGCCCGGCATAACCTTTCTGACGCCACACGGCAGCAGCGGTTTGACTTCCGGCAATGGCATAATCCACGTGGCGCAGGTTGTACCGCTCCAGCCATACAAAAGGTGGGGGATAGCGGCGCAACAGGTTTTGCCACGAGAACCACAGCGTCTTGGCCCCACAGCGACGGGCCAGACGGTTGGCGTGATAGGTTGCCAGGTTGTAAGGTTCCTCGTCAATGTGCACAATGTCCGGACGGAAGTCGCGGAGATGGCGGCCCAGGGTAGGATAGAAATGCAGGTGAAATTGCCCGTTGAACGCCAGCGGCAGCGTCTCCAGGCGATACCCCCGGATATGCGCTCTCTCTAACAATTTTACACCACCCTCGTCTTTCCAGGAAGCCGGTGTCGCCACCAACAACGTCATCTCCGGCGCATCCATCACCATCTCTTCCAGCTTGCGCTGGTAGACGCCCACAATGCACGCCTTAGAAAGCATGAAAACGCGCAAAATCCCTCCATAAGGCCGTCGGAAGTTAGAACCCCAGGACTTACGCAGACGTATCCATTTTTCACCGCCGAGGCCGCTGAGAACGCCGAGAAATGAGAAAGTCTCCACGCTCTCGGCGTGCTCTGCGGTAAAGTTCCGCCGGTTTGCGTAAGTCCTGAGAACGTTAGAACATTCCAACGCGATTTTCCTGCTTTTAGTATATCCAAACCGGCCAGGAAGCCAAGACACTTAAGGCTTTATCATTCTCGTTACGGCAGCTTCAACCTTCGAGCGGATCACCAGATCCGCGTTGGATCGCCAGATTCGCGTTTCTCGAGCTGCGAGCGGATCGCCAGATCCGCGTTGGATCGCCAGATCCGCGTTTCTCGAGCTTCGAGCGGATCGTCAGATCCGCGTTGGATCGCCAGATTCGCGTTTCTCGAGCTTCGAGCGGATCGTCAATCCGCGTTGGATCGCCAGATCCGCGTTTCTCGAGCTTCGAGCGGATCGCCAGAT
>DAOSNS010000053.1:0-25506 GCA_035373625.1 Anaerolineae bacterium | reverse complement strand
GTGTGGGCGCGCGTGGTTGTCCGCTCTGAATCTGGCGCTACGTTTATCCCCGGCTCACACACCGGACACCGCACGGCTTTCTCCCCCCGGTCATCCAGCACCACGCCCGCTCCATGACATTCGGGGCAGTCAGCACGCCCTGGCTCCTTACCCATCCCGGCGAATGGCGCGCGCTCGCGCAGTACCACTTGCCGGAAGAACCCGGCGGCGCGTGGGTCGCCGGCCCGCGTATGGGCCAGGTGGTGCAGCCATTGCCGGACGTAAGCCGGGTCGGTGGCATACACGGCCTGGACTTCGCGCCAGGCTTTGCAGGTGAAGAAGAGATTGACCTATCCGAATATCTAACTATCATGATACTTATCAGGCTGTGTAAGAGAAATCTTTCCAAGAGTTCTTCAACGTGGTGGGGGAATATGTCGTGAACAACAAAAACTTCCCGGGAACTCGATCTTTAAGATAAAAAGGGGGTGTGAATCACACACAATAGCGTATCAGTCTCCGGGAAGGGTTCAATAGTCGCTGAGGTCGTTATCTCTAATCCATGATTCATAACCTATCGGAGGTGTCCAATGGATAATCTCACCCGCAACATCGAGCGCGAATGTGCGCAGGCCATCCGCCAGCAGCAGAGCGCGCTGGCCGAGGCCATCGTCGCCCGTCAATATGAGCAGCAGCCGGAGGTCTGGCGGCCGTTCGGCGACCCCGGCCGCGCCAAGAGCGTGCGTGACGCCGGTTATCACCTCACCTACCTGGCCGAGGCATTGGACGCTCAAAATCCGGCCCTGTTCGTCGAATACCTGGCCTGGTGCAAGGTGCTCTTTGCCGGGCTACGCTTTGGGGCCGGAATTCTGCCGACCACGGTGGAATGTACCGCCGCCGTGCTGAGCGCGCAATTGCCCGCCGACCTTGCCGCGGTGGCGAGCAAATACCTCGACGCCGGCCTGCGCCGCCTGCCGGAGGTCCCCACTACGCCGGCCAGCCTGATCGAACCCGATGCGCCCCTCGCCAGCCTGGCCCGCGCCTACCTGGATGCCCTGCTGCGCGCCGACCGCCACGCCGCCGGCCGGCTGATCCTCGACGCCGTCGAGCAGGGCACACCGATCAAAGACATCTACCTCAACGTCTTTCAGCCCGTCCAACGCGAAATCGGGCGGCTGTGGCAGACCAACCAGATCAGCGTGGCGCAGGAGCACTATAGCACCGCCGCCACCCAACTGGTCATGTCCATGCTCTACCCGCGCATTTTCGACAGTCCGCGCAAGGGCCATCGCCTGGTGGCGGCCTGCGTCGGCGGCGAGCTGCACGAGATCGGGGCGCGCATGGTGGCCGACTTTTTCGAGATGGAGGGCTGGGACACCTACTTCCTGGGTGCCAACACGCCGACCGAAAGCGTCCTGCGCACCGTGGACGAACGCCGGGCCGACGTGCTGGCCGTCTCGGCGACGATGACCTTCCACGTGAGCCGGGTGGCCGATCTGATCGCCGCCTTTCACCGCGCCGGGTTGGACCGACACACGCGCGTGTTGGTGGGCGGCTACCCGTTCAACATCGCCCCCGGCTTGTGGCAACAGATCGGCGCAGATGGCTACGCCCCGGATGCTCAGCAAGCTATCGAAACGGCGGAAAGGATGATTGCCGGATGATGGAAGAAAAGCGCGCAGCAGGCGATTTGTCGTCCCCGCTCGCCGAAGGGCGCACGACGAACAACCCGCCGGGCATTGCCCTGCTCTGCGACGCCCAGGGCGTCATCATGCAGGTGTTGCGCGACGACCTCGCTCTGCCCAATGCCGCCGCCGGACAACTCTTCCTGCGCCTGCTCGACGCGGGAAGCTGGCACAAGGCGCTCTCCTTTCTGGCCGAGATCAAGGCACAAGGCGCCACTTTCGACTGGGAATTGAACGTCGCGCAGCCGGAGCAGCCCACCACCCTGCACTTTGCCGGCGGCGTGACCGGTGAGGGCGTGCTGATGGTCGGCGCGACCAACGGGCGTTTTGCTGCCGAGCTGTACGAGGCCATGACCGCGATCAGCAACGTGCAGACCAACCAACTGCGCGCCATGCTTCAGGAGCGCAGCCGGATGACCCGTGCCCAGGAGGAGCAGGAGAGCAGCCTCTACGACGAGATCAGTCGCCTGAACAACGAGCTGGTCGCCATGCAGCGCGAGCTGGCGCAAAAGAACGCCGAACTGGCGCGGCTCAACGAGTTGAAAAACCAATTCCTGGGTATGGCCGCCCATGACCTGCGCAACCCACTGCAGGTCATCATGGCTTTCAGCGATATCCTGATCGAGGATGCGGTGGATGTACTGTCGGCGCAACAGCTTGAATACCTGGAACACATAAAAGCCACCAGCACATTCATGAGCCAGCTTATCAACGACTTTCTCAGCGTTGCCGTCATCGAGTCCGGCCATTTTCATCTGGAACTCGGTGTTGTTGATCTCCCCACACTTGTGGAACAGGCACTAACCCTGGTCAGCCTGAAAGCGCGCCGGAAGGGCATCGAGATCAACGTCGCGCAGGATCCAACCTTGCCGAACCTCGTCATAGACGGGGAAAAAATCAAGCAAGTGCTCATGAACCTGCTCGCCAATGCCATTGAACATTCATATCCGGGATCCACCGTGGTGCTGCGGACACGCCGTCTGGACGATCAAGTGCTTATCGAAGTCGAAGACCACGGTGTCGGCATTGCGCCGGAGGACATCGGCCGCCTGTTCAATCCTTTCGAGAAAAAACAATCGCGCAAGACCGGCGGCGAAAAGAGCACCGGCCTGGGGCTGGCGATCAGCAAGCAGGTCGTTGCCGGGCATGGCGGGAAAATCTGGGTGAAAAGTGAGGTGGAACAAGGGGCAACTTTTTACGTTTCTCTCCCAATTTTAACGAATCTTTAACACACATCTGATAGAGAATTGGTACCATGAGGTTATCACTTGCGCTATCATCAATGCCCTGATGATTTTCCAGGGAGGATATACCATGACAGAAATAACCAACACCCGTTTATCTACCGGCGTCGCCGGGCTGGATGAAATCCTGTTTGGCGGTTTGATGCCCGGTTGCTCGTACCTGGTGCGCGGCGGGCCGGGGTCGGGCAAGACCACACTGGGCCTCCATTTTCTGGCCGCCGGGGCCGCCAACGGCGAAAAGACGCTCTTCATCACCCTGGAAGAGCCGGAGGCCAAGCTGCGGGCCAATGCCGCCCGGCGTGGCCTGGACCGCGCCGGTATCGAGTTCCTCGACCTCAGCCCGACCTCGGCGTTCTTTGCCCAGGTGGAAACCTACGACATCTTTACACCGGCCGAAGTGGAGCGCGAGCCGATCACCCGCCAGATCACCGAACAGGTCGGCGCGCTCAAGCCTACCCGCGTTTTCCTCGATCCGATCACCCAGTTCCGTTACCTGACCCGCGATGTCTTTCAGTTCCGCCGTCAGGTGCTTTCCTTCCTGCGTTTTCTGGTGGAACAGGGCGCCACGGTGCTCTTTTCATCGGAGAGCAGTCCCGAAGCGCCCGATGACGACCTGCAATTCCTCAGTGATGGCGTCATCGAAATTTACAACGACGGCCTGGGGCGTGGCATCCGCGTCAACAAGCTGCGCGGCTCCGATTTTCGCGGCGGACGTCATACCTTGCGCATGACCGATCATGGTCTTGAGGTGTATCCGCGCCTGATGCCCGACGAGACCCGACGCGAGTTCAGCATGGAAGCCATCCCCTCCGGCGTGCCGGAGCTGGACGAACTGCTACACGGCGGATTGGAACGCGGCGCAGTAACCATCATTTCCGGCCCCAGCGGTGTAGGCAAGACCACGCTGGGTCTGCAATTTATGAAGGAAGCAGCCGGACGCGGCGAACATTCGGTCATCTACACTTTCGAGGAAGAAATCGAGATCATGGTCAAGCGCGCCGAAGCCATCAACATTCCGGCCCGCGTTATGCTCGAACGGGGCACGCTCAGCCTGGTCAAGGTCGAACCGCTGCGCTGGTCGGCGGACGAGTTCGCCAGCCTGGTGCGCCGTCAGGTCGAGCAAGAGCAGGCGCGCGTGGTGATGCTCGATAGCATCGCCGGCTATCGTCTGGCCGTGCGCGGCGAAGACCTGACCGCCCACATGCACGCGCTGACCAAGTACCTCCAAAACATGGGCGTCGCCGTCCTGCTGGTGGCGGAAAGTTCTGCCGTGGTGGGCGATTTCCAGGTCACCGACGTGGGCATCAGCTATCTGGCCGATAACATCGTCTTTTTGCGCTACCTGGAGATGGACGGTGAGATGCGCAAGGCCATCGGCGTACTGAAAAAGCGCATGAGCGACTTTGAAAAGACCCTGCGCGAGTTCGAAATTACCCGCTACGGCATCAAGGTCGGCAAGCCGCTCACCGGGCTGCGCGGCATCCTGCGGGGCGAACCGGAATGGGTGGAGAAATCCTGATGGCCAAAATTCTCTTGCTGATGGAACACCGCCAGAACTGTCGCTTGCTGGCGGAGATGCTTGCGCCACGTTATGAGGTGCTCATTCCATCCTCCGATGAAGCGCTGCAAGACGAATTCGACCTGGGCATCGTAGATGGTGTTATGCTGGATCGGCTGTGGACGCAGGTCCAGGCGCGCAAGGAGGCCGCACGGCCGGCCTTTTTGCCCTTCTTGCTGGTCACCACGCGCCAGGATGTGGGCCAGGCCACCCGACACCTGTGGAAAACGATTGACGAGCTGATCATCAGCCCCATCGAAAAGGTGGAACTGCAAGCGCGGGTAGAGGTCTTGCTCCAGGCGCGCCGCCTCTCGCTGGAATCCGAGGCCTGGTTCCGCACCACCCTCTACAGCATTGGCCTGGCCGTTATCGCCACCGACCGCCGGGGAATCATCCGGCAGATGAACGCAGAGGCCGAACGGTTGACCGGCTGGTGCGAAGCCGAAGCGCAAGGCCAACCGTTGGAGGCGGTGTTTCACATCGCCAATGAAGAGACACGCGCGCCGCTCGAAAATCCCGTGCAGCGCGTGCTACGTGAAGGCCCGGTGACGCTAGGTCTGGACAGCTACGTTCTGCTGAACGCCCGCGACGGCGTCGAATATCCTATCGCCGGCAGCGGCACGCCCGTCCGCGACGAAAGCGGGACCCTCATCGGCGTGGTCATCGCCTTCCGCAACCACGGCCCCGAGCGCGCGGCGCAAAGAGCGCTGCAGGAGAGCGAGGCGCGCTTCCGCGCACTGTTCGAGAAAGCCGGTCTCGGCATTGCCCTGATGGATATCGGCGACGGAAGCCTGATCGCCTGTAACCCGGCGCTCGTCCGCTTTCTCGGCTATTCCGAAGATGAACTGCACACCTTAACCTTCAAGGACACCACCCATCCCGACGACCTGGCCGAGGACGAAAGGCTCTGGGGAGAACTGTGTGCCGGTCAATGCGACCTGTACACGCTGGAAAAACGCTATTACCGAAAGGACGGTCAACTCGTCTGGGGGCACCTCACCGCCTCACTGATCCGTGATGCCGCCGGCAAGCCGCTGAGCGCCGTCGTTATGGTGGAAGACATCACCGAACGCAAGCAGACCGAGGAAACCCTTCGGCAGCAAGAACAACTCCACCGCGCTCTGATAGATGCGCTGGACGTTTGCCTTTGCCGCTGGTTGCCGGATACAACATTGACCTACGCCAACGAAAAATACTGCCAGACCTTCCGTATCCTGGATGATCCACGCAACCACAAGTGGCTCGAATTCGTGCCGGATGCGGACCGCGAGGCTATCGCCGCCTTTTATCGTGAGCTTGCCGCCCGGCCACACGTGGTAACCTACGAACATCCGGTCATCGCCATGGATGGCAGCCTGCGGCACTATCACTGGACTGACGTCCCTCTCTGCAATGACTCTGGCCAGGTGATGGAATTCCAATCGGTGGGTATTGACATCACCGAACGCAAGCGAATCGAGGCGAAGCTGGCCGAACAGCTCGCCGACCTGCGCCGCTGGCATGAGGCCACCCTGGGCCGCGAGGGGCGCATCCTGGAACTCAAGCACGAGGTCAACGAACAGCTGCGCCGTCTGGGCGAGCCGATCCGCTATCCGAGCGCGGAAGACCAGGACCCTAAAGGCCTTGGAGACCTTTAGGGTCTTTCAAGAAAAAGGAGAAAACCGATGGACTCTGAAACCAACCTGCCCTACCCTTTGGAAAAAGCCCCCACCCACATCCGGGGGCTGGATGAAATCCTGCTCGGCGGGCTGCCGCGCGGCCGCACCACCGTCCTGATCGGCGAGGCCGGCTCCGGCAAGACCGTGCTGGGGCTGGAGTTCCTCTACCGCGGCGCGTTGGCCGGCGAGCCGGGCATCTGGGTGGGCTTTGAGGAACCGGCCGCGCAACTGCGCCAGGATGCCGCCGGCATGGGCTGGGACCTGCCCGCGCAGGAGCGGGAAAACCGGCTCTTTCTGTTCGAAGGCCGCCTCGACGCCGACGCCGTGATCAGCGGCGAGTTCAGCCTCAAGGGGCTGCTGGCCGCCATCGCCGGCAAGAGCCACGAGATGGGCGCGCGGCGCGTCGTGATTGACGCGCTGGAGGTGGCCCTGCGCCTGTTCGACGAACCCCGCCAGGTGCGCGCCGAAATGCACGCCCTCAACGACTGGCTGCACGCGCAACAGCTCACGGCGATCATGACCGTGCGCCCTCCCCGCCGCATGGAGGCCCGTTTCTTCAAGGATTTCTTCGAGTCCATGGGCGACTGCGTCATCTTGATGGACACCCGCGTGCAGAACAATATCAGCACCCGGCGGCTGCGGGTGGTCAAGTATCGCGGTTCCGCCTTTGGCCGCAACGAGTACCCTTACGTGATCACCGGCAGCGGCTTTTTCGTCGCCCCGATTTCCTCTGTCGGCCTGCGACACAAACCGCTGGGCGCCAAAATGTCCACCGGCATCGAGCCATTGGACGCCATCCTGGACGGCGGCTACCGGCGCGCCTCGTGCGTGCTCTTGGCCGGCAGGCCGGGCACCGGCAAGACCACCCTGACCTGCACCTTTGTGCGGGCGGCCTGCGCGCGCGGGGAAAAGACGCTCTACATCAGCTTCGAGGAATCGCAGGACGCCCTGGTCGGCAATGTGCTCAGCGCCGGCATTGACCTGACCCCCTGCCTCGAAGCGGGCCGGCTGGAGTTCCTGACCAGCTTTCCCGAAGCGATGGGCGTCGAGGAGCACTATTTGCGGGCGCTGACGCGCATCGAAGCCTTCCATCCCGACCACGTGGTGGTGGACGCCATCTCGGCCTGCGAGCGCATGGGCGGCAAGCAGGCCGCTTTCGATTACATGATGCGCCTGCTCAACGCCTGCAAGGAACGCGGCATCACCATCTTTTTGATCAATCAGACCGCCGGGCGCAGCGACCAGTTGGAGATTTCCGGCAACGGCATCTCTTCGATGGTGGACACGGCCATCCTGCTCACCTACCAGGAAGAGCCGGGCGAGACCAACCGCCTGCTGCAAGTGCTCAAGTCGCGCGGCTCACGCCACTCCAACCAGCAGCGGGAATACGCCATCACCGACGAGGGCATCGTCATCCGCGACGTGTACGTGGGTGGAGGCCGCGTGTTGACCGGCACGGCGCGGCAGGTGCAGGAACAAGCCGACCGCGCCGAGGCACAACGCCTGGCCTTCGAGATCGAGGCCGCCGAACTGGAACTCAAGCGGCTGCGGACGGCCCAACAGCAAATGCTCGAGGGAGTGGCCCAACGCGCTGCTTTGCGAGACCCTAAAGGTCTTGAAGACCTTCAGGGTCTACCCGGATGGAGGAACGTATGGATATGTATCGCTTGCGGCTCTTTGTGGCCGGGCAGGAACCGAACTCGGTGCAGGCAGTGGCGACGCTGCGCCGGCTGCGCGAGACGCATCTGCAGGGCCACTGTGAGCTATCTATCGTGGATGTCTTTGAGGATTACCGGGCGGCCATCGAGCAGCACGTTGTCGCCGTGCCCACCCTGATCATCGAATCGCCGCCGCCGCGCCGCGTCATCGTCGGCTCGCTGGCAGATGAGGATAAACTGTTGGCTGTGTTGGGAATCAAAGACCCTAAAGGTCTTGAAGACCTTTAGGGTCTTGGGAGGTTGCCTTGAGCAAAAAGAAACCCACCTACACCGAGTTACAGGCGCGGCTCGAACAGGCCGAGGCCACGCTGGACGCCCTGCGCCGCGGCGAAATTGACTCGCTGCTGGGCGAGGCCGGGCCGCTGCTTGTGCAGTACAAGTCGGTGGTGGACGAACTGACGCGCCTGCGGGCCGAAGCGGAGGAGCTGGCGCAGCAGTGGCAGACCACCTTCGACGCGACCGGCGACGCCATCTGGATCCTCGACGCCGAGCAGCGGGTGGTGCGCGCCAACAAGGCGGCGGAGGCAGTCTTTGGTTGCCCGCTGGCCGAGATGCCCGGCCGGCGATGTTTCGACATCATACACCACACCGACGCGCCCATCCCCGGCTGCCCCTTTTGCGCGATGTGCACCAGCGGACGGCGGGAAAGTTTCGAGATGCAACTCGAGCAGCGCTGGTATCTGGTCACCGTGGACCCGCTCCGAGATGCGGAAGGCAGACTGATCGGCGCGGTGCACATCGCCCGCGACATTACCGCGTACAGGCAAGCAGAAGAGCAGATCCGCTTCCAGGCCGACCTGGTGGCCAACATCTCCGACGCCATCATCGCCACAGACCTGGAGTACAACATCCTCAGTTGGAACACAGCCGCCGAGGCCATCTACGGTTGGAAAGCAGAAGAAGTGCTGGGGCAGCCCCTGGGCAAGTTCCTGCGTACCCAATTCGTGGGCGACACGCGGGAAGGATCGATCCGCGCCGTGACCGAAAAGGGGTTCTGGAGAGGCGAGGTGGTTCAATCGCGCAAAGATGGCACGACCGTGCCGATTCTGGCCTCGGTCACCCTGCTGCGCGACCGCGAGGGCAATCCCCAGGGGCTGGTCGCCGTCAACCGCGACATCAGCGAACGCAAAGAGGCCGAGCGGAAAATCCGCGAGAGCGAAGAGACCTATCGCAACCTCTTTCAAAACGCGCAGGTGGGCCTGTTCAGGACGCGCATTTCCGACGGCAAGATACTGGAAAGCAACGAGCAACTGGCGCGCATGTTCGGCTATGACAGCCGTGAGGCATTCATCGCCGAGTACGTCACCTCGCAGAACTATGTAGACCCGGGCACGCGCGAGCGGATGTTGCGCGAGCTGCGGGAGCACGGCGAAGTGCGAAACTTTCAGGCCCGCTTTTACCGCAGAGATGGCTCGATCTTCTGGGCGCAGTATTCGGCCAAAATCTATCCCGACAAAGGCTGGATCGAGGGAGTGGCGGAGGACATCACCGCGCGCAAAGAGGCCGAGGAGCAACTCCGCGCCGCCCACGCCGAGCTGCAACGCCTGCTCGACGAGGCCGAACAAGGGCGCCGCGCCCTGCTCAGCGTGGTCGAAGATCAGAAGAGAACCGAACAGGCGCTGCGCGAGAGTGAGGCGCGCTTCCGTCGCCTGGCCGAGAACGCCCAGGACCTGATCTACCGCTATGAATTCGTCCCCCAACGCGGCTTTACCTACGTCAGTCCGGCAGCGACGCCCATCACCGGCTACACCCCCGAAGAGCATTATGCCGACCCCGACCTGGGCCGCAAACTCGTACACCCCGACGACCGCCCCCTGCTGGAAGCGTACTTTCAGGGCGGAGGAAGATTCCACGAGCCGATTGTGCTGCGCTGGATGCGCAAGGATGGGCGGATCATCTGGACGGAACAGCGCAATGTGCCCATCTACGACGCGGCAGGCAACCTGATCGCCATCGAAGGCATTGCCCGCGACATCACCGAACGCAAACAGCAAGAGGCCGAGCTGCAACGGCTGTTCATCGAAGCCGAACAAGCGCGCCGTAACTTACTCAACGTGGTCGAAGACCAGAAGCGCACCGCAGAGGCGTTGCGCGAGAGCAACCGCCGCCTGAGCGCGCTCAACCGCCTGGGGCTGGCGCTATCGCAGACCCTCGACCTGCCCACCATCTACCGCACTGCCTACGAACACATCGCCCAACTGGTGGATTGCCCGTGCTTCGGCATCTCGCGCTACGACCCGGCCACCCAAACGCTGCGCGCCGAATATATGCTCGAAGAGGGTGAAGTGCTGGACGTGACACGCTTCCCGCCGCTCACCCTCCAATCGGATGCGCCTCTCAAAGGCCGCGCCCGCGCCATCCTGACCCAACAGCCCGAAATCGTGGCCGACATGCCCGCGCCGCCTTCCGGGCAAGTGCTCCTCGTGGGCAAATCAGATGAGGCGCACATCACCCGCTCGGCGCTTTACGTGCCCATCGTCGTGCAGGGGCAGACCACCGGCCTGCTCGAAGTGCAGAGCTACCGCGAAAACGCCTACGGCGAACCGGACGCCGCGCTGCTGGGGCCGGTGGCCAATCAGATCGGCCTGGTGATCGAGAACGCGCGGTTGTTCGCCACACTGGCGGCTGAACGGACACTCCTGCGCACGCTGGTGAATCACCTCCCCGACGCCATCTACGTCAAAGACCTCGCCACACGCAAAACCCTCGCCAACCCGGCCGACGTGCGCAACACCGGCGCAGCCTCCGAAGCCGACGTGCTCGGCAAAACCGATTTCGAGCTATTTCCACGCGAACTGGCAGAAGCCTACTACGCCGATGATCTATACGTCCTCCAGACCGGGCAGCCGATCCTCAACCGTGAAGAGCGCATCACACGACCGGATGGGGTGCTCGGCTGGCAGGCGACCTCCAAAGTGCCGTTGCGAGATGAGGAGGGGCGCGTGATAGGTCTCATCGGCATCGGACACGACATCACGGCGCACAAACAGGCCGAGGAAGCCATCCGCACCCTGAACGAAGAACTGGAAGCCCGCATCGCCCAACGCACCGCCGAGCTGGCGCGCACCTCAGAGCGGCTGGAACTGGCGACCCGCGCTGCCGGCATCGGGATATGGGATTGGAACATCCATGAAGACAGATTGACGTGGGATGAGACGACACAGCGTTTACTCGACGTCCCTCAAGAAGCATCTACGGGCAACTACGCGGCCTTCCTCGCCAGACTGCATCCCGAAGATATGGAGCGGGTCAACCGGACAATTCAGGATGTCTTGCGCGGCGCAACCGAGTACGCCGATGAATGGCGCATCCTCAAAGCCGATGGGACGGTCGGTTATTTACAAGCCGCGGCCTCGATCACTTATACGCAGGGCAGGGCCGTGCGCATGATCGGCGTCGTCTGGGACATCACCGCCCGCAAGCAGGTCGAAATGGAACTGCGTATGTTCAACGAACTGATGGTGGGGCGTGAGACGCGGATCATCGAGTTAAAGGAAGAAATCAACCGCCTGGCTATTGAATCAGGACGTCCGGCGCCTTATCCGCCGGTTTGGGAGACGCCCGAGGCGTCTCCAGACGACCTTGCCGCAGATGTTGAAATTGGGGATTAGGGACGATGATCGGAATACCATCGAACGGTAATGCGGCATTGAAAATCCTGATTGTGGATGACAACCTGGAAGTGCGCTTCGCCACGACGCGCGTCCTGAGCGGCGTCGGCCACCGCGTCCTCGAAGCGGCTTCGGGACAGGCAGCCCTGGAAACGGCGGTCCGCGAAAACCCGGACCTCATCTTGCTCGATGTCGCGCTGCCCGATATGGACGGTTTTGAAGTGTGCCGGCGGCTGAAAGCTATGCCGGCGCTGAACGATACCTTTGTGGTGATGTTCTCCGGTGTGCGCACGGAATCAGAAGATCGGGTGAAAGGGTTGACATCCGGCGCAGATGATTACATCGTGCGTCCCATCGGCAATCGGGAACTGCTGGCGCGCATCGAGAGTATGGCGCGCCTGCGCATAGCGCGAAACGCGCTGCGCGCCGAAAAAGAGCGCCTGCTCACCGTCGTTTCCTTTATGCCGATCCTGCTGCTGGCGCTGGACGAGCAGCAAAACATCGTTTTCTGGAACGCCGAATGTGAGCGCGTGACCGGCTACGCCGCTGCCGAGGTCATCGGCAATCCCGGTATCATGGACCTCCTGTTCCCGATCAAGGGCTATCGGGAGCAGGCGTTTGCCTTGTTACAAAGCAAGCACAGTTTTCGCAACATCGGACTTGAAATCACCCGCAAGGATGGTACACGACGCCTGATAGCCTGGTCGGGCATCGCCGCTGAAACCCCCATTTCGGGATGGCATACCTGGATCGTCGGCGTGGACATCACCGAGCGGCAACAGGCCGCCGAGTTCCAACAAAAGACCGACGAACTGCTCAAATTGAACGCCGACCTGGAACGGGCGCGTCGTGCGGCGCTGAGCCTGGCTCAGGACGCCCATGCTCAGCGGCAGCGTGCCGAGGCGGCACTGGCGGAACTGGCGCGCTCTCAGGCGGCGCTGCGCGAAGCCAAGGAAGCCGCCGAAGCTGCTGCCCGGGCCAAGAGCGAGTTCCTCGCCAACATGAGCCACGAAATCCGCACCCCCATGAACGCCGTGTTGGGCATGGCTTACCTGGCGCTGCAAACCGACCTCGATCCCCGGCAGCGTGAGTACCTTAAGGCAATTCAGGAGTCCACCCAAAAGCTCCTGGGGATCGTCAGCGACATCCTCGACTACTCCAAGATCGAGGCCGGGAAACTGACGCTCGAAACCACGCCGTTCAACCTGGATCAGATTCTGACCCATCTGGCGACCCTGCTCAACGTGCCGGCCCGCCAGAAGGGCCTGGAGGTGGTGTTCAACGTGGCGCCGGATGTGCCCTTGACCCTGGTGGGAGACGAGCTGCGCCTGGAGCAGGTCCTGGTCAATCTGGGCAGCAACGCCATCAAATTCACCGATCAGGGTGAAATCGTGTTTTCCATTGACGTGCTACGCATGTCCGAAACACAGGTCGCCCTGCAATTTGCCGTGCGCGATACCGGCATCGGCATGACACAGGCGCAGATCTCCCAACTCTTCAA
Organism: Anaerolineae bacterium; assembly: GCA_035373625.1. Taxonomy (GTDB): domain Bacteria; phylum Chloroflexota; class Anaerolineae; order B4-G1; family SLSP01; genus DSWT01. Next base: position 12,552 of record DAOSNS010000053.1, on the reverse strand, counting down.
AGCCTTCTCGCAGGCCGATACCTCGTCCACCCGCCGTTACGGGGGCACGGGTTTGGGACTGGCAATCTCCCATCAACTGGTACAAATGATGGGCGGGGAAATCTGGGTCGAAAGCACGCCAGGGAAAGGCAGCACCTTCACCTTTACTGCTACGTTTGGACGCGCGGCGACCCTGGAAGCGCCCGCCCCCAACCTCGCCGGCTTGCGCGGACGGCGTGCGCTCCTGGTGAACGGCAATCCGGCCGCTTTGGCCGTCCTCAAACGCTATCTCGAATTCTATGCCCTCGACACAACCACGGCGACTTCCGGCGCAGATGGATTGCAGGTATTAACCCAAACCGTGCAGGGTCCCCCCTATGAGGTCGTTTTCCTTGACGTGACCATGCCCGATATGGAAGGCCTGGAGTTCATCAGGACCGTCAGGCAGCGATTGCCGCAACAGGCTCTGCCGGCCTTCGTCCTGGTGATGGCCTTCGACCAGGAAGAAATCCGCGCGCAGGCACAGGCCGAAGGTGTCGCCGCTTTCCTGATCAAACCGATACGCCAATCCGCGCTGCTAGACGCCCTGCTGAACGCGCTGGGTTTGCAGAAAGTGGCACCGCCGCTGCCTGCCACTCCCCCCACCCCGGCGATGCCGGTTGCCGAGAGGCTGCGCGGCGCGCGTGTGCTGGCTGCTGAAGACAACGAGATCAACCAAATCGTCATCCGCGACCTGCTGGCCCTGATGGGCGTCGAGGTTGAAATTGCCGCCAACGGGCAAGCGGTGCTTGCGGCGCTGGAACAGGGGCAGTTCGACGCGGTGCTGATGGATGTGCAGATGCCCGATATGGACGGCTACGAGGCCACGCGGCGCATTCGGGCTTCCACCGCCGCCTACCGCCATATCCCCATCATCGCCACGACGGCGCATGCCATGCCCGGCGACCGCGAAAAGAGCCTGGAAGCCGGCATGAACGATTACCTGCCCAAGCCGATTGACCCGCAGCAGTTCTACACCGTCCTGGCCCGCTGGCTTAACGTAGAAACCGCGCCGCTGCCGCAGGCCGGTGAAGCAGTCTCATTCCCCACCGCTCCCGGCGTTGCCGCCGAAGTCGGATTGGCGCGCGTGGGCGGCAACCCTGAACAATACCGGCGTCTCCTGCGGCGCTTTAGAACCGACGAAGCCGGCGCGGCCACGGCCATTCGGGAAGCATTGGCCAACGGCGATCCCGTCACCGCCGCGCGTCTGGCGCACACGTTGAAAGGCGTCGCCGGCACGCTGGGCGCCGAAGCCTTGCAGCAAGCTGCGGCGCTCCTCGAAAGCGACCTCAAACAAGGGGCCGCTGCTGAAGTGGTCGAAGAACATCTGGCGCAGTTTGCGGAACGGCTGGATGAAGTCATCGCCGCGACCCACATCCTGGCGCCGGACGAGCCGCCGCCCGACACACACCGCACTGGCGATGGGAAAACCGACCGCGCCGCCGTCGCCGCCGCGCTACAGGAACTGGCGCGCCTGTTGCAGGAACACGACACGCAGGCGCTGGAAGTCATTCAACAGTTGGAGGCGCAGGCCCACCCGGCGGAGTTCGATGCAGTTCTCAAGCAGCTTGGCGAGCTTGTCCGCGCCTATGCTTTTGAGGAGGCGTTGGAAAACCTCCAGGCCCGGCAGCTACATCTGCTCTGAAAATAGACGGTGTTCCTGGAAGCATGGAGATTGCAATAAGATTTCTTGATTTAATGGGCAAGCACTTCAAGGATAAGAGACTCTTTACGATGGGGTGAACCAATGGGAAGTTCATGGCGAAAAACAATCCTGGTGGTAGATGACGCAACGGAAAACCTCGAAATTCTGGACGGCATCCTGCGCCCGCATTATCGCGTCCAGGTCGCACGCAACGGGGAAATGGCGCTGCGGGTTGCCACTTCGACAAACCGCCCCGACCTGATCTTATTGGACATCGTCATGCCCGGCATGGATGGGTACGAAGTCTGTCGGCGGCTCAAAGCCAACGAATACACCCGTGAGATTCCGGTGCTTTTCATCAGCGCGCTGGACAGCGTCTTCGACAAAGTCCAGGGCTTCGATGCCGGCGCCGTGGACTTTATCACCCGCCCCTTCCAGGCCGAAGAAATCCTCGCACGGGTGCACGTGCACTTGCAGGTGCGCAGCCTGCAACAACAACTCGCGGCGCGCAACGAACAACTCCGCCAGGCACTGGCACGCGAGCAAGCCCGCCTGGCCGAACACATCGAGGCCGGTTTACGGGCCGGCAATTTTGCCTGGTGGGAGATAGAATTCCCTTCCGGCCGTATCCTCTTCGACACCCTCAAGGCCAAAATGCTCGGCTACGCGCCCGAACAATTCAAAACCTACGAAGACTTCACACAGCTTCTGCACCCTGACGACTACGAAAAAACCATGCAGGCTATGCGCGACTACCTCGAAGGGCGCGCCGAGAAATATGAGGTCGAGTATCGTCTCCAGACCTGTTACGGCACCTACAAGTGGTTCCGTGATGTCGGCGCGGAGACCGAGAAGCCGGAAACGCCGGATAAGCGTCGCCGCATCATCGGCATTGTGGAAGACATCACCCGGCGCAAACAGGCCGAGGAGGCGCTGCATCGGCACATCGAACGGCTACGCATCATCCATGCCATTGATGGTGCGACGCTGGCAGGCGGGACGCCGGAACACCTGGCCACGACGGCGTTGCGCTTCATACAGACCCTGGTGCCGTACCGCTGCGGCGTAGTGGTGACATTCGATCTCGAAAACACCGAGGCCACGCTTCTGGCCATCCGGGCCGCAGGTGAGGTACACGTACAGCCCGGCCTGCGTTTCGCCCAACAAGACACCCCCGCCCTGCAAACGCTGCGAATGGGACAGATATACACCGAAGATGACCTGGTCAACGCGTCGCTGCCCCCGCACTGGCAAGCGGCGTTGCGCGCTATGAAGGTGCAGGCCGGCTTCGCCGTTCCCCTGTTGGCGGAAGGGAAACTGATCGGTGCGCTGGCATTGGGCAGCGAATCCCCCCACACGTTCGCGCCGGAATCCATTGATATTGCCCGCGAAGTCGCCGATCAGGTCGCCGTGGGCATCCAACAGGCGCGCCTGCGTGAGCAAATTCAACGTTACACGGCCACGCTGGAACAACAAGTCGCCGAGCGCACCGCCGCGCTGGCGCGGCGCAACCTGCAATTGCACGTAGCCGCCGAAATTGCCCGCGACGCCACCACCGCACACAGCCGCGATGAATTGCTAAACCGCGCCGTCAACCTCATCTGTGAACGCTTTGGTTTCTATCACGTGGGCATCTTTTTGTTGGACGCACAGGGGAAGTATGCCGTTCTGCACGCCGCGACGGGCGAACCCGGTCGGCAATTGCTGGCCACCGGCTTCCGGCTCGAAATTGATAAAAACAGCATCGTGAATCAGGTCATCATCAACGGACAGGCGCGCATCGTCCCCGATGTCGGCGCCGACAGCGATTATTACAGCAGTCCCGTGCTGCCGGAGACGCGCGCAGAGATGACGCTGCCTATGCGCGCCGGAGGACGCATCATCGGCGCGCTTGATGTCCAAAGCGCCCAGCTCAACGCTTTCGACGACGAAGACAGCGAGACCCTGCAGATTCTGGCCGACCAATTGGCCGTGGCGCTCGAAAATATCCGCCTGTTCGAACAGATGCAGGCGACTCTGGAAGCGCGCCTGCAAATGTTGATTGCCAATCTGCCGGTGATCCTGTTTGCCGTGGATTCAGACGGAATATGCACGCTCCTGGAAGGCAAGGGGCTGGCCGCGCTCTCTCTCGATGCCGGCGCCGCGCCCGGCAAGCCGCTCGGCGATGTTTTTCCGGGGGCGCCGGAACTGACGGCATATATGCAGCAAGCTCTGCAGGGCGAGAGGTTGAGCGTCACGCTGCACCTCAACGACCGCGCCTTCGAGGCATGGTACGAACCCTTGCGCGATGCCGACGGCGTCATCCGTGGCGTGACCGGTGTGTGCATTGATGTCACCGAGCGTCAGACGCTCGAAGCGCAAATGCATCGCCAGGAACGGCTGGCGGCGATCGGGCAACTGGCAGGCGGCATCGCCCACGATTTCAACAACATGCTCAGCACCATCATCATGTACGCCGCGCTGATCCAGCGCGTCAAGCGTCTGCCGGCAGAAGCCCTCCCCCTGAGCCAGATCATCATTGACGAATCACACCGGGCCGCGCGGCTGATACGGCAGATTCTGGACTTCAGCCGACGCTCGCCCATGGCCGTCGAGCCGGTAGACCTGCGCGCCTTCATCCAGGAGACCATCGAGATTTTACAGAAGACGCTGCCGGAGAACATCACCCTGTCGCTGGAGATCGCCCCCGGCGAATATGTCGTCAATGCCGATCCCACCCGCATCCAACAGGTAGTGATGAACCTGGCGGTCAACGCGCGGGACGCCATGCCCGAAGGCGGCACCTTGCGGGTGAGCCTGACGCGCGTACAGGCTGTGCATCCCGACGGCCTCGCGGAACAGAATTTGGAGGCGGCCACAACGCCGCCGCTCACCGCCGGCGAGTGGGTGCGCCTGACCGTTGCCGACACCGGCATCGGCATGACCGAGGATGTGCGCGCGCACCTCTTCGAGCCGTTCTTCACCACCAAAGGCCCCAAGGGCACCGGTCTGGGGCTGGCGCAGGTCTACGGCATCGTCAAACAGCACGGTGGCGAGATCGAAGTCACCACCGAACCGGGGCGGGGGACGACGGTCGCCGTTGACCTGCCGCTCTATCGTGAGACGCCGACGCCCGAACAACCGGAAGCGCCGGCCGCGCCCTTCGCGCCGGAGGGCCATGGGGAAACGCTCCTGCTCGTCGAGGACGAAGAAAATGTGCGGCGCGCGGCGTTGCAGGGTCTGGAAACGCTGGGGTATCGCGTCATAGCCGCCGCCGATGGTGAAACGGCGCTCAGCCTCTACGAGGAAGCCAACGCCGGCAAAGACATCGCCCTCGTGATCACCGATCTGGTCATGCCGGGGATGAATGGACGCGAGCTATTGCAGCGCTTGCGGCGGATCAACCCACAACTGCGCGCGGTGGCACTCACCGGCCACGTCCTGCAGGAAGAGGCCGAAGTCCTGCGCCGAGAGGGATTGGCCGAGCTGGTGTACAAGCCGCTGGACCTCACCATGCTGGCGGCGGTCGTGCGCCGTGCTCTGGCGCAAAAAGAGTAGAGATCAGGGTTGAGGATTAGGAAATAGGGAGTGAGAAATGCATCACCTGATACGCTGGATCCGGGCACTGGTGGAACCCCACCGGCTGGTGGTATCACCACACCAACGCCGTACCACGCGCCTCTTGACCGGCCTGACGGTGCTCGCCCTGGCAATCAGCCTCGTGGCCGGCGCGTGGGACTACGCGACACGCCGCACCATCCCCGATATGGCGTTGGCGTCGGCCTTCCTGTTCCTGAGCGCCTATGGCATGCTCCGTAGCCGTCACCCGGCGATGGGGGGCTGGCTGCTGAGTCTCTACGTTGCCTTGCTCATCAATACCGTCCTCCCGCAGGCCCAACATCCCCGCACCGATTTTGCCAACGCAGCGGTGCTCATTTTCCTCATCACCGCTGCGGGCTTGCTGGCGCTAGGGGCGAAGTACATTTATGACCTGCACTACGGTCGGCGGCGCTACCAGGATTTGTTCAACGCCGTCCCGATCGGCCTGTATCAAATCGAACCTTCGGGGCGGATTCTGGATGCCAATCCGGCCTGCGCCAAACTGCTCGGCTTTGCCACACCGAAGGCATTGTTGAACGCCAATCTCCACACCTTTTTTGTGGATACCGAGCGCCGCGCGCAATGGCGGCAGATGTTGGAAAAAGAGGGCATGCTCCAGCGGTTCGAATGGGAAGTGCGCCGCGCCGATGGTCAATGTGTGTGGGTGAGCGAAAGTGCGCACGTGGTTGCCGATGCCACCGGACAGCCCCTCTTTTATCAAGGCGCTATCGAGGACATCACGCTGGCAAAAGCCGCGCGAGAAGAGCTATCACGCCAGAAAGAGTATCTGGAAGCGTTGATCGCCTACTCCCCCCTGGCCGTCGTCACGCTGGATATGCAACGCCACATTGTCTCGGCCAACGTCGCTTTTGAGACGTTGTTTGGATACCCACGTGAACAACTCATCGGCTACACGCTGGACAACGTGATTGTGCCCGACATCGAGCGTCAGCGGTCCGCCGACCTGGCCGCCAGATTGGCTAACGGCGAAACCGTGCAAACTGTCACGCAGCGTCAACGGCGAGACGGGACCTGGGTGGATGTCGAAATTGCAGGCGTGCCGGTGATGATCAACAATCAGCAGGTCGGCGCCCTGGTCATCTACCACGACATCACCGAGCGCAAGCGAGCGGAACGAGAGCTGATCGTGCGACAGGCGCGGTTGGAAATTCTCAACAAGGTCGCCTTCCAGATCGCAGAAATGACCGAAATTGCCGAGATTCTCCCCACGGTCGTCGAATATGCCCGCTGGGTCGCCGACGCCGATGTTGCCATTATTGCCACCCTCAATCGAGAAACGCAGCGCATCGAGCAGATCTTCAGTGCCAATTACCCGATGCGGCTTGTCCCGCCGGACACGCAGGTCGCCGGACGTGGGGTCTTGGGCCGCATTTTACGGGGCGAAGTGGTCCACTCCCCCGATGTCACCCAGGAGCCGGATTACGTCGGCTTCCCCAATTGGCACCCCCGGATACGCGCCTGCCTGGGCGTACCTATCAAATACGGCGAGCACATTCTCGCCATCCTGTTGTTAGGCAATACCGAGTCGCCCCGTGAATTCACATCCCAGGATCGTGAGGTCATCCTCACCCTGGGGCACCTGGCGGCAGTTGCCCTACATTCGGCGTACCAGTTAACGGAATTGACCGAAGCCGTGGCGTTTCAGCGACAACTTCTGAACACAGCCGCCACGGCAATCTACACGGTAGATGCCGACATGCGCATCACCAGCATCAACGCTGCGTTTACAGACCTCACCGGTTATACCGAAGCCGAGGCACTGGGCAAACCGTGCAGTCTATTGGGATGCGATGCCTGTCAGCAGGCTTGCGGCCTGTTGGACCCACAACGCACCGATCCCATCTATCGTCAGGAATGTGAAATCACCGATAAACACGGGCGACGACTGACAATCCTCAAAAACGCCAATCCGATCCGCAACGAACGCGGGCAGGTTGTCGGCGGGATCGAATCGTTCATAGATGTGACCGAGCTGATCGCGGCACGCCGCGAAGCCGAAGCCGCCAGCCGCGCCAAAGGCGAATTTCTCGCCAACATGAGCCACGAGCTGCGTACCCCTCTCAACGCTATCCTGGGCTTCGTACAGTTGATGCAACGCAGCGACTCCTTCCCCGCCGAACACATGCGCAGCCTCAACGTCATCAGCCAAAGCGGTGAGAATCTGCTCGAGCTGATCAACGACATCCTGGATATGTCCAAGATCGAAGCCGGGCAGATCACCCTTGAACCCTCAGATTTCGATCTGTACGCCATGCTGGACGGCGTACTGGCAATGTTCACCCCACGCGCCGACAAGAAGGGCCTGTGGCTAAAGCTGGAACGGACACCCGACGTGCCGCAGTTCGTTGAAACGGATGAACGCAAACTGCGCCAGGTGCTCATCAACCTGCTCAGCAACGCAGTGAAGTTTACCGAAACAGGCGGTGTGACGGTAAGGGTGAGAAAAATAGAGGATGAAGAGTGGAGAAAGAAGAATGAAGAGTGGAGAATAGAGACTGATAAGATCTCTTCCCTGCCCCCTGCCCCTGACTTCTTACTCCACTTCGAGGTAGAAGACACGGGTATGGGCATCGCGGCTGAAGAAATGGGCACGCTCTTCGGCACCTTCACACAAACGTCAAGCGGGAAGAAATCACGAGAAGGCACCGGCCTGGGATTGGCGATCAGTCGCCGATTCGTGCAGTTGATGGGCGGTGATCTGACCGTGACCAGCCGGGTAGAACAGGGATCGTGCTTTAAGTTCGACATTCGGGCGCGCCAGACCGATATGACCCAGATAACGCCCCCGCCGCGAACACGCCAGGTGCGCCGGCTACGGCCCGGCCACCCCGAATACCGTATCCTTGTCGTGGATGATCAGAGAGAAAACCGGATGTTGCTCCAGGAACTTCTGGAGCGCGCCGGCTTTTCCATCCGCGAAGCCGCCGACGGGGCAGAAGCCATCGCCCTTGCCGAAACGTGGCGCCCACATCTCATCTTTATGGACATACGCATGCCGGTGCTGAACGGCTATGAAGCCACCCGCCGCATCAAGGCTTTGCCGCACGGCCCGGAGACTATCGTCATCGCCCTGACCGCCAGCGCACTGGAGACCGACCGCGCCGAAAGTCTGGCCGCAGGATGCGACGACTATCTGCGCAAGCCCCTTCAAATTGCCGAAGTCTTCGAATCGTTGGAACGTCATTTGCACGTAGAATACATCTACGCCGAACCGACGGAGGCAGAGCGTGCCCCGGCAACAGCGGTGACGCCGGTCGTATTGACCCCTCAGGCGTTGACGGTGCTGTCGCCTGCGTGGATGAAACGCCTGCGCAACGCAGCAATGCGGGCGCGCAGCGACTTGAGCCTGGCCCTGATCGAGGAAATCGCGCCAGAACATCCCGATATCGCCGCCGCTCTGACGCAGTATGTAGACGAGTTTCAGTTCGATAAGATCATCGCACTTTTAGCGACAGAAGTTTGAACGTTCTAACGCTGCAACGTTCAAACATTCAAACAGATTCTTAAGGAGATTTGAAATGACCATACCACCGGTTCGTCCCCACAAAGGGAATGTGCTGATCGTTGACGACACGCTCCCCAACCTGCGGGTGCTCGCCAAGATGCTCATCGAACACGGGTATCTGGTTCGTGGAATCCCTAACGGCGAAATGGCCCTCTCGGCCGCGCTCTCTGAGCCGCCGGACCTGATCCTGCTCGACATTATGATGCCCAACATAGACGGTTACGATGTCTGCCGCCAGCTCAAGGCTGATCCACGCACACGCGAAATCCCCATCATTTTCATGAGTGCGTTGGATGAGGCCATGGACAAGGTCAAGGCGTTTGCCGTCGGCGGCGTGGACTACATCACCAAGCCGTTCCAGGTCGAAGAAGTGCTGGCGCGCGTCGAAACCCACATCACCATGCAAGCGTTGCGCCAGCGTCTTGAACAACAAGTGCAGGCGTTGCAAGCCGCCAATGCAGCGCTCCAGGAAAGCAACGCCGAGTTGGATGCCTTCGCCCATACCGTGGCACACGATCTCAAAAACCCCATCGGCAACCTGATGCTGTCGGTGAATATCCTGGAAGGCACCATCGTCGGCAACCCACGGGAAACAGAATTGCGCGAGATCGCCCAATGGCTCGATACCAGTGCGCGCAAAGCACTCAACATCATTGACGAATTGCTGCTATTAGCCAGCGTCCGACGTGAAGACGTGCAGCGCGACCCGCTGGATATGGCGCGCATCGTGCAACAGGCGTGCAAGCGTCTGGAATGGATGGTCAAACAGTACAACGGGGTGATTGTCATCCCGGATACCTGGCCGGTCGCTACCGGCTACGGCCCCTGGGTCGAGGAAATCTGGGTGAATTATTTGAGTAATGGACTAAAATATGGGGGACAACCGCCCCATCTGGAGTTAGGGGCAATGGTGCAACAAGATGGCAGCATCCAGTTTTGGGTTCAGGACAACGGAGAGGGCCTGCCGCCGGAGCAAGTGGAAAAATTATTCACCGAATTCACCCGCCTCGAACGGGTACATGCTGCCGGTCACGGCCTGGGATTGTCCATCGTCAAACGCATCGCGGCCAAACTGGATGGCAGTGTGGGGGTATCCAGTGCGCCGGGACAGGGCAGCCGCTTCTGGTTCACCCTGCCCGCCGCTCCCGGTGAGCAGTAAGTTAACAAGGCTTGGAGCGGATCGCAAGGCTCAAAGCGGATCGCCAGGCTCAAAGCGGATCGCCAGGCTCAAAGTGGATTGCCAGGCTCAAAGCGGATCCCAGGCTCAAAGCGGATCGCCAGGCTTGGAGCGGATCCCAGGCTCAAAGCGGATTGCCAGGCTTGGAGCGGATCACAAGGCTCAAAGCGGATCGCAAGGCTCAAAGCGGATTGCCAGGCTTGGAGCGGATTGCCAGGCTTGGAGCGGATCGCCAGGCTTGGAGCGGATCGCCAGGCTTGGAGCGGATCGCCAGATCCGCGATACCCGGCGAAAACCGGTGTTCCTCTTCGAGCTATTTTCAAGGGCCAGAGATTCTGGATTTGGGATTCGGAGACTGCTCAATCCCCAATCCTTAATCCCTGGTCTCTAACCACCATCTTCAAGGAGGCGGCCCATGGCTGCACAAGAACGCATTTTGATCGTAGACGACAATACCCGTCTGGTGGAAGCCCTCCGGCACATTCTGGAAGGCGAAGGCTACACCGTGCTGACGGCACCTGACGGCCTCGCCGCCTTACAGCTTATGCAAGCAACCTGCCCGCATTTGATCCTTGCCGATATTGCGATGCCCCGCATGAACGGTTATCAATTGTACGAACGGGTCCGCGAAAATCCAGAATGGACGTTAATCCCCTTCCTCTTCCTGACGGGCCGCGGGATGGATAGTGACATCCGCTATGCCAAAGAACTCGGCGCCGACGATTACCTGGTCAAGCCTGTCGAACCGGAAGATTTGCTGGTCGCTGTGCGTGGCAAGCTCAAACGCGCGCGTCAGTTAGCGCAACTCCGGGGTCGCGATCTTGTGGAAGTGGATGAGGAAACAGCGACACCCGCTCTGGTCGTTGGCGCGCTTCGCATCGAGCCAAAAACGCATCGCGTAACCTTCAATGGCAATCCCATCGCGCTTTCGGCCAGAGAATTTGCACTGCTGGCCTGTCTGGCAGACCGCGCCGGTGAGGTCGTGACACCGCAAGAGATCCTGCACTGCACCCACGGTTACGATGCCGATTACGAAGAGGCCAGTGCCTTGCTGCGCCCCTTGATCCGTTCCGTGCGTCGCAAGCTCGGGTATGCCGTCGGCGAGCTGGGATGTATCGAGACGGTCAGAGGAATCGGCTATCGGTTGCTACGCGCTTGAGGGAGAAGAAAAAATGAAGCCCATTCCTGCCACATTGAAACACCACCAACATATCATCCTGATCGCCGAAGATGAACGTCCGCTTGCCAAAGTAATCGCCACGACATTGGACGGTGAGGGATTGCACTCGATCGTTGTCCATGATGGCGCCCACGCGCTGGCGCTGGCCCGCGGCCTGCACCCCGACGTGCTCATCTCCGATGTCATGATGCCGGAGATGGACGGGATCGCCCTCTGCCACGCGCTCAAAGCCGACCCGGTGACGGCCTCCATCCCCGTCGTCCTGCTCACGGCCAAGACCGACGTGGCGGATCGCGCGGCCGGCCTGGCGGCCGGCGCGATAGAATATCTGCCCAAACCCTTCAGCCCCATCGAGTTGATCACCCTCGTCCAAAAAATCATCGCCGGACAGCCGATCACGCCCAAGTCCTATCAACCCAACCTGGCCGCGTTGCCGACCGACCAACTGGCCATCTACGCGCAGGAATTGCGCGCCCTTTATGAACGCGAACGCGCCGAGCGCCGGGCGTTGGAAGAGGCGCAACGCCGTCTGGACGATCTGGATCGGCTGAAAGCTGCATTTCTGGGCACCATCACCCACGAATTGTTGACCCCCTTCAGCACCTTTGGGATGGCCCTGCAACTGGTTCAAAAGGCCGGTGAGCGTTACCCGGAGCTAAAAACACCACTCGAAGACCTGGGGAACACCATGGCGCAACTGCATCGCAAGGTCAAAGGGGTTGTCAAATTTGCCGAGCTGGTCAACAAGAGCCACGAGCCGCAATTCGGGCTGTACGACTTGAACACAGTAGTGTCGTGGGCGTTACAGCCGTTAGCCGTGATGGCGCAATCGCGGATGATTGACTTCCGTGTGCTCATCGCGCCCGATCTGCCGAAAGTGTACGCCGACGCCGAGTTACTCTCCGAAGCCGTTTTTCAGATGGTTCACAACGCGGTGAAATTCAGCCAGGCCGGCGGCAAGGTGGTCACGCGCGTCTTTGTCAAAGATGAGCATGTGTGGATCGAAGTGCGCGATGAAGGTGCGGGCCTCACGGCGGAACAAATCGCTTTGCTCGGTCGGCCTTTTGAGGTCGCTACCGAGGCGTTGCGCAACGGGCAGGAAGGCATGGGGATCGGCTGGGCGCTGGTCTCCTACGTGGCCGAAGTCCACAACGGCGGCACCCACATCGAAAGCGCCGGGCCGGGGCGCGGCAGTGTCTTTGCGCTCTATCTGCCGTTCCCACAAACGGAACCCCCGAACCGGCCAGCGTGAAGTCAACCTCAACAGTGATTCAGTGGGGCTTTATCCAGATCCGCGTTTCTCGACCGCTTCAAGCGGATCGCCAGATCCGCGTTCCTCAACTGCTTCAAGCGGATCGCCAGATCCGCGCTTCTCAACTGCTTCAAGCGGATCGCCAGATCCGCGTTAGATCGCCAGATCCGCGTTC
>DAOSNS010000052.1:11254-26791 GCA_035373625.1 Anaerolineae bacterium | reverse complement strand
GCCACTTTTGGCAAGTCTGTAGTTGTTAAAGTGTCAACCTATTATGAACCATCCCACATTCTCGCCCCGTAAAACACGGGAGATATCGCTGAAGGCGATCAGGCGGCCTTGTTTGTCAACCACATAGGCCAGGCCTGTCTCACCGACTTGCAGGCGATCTACCAAATCCCACATGAATTTCAGGTTGACTTCCGCCAATAATATCCCCTGTGGATCGCCGAAGACGTTGGTGACTGGAACAGCCATAATGATCAAGGGTTCGCTGGTGATGTCGTCAATGTACACTGAACTGACTTGCCGGTTACCCTGGCGGACCTGCGCCAGCATATCACTTCCGATGCGCTCGGCCAGCTGCCCCGCGGTCAGTTGCGATAACCGCGAGTTGCGGATCAACTCCTGACCCTGTAAATCCAGCAAGACCACCTGGCGAAAAGCAGGGTCGAGACCCAGAAGGTTATCCAAGACCCTTTTTTGTTCTTCTGGCGAGGTGGAGAGGCGGACGCCCAATTTCGCGGCTGCATCCAACTCGCTGAACTTTCCCTGAACAAAACCCGCAACTGTACTGGCCGCCTCGCGGGCGATAAGTTGTTGTTGGCTGGCCACAAACCTGCGTTGCGTCTGGAAGTTAAAAAAGAGTTGTAGACCGCTGGAAATCAATAGGACGATCACACTCAAAGCCAGAAAGGCCAGGGCTAACAGAACCGTCAGGCTGCGCGCAGTTTTACGGGTTCCTATATTATTCGATATGCTCATGCTCTCACCTCGTTATAAAATATGCCCATTTGAAACGGTCAAATGTTTTTCAGGGTGGAGCAAGCCGGCGACTGACAGTCACCGGCTTGCTTACTTAACGAACGATCTCATTTGCTTGGATCAGCAAGCTCTCAGGCACCGTCAACCCTAGCATTTGCGCCTCTTTGTAGTCAATCTTTATGTAAGGTTCTTGGGAAACGACAGGGATGGTGCCGGCCGGCGTCCCCTTGAGGACCTTGTCGGCCAGGGGGGCTGCCAGTTTACCTGAATCGAACGGATTCAGGGCCACGCCGAAGAGAGAATTATAGCCTTCCACTGTCATATAGGTACCACCGATAGGCAGCTTGTGTTCGCGGGCAAACCGGCCCATCACGACAAAAAATTCTGGTGTCACGGAGAGAGGTTCCGAGACGAACATGATTGCATCAATACCCAGATCGGCCTGTTGCGCACGCGCGCTCAGTTCCGCCTCCAACTCAGCCGGGCTTGCAGCGGGAAACTCGATCAGGGTCACACCTTCAGCCGCCGCAAGCGGGCGCAGGATTTCAAGTTGACTTTCCACAATTGGATAATCCCGCTGATAAGGAATCCATATTCGTGTGGCGTTCGGCGCGATTGCGCGCATAATCTCGAAACGCTTGACTGCAATATCTGGAACAGGGTAGCGCACCCCGGTCATGTTCCCGCCGGGTTCACGCAGGCTGTTAACCAACCCGGTACCCTCTATTGAGGCGTAAGTGAAAATGACAGGAATGTCAGTCCCTTCCGTGGCTTTCTTGACCTCAATGGTTGCATCAGTTGGAAAGACCAGAATCAAATCAACCTTATCGGCGATGAATTTCTTAACAATGTTTTGGTAAACGGCTATATCGAATTCTGTTTCTTGTACATCGTAAACGATGTTTTTACCCTCGACATAACCCAATTCGGCCATGCCTTCCTTAAAACCATCCATGATGCTGGCAAAACGCCTCAAGCCGGCTAGTACCCCCACCCGATATACCCTGGTTTTCTCTGCCTTACAACTACTCAAAAGCATCCCCATCACGACAACCAGGGTGAGCAACCGATGCCACCCCCTCGTCTCACGCAGCAATTTATTCCTTCTCATAATTACCTCCAACACTTCAAGTTTGTTTTTGACTTTCTTAGCGGAACTATAGGTTAGTTTTTAGTTTAATATTATACGCAATTGCTATATTTTGCATTACCATTATGTGACAGATTGCTTACAAGTTGAGGGTTGTGTTAATCGGCTCATCAATCCTACCAGCGTGTCAAGACCTACCGGCTTCTCGAGCAAAAGGTCCGCGTCTACCTCCTCGGCAATATTGCTGTACCCCGTCTCGCCGGTGATCATGAAGACATGGGTTTTTTGTTCCCGGAGTTGCGTACGTTTCTCGTGGATCAGATCGGTACTACGTTTATCACCTATGTGAATATCGCAGAGCAGAACGTCAAAGCGGTCTTGATCGAGAAATTTTGCGGCTTCGGCTAACACGCCTGTTGCAGTAACTGCATATCCCGCGCGCATCAACGCACGACTGTAGAGACGACGCAGATCAGCATTGTCTTCAATAATCAAGATATGAGGTATTGTCATGTTAAGCGTAACTTCAGGGTTCTGTCTTCTATCGTCCTTCCATTGAGGGACGACAGGAGAAAGCATGACTTTGACGCTTCCCTCAGGTGCATTTCAACTCAGGGGAAGAAGCCAGACCAACCGCCAATTTAACCGCAGAGTTCGCCAAGCAATCTTGAATGACTTTGCAGACTCTGCGTTCTCGGCGGTAAAAGTCGCCCCCGTCCTGATATACATCCCTTCCCAACCTGGATATTATTACAATAGTAGGATACCATAAACTTGAGGAAAATGACATTAGGATTCTGTGGAAATTGTGTTGCAGATGTGTTAGCGCGTAGGAACATATGAGGTGCAGCCTGAGCCGCTTCCGGGTTCTGCCCCCTGATGTCCCTCCATTGAGGCACAGAGCGGGGAGCGTGACTTCGGGCACTTCCCGCCCTACGTGTTGTGCACGGTATATCCCACGCCGCGCACCGTCTGCACAATGTCCGGCTGTCCCCCGGCATCCTTGATTTTTTGGCGGATGCGATAGATGTGGTAGCGGACGATGTCGCGGGCTTCCCAGGTTTCAGATGTGTATCCCTGAACCTCGCGGATCAACTCCTGGGGTGGAATCACCCGCGGCGCTTCGCTGATCAAATAAGCGAGGATGTTGAACTCTGTGGGGCTTAATTCCAATAATTCGCCGTTCATCGTAATCACATGGCGTGTCAGATCCACGATCAGAGGGCCATGCTGTAAAAAGCGTTGTGGTTCTGAGCTTGCCGGCTCGCCATCCGCCACTGCTCGCCCGGCAGCCGGCGGCAGCGGCGGGATACTGCTTGCGCCGATGGTTGCCCGCACGCCTTCCAGAGTATTGCTGAGATGATATTCCAGTTGGCGCAGCAACTCACGTTGGCGTTTCTTTTGCTGGCGGTTGAGCAAGCCAGCGCGGATGCTTTCACGCAACTCGATGGTTTTGCAGGGTTTGAAGAGATAATCATGGGCACCCTGGCGCAACGCCTCGACCGCCGATTCCAGCGACCCCTGGCCGGTGAGCATAATCACCACGGTATCCGGCGACTGGGCGCGCAACACCCGCAACACATCCGTGCCGCTAAGCCCTTTCATCTTCAGGTCTACCAGCGCCAGGTCGAACTCTTCCTGTTCGATGTATTTTAGAGCAGCCTCGCCGCTGTCTGCCGTCGTGACTTGATAGCCATCGTGTTCCAACATCTCCTTCAAGAAGAAGCGGATGCTGGCATCATCGTCCACCACCAGGATCTTGGTAACCGGCTCTGTGTTCATAATGTAACCTCCCCCCTGCTTTTCGTCGGTAGAGGTGTTTACACGGTTTATTAAGGATGTGGCATCAGGATGTCTCACGGGGCAGTAAAATCGTGACCGTTGTACCTTTGCCCAATGCACTGGTCACAGAAATCTGCCCGCGATGTGCTTTAATTATACCATAGCTGACGGATAAACCCAATCCTGAACCCTGTGGTTTGGTGGTAAAAAACGGCTCGAACAGGCGTGCCTGTGTCTCGGGCGACATGCCGACGCCGGTATCCTTGAATTCGACGCCGACCATCGTGGGGGTCAACAGCGTGCGGACCGTCAACGTGCCTCCGTCGGGCATCGCATCAATCGCGTTGAGCACGATATTCAAAAAGACTTGTTTGAGATGAACAACATTGGCGATTATCGGCGGTAAATCGGGATGCCAGATGCGCTCGACGGCAATCGCACTGTGTTGCAACTGTTTCCCGGCCAATTCCAACACACTTTCGAGCGCCCGGTGCAGGTCGAGAGGGCCTTGTTCTTCCTCGGCAGGGCGATAGAATTCGCGCACGCGCCGAATAATCACTACGATGCGCTCGATGCCATCCTCGGCTATATCCAGATATTGCGCTATCTTTTTCGGGCGTCGCTCACCTTCCAGTTCCTCTTTTGCCAACGTCAGGCACCCTCGGATAGATTGCAGCGGGTTGTTAATTTCGTGGGAGATAGAAGCGATCAACCGCCCCAAGGCTGCCATTTTCTCACTCTGGATCAGTTGTGTCTGTGTCTGGCGCAGTATCCGCAATTGCTCAGCCAATTCCCGGTAAAGATGGGCATTGTCAATGGTGATGGCGGCAGGAGCGGCCAGTGCCTGGAGGAGTTCCAGATCATGCGCGTCGAATGTGCCGTTCCGCTTGTTGATTACCTCGATCACGCCGACGAGCTGATCTCTGGCGAGCAATGGCACGGCAAGCAGCGAGCGGGTCGTGAGAGTAGTCAGTGCATCAACGACACTGTAGAAGCGCGGATCCTCCTGGGCGTTGTTGACCAGCGCCGGCTGTTTGGTCCGCGCCACCCAACCGGCGATACCGGCCTCAAGTGGGATATGCTCTCCCAACAAGCGCGCTGCCGTTGCGTCGCGGGCCAGGGCCACAAAGACGAGATCATGGCTTTGATCGTCGTATAGCAACACTGAGGCATCTTCGGCCTCCAACAGGATATTGATCTGGGTCATAGTTTGTTGCAACACCGTGTTCAGATCCAGATTCGACGCCAGCGCACGAGAGATATTGTTCAGCATGGCCAGCTCGCGCGCGTGGTGTTGTGCTTGTGTTGCTATGGTTTCCATAGACAAAACCTCGCTTACTTGTTTATCCTTTTGTCAGTCTCTGTTGAGTATTGTAGCATCTTTGTAAAGGAAGACACGTGCTTCCTCAGGGCCTTATCATTCTTGCTCCGAGAGGAACGCCGGTTCCCCGTTTCTAGCCGATACAGTGATGAGCGACGTGGATCCGGCGATCCGCTCACAGCCAGGTGAAGTTAAGGTTGACTTTTCGTTAAACCCGACTATAATGCCTATGCTCATGTCACATTGGCAAATCACAGTTGGAAGCGCGGAGACGAAGAGTCTCTGTCGCTCGCTTTTTGTTGCCTGAAATTGGTTTTTTGGGGGTACAGGTTATGAACCGCGATGAACGTATTACGGAAGCGCGCACATTCAAAGTTTTGCGCATCAGCCTGGCTTCGCCGGAGGACATCCTCTCCTGGTCCTATGGCGAAGTCACCAAGCCGGAAACCATTAACTACCGCCGGCTGCGCCCGGAGAAAGACGGGCTTTTCTGCGAAGCCATCTTCGGCCCCACCCGCGATTATCAATGTTATTGTGGTAAATACAAGGGCATCCGCTACCGGGGGATCATCTGTGATAAGTGCGGCGTTGAGGTGACGCGCAACTCGGTGCGCCGCGAACGCCTGGGACACATCACCCTGGCAGCCCCCGTGGCGCACATCTGGTACACCCGCCGCATCCCCAGCCACCTGAGCATTCTCCTCGACATCAGCAAGCGCAACCTCGACCGCGTGCTTTATTTTGCCCAGTACGTCGTCACTTACGTAGATGAAGAAGCGCGCCAGCGCGCCCTCAAACGCATTGACGAAGAGGAGCGCATGCGCATGGCGACAATGGACGACGCCGCTACGACGCGCATCGGCGAACTGGAAGACCGCATGGTCCAGGAACGCAAGCAGCGCGCTGCCCTGGAAGAGAGCATCAAGGCCCGCTTCGAGGAAGAACTGAACACCCGGACGGAAAAAATCCTCGGCGAGGCCAAACGCCTGCGTGACCGCCTCGACAGTTTGATGGGGCGTCAGGCCAGTGAATCCATCATCTTCGCGGCCACGGACACGGTGATCGTGGAGGCCGATGAGATCGTCAGCCGCGAGCACTATGCTATCCTCAACACCGTGGCCCAGGACGCGCTGGACGCCCTGGAACTGGAAATTCATCAGCGCGAGGCTGAGGCGCTCAAACCGGCAGCCCTGGAAGCGGCGGCCAAAAGCCCGGACTTCGAGGGCGACATCCAGCACGTGCGCGAAGAGCTTCAAGAGAAAACAACCATCATCCGCAGCCACTACGACGACCTGCGCGAGGAACTGCTCAGCCTTTCCGAGCGACAGTTCTTCAACGAACAACGCTACCGCGAACTGCGCCAGCGTTGGGGACAGGTGTTCCGCGCCGGCATGGGCGCCGAAGCCATCCACGAATTGCTCAGCAACCTGGACCTGGACGCTATGGCCGAGGAACTGTGGCACGAAGTGCGCTTTGGACGTTCGGCGCAACGTCGCAAAAAAGCCACCCGCCAGTTGCGCGTTGTCGAAGCTCTGCGCAAGAGCCACAATAAGCCCGAATGGATGATCCTGACCGTCCTGCCCGTGTTGCCACCGGAACTGCGCCCGATGGTCCAACTCGACGGGGGCCGCTTTGCCACATCCGACCTCAACGACCTCTATCGCCGGGTGATCAACCGCAACAACCGCCTCAAGCGTCTCCTGGAATTGGGCGCGCCGGAGGTAATCATCAACAACGAGAAGCGCATGTTGCAAGAGGCTGTGGATAGCCTTATTGATAACAGCCAGCGCGGCAAGGCCATGAGCCGCCGTGGACGCCGCCAGCTCAAATCGCTGAGCGACATGCTCAAGGGGAAGAAGGGTCGCTTCCGCCGTAATCTGCTCGGCAAGCGTGTGGACTACTCCGGGCGTTCGGTCATCGTCGTCGGCCCGGATTTGCAGATTCACCAATGCGGCTTGCCCAAGACGATGGCCCTGGAACTCTACCGCCCCTTCATCATCCAACGGCTGGTGGAATACAATTACGCTACGAATGTGAAGGCCGCCAAGCGCCTCATCGAGCGCCAGCGTCCTGAGGTGTGGGAAGTCCTTGAAGAAGTCATCCAGGATCGTCCGGTGATGCTCAACCGCGCGCCCACCCTGCACCGCCTGGGCATCCAGGCCTTCGAGCCGCTCCTGGTCGAAGGCAAAGCCATCCAACTGCACCCCCTCGTCTGTGCGGCCTTCAATGCCGACTTCGACGGCGACCAGATGGCAGTGCACGTGCCCCTCTCGCGCAAGGCCGTCGAGGAGGCCCGCAAGCTGATGCTGGCGTCGCGCAACCTGCTCAAGCCGGCGGATGGGCAGCCGATCATCGGCCCGTCCAAAGACATGTGTATGGGCATTTATTATATGACGATGGATGTCACCAAAGATACCGGCCCGGTGAAGGCCTTCGCCGATCTGGATGAGGTCGAAATGGCCTATGCGCTGGGCACGGTAGACATCCATGCACGCATCAAGATCGCGCAGGTTTACGACACACGCCCGGCGCCGCCGCAGATGATCGAGACGACGGTGGGACGCGCGCTCTTCAACCGCATTGTGCCGGACCCGCTGCGCTACATCAACAAACCGCTGGATAAGGGCGACCTGCAAGACCTGATTGCCGTGTGCTACCGCCGGTTGGGGCCTGAGGCCGCGGTTGACTTTGCCGACGCTATCAAGACGATGGGGTTCCACTATGCGACCGTTTCCGGCGTCACGATTTCGGTGTACGACCTCACCGTCCCGAAGGAGAAAGACGAAATCCTGGCGAACGCCGCCCGCGAAGTCAGCGATATCGAGCGGCAGTACCGCCGCGGCCTGTTGACCGAGGAAGAGCAGTATAACCGCACCATCGAAATCTGGTCGCAGGCCCGCGAGCAAGTCTCCAAGGCCGTGTCAAACCACCTCGACCCCGATGGCCCGATTGCTGTGATGGCGCGTTCCGGCGCCTCCAAAGGTGGTTTCGGTCCCATTGCGCAGCTTTCGGGGATGCGCGGGTTGATGGCCGACCCTTCGGGGCGCATCATTCCCCTGCCCATTCGCTCCAACCTGCGCGAAGGGTTGAACGCGCTGGAGTACTTCATCTCCACACACGGCTCGCGCAAGGGGTCGGCAGATACAGCGTTGCGCACAGCGGATGCCGGTTATCTGACGCGCCGCCTGGTGGATACGGCGCAAGATGTCATCATCAATGCGTTGGATTGCGGCACGCGCACCGGCATCTGGATTCGTCGGAAAGACAACATCGGCGGTCAACCGATCACTGTGCGACTTGTGGGACGTATCGCGGCAGCTCCGGTGCTCCATCCGCAGACCGGCGAAGTCATTGTGGACAAGAACCAGGAGATTGACGAAGATCGAGCGGCGCTGATCAACCGTCTGGAAATTGCCGAAGTCTACGTGCGCTCCCCGATGACGTGCGAACTGGAACACGGCATCTGCGCCATGTGCTATGGCCGTGACCTGGGACGCGGTGGCCTGGTGCGCATTGGCACTGCCGTCGGCATTATCGCTGCGCAATCCATCGGCGAGCCCGGCACCCAGCTCACGCTGCGTACCTTCCACACGGGCGGTACGGCCCTGTCGGGCGGCGACATCACCAGCGGTCTGCCGCGCGTTGAGGAGCTGCTCGAAGCCCGCAAAGCGCCCCGTGGGGAGGCCGAAATTGCCGATCAGGGGGGTGTCGTGCACATCATCCGTGAGGGCGACACGGTGAAGGTTTCCATCGTGGACAGCCAGATCAAGCGCACAAGCTACGACATCCCGGAGGACTGGGAAATCCTCGTCGAAGACGGCGACACCGTCAACCAGAGCGATCTGCTGGCGCGCAGCCAGACCGACACGACGAAAGAACTGCGGGCCAAAGCGCGTGGGCGTATCGCACGCGACGGGCGCGACCTGCTGCTTATCTACGAAATCCGCGATGAGCACGAATACGATGTCCCGGCAACGGCGCGGTTGCTGGTGGCCGAAGGGCAACAGATCGAAGCCGGCACGCAATTGTATGAAGGCGTGCCCAATCCTCATCGCATTTTGCAGGTGCAAGGTCGGGATGCGGTGCAGCTGCATTTGCTCAGCGAAGTGCAGCAGGTGTACCGCTCCCAGGGTGTGAACATCAGCGATAAGCACTTCGAGATCATCATCCGCAAGATGCTCAGCCGGGTGCTGGTGACGGAGTCGGGCGACACCGAATACCTCCCCGGCGACCTGGTAGATCGGGTGAAGTTCGAACACACGAACCAGCAGTTGGTGGCGGAAGGGAAAGCCCCCGCGCGGGCACGGCAGGTGCTCCTGGGGTTGACGAAGGCCGCGTTGGCGACCGATTCGTTCCTGTCGGCGGCGTCGTTCCAACACACCATCAAGGTCCTCTCGAACGCGGCGGTGCGCTCCGATGAAGACATGCTCTACGGCTTGAAGGAGAACGTCATCATCGGCAAACTTATCCCCGCCGGCACCGGCTATCGTGGCGATATTGCCGGCTCAGATGGCCCCATCGAGGACTACGAAGGCGTGGTCATCGAGAAAGAATTGCCCAAGGGGACGTTACTGAGCGACGAGGAAGAAGAGCCGGAGCCGCTCCTGCTTTCCGATCTGCAACAACCTTTCCGTATCTAGCACCCACAGTGGTACGGTCGGAGACCGGCCACAACACGGAAGATCAAAGGGGCGACGTGAAAAGTCGCCCCTTTTTGCAACCCTGCCCTTGCTCCTGCGTATACAAACTAGGAATCATGAGCTATGGAAGAAGAATGGTTGCTGCTGGCCCAACGTGGAGAAGAAGAGGCCGTTAACCGATTGGTAGCGACTTACCAGCAATCGGTCTTTAATTTATGCTACCGCATGCTGGGCGAGTACACCGAAGCAGAAGATGCGGCGCAGGAGGCGCTCATCAAGGCCGTGATGCATTTGCATACTTACGATCCTGAACGCCCCTTCAAGCCGTGGCTATTGCGGATTGCCTCAAACGAGTGTATTGATCGCATACGCCGCCGCAAGCCGACCGTATCGCTGGATGGCATGGGAGACGACGGGGCGTGGGAGTGGCAGGCCGGTCACAGCCCCAATCCAGAGACGGAGATGTTGCAACACGAGCGGCAGGCCCAAATTCAGGAACTGTTGGGGAGTCTCCCCCCACTGGATCGTTCGATTATTGCGATGTTTTATTGGGAAGGGTTATCGTATACCGAAATCGGCGAGGCGACCGGATTGAGTGTTCCGGCAATCAAATCCCGCCTTTTCCGCGCCCGCCGTGTGATGGCACAACTTTTGGTTGAGGAGGGAGTCTATGTTGCGTGATCCGATCTCCGATATGCATAGCGAGGCGTGGTGGATGCGCGCACTGGACGGAGAGCTTACCTGCGCGGAAGAACGGGCATGGCAGGCGCATTTAGCGCAATGTCCGTCCTGCCGCCAGGAATGGACCGCGTTGACGCAAGTGGAGACGCTGCTGCGAACGGCGACGCCACCCCCCTTGCTCCCCGATGATTTCACCGCGCGCACCGTCACCGTGATCGCCCAAAAACAGAAATTGCGTGCTATGTTGCGTTTCATCGTTGGTTTTGTGCTCTTCGCCCTGGTGGCCTGGGTCGGGTTAGGCTATTGCAGTGCCACACTGCACGAACTGGTCCAGACCGTCGGCGCGGTGATTGCTAGCCGGCAGATTCTCTTCGCGGCATTGATGCGCACCCTGGTCGGGCTGGCGCTCACCGTCAAGACGTTTTTGCCGCTGATTGCGGGTATTGCAGTGGCTTTGTTCCTGTTTCTGATGCCGAACAGCGTGCTGGCGACCGTAGCGATGGTGCGACTCTCACAGAAACGACAGGCGCGCAGCACGGCGGCGTAAGGATCCCGGAACTTTGAGAGAGGCTATCGGCCTTGTGGGAGGTGTTCTCACGGGCACTGATATAAGAAAATGACAATGTAAAAAAGGAGATAATAAATGATGAAGCGAATGATGTTGGGCATAGTTTTGGGGCTTCTCCTGGCGACGAGCGCGCTGCCGGTGTTGGCCGCGCCGAGCCGGCAGGGGGAGGGGGGCGTGCACTTTGGCCCCTATACGCTGGCGGCCGGCAGCTCCGTCTCCGGCGACTTGACGGTTTTCGGCGGGCCGGTGACACTCAAGAAGGATTCCTCTTTCAACGGCGATTTGACCGTCTTTGGGCCGGTGGAGGTGCAGCAAGGCGCCACACTCAACGGTACGCTGGTGGGATTCGGGACAGTCGAGATCGCCGGAACCATCGAAGGGGACGTCTTCGTGGCCGGTGCGGTGACGCTGGATGAGACGGCATACGTTGGTGGCAACGTATCCGCGACCGGCGCGATCGAGCGCCGCGAAGGCGCCGTTGTCGAGGGTGAGATCAGCCCCATGAGCCAGGAGGATTTCAGGCGGGATTTTCCCATCGAAGTTCCTGCACCTTATGTCAACCCTGAGGTGCACACTCGTCCCTTGTGGTTGCGGGTCCTATGGGGCATCTTGCGTGCCGTGGCGAGCGTGGTGGTGCTGAGCCTGTTGGCGTTGATCGTCGTCAGCGTGTGGCCGCAGCATACCGAGCGCGTGGGGCGGGTCGTTGAAGAGGCCACCCTGACGGCTTTCGGGACGGGGCTGCTGCTTTTTGTGGTGGCGGTCATCGTGTTGACGCTGCTGCTGGTCACGATCTGTCTGAGTCCGATTGCCATCCTGGGCTGGCTCGCCATCGGCGCCGGCGTGTTGCTGGGATGGGTGGCGCTGGGCATGATTCTGGGGAAGCGCATCCTCAGCGGCGTTTTCAATCAGCAGTCCCCGCAACCGATGGCTGCGGCGACGTTGGGCACGGCGATTTTGACCTTAGCGGTGGAGCTGGCGCGGGTCTTCTGGCCCGTTCACGGTATCTTGATGTTCATGTTGGTGCCGTTGGCGGCCGGTGCGGTCGTGTTGACGCGCTTCGGCACACTGCCGTACGCGACGCGGGGTGGGCAGCTTTTCGGCGCCCCAAGTGCGCCCCGTCCGCCGCGTCCGAGTGGCCCCATCGTGCCTGCACCGATGCCGTCGCCTCAGGCGCCGGTAACGGCGGCACCGATGCCATCCGCACCGGAGGTGGAAACACCCGTCCCAGTTGAGGAAGAGTAGTTATACGGGGTGTGTTTCTTTCACAGCGACCGCGTAGGTGGTCGGCTGGGGCAAAGTTATAGGACGACCGGGGGATATTCCCCCGGTTTTTTTATAGTTGCCCGAATAACAGGCGGCATTATAATTACGTTGGGGTGCGATGTGAAGCACGGTTTTTATTCCCATAGCGCGTCTGATACATTGAACTCGACGAGGTGACTTATGGACGAGCGTTATATCCGTCAAATCGTGATACCGGAAATCGGTACGGAAGGACAGGCCAGACTGCGGAAGTCGCGCGTGTTTGTCGTGGGTGCAGGTGGTTTGGGATCGCCCATTCTGCTGTATCTGGCGGCTGCGGGCGTCGGGGTGCTGGGGATTGCCGACAACGATGTGGTGGCACTTTCCAACCTCAATCGCCAGATTCTCTATGTCACTGCCGATATTGGACGGAGCAAGGCTCTGGCCGCCGTGCAACGGGTGCGCGCGCTGAATCCTGAAGTCAAGGCCATTCCCCATGAGGTACGGGTGTTGCGCGAAAACGGTCTGGCTTTGGTGCAGGAATACGACCTGGTCATTGAGGCCAGCGACAATCTGGAAACCAAAGCTCTGATGAATGAGCTGTGCGTGCGGGCGGGAGTGCCGCTGATCTGGGGAGCGGTAGCACGCTTCGAGGGGCAGATGGGCACCTATCTGCCCGGCCATGCGTGTCGGGCGTGCGTTTTTCCGCAACTTCCTGAACCGGGGACCTACCCGACGCCGGCAGAATTGGGCGTGCTGGGTGCAACGCCGGGCGTCATCGGCGCGTTGCAGGCAATCGAAGCGGTGAAGATCCTGTTGGGCCTCGAAAGGCCGCTCGTGGACAAGATTCTGCTGTGGGAAGGACTGGCGGGCACATTCGATGTGGTGAACGTGGACCGCAACCCCGATTGCCCGGTGTGCGGAACGACACCGGATTAAACAATCAGCATTGCGTCCCCGAACGAGAAAAAGCGATAGCGTTGCGCAATCGCTTCGGCATAGGCGCGGCGGATGTTTTCTATGCCGGCGAAGGCCATCACCAGGGCCAGCAGTGTGCTTTTGGGCAGATGGAAGTTGGTGATCAGCGCATCCACGACGCGGAAGTTGAAGCCGGGGGTGATGTAAAGATCGGTGAATCCCGCATAGGGGGCGATGGGACGCCAGGGACATGTTCCATCGGGCGTTTGTAGCAGGCCATGTCGCGCCGCCGTCTCCAGCACGCGCACGCTCGTCGTCCCCACGGCGATGACGCGCCCCCCCATTACCTTTGCGCGGTTGATCTGTTCGGCGACGGGCAGGCTAAGGCTGGCCCACTCGGTATGGATGCGATGTGCCTCGATGTTATCCTCGTTGATCGGACGGAAGGTATCCAGCCCCACGTGCAGGGTGACGAAGGCCAGATCAACGCCTTGTTCGCGCAGCGCAAACAGCAGTTCCGGTGTGAAGTGTAGCCCGGCGGTGGGCGCTGCGGCGCTGCCCAACGTGTGTGCATAGACGGTCTGGTAGCGTTCCGGGTCGCGCAGCGGTTCGTGGATGTAGGGCGGCAGCGGCATGACGCCCAGGGTGTCCAGGTACGGCTCGACCGGCTCTGAAAATGCCAGGGTGCGCTCTCCGCGTTCGCCGGCCGCGATTACTTCGGCTGTCAATGAAGAGGGTGCGCCATGCTGATCAAGGCGCAGGCGTGTCCCGATGCGGGTACGCGCTCCGCCGACCAGACACTGCCATTGGGTGTCCTGAAGTTTGTGCAGCAGCAGGACTTCGATTTTTCCTCCGCCAGGCTCCTTGTGACCGAACAGCCGTGCAGGGATCACGCGGCTCTCGTTGGCGACGAGCAGGTCACCCGGCCGCAGGTACGCGCCGATGTCGCGGAAGATGCGGTGCTCCAAATGCCCGTCAGCGCGGTGCAACACCAGCAGTCGTGAGCTATCGCGCGGCTCCACCGGTGTCTGGGCGATCAGTTCTTCGGGTAGGGTGTAATCCAGGTCGGTTGTTTTCATCGTTTTCGGTAATCAGTAACGGGGAGTCAGTAATAGGTAAAAAATCCGTTCCATCCGTTCCGTTGACTTTACTCTGGCAAAAGCACTTTGCGCAGTTCGGGCGCGTAGGCGTCGAGCAGTTCCGGCGTGATGGCGTTGCCCTGCGCGATGGCCGCGTAAAGGTCGGCGCTGGGACGCGGCGTGCGGCGTTGTGTCCGCGGATCCAGTTCGATCAGGCCAAAACGCAACGTCCAGCCCTCCGCCCATTCAAAGTTATCGGTCAACGTCCAGTGGTAGTAGCCCTGCACGGGGACGTTATCCTGCAACGCGCGCCACAGTTGGTGCAGATGCAGGAGCAGGGCGCGTGGACGCTGGTCATCGTCGGCGTCGGGGATGCCGTTCTCGGTCACGTAGATGGGGATGCCCAGGCGTGCCAGTTGTTTCAGCGCGCGATACATCCCCTGCGGATACAATTCCCCGTAACCACCGTCGAGCGGTTCAGCCTGCGGATCATGCGTCGTCTGTGCGAAGAAGTCCGCCCTGGCCGCAGGCTCGAACTTCACCAGGTCACGGGTGTAGTAGTTCAAGCCGAACCAATCGAGGGTGCGGCGCAGCGTCAGCGCCGGGCCGAACCCCGCAGGTGGCACCCACCAGCCGTTCCACACGGCCTGCAAGGTGGTCTGATTGAAGCCCATATCGCGCACCCAGGCCGCCAGCCGATCCAACAGGTTGTGGGGGCGCACGGGATCGAAGAAGCGCAGGTTGTGCGCCAGCCCCACACGCGCGTTTTCCTGTAGGCGATGGATGCGCCGATAGGCCGCGGCATGCGCCTGGAGCATGGTGCGCAGGACGGCAAACGTCATGCGCATGTCCTGCTTCCCCGGCGGAAAGGTGCCCGCCATGTACCCCATGTAGCTGTAGACATTGGGTTCGTTGAGGGTGCACCAGAAGTTGGTGTACTCGCCCAAAGCCCGCACGACCTGTTCAACGTAACGGGTAAAGTACTGGATGACATTCACATTGAGCCAGCCGCCTTGTTCCGTCAGCCATAGCGGATCGGAGAAATGGTGCAGGGTTACCAGCGGCTCGATGCCGCGCTCGCGCAGGCCTTTGAGCATTTCACGGTAATGGTCGAGCGCCGCCGTGTCAATACGCCCCGGCGCGACCTCGATGCGGCTCCACTCGACGGAGAGGCGCATGGCATTGAGACCCATCGCCGCTGCGCGGTCGAAATCTACCTCAGGATGCCGCCACGCATCGCAGGCCAGACCGGATTGATGGCCTTGTTTGATGTGCCCTTCCTGTTGTTCCCAGGCCCACCATTGATTGTTGGTATTGTTACCTTCGGTCTGGTGTGCGGATGTCGCCACACCCCAGCGGAAGTTCGGCGGAAAATGAAAAGTCGCGTCGGGCATCAGTCCTCCTTCAAAAATGGCAAATGGCAAATGGCAAATGGCAAATGGCAAATGGCAAATGGCAAATGG
>DAOSNS010000052.1:0-11154 GCA_035373625.1 Anaerolineae bacterium | reverse complement strand
AAATGGCAAATGGCAAATGGCAAATGGCAAATGGCAAATGGCAAATGGCAAATGGTGAATCGGCGAAAATCGCAATCGTTATCGTAATTCGTAATCGTAATCGGAACTTGGCAGTCGCATTTTCGTCCTCGTTGGTGTGGCTTGCCACATGGCGACTTCTCGGAAATAGTCGAAAGTCAAAAGTCCGAAGTCCGAAGTCAAGAAAAAGCAGTCAAAAATCTGCTTAATCTGCTCAATCTGCTGACAAAATTTGCCCACGTCTGCTAACGTTTCACCGTTGCGTCGAGTGTGACGCGGTTCAAGGGATGTGCTTGCCCGGCGGCGTCGGTCGCGGGGAGACGGTCGAATGTGGCGGGATCGTACCAGCCGATGCCCAGGCGGTACTCCCCTGGTGGGACGACACGCACATCCAGTGTCACCGTCTCGCTCACCACCTCGCCGGCAGCCCACCACGTCGTCGGATAGGCCCACGCGCGCGGCATCGCGTCGTCCTGCGCTACGATGGTCTCCGTCGCCGGATCGTAAAGGTGGACGAAGCGCTTGTAATCGCGCTGCGGTGTCGTTGTTGCCTGCCACCACAGCGTCAATGTTACCATATTTTTCGCATAGCGCAGATCATAGCCACGCAAGCGTATCTCGCCGCCGAAATCGGCTGCCAACGGATGCGAGATTGCCGGTACCTCGAAAATGCGCGGGCGCGGGATCACGTTAAGCCGTTCGCGGAACGTACATACAGCTTGCGCGACGTCGCCGTCCAGAAGTGTCAGGCGCACGCTGTACGCGCCTGCCGATAGCACGGGCGGCAGGTCAACGTGAACCGGCGCGCGCACCCAGGCGTGCCACGGCCATTCCGACGTGCGCGAACCGGGCGCCAGCGGCCCTTCCGCGCTGCCGACGACGTTGCCTGCATTGTCCAGCATTTCCCAACGCGCGTTCAGGTCGGCGGTCGGCGCTGCAATGGCGTTCCATTCGGCGTGGAAAGCAAGCGGGTTTCCCTCGACAAGTTGTTCCGGTAGATCGGTGCCCAATAGCGCCACACCGGCGGCTTGACACAGGATTGTCGCACCTTTGCGGGTCAATTCGCAACAAGCATTGCGCAGGTCATGCAATGTCACTGCGGTGAGCCGGATGGGGATGTCGGCCTGACCGCCGCCTTCCATTGTTCCCAGCAGATAGGGGATCACCCGCAGGGTGTAGTCACCGGGCGCGAGGCCCTCCGGCAGCGTGAGCACCGGGTAATCGGTCACCGTCTCGCCGGGCAACCACAGTGTTGTTGGCAGATAGCCGTAACCGGGTTGGATGTCCTGCTGGACGAGTTGCCGCCCCGACGCATCCAGCAGCCGCAGCGACAGCGACCAGTTACGCGGCGTTCCCGGCGTTGACCACACCATCTTCAACCGTAACGTCGTCGGATCGGGCTGTATCGGTTCGACAGCGTGCAGCGTCATATCGCGGAACTCGGCCAGCACCGGCGCATCCGTCCGCCGCGCCGGGCCATGAGGCACCCGCACAGCGCCGACGTACACCGCGTCCCCCACGTCCAACTGCATTTCCACCAGATACAATCCTCGCGACAAAGCATCCGGCATCACGAGAGACGTCGCGCAAACGCCGTCGCACGGCAAGGCGAACGTCGTTTCAGCAAGCGCGTAAGGAACGCCGTGACGCGGTTCCGCCGGAGAGACCAACCGCAACGTGCCGGTCAGCGACGTGGCGTTCACCGCCGACCAGGTATGCTGCACGGTCAGCACATCACCGGGCTGCACCGTTGTCGCCGACAGGAGCACGCCTTCCAATCGCGCCACCCCGAAATCCACCGGCCCGGCGTGCGGATAGGGCATCTGGTTGAAATCGAAGAATGGCGCGGGGATGAAGGATGCAGGATGCAAGAGGGCAGGAAAAGCGATAGAGATGACAAGAAGCAAGAGAAGGGTAGACGGTAGACGGTAGGCAGTAGACGGGAGCAGATTGGGAATTCGTAATTCGTAATTTGTAATTCGCAATTTGGACTTTCGCCAGACAGACACCGAGACAATGAGGCCCATGACGGTCAATATCGAAAGGGCTTCGGCAAGCGAGCGCAACGGGGTGTTTCGCAAGCGCAAGGTGATGGTGTGGTCGCCTGCAGGTAGAGAAACGGTCAGCCTGCCGGAGCCGGGCATCGGGGAGGCAGCGACGCGCGCACCGTCCACGTCGGCTTGCCAGCCGGGCCACCAGTTGAGGGGGAAGGCGACCGTCGCGCCGCCCGCATCTACCGTCATCTGCCAGATTTGTTTGGTGGGCGTGCGTTCCAGCAAATCCCAGGCCAGCAAACCGCCGCCATCTGCAATCGGGCGCAGTGCGCCATCCACGGCGGCTTCGGAGATATAGAGACGTGGTGACACGTCGCGCGGCAGGTACTCATAGCGGATTGTCGTGCCGATGTTGCCGGTGAAGGTCTCGTAGAACAACAATCGCTCTGCCGTCACGTCCGCATCCGCAATCGGCAACCGTTCGGGATGCAGTCCCAGCAGCGCCGCAGCGATCACCATCCCGCACAACCCCATCGCAACGATGATTTTCAGATTTTGCGATTTGAAGATTTGCAGATTGACGATTGCCCCCGTGACCATCGCGGTGAAGAGCGCCTGGATCGAAAGAAAGCGCCATGGGAACTGCGTGATCTCCAGCAAGGGTAGATGATCCCACAGCGGTTTGGACAGCGGGGTGATCATGAACGTAGCGAGGAAGAGGCAGAAGAGCAGGTAGAAGGGGGAGGAGTAGGGAGTACGGAGTAGGGAGTACGGAGTACGGAGTACGGAGTACGGAGTAGAGCGTGGGGATTCTTCATTCGCCGATTCGCCATTTGCCATTCGCCATTTGCCATTCGCCATTTGCCATTCGCCATTTGCCATTTGCCATTCGCCATTTGCCATTTGCCATTCGCCATTTGCCATCAGGCAAACCACGCCCGCCACTGCCAACACCGCCTGCACCAATCCCATCGCAAACGGGCCGGCGTCTTCGGGGCGAGGAGCGACGCTGTAGTCGAAGGCGAACGTCCGCTGCACCAGATTCAGGCCGCGAAAGTGGTTGCTGTAGTGGAAATATCCCGCCGTGAACTCCGGTCCCATCTGCCCATACTTCGTTTCAGCAATCGCCGGCAACCAGAACCAGGCGGTGAGGAGAAAGCCCAGAATAAAGGGAGTCACGATGCGCAAAACGTGATGCGTGATGCGTGATGCGTGATGCGTGATACCGGATACTGGTTGCTGGATGCTCGAGACCGGATGCGCTGATTCGTCAATTCGCTGATTCGCCATTTGCCATTTGCCATTTGCCATTTGTAACACGGCATACAGCAACGCAAACGGCGAAAAGACGAGTGCGGAGGTGTTGTGCGTGAGGATCAGCGCGCCGTAGGCCAGGGAGGCGGCAAGGATGCGCCCGCGTGTGGGACGCTCGGCGATGCGATCCAATGTCCACAGGATGAGCGGATACCAGACGAAGGCGTAAAACTCGGAGAGCGAATCGCCGCGCACGTAGACGTTGACCAGGTGAAACGGTGCGAAGGTGTACGCCGCCACCGCCACGAGCGTCGCTGCCCGGCTTTTGAACGTGCGTTCCGCCCACAGCGCCATCGTTAGCGCAGCGAGCACAAAACCAAACGTCTGCGTGGCCTGTATGGCGACGATGGGGCTGAGTCCAAGCACCATCAACCCGCCGGAAAGGTAGTAGGGCAGCGCCGCGTAGTGGTTGAAGAACGGGTAGCCCAGATCATAAGCTGCGTGCATCATCCAGCGCGCCGGAAAGATACCGTGGCGCAGATTTTCCGCCATATCGAGCGTGCGTTGAAGCAAAAAGGGGCTATCGCCCCCACCCCGCGTGTTGACCATCCCCGGTCCCCACAACGGCGCGGCAGCGAGGAGGGCGAGTAAAA
Organism: Anaerolineae bacterium; assembly: GCA_035373625.1. GTDB lineage: Bacteria > Chloroflexota > Anaerolineae > B4-G1 > SLSP01 > DSWT01. Next base: position 7,235 of record DAOSNS010000052.1, on the reverse strand, counting down.
CGTAAAACGCAAAACGTAATTCGTAATTCGTAATTCGTAATTCGCTGATTCGCCGATTCGCTGATTCGCTCATTCGCTCATTCACCTTACGGAGCCAAAATCACGCCGACTTCGACCCAACCACCAGCAGGATTGCCGGCATCGTCGAGGCGCGAGAGGCCGTCGCCGGTGTCGCTGCGATAGAGACCGATGCGCAAGCTGTCACGCGCCGGATCGGGGACGACACCGGGCAGGAAATGTTCGTCGAGGATGAGGTCGCCGACGGCCCATCCGGTGGTGCGCAGATGGCCGTGTCCAGGTTGGTAGTCGTGCTGAGCGATAAGGTCGCCGTCACGCAGATAGTGGACGAAGACGGTATAATCGGCAGAGAGCGGCGCGTCCGTCTCCCACCAGAGACGCACCGTTGCGCCGGAGCTGTCCGGGTGGACGAGAACCGCGCGCATGATAATGCCCGCCTCGAAGCGTGCCGCCGGTTCCGGCACGTCCGGACGCGGTTCGGCATAGATGAGCGTGGCGACGGTAAACGGCTGTTCGTCCTTATCACCCTGCGCTTGCGGGCCTTCAGCGACGCGCAGGTATGCCGGATGTGGGACATGCGAGAATACATCCAGCTCCCAGTTGCGATAAGGCCACACGACAAACAGCAAATTGGGGGTGGCATCGGGCGCGGCGGCGACACTAAGAAATCGCACACGCGCCTGAGGTACCAGGAACGGTACCGCCGTCCACGATTCCCACAACTGACGGTCAATGTAGACCTCGCGGTCCGCACGTGCGTCATGCAGCATCCGTGCACCGTCCCACCCCTCACCCAGAAAAGCGTTGATCTCCCCGGCCATCGCCACCGGCCCCGCCTCGAACCAGTGATAGGCCAGCGGCGCGCGCGCGTAGCGGTAAAAGTAGTCATAGGTGGTGGAGAGGAAGGCGAGGAAAAGTAAACAGTAGACGATAGACGGTAGACGGGGGGGGGATTGGGGATTGGGGATTGGGGATTGGCAATTCGTGATTCGTGATTCGTGATTCGCTGATTCGCCGATTCGCTGATGCGCTGATTCGTCGATTCGCCGATTCGCCATTTGCCATTTGCCATTCACCATCCGACTTTCGGCTTTCGACTCAAGCCAGAGCAGGCCCAACACCGGAAAGAGCACCGCCGTGGGGAGAACCCCAACCGCGCGGAGGAAGTGCGGGGCGTCTTCGGCGAGGAGGGTGGGCAATGCCATCACCGCCGTCCACAAGAGCGCGAGTGCGGCCCCGGCATTGCGACGGAATCCCGCAAGTGCCACACCCACCCCGATCACAAACGCCAGACCGAGCGCCGGGTCCCAGACGGGACGCCATGCCAGGTTGTGCCGCCAGATACGATCGCCGCGCACGAAAAACATCTCCGCTGTGCGCAGGGTGTGCTTGAGCAACGTCCCCCAGAAATCGCCGCCGTTGATCTCCGGGCTGAGAATCGTCACCTGTCCGGTGCGCGCTAACACCACGTCGGGGTGGCGCACCGTATAGATGCCGAGCGGCGCGAGGACGAGCAGGGCCACCGCACAAAACACCAGCGCGCCACGCCACGCTTTGCGAATGGCGTCGCGGTAAAAAAGCAAGCCGTAGAGCAGCATCACGGCCAACGCAACAGGTGTGAAGCGCGCCGCCATGTACGTGTACCAGCTCAAACCGTAGAGCACCCCAGCAGCGATCCAGTTTCCGATTTTGGATGCTGGATGCTGGATGCTGGATTTTCGATCCACCGATTCTTGATTCGCTGATTCGCCGATGCTTGCTGCTTGATTGCAAAGTCCACGGACGAGCTGCGCCAGGTAAAGTGCCGTGAAGAGCGGCAGCAGTACAGCGCGGAAGCCGATACGGCTGAGGTGAACGTGCCACAACGTCACGGACAGCACCGCCAACGCCCACCGCCCGGCGCGCCGTCCCCACAACACGCGCGCCAGGTCGTAAGTCGCCGCCAGAGTGAGGAAACCCACGAAGAACGCCGGCAGGCGCACCGCCAGCGGGCTGCGTCCCAGCACGGCGACACTGAGCGTGATGAGGTAGATAAAGAGCGGTTCGCGCCCGTTGTTGGCGGGGAAATACAGCGGGAGCTTGCCCGTTTCGAGCACTGCTACCGCATCCAGACCGTTCTGCGCCTCATCGTGATAGAGGCCCGGCGGCGTGCGACCCGCGTCCCCCAGCCGCAGACCCGCCCCCACGAGCAGCAGGAGCAGCAGCAGCGCGCGTTCCATCCACCAGCGAGAGCGATTCAGGCGTTCCACGGCCATCCCTTTTCTGTCAGCAGATTGAGCAGATGAAACAGATTTTCTGTCGGCCAAAAAAATCTGCTCAATCTGCTTAATCTGCTGACTAATCAGAATTCACGGGCGGGGAAATCCCGCCCGTGTGTGTTACTCCTATTCTAGCCGAAAAACGAGGACGTGCTACCCGGCCCCGCTCGCTCCGCCGCCCGCCGCGCCACCCGCGGCGCCTGATGCTCCCGTGCCTCCAGCAGAACCGGAAGCCGCTATCATCGCCACGAACGCTCCGCGCCCGTTATCTTCAGCCGTCGCCAGCGCGCGGAACCACGCCGGCACTTCGACGTCTTCGTGCTTCTTGAGATAGCGTGACCACGGTTCTGCCAGTCCAAACGCCGCCGCGTAGGGCAAATAGCCCTCGAACTGATCCCGGTGCAGCAAGGTGTCGCGGCGGCGCGTCACGTCGCCCAGGTATTTGGCGAAGCTCTTCCATTCCAATGCCGTCTGCTGAGTATCGTCGCCCAGCGGCGAGAGTGATGCGCCGACAATGAGCAGCACAAAGCCAAAAACATCCACCCCAATGGCGCCCAGAATCGGCAACACACCCAGCGTCTCAACCATCAGCCCCGCACCAACCATCAGCGCCACCCCAGCCAGCATCAAGATTACCCCCCACACGATCAGCGCCTTGCGGCGGCGTTGGCGTTCGGCGTCGAAGAACCCCAGAGATTCACATTCCGTCTTCAACGCTTCAGTGAAAGGCTTGAGACGGCGGTACAGTGTGTTCTGGAGTTTGCTCAAGCGCACTTCAGACTGGAGACCGGACTTGTCACTGAAAAGCATCTCAATCACCCCACGCTCGTGCGGACGTAAGGACGCGGTCGCGACATTCAAGCGGAAAACGAAATCACGACCTCGTAGCCAGGAGGTGCGCTGGACTTCCTCGATGCCGATGACACCGCGCCGCGCCAGATCGAAGCACGCCCCCAGGGCATAAGCCCAGGCCCAGGTCGTATCCACGCTGCCGTTGCGCAGCAAGACACCGGCTATAGCGGGCGGTAAATCACTCGGCGGTAATGTCAACGGAGTTTCGCCGCGTGCGGACGACGGGGTGCGGGCGCGGCTCACAAACACCGCCCCCATAATGACGACAAGGGCAACCACCGTCGCAGCAATGAGAGAGAGCACAAGCCCGCTTGAGTTATTGGACGTGCCTCGTGTCTGCCACTGCGGCGGTGTAGCGATCAGGCTGCCCGCGCCGAAGCGCAGCACCACGATAAGCGTACTGTTCGGTTTGAGGTCGCGGGCATCGAACGTGACCATGTTCGCGCCTTGCTCAACCGTCGCCGTGCCCTGCTGCACTTCCGGCACACCGAGCAGAGACACCGTTTCTGGATACGTCACCCGGATCGTGCTGGCGGCGATGCTATACTCGTATTCGTCGGGCAACGCCTGCCAGATGAGGACATCGGCGTCAGTTTCCTTGCGGATCACGCCCCACACGCGGTAGGTCAGGTCGAAGGTGTGCGTGCTGTCGGAAGTCGGGGCGAAATGCCAGGTGACTTTGACCGGATCGCGCCCGGCGATCTCAACCTGCCCGGCCTCTTTCCCTTCAGGCAGCGAAACGCCATCCACGCTCGCGCTGATGACATCAATGCCGTCGGTATACGCCACTGGCAGATGCCGGTAGACGTAGGTGAACGGCCCGCCGACGAAGCGCAGCGTCAGCCGCTCCGTCACCACCAACGAACCGTCGGCCTGCACGGCCACGTCCACGTCGAAGCGGTCGGCGCTGTACGACTTACCCACCGGCCCGCGCCACGGGGAAAACAACAGGCTGAAAGCCACAAGACTGAGTAATAGGTGCTGTAACATCGCTCTGCCCTCCTAGATAGTCACGTAGTCGCTAGTCTTATCGTCAGTAGTCCGGCTAACCCAGGGAGTGCTCGACTACTGCCTTCATTCTTACCCTTCATTCTTATCTTATCCGGGATGCGCGGGATTGTCATTGTCCCTGAGGCCAAACTCACGCTTGTCCTCCCGGATAGTTTTTCCCCGGCAGACTAACGACTGCCCGACTACGCGACTACCCGACTACCCGACTGACGACTACGCGACTACCCGACTACGCGACTACCCGACCACCCGACTACCCGACTACCCGACTGACGACTACCCGACTACCCGACTACCCGACTACCCGACTACCCGACTACCCGACTACTTTCCGAGGTACAGGATAAGCACAGCCGTCAATCCCCAGAGGACAAAATCCACTTGCAGAGGGCGGTCGGTGAGCACCACTTCATCGGGAGGTAACGTGACACCGCGCACGTGGATCAAATAGAGGTAACGGAACATCGCATAGATAACAAAGGGGATCGTCAACATCATCCAATAGCCTGCCGGCAAGTTGGGGGCAGAAAAAGTGTAGAATGCGTAAGCCAGGATCAGCGAAGCCGTAACAATGCTGAGCAAATGGTCCAGCAGCACAAGGTTATAATCATCCAGACTGGCACGGTGATTGCCAGCTTCTCCGCCAAGCTGGACCAGTTCGCCACGCCGCTTCCCCAATCCCAGAAAAAGCGACAGCAACGTCATACAAATAAAGAGCCAGGGCGAAAAACGTTCCGCATCCACCAGCGGAATGCCGGCGGCCACACGCAGCACGAAGCCAGCCGCAATCGCAATCACATCCAGGAGAACGAGGTGTTTCAGGTAAAACGAATACGCGATCTGCAAGACAAGATAACCGGCGAGAATGGCGGCAAAAACCGGATTCAGCAGCACGCCAAGGATAAGCGACACGACGGTAATGCCGACCGCCAAACCGAGCGCCAGCCGGGACGAGAGTTGCCCTGCCGCCAGAGGGCGATTGCGCTTCTTGGGATGCTGGCGATCCTTTTCCAGGTCCACGACATCATTAATCGTGTAAACAACGCCAGAAACCAGGCAAAACAACACAAACCCCACCACAGTCGGCCAGAGATACTGCCATTTCAGCAGCTTTTCATCGAAAACCAACGCGGCGAAAATCACGCCGTTCTTGATCCATTGTTTCGGACGCATCGTCCGCAAAAAAGCTTTAAGTGTGCGCATCAGTTTACCTCCATAGACCTTCTATCATACCCTAACCAGGTCAGGCGACAAGTGACTTGTCGAATTGGCGATTTCCACCTATACTGCATGCAGAGGGATAAAACGCTCAAGGGCATCCTGTTGAGGAGGTAAATGATGTTATCACCAAACGTCATAGAAACACTCAGGCCGCTTGTGAGACGGCTCACGCCGGGGCAGCGACTTGAGTTGATCCGGTGGATTGTCAATGAGGATCCAACCACCGAAATACCGCAGTCTGCAAAATCGGTTTCAGAAAATTCCTCCTGGGAAGCGAGGATCAGCAAAGAGGCAGAAGCCTGGCACGCACGCCCTGACGCCGACCGCGCTGTTTATGCCGGGGAGTATGTCGCAGTCCTTAAGGGCCAGGTTATAGACCACGACGCCGACCAACGGGCGCTTGCTATCCGTATCCGTCGCCGATATCCAAATACTCCCGTCCTGATTACCGAGGCCGAAGCTCGTCAGCCGCGCGAGTTCCTCATTCTCAGTCCGCGGTTTGAGCGTATGGAAACTACCAATGTCTGACATACCTTACAGCACTACATATACTCCGCCCGCACCAATACTATCTATCAAACTCCAACTACCCGGTGATAACGATACGATTGGACCTGTCCCAGCTATCGTAGATACGGGCGCAGATGCTACCCTTATACCGGTTGCATATCTGCAGCAACCCGGCGCACCAGTCTGGGATGAGGCTTACCTGCGTAGCCAATGGGGAGAGCGCCGACGGATCTACACATATCTTCTTGACATCTGCATTGACACACTCAGCTTGCCGGGCATCGTCGTTGTTGGCGACGATCAAGGTCAAGAAATCATCCTCGGACGCACGGTGCTTAACAAACTTATCCTCTTACTTGACGGACCACAGACGACGCTGCATATCCTCTCCCAAACCCCGCATCATTTGGAATAAGCTGCATTTAAAGGAGGACAATTATGCGTACAATGTTGCGAACGATCTGTGTTCTGACATGCTTGACGGTGTTATCAGGCTGCGGCCTCATCGGGCGGACACCCACCCCGATTCCCGGCCTCGCTTCACCGACGCCGGAAGGAGCATTACCCTCTCCGGTGATTGTGGAACCAGAGACGGCAGTTCCGCCATCGCCGACATTCGCCCCACAGCCCACATTCACCCCTCAGCCTCTCACCGCGGAGATGTCGCAGGTCATCGTTCTGGATTCCCCACAGAACGGAGAGAGCGTCGGCAATCCGTTGACGGTGCGCGGGCGTGTTGCCTTAATGCCCTTTGAGGCGACGCTCGTTGTGCGGGTGTACGATGCGTGGGGGCAGCTCGCCGCCGTCGCGCCGATTATGGTGCAGGGGGAATACGGCGGCCCAGGCGTTTTTGAAGGTAGCATCACTTATGGTGGCGTGCCGGGTGCGGGCCGGGTCGAGGTGGTGGACGTGAGTGCCAAAGACGGCAGCGACATCGCTAAAGCCAGCGTCGCCCTGACGCTAACGGGATTCCCCGGCGGCGGCTACGTCGAAATGCCCGCGCCGTTGGCACAGGTGACGGTGCCCACCCGGGTCCTGGCGCGCGTGGGACAGCCGGGCGAGCAGGTCAATGTGACGTTGACCTGGAACGACGGCACACAATTTACCCACGTGGTCACGCTCCTGCCCGGCAAAGACGGACGTGGACTGGCCGTCATCAGCATGGACTGGGTCACCGATCCCCGGCCAATGCACCCTGATACGCAGGGAGGGGCATTACAAATCCACAATCTGGCGGGGCAGCCATTAGCCTGGCAGCCGTTGACCATCCTGCACCCCAACGATCCCAACACAATGAGCACCAAAGTCTATCCATCTGTGCGGTTGAGTGTAAGGCCTCACGCAGCGCATGCAGCAAAGGAGAAC
>DAOSNS010000051.1:0-27344 GCA_035373625.1 Anaerolineae bacterium | reverse complement strand
CGTCCACGGCTGGATCGAACCGGCAGCATTGCGCTGGCTCCCCGCCTGATCCTGTACCGTCTACTTGCCTACTGTCTACCGTCTACGCCTTGCCACTGCTGCGCATCCCGGTGCAGACGCTCCAACGCCTGCCAGTGCTGCTCGATCGCCGCGCGGCCTTCCGGTGTGAGGCGCACGAGCGTGTTGGGCTTCTTGCCGATGAACTGCTTCTCGATCTCCACCAGCCCGGCTTCCTCCAGCTTGGAAAGGTGGGTGGAGAGGTTGCCCTTCGTCAGCCCGGTCAAACGTTGCAGGAACACGAAATCGGCACTGCGGCACGCGGAGAGTGCGGTCAGCAGGGCCAGGCGCGCAGGCTCGTGGACAAGCCGATCGAGACCGGCCAGAGCTTCAAAGGCTTCCGTCATGGCTTCACCTGCGACAACAATTTCAGACTACGCACCAGCAAAATGTGACCAAGCACACTGCCAAGACTCAGGACAAGGCCGAGCATAATCGGAAATGCAAAGCCGCCCAGCAGCGTATACCAGTGGCCGCTTGCCGGAATACCGAACAGCGGCAGCATCGAGATTGCGGCGAGTAGCGCGGCAGTCACCAGGTAATGGGTCAAAAAACGCCCGGACCGCCACCACTGGACGAACATCGCTACAGCCATAACCAGGCCGAACAGGCTCACCGGCCAGCGTTGCAATGAATCGGCGAGAAAGCCGAGAAAGGCGACGACCACAAAGGTCACGCCGGCCAACGCTTCGAGCGCGCGGTTGCGCGGCGGCAAGCCCTCGATCTGCCCAAAGGCGCGATCGTAATAGGCGCCGATCCACCTGGATACCGCCCATGGCACGACCAGCCCTGGCACAATCAACAGAAGTTGATAGTCAAGCCGCCCTTGCGGCAGACCCAGAGCCGGGTTCACCGCGCCAAAGAGCAGAATCCACAAAAACCACGGCAACATCCTCAAGCCTTGTAGACTGCGATAATGCGCGGCGATAGCACGTATGCGTTGCAAGTTTTGCATATGTTCCCCCATTGAAAACGGTCTCAACGGATTCAACGGATAAATATCCGTTAAGATTCGTTCAATCCGTTGAGGTAATTTTTCTCTCCAACCTGCCCACTTCATCATCATTTCGCCGAACTTGTTTTGCTATTTCCAGCCCGGCGGACACCACGACGGCTATCAACCAGCCCACCCAGGCCGGTATCGGAAATCCAAAATTGATCAGGAAATGCATCGCAATCGGCCCCCACACATTGTCAGTTCGCCACCTCAGGAGGGCAAACAAAATTCCCATAAATGCCGTGCCTGCCACTCGCCCCAAGCCCCACCAGGCATGCGCAAAGCCGAACAGAATGGCGGGCAGCAAGATGGCCACCCATACCGGGAAGCGTCTTTTCAAGAAATCAAAGGCAATTCCACGAAATATCAGCTCTTCTACAATCGCAGCTTGTAGGCTGGCAAAGGCCGCCAGCGCAAGAGTCGGAATGCCGTGTGCTGCGTGATACGTTTCCAGTCCGGCCAGTCCATTTGAGGCAAGGTCAGCGACGAAGAGGATGCCGGCAACCAGCAAAAATGCGATCAAGACGACTCTGTGATGTTTCTCTGTAGGAAACAGGATACCGGTTGCGCGAAGATACGTTGTGTATTTTTCATGGTATGCGCGCAGGAGAACCGGCAACAGGCCAAAGACAAGAAGCAATCCGCCGACCAGTTTTGCGCCATGAGAAATACTCTGTCCCAGCGCGCTTGCGCCATCCACTTTCAGAATCATACCGGGTATGTCAGCGACCAGCGCCAGAACGTACCACGACAGACAGATTGCCAGGCCAATGAGAAGGTGAGGGTAAATCCCGGAGCGCTGTCCGAACTTGCTGTTTTTGTTTGATATTTCACGCATTGTATTTCCTCCAAAAGAAACCAACTAGTTTTCAAAAAAGATAGGTTTGTGTTACAAACCATAATATACACCCATTATTCGGGGTTGTCAAGAGGTTATGGGGACTTTTCAGGGCCTTATCATTTTTGCGCCGAGGGGAACGCCAGTTCCCCGTTTTTAGCTGATAGCGTTGAGAAACGCGAATCTGGCGATCCGCTCATAGCCGGCTGAAGTCACTGTAACGAGAACGATAAAGCCCTGGGGACTTTTTCCCAAAATTGAGAGATCAGTGGCCAAGCCAGGCTTCCGGCGTTAGCACTGGCAGGAGATCACGCAAGCGTTCTAACTGTTGTCGGTCGCGGGTGATCAGTGTGGTTCCAAAGCGGCGCGCCACCGCTGCGTAAACGGCATCCGCGCCCCGCAAACGCGCCTCCGCACCTAACCGCGCCGCTTCAGCCGCCAGATCATCATCCAGAGCTACCCATATCTGACCCGGTAAAGCGCGCACGGCCTGTGCCAATTCCAACGCCAGGGCTGTGTCATCCAGAACGCGAGCAACGGCAGCAGCAAGCTCCACCAGCAACAACGTTGGGCAGATCACAGTCCCTTGTTGTTCAACCAAACGTTGAAGACACATCTGGCTCGCGGCGCTCCCAGGCTCAGTGTGATTCAAGGCGTTGATGTGTACACTGGCATCCAGTGTGAACATCGCCCTACCGCCGGATCTCATCCAGAAGTGCCTGGGTCTCTGTGTCCGCTGGCCAGGCGTCGCGTGCGCGCGCAGCGATCTGCTCGTAAGTTCGCCATGCCTGAGGTGCACTGCGTTTGCCGGCTTGCACAATCGCCTGCTCCACTGTCGCCTGATCGAGAGGCAACAACAGCGCCACCGGGATACCCTGGTGCGTGATGATGTATTCTGCCCGCTCTTCTCTCAACTTCCGTAGGACTTCAGAAGTCTGTTGGCGCAGCTCGCGCACGCCAATTATTGCCATTGTCCACCTCCTGTGTTACACAATTGTGTCTCATTTGTGCCTATATTATATCATAGTTTTGGGCGCGTTTCTGTTTGGAAATACAAGAGGGTGCACTTCAGGGGGACAACTTTTACCGCAGAGAGCACAGAGTCCATAGAGTTATCAAGTTTGCGTAACTCCTGACCTCTCGGTGGTACCGTCAGAAACTGCGTGTGGGCGGTTCGAACTATGGCGCTGTGTCGGCTAGGGCAGCGGTGCGACACACACCCAATCATACGCTGCCGTCAGGAGGCGGGTATCCGAGCTGCCGCCGCCCGTCGCGTCGAAGGGGGACCGTGCAATGGCGTGAATGAACTCGAGTGTTGTGGTTTCTCCGGCGGGAATAACATCTGCCGCCAATGCGATTTCATATTCAGCCCAGCCTTGCGCCAGGGATACACGTCCGACTTCACGGCCAGCTATGCGGAGTGTGACGCTCTGTTCGGCGGGATAGGCCAGTGCGCGGAAACGCAACTGATACGCCGACGCCGGTTCGAGCGTCACCCGCAGCGTCGAGGTAAATGTTTCGCCGGCCCAGCGGCCACTCGTCCCGCCGATGTCCTCCGGGCGAAACCATCCCTGCCCAAGATAGCGTCCGTCGGCTTCATCGCCGATGTCAATGCAGCCATCCGGCGGCAGGGCGAGCGCTTCCGGCGGTACGAGATCGGCAGGGATGAGCACCTGCACGCGCACCTGGTCGTGTTGGGTGTGGACACGCCGGCTACGGGTGAAGGTGCGGTCTTCCAGGGGGACGTAGTACCCATCTCGACTCAGCACTGTCAGTGTGTCGGTAGGGAATTGATCGCGGTCGAAAATAACCACGTAACGCACGCCCGCCGTCAGCGTCTGCGCTACGGCTTCGGCGTCGAAACGATAGAGGTAGACCAGCCGATATGTCGGCAATTCCACCTGCACTGCACGGAACGAGCCTGCGGCCGCGATGAGTGTCTCCGCCGCCGGATAGTGCGCCGCGGCGTAAGCTGTTGCCTGTGCCGGCGGCGCGGGGATCGTCGCCAGTTGGGTCGCCAGCGGTAGTCCCTGTGCCAGCAGCAGCGCCGCTATGACGACAATCATTATTCCCCGTAGCCGCGATTTCCACAGATCATTATGTGCTTTTCGCGGATCATCATCCGCGTCCGGGAAAGCGTCGGATTGTGATCCGACGCGAGCGTGTGATATAAGACGAATTCCATCCGTTTCATCCGTTGACAAAACCCTCATCCACCCGTGCGCCAGCAGCAGCGCCAGGGGCGGCAGTATGGGCAACATCAGCCGGGGCCGATCCAGATTCTCGAAGAGGAAGACCTGCGCTGCCGCGACGACGGCCCAAATCGCCAGGAATTGCACGTCACGCCGCCGCCATTCGGCGCGCACCAGCGCGAGGATGGACGCTGCCGTCGTCACCACCACGGTCAAGATCTCCCGCCATCCCCATGGCGCGAACGTTCCCACGCCGATTGTGGAGGTAAGCCACGTATCTGCAAATGCCAACGCGCGCGCGCGCAGCGCTGTCGCCAGCGGCAAGCCCATTCCCATCAGCGAGTCGGCGCGGCCCACGTGGGCCGCATGTGCCCGAATCTGCGCGATGTACGCGGGCAAGCCGCCCACTGCCGCCGCCGTGGGGATCAGCCACAGCGCGATGCCCGCCAAACCGCAGCCCACGGCGAATGCCAGGTCGCGCACGGGGCGCTTGAGCGCGAGATGCTGCGCCACGACAAAACCGCCGAGGAGGGCCACCGGCAGCGCGTTTTGGGGTCGCACACCGAGCAGCAGACCGGTCACAAACGCGGCTAACCATAGCGGCGATGGGAAAGGGGTGGCTGGCGGAGCACCGGATTGTGATCCGGCGCGAGCATCGGCGATGACGCGAGCTTGAGCGGTGGTTTGCGCCGGCTTCGGGATGCTGCGCCACAGAAGCCATATTGCCAGCAGCGTCCACAGCAGGCCGGGCGTGTCGCTCAAGGCTTTCTCGGCGGTCAGCCAGCCGAGCGGCGTCAGTCCAACGAGCAGCACTGCCAGTCCGGCGGGGCATGGTGATGTGCGATCCACCGTCCGCCCCAGCGCGTAGACGAGCAGCGCGACCCCTGCGCCGCTGAGCGCGCTCAACAGCGTCAGCGCCGCCGTCGTCGAGCCGGTGACGCGATACAGCAGCCGTCCCAGAAAGACGTACACCGGAAATCCCGGTGGCTGCGGCTGTTGCAGTTCCAGATTGAAATCTTCGAGGGCCAGGGCGAAGCTGTAACTGTCAAAGTCGTCCAGTGAGATGCTGCGGAAGGCGACATACAGCAACGCGAAGCTGGCAAACACGGCCAACGGCAACCAGCGTCGCAGAGAGGGGAAGGGAGCTTTTCTCGTGTTCATCATTGCAAGTATAACATCGCTGCCCGGAGCGACAAGATAGAGATATAAGGATGACTCCCATAAGAAAACCACAAAGGTAAGGGAGACTATCTCAGGGATTATTTCCCAAAAATTGGTCCAGGGCCTTATCATTCTTGCTCTGAGGGAAACGCCTTGCTATAAGGGGAATGCGATAGAGGTTGAGCAACGCGGATCTGACGATCCGCTCGAAGCCAAATGAAGTTGTTGTAACGAGAATGATAAAGAAAATTGGTCAAAAAGTGCTTGACAAACTCTGTAACCGGTTATATAATAAGCGTATAGAACATAAGTTCTATTACAACCACGCTCTGAGGCGTGTTCTTTTTTCGATATAGAAGTAGAACATTTGTTCTTATTGTACTGGAGAAGACTATGCCGCGCTCAATTCGCCCTTATCTGGAATATCAAGCCGACCGTGTGGAAGCTGTTCTGGCTGCCCACCGGGCGCCGGGGCGCGTGACGGGAGGCACCGTCGGCCCACGGCTCATCCGCTTTTTCCTGAACCCCGCTCCGAATATCCGCTTTGCTTCGATCAAACGTCTGGCCGATGATCTGGCGCTGGCCATGCAAGTACCTGCCCTCACCATTGAACGGGGCAAGGAAGGTGTGATCCTGGAATTCTCCAACCCCAACCCGCGCCCGGTGACGCTGCTGGACCTGCTGGCCGAAGTTACCCCCCTCCCTCTCGCCACAGTCCTGTTGGGACTGACGGATGCCGGCGCGCCCTTGCTCGCACGGTTGTCGGCACCGGAGGTCGCCCACATCCTCGTGGCCGGTACCACCGGATCGGGCAAATCGGCGCTTTTGCGGACGATGGCGGCCTCACTGGTGCTTACGCATACGCCGAAGTTGCTGGAACTGCTGTGCATTGATCCCAAAGGACGCACTTTCCCGGCCTTCCAGGGCGTCCCACACCTTAAACGTAAACCGATCACGGATATACCGGAAGCATTGGAAGCTCTGCAATCGGCAGCACGGATGATGGAAGCGCGTGACCGGCGCGGCGAAGAGCCGCCGATTGGGCGCGATGCAGTCCGGGGCACCTCTGTTCCACGCCTGGTGATCTTCATTGACGAGCTGGCCGACTTGCTCATGCAGGGCGAAGCGCCATTCACCGACGTGCTGACGCGGCTGGTGCAGCGTGGGCGGCAGGCAGGTGTTCACGTTGTCGCGGCAACGCAGCACCCTTCCGCTGCCATCCTCAGCAGTGTGATGCGGGCGAACTTCCCCTTGCGGCTTGTCGGACGGGTGGTCTCTGCCGAAGATGCCCGGGTGGCAAGTGGTAGGGCGGGGACAAATGCCCACCTGCTCAACGGGCGTGGTGACTTCCTCGCGGTCAGCGGTGGCGAGAATCCCATCCGCTTCCAGGCGGCCTATATTGACGAGAAGGCCCTCAAAGAACAGATGCCGGCGCTGTATGGTGGCGCTGCGACATACACATCGCAGTTGCCGATGTTGGCAAGGAGTGCATTGTAGCTTATGGAAACCCGCGAACCGCTAAGCAAGCGTTTGGGGCGGTTTATGGCCCTGCTTGGCAGTATCGTTGCCATCACCGTCATTGTGGTGATCACGCAGCGGCTCAGCCAGGATTCGCTGGCGCTATTGGTGGGGCTGACATGCGGCGTGGGGGCGATGCTGCCGACCATCCTGCTGGGAGTGTATCTCTGGCAACGTGAGATCAACCGGCAGGCAGCGCAACGGACAGCTTCCACAGCGCCGCCGGTGGTGGTGGTGACATCGCAGGCCCCGTTGGGATATGGGCTACAGCCTCCGGCCTTTGGTGACCCGAACACGGTCTGGCAGTGGAACAACGCACCACAGAATCGCACCTTCACCATTGTAGGAGGTGAGGAGTAAGGAGGAAAATGATGGGCATGCATTTTGAGAACCTCTATGCGTCTGTGAAAGCGTTGCTGGCGAATTGCGGTGCTTTTGCCGGCGACGAAGCCTTGCGCGCCCTCTTCGCCGACCCGCGCCTTTGTGAGTGGCAACGCGATCTGCCCTATGTCCGCAGCCGCGAGCAGCGCGTCGCCGAGACCATCCGCTATCTGCATGGCCAATATAATGCTGCCCACGAGAATGGTCTGGTTGTCCTGCTCCAGGTGCTTGGCGAACAGGCCATTGCAGGGGATGGTTACCCGTCGCCTCTGAGTGAAATGGCCGGCAGGGTGGCTCAAGCTATCCGCAAAGATAATCGCCAAAAGTACAACAAGGCACTGTACGGGCTGGATTTCGAGCCGTCGCTGCCGTATGCCGGCGAGGTCATTGCTGGCACGGGGGATGTGGCGCTCAACTACATTGACGTGCTGACGCCCGGGGAAAGCTACTACCTTACCGTGGTCGGTGACAGTATGGAATATGAGGGCTACTTTGAGGGAGACCGGATTGTGATGCGCGTCTTCAATGCCGGCGAATGGCCCGGCGAAAAGGATTTGATCGTGACCAAATACCTGCCCTATGGTGCAGAACCGGAGTTCGGCGCAGATTTCATCGGGTCAGAACTGCAAGGACCGACGTTGAAGTACTTTCACCATGAACTCAACGGTGAATATCACCTGGGCTGGCGAAAAGACAACGCAACCTGGGATTCCGCTCCCTGGAGAGGGATCGTTGTTCCGGGCAACCGCAAAAAGATCGTGACCCGCTACATTGCTCCGATCGGCAAAGTGATCGCTCAAGAACATCCACGGGCATGGCAACCCGTGGAGACGACCCCCTGGCGGATTATAGGAGGTGAAGCATGATCTTTCAACGCACGGCGCGCCACGAACCGATCCGGCTCATCGCGCGCAAGCACAACTATTTTCCACAGCGTTTTATGTGGCGCGGCAAGCAATACAACGTCCACGCGGTTGTCCGCGCATGGACGGAGATGAAGCGCAAAGGCGCATGGCACTTCTTCCGCGTGCGCTGTCCGGAGGGCACCTTTGACCTGTGCCAGGATGCGGCGTTGAATATCTGGTATCTGGCGCGACAGGTGGAATAGTTTCCGGGCCATGGGTAATGAAGATGGAAGGGGTGAGGAGCGATGATGGAAGTAGGACTTTTGTGGCACGATAGCGGCGCCGAGGATTTGGCGTGGAAACTATCGCGGGCGGCCAAGCGATACCATGAGCGGTTCGGCGATAAGCCTGACGTCTGTTATGTCAATCCGGCACAATTGCCTGATGGGGATCGCACAATCAACGGGATTCTGGTGCGCCCCTCGCCGCGCATTATGCGCCATCATTTCTGGCTGGGGAAAGAGAAGACCGATTACCCTTAGAGGCGTGTCAACTGCACCACCAGCAAATCAAGTGCCGTCTCGGCCTCCAACGAACCACGTTTGATGGCCAGATCGCTCTCCGTGAGTAACTGGTAAGCCCGGCGTAGTTGTTCCAACGTAAACCATTCTGCCTGAGCACGGATTTTCTGGATCACGTAAGGGTGTAGCTTTAGCCGCCCGCCGATTTCCTGCTCACCGACGTTGCGGTCAGCCAACCAGCGCACCTGAATCAACAGCCGGAATTGTCGCACCACCATGCCGAATATTCCAAATGGGTTTTCTCCCACCTCAAGCAGTCGGTGCAGGTAGACCGCCGCACTGCGCGGATTGCGCTGGCCGATAGCATCCACCATATCGAAGACCACATCCGCGCTTTGGATGTACGGGACCATCACCTTGACATCGTCAACGGTGATGGTTTTATTTTCTCCACAATAAAGCAAGAGTTTGCGGATCTCCTGATCCAGTAATCTCAGGTTAACGCCGATGTTCTGAGCAAGCAAGTTAGCCGCGTCGGGGGCAATGCGACCGTGGTGCATTTTCGTGCGGTTGACGATCCAGCCGGGCAATTGCCTGGCATCGGGGAGAGGAAAGGTTTGGATGTTCGCACCCATAAGCCTGGCCTGTGTCAGAACAGGATTCTGCGCCGGGATATTCTTGCTCTCGCAGAAAATCAGGATGGTGGTCGGGGGGATATCCGGGAGATACGCAGCAATCTCCTTCGCGGTTGTCCCTTTGGATTGGGTGAGAACCTCGCGGGTGATGATGACACGCACATCGCCGAGGAATGGGATGGTGCTGCACGCCCGTCGCAGTTCGGCAACCGTCGTCGGACCGACAAGGGTTTCCGTGTTGAGATGCCGCAAATCCGGTGTCAGCCCTGTTTCGCGGATGATCCTTGCCAGCGCTTCCTCGCGTTGCAGCTCATTGTCGCCGTGCAGGATATGGAGTGTGCTCATATCTGTCGCATGTGCACGCGAATGCGCTGCAAGCCGTTTTGGTGATCGGTGAAGACCGAAGCAATCTCCAGTGTGTCCACGTTGGGATCCGTAGTGATATGGGCCTGGATCCACTCCGCCAGAGGAGGGGCCACCAACAGAGCGATTACATTCAGCAGGATAAGGTGGGGCAGACGTTCTAGACGTTGCCGGAAGGTGGATTGCCCTCTGATGCCGACCAGAGTCGCCGAGGTGGTTAACGTTGCCGTGACGACCAGATTGGTGCCACAATTCTTGTGCACGCGCAAGCCATGTTCCCCGGCTTTGAGCCTTTTCAGCGCTTCCATCACCGCGGGGACGACTTCTTCCGCAGTTAGCGAAGTGAAGATCGTGAATCCCCTGGGGCCAGAAACGCCGATGGCTTGCGCGCCAGGATATGCGCGGCTAAGTAGATTGAGCGTGGCATGTTCCAAAGCGTGATTGCGACGTGTGCGGGTGATCAGAGATGTAAGCATATCAATCTCCTTGTACAGACGTTGTCGGATGAGCGATAATCAACAAGCGGTTTGCCAGGCTCCCATAGGGATGGCAAGTGACCAACGTCAAACGTTCGTCCCCTGTGGGCAAGACATACTGGGCGTTCTGCATGCGCGTTTCGAGAGGCTGTCCCGCTTCAGGTAAGATAAGTTTTTCGGTGACGGTGTACACATACGTTGCACCGTCATCCGCTTCGATCAGTATTTCCGCGCCTACCTCAAGTTTATACAAGTTGCGGAAGACTTCACCGTTTGAGGTATTGTGCCCATTCAACACCGTGTTGCCGGCGGCCCCGATTTTCGCCGAGGTTTCATGCCAGCCGGCCGCGCGCCAGTTGGGGACATCCCACATCGGTTGCATAACTCCATCAATTTTGACTTCCTTCCAGCCGATCGGAACGATGGGGGCATCCAGGTCAATCGCGGGGATGCGGATACGGACAGGGATGACGCCGATCTCCGGCACAGTGTACGTGAGCACGGCGTTGGGGTCTTGGGGCGGTGAGTAGGCGACGTAGGTTGTAACCGGCTCCAGCTCCGCCGTGATCTTAGAGGATGTCTCATCCTCGGAGGGTAACAGGGGAGCGTTGACTTCCGTGGCAGAGATACGGGTGGCCTCAGGTGTGGGCGTTACGATGACTACGGTGACTGCCGCGGGCCACTCTGACGCTTTGAACAGCACGCTCAAGGATGGTGTCGAGCTTAGAAAAACCACGGCGATCCCCGTGAGCAGTAAGACGGCGCCGCCCCACACCAAAATATTGACGATACGTGAACCTTTCACACTCATATACCCCTCGATTGAGGGGTATTATAGCGATATTCAAGCGGGAGACAACTTTTTTCAGGAGCGCTGGTAGACTTCAGGTTTGAGGACGCCGATGAAGGGGAGATTGCGGTATTGCTCGGCAAAATCGAGGCCGTAGCCGATGACGAATTCATCCGGCACTTCAAAGCCGATGAAATCCACCGGCACCTCGATCTGGCGGCGGCTGGGTTTGCTGAGAAGCGTGGCCACCCGCACGCTGGCAGGCTTGCGGGCCGCGAAGTTGCGCAAGATGTAGGTGAGCGTGTTGCCGGTATCCACGATGTCCTCGACAATGATGACGTTTCGGCCCTGCACGTCCGTCGCCAGGTCCAGCAGGATGCGCACGGCACCAGTGCTGGTCGTCCCGCGCCCGTAACTTGAAATCTCCATAAAGTCGAGTTCGTGGCGGAAGGTGAGATGGCGCGTCAGATCGGCGAGGAACATGAACGCTCCCTTGAGGATGCAGATCAACACGGGACGGTCGGCATCGCTGTACAGCGCGTTCATCTCGGCGGCCAGATTCGCAATCCGCTCCTGAATTTCCGCTTCCGAGATCAATACTTTTTCAACATCATCCAGTAAAGACATCCTGACCTCCTTAAGAGAGTAGCGATCAGCGATCAGCCATCAGCTATTAGCCATTAGCGTTCATCTGTCAGCGGCTTTCTAACTGACAACTAGCTGTACACCTCCGGCTTGAGTACGGCAATGTAGGGCAGGGTGCGGAAACGGTCGGCGAAATCCAGGCCGTAACCGACAACCCACACATCGGGAATCTGAAAGCCCAGGTAGTCCACCGGCACTTCGACCTTGCGTTGTTCCGGCTTGCTGAGCAAAACCGCCGTCCGCAGCGACGCCGGTTGGCGCGCTCCAAAAATGCGGTACAGGTACTGCAACGTATAACCGGTATCTACAATATCCTCGACGATCAGCACGTGGCGTCCGGCGACATCGGTGCGCGTATCCATAATCAACCGCACCGAGCCGCTGACGGTGGCGCTATCTTCGTAGCTGGAAAGGGCGATAAAATCTACGCGATGCGGGACGGTAAGCCGCCGCGCCAGATCGGCCATGAAGATAAACGAACCTTTCAAAACACCCACCAGCAAGAATTCCTCGTTGCGCAAGCCGGCGTAATCGGTGCTGATGATGTCGGCCATTTGTTGTACCCGTTGCTGAATGGTCGCTTCGTCAAGCAAAACACGTTCTATAGAATTAGGAAGACGCAAATCCATCTTACTGCTCCTTGTCGGGACGTTGTGGCACTTGATGATGGGCGCGGCAGCGCGCTTCGTAGACCTCACTGGCGCCCACCAGGACAATGGGGTCATCATAATAAGCCGGCTCCCCGCCGATGAGCCGCTGGGTACGGCTGGCTGCCGCCCCGCATACGACGCAAATGGCCTGCAATTTATCCACGCGCTCGGCGATTGCCAGCAGTTGCGGGATCGGACCAAAGGGGACGCCCCGGAAGTCCATATCCAGCCCGGCACAAATCACCCGTTTGCCCTGATCGGCCAGAGTGTTGCACAAGTCCACGATCCCTTCATCGAAGAATTGCACCTCGTCAATCGCCACCACATCGGCGGTGGGATCGAGGTGCGCGCGCAGCTCCTCACTGCTATTCACGGGGATCGCGTTCTCCTGCAAGCCGTTGTGCGAGGCAATGGCCTTATCTGTGTAGCGGAGATCAATGGCAGGTTTGAAGACCTGAATTTTCTGGCGCGCAATTTGCGCCCGTCGCAAACGGCGTATGAGTTCCTCGGTTTTACCGCTGAACATACTGCCGCAGATGACCTCAATCCAACCATAATGCTCATCTTTACGCATGATAGACGCCTCCGAATCTTATCGTGTCGTTGTTAATCTGGGAGTCGGATAGGGATGTTCGCTCAACCGCTGATGAACTGTGCAGATTTATGGGGAATTCCTTGCACAGGCATAAATCCTGAACAGGACACACCTTTTTCAAAAATAAAACGAGGCAGGGAGTGTTCCCTGCCTCGCACTGTCGTTATGCGGCGGTGGCGACTTCCCCGGCGGCTTCATCTCCGGGGAGGACATACCCTTGTGCACGCAAGCCTTTTTTCAGATCTGCCAGAGCCTTGAGGCCAAAGCCCTTGATCTCGGTCAATCCTTCATCGCCCTTCTCATTCAAGAGGGCAAGCACGTCCCCCACCTTTTCCAACCCGGCGTCCAGCAACAGCTTTTCCATCCGCTTGCCCAACCCCAACTTCGTGATCGCCAGTTCGGGGGAAGTGCGGGCTGACTTGCGCAGCTCGGCCTCGCGGAGTGCCTCTTCGCGTGCCTGAAGCCGACGCATAAAGCGGTCCACCTGACCTTCGGTGTCAACGATGCGCTGCTCACCGGTGAAGTAGGGATGGCACTTGGCGCACACGTCTGTGTGCAGTTCCGGCACCGTGGCCCCTACCGTCCAAACGTTGCCACAGGCACAGATGACTTTGGCTTCAGGATACCATTGAGGATGAATTTGAGGCTTCATGCGACCGTGCCTCCTTCGGTGATGACATTCACCCGCTTGCGCCCGCGGACAACGTCGTATTTAACCCGGCCATCGGTCATCGCATAAAGGGTGAAATCTTTGCCCATGCCCACATTCACACCCGGCTTGATGTGCATTCCCACCTGCCGGACGATGATGTTGCCGGCGATGACGCGCTCCCCGCCATATTTCTTCACACCGCGACTCTTGGCGCGACTGTCGCGACCGTTGATTCCACTTGATTTCTTCCGTGCCATAGTGTCTACTCCTTCACAATGTCATCCACGCGCAGGCGCATGTAGGTTTGTCGGTGTCCCAGGCGACGGCGATAACGCTCTTTCGGGCGATACTTGAAGATGCGCACTTTGGGGCCGCGGAATTCTTCGACAATGGTGGCCCGAACTGTGGCGCCTTTGACCGTCGGCTGACCGACGAACACCTGCTCTCCGTCATCCAGCAAATAGACCTGATCCAACTCTACCTGCGAACCGACTTCATGCGGTAGACGCTCAACAATGAGCTGACCGCCGACGGTCGCCTTGTATTGGTGTGCTCCTGATTTGATAACTGCGTACACGTTTTCCTCTCCTGAAAATCCGTTTGAACGTTGAAACGCTGGAACGTTTGAACGCTATTTTCATTCCACCGTTGGTGAACCACAGGTTTATAACTTTTATCGGCCTGACGTACAGGCCCTATTACACAATGTAAGCCGACCCCATAAAGGCTCGGCTGTCAGGTTATTATAGCCAGGTCGAGGATTTTGTCAATCCTGGAAAATGCCCTCCAATCTTCACCAACTATAGTATAATCTGAGAAGAGTCCATTCTACTGACGACAGTTACGCGGTTTATCATTTGGCTAGAACAAGATTCTCAGGATTGGATCTCTCCCTGTTAAGTGCTGCTGGCCTATTTTTGAACACACAGAGAGCACTGAGAAATCTCTGCGAACTCTGTAGAGGGCGATTCAATCGGACACCACGATTTGAGGAATATGATGGCAAAACGAGAAAGCCGCTGGGTTTGCCAGCAATGCAACTGGAGTTACGCGCGGCACATGGGCCGCTGTCCCAATTGCGGTGCCTGGGATTCACTGGTTGAAGTCCTGCTGGAAACCGACACCGACACGACGACAGCGGCGGCGCCGCGCCTCTCGCAGCGTCCCCAGCCCTTGAGCCAGGTGGATGTTGGTGCTGTGGATCGCATCCCCGTGCTGATGCACGAATTTGCGCGCGTGCTCGGCGGCGGCCTGGTCCCCGGCTCGATTGTGCTGATCGGCGGGGAACCGGGGATCGGGAAATCTACCTTGCTGTTGCAGGTCGCCGCCGCCCTGGGAACAGCAGAACGCCCCGTGCTCTATGTCTCCGGCGAGGAATCCCCGCAACAAATCAAGATGCGCGCCAAACGCCTGGGGATTCAGGGCGATCCGCTGTACCTGCTCTCCGAGACGGAATCAGGCGCGATCCTGGCCCAGGCCAACGCCATGCTGCCGACGTTGCAGGCGCTCGTTGTGGATTCCGTTCAGACCGTTCACACCGAGGAGATGACTTCGGCCGCGGGGAGCGTGAGCCAGGTGCGTGAGTGTGCAGCGCGCTTTCAACGTTGGGCGAAGGAGAGCAACGTGCCCGTCTTTCTGGTGGGCCATGTCACCAAAGAGGGCGCGATTGCCGGCCCCAAGGTACTGGAGCACATCGTTGACACGGTCCTTTATCTGGAAGGCGACCCATTTCACACCTACCGTCTGTTGCGCAGTGTGAAAAACCGTTTTGGTGCGACCTCCGAAGTCGGCGTGTTTGAAATGCAAGAGCAGGGTTTGGTCGAAGTGGCAAACCCCTCCGAGGCCTTCCTGGCCGAGCGGATGGTGAACGTGCCGGGGTCCACGATTGCGGTTACACTGGAAGGGACGCGCCCGTTGCTGGTCGAAATTCAAGCGTTGGCGAGCCATACCAGCTTCGGCAACCCGCGCCGTACCGTCAACGGCCTGGATTTCAACCGTTTGCTGCTCACTATCGCCGTGCTCACCCGTCGTGTGGGATTGCGGCTTGATGAACAGGACGTCTTTGCCAATGTCGTCGGCGGCCTGCAAATTGAGGAGCCGGCCGCCGATCTGGCCGTTGCCGTGGCGCTGGCTTCAAGCCTCCGCGATCAACCGGTGCCCGCAGACCTGGCGGTGGTCGGCGAAGTGGGGTTGTCCGGCGAGGTGCGTTCGGTGGGACAATTAGAAGCCCGGCTGAACGAAGCGGCGCGCTTGGGATTTACGAAAATCCTCATTCCCCGCACCCTGCAAAACAAACGGCTACGCCCCCCCACGGGATTGTCCCTGATTCCGGTGCGTTCGGTAGGCGAAGCCATTGATGCTGCGTTGGGATCGAAAAAATGATTCTATGTAGTGTAGCCCCTTGTGGGGTATAGCTTGTGGGTGGCTTGTGAGCCGCTCAAAGGTAAAGAAGAGATCACCTATGACAAAGAAAACAACTTCTTCGCGTTCGCGTGGACGCTCATCGGCGTCGCGCGCTCCCCGGCGCAAGACACAGCACGTCTCCTTGTGGAACCGGATGAGCGCCGACCAGAAATTGGACGTTCTGGGATATACCTTGTTTTCTCTGGCCCTGCTGACGATTTTGAGCTTCATCTCGGCGCAGCGGGGAGCATTGCCGGAATGGTGGATTTCCGTGCTGTCGCAAACGTTCGGTTGGGGGATGTATGTGATGCCGGTGTTCTTTGGCGGCGTGGGATTGTGGCTCATCCTGCGGCGGTTTGAGGAGCATCTGCCGCACCTTGACCCCGAACAGGTCATCGGCACGGTACTCGGCTTCTTCGTCGCCCTGACAACGCTGCATTTGATCGTCAGCCTGGCACAGCCGCAGGTGGACCTTTACAAACTCGGCGCGCGCGGCCGGGGGGGCGGGCTGATGGGGGCATTGCTGCTGGATGTGGGTATCAAGACGCTGGGCAAGGCCGGGGTCATCCTCGTACTGGTGTTGGCCTGGCTGATCGTCGGCACATTTATCGCCGGCATCTCACCCGCCGATGCCGTGCGCTTGCTGGGCGAACGCGCGGAGCGTCGCCGGCATCCGGCACCACCGATGGACATCTCCCAACTTCCCCTGCCGCCTGAGACGATGACGCCGACCGGTCCGCCGCCGGAGCCGCTGATTCTCGGTGGTACGGTCGAGGCAGCAACACCAAAACCGCCGCGCGGGCGCAAAAAGGAAGACGACGAACCGCACATCCACATCGCTACCCGTCCGGCAAACGGCAACGGCGGCGTGGAATTTGAAGGTCCGACGTTGGCGGTCGGGACACAGGCGTGGCGTTTGCCCAGTGTGGCCGATGTTTTGGAAGAGGGGAGCGAGCAATATTACAGCGAGGACCTCATCCGCAAGCAAGTGCGCATCATCGAAAAGACGCTGGAAAGCCTGGGCGCACCGGTGCGCGTGCGCGAGATCAACCAGGGGCCGGTGGTCACCCAGTACGGTGCGGAGCCGCTTTTCCTCACCAGCCGCAACGGCAAAACCACGAAGGTTAAGGTCAGCAAGATCGCCAATCTGGCCGATGACCTGGCGCTGGCGCTTTCCGCGCGCAGCATCCGCATCCAGGCGCCCATCCCCGGCAAGGGGCTTGTGGGTATCGAAGTCCCCAACGAGGAGCCGGCACTGGTCTCGTTGCGCGACATTATGGAATCCGAAGGGTTCGCCAGGCTTAAAGGCCGCTTGCGCCTGGGATTGGGGCAGGACGTTTCCGGGCAGGCGGTGGCGGCGGATTTGCGTGCCATGCCGCATATGCTCATCGCCGGCGCGACCGGGGCCGGCAAGTCGGTGTGTGTGAACGCCATCATCGCCGCGTTACTGTTGCAAAACACACCCGATACGCTGCGGCTGTTGATGGTGGATCCCAAACGGGTTGAGTTGACGCAATACAACGGCATCCCGCACCTCCTGGCGCCGGTCATTGTGGATGTGGAGCGAGTGGTGCCCGCCCTGAAATGGATCATGCGCGAGATGGACGGCCGTTATCGGCGTTTCGCCCAAATCGGCGCGCGCAACATCGAGGATTACAACCAGCGCGTGAGCAAGATGCCGGACGAGTCACCCATCCCCTACATCGCGGTTTTGGTGGATGAGTTAGCCGACCTGATGATGCAATCGCCGGAGGAAACCGAGCGGGCATTGTGTCGCCTGGCACAGATGGCACGGGCGACCGGCATCCACCTGATCATTGCCACGCAACGTCCCAGCGTGGACGTGGTGACAGGGCTGATCAAGGCCAACTTCCCGGCGCGCATCGCGTTTGCCGTTGCCTCGTCGGTGGATTCGCGGGTGATCCTGGATATGCCGGGCGCCGAGCGGCTGTTGGGGCGCGGCGATATGCTTTTTATGCCGCCCGATGTCAGCCAGCCGCTGCGCCTGCAAGGGGCCTTTGTCTCCGATCACGAGTTGGAACGTCTGATCACCTTCTGGCGCAACGCCATCGAGCCGGGGAAAACACCCCAGCCGGTAGACTTTCCCAGACCTAAAGCTGCCACCGTCATCGAAGAAACGCCGCCTACACAACCGGCGTTGTTCCCCGAATTTGAAGAGGAAATGTCGGCCGCCGGACAATTCGAGGACCCGCTTTTGCCCACGGCGGTGGAGATTTTTCTGATGGAGAACCGCGCTTCGGTTTCACTGCTGCAACGGCGGTTGCGCATCGGTTACACACGCTCGGCGCGACTCGTGGAGCAACTGGCGGATATGGGGATCGTTACCCCGGAGACCGATGGTCAATTCCGCAAAATCAACCGTGCCGTTGCCGAAGCCCTGCTGCAATCGTTACATTCTGAGACTGACCTGACGTAAAAAACTATCTTGGATATGAAAATGAAGCGTTGAAATGATGAATAACACCAAAAAAATCCGTTTTTGGCCGCTTTTGGGAATCATTCTGGGCGCCGATGTGCTGCTTGTGTTGGCCTACACGGTAATCGTCCCTGGATTTTCGGGACGCGCTTTTTCGGATGCGTTGTGTGTATCGTCGCTGATGCTGGGGATGGCGACGGCAATCCCCGTGCTGCTGGATACGCTGCGCGGCTTCGGCATTGGGGCACAGATGGGCGCAAGCGAAGCAGATCGCCATGCTGCCTTGCAGACTGAGCATGACCGACGGGAGCAAGGTATGCGCATCACCTTCGCGCTGGCGGCGGCGGTGTTGATCCTCGCCATTGCCAGCTTTCTCATCGGTCTTGTGGGGCCGTAACCCCAAATCTGCTTCCAGCCCCTGGACATTTTGGGGCAGAAGTGCATGCATCGGGATTCAGGCATCCCTATAGGACAGGAGCTTACGTTCCGGTTTGGAAAAAACGAAGATGTCAACTATGCCGATTCCATTCGATAAAATTCAAGGGTGGCTGTTCGATCTCGACGGCACGTTGATGGATACCGATGATCAAGCGGTGGAATCACTGGCACGCCGCCTGAAGTTCCTGGGGCCGGCGCGCGCCAACCAGCTTGCCCGACGGATCATCATGGCCGGGGAGACACCGATGAACTACGCGCTGACCGCCGTGGATATGGTGGGTCTGGATGCGGTGTTCTTCGGGTTTCAGCACATGGTCAGCGGGCACCACAAACCGACGTTTCGCATCATCGAAGGGGTGAAACCGATGCTGGCGCACCTGGCGGAGCGCGCACGGCTTGCGGTCGTCTCCACGCGCTCTGAGGCCGAAGCGCTGGAGTTTCTGCGCCAGCACGAGCTAACCGACCTCTTCACCCTCATCGTGACGCAGACGACAACCAAACGCCTCAAGCCGCACCCTGAACCGGTGCTGTATGCCGTGAACCATCTGGGATTGCCCCCGGATGCCTGCGCAATGGTCGGCGATACGCCGGTGGACATCCTTTCGGGACGCCGTGCTGGGGTGTGGACCGTCGGCGTGCTGTGCGGCTTTGGCGAGGAGGCCGAGCTGCGGCGGGCCGGCGCGCACCTGATCCTGTCCTCAACGGCAGATTTGCTGACGTTGGTCAAATAGCGTCCCCGCGCCCATACATCCGCCGCCACAATTCTTGTTCTTCTTTTGAAAGGGTGCCCGTCTCCTCGTCTTCGGTGGACACGAGTTGCTGTTTGCGCTTCACCAGACGCGACTGCGCCGGCTTTGGCTTTTTCTCCACCGCAGAGGGCTGCTTTGATGACGCCGGCGGCGTCTCGGCGACTTCCGGCTCGCCGCCGAAAAGTTCCAGCCAGGTCTCGACTTCATCCTCAGAAAGGCCGCCCTGCTTTTTGACGGACAGGGGTTTGGCGGGACGCGCTGGCTTCTGCGGTTGCGGCTTGCGCGGAGGCGGTGCGGCGTCGCTTTCCGACGTGTCGTGGAAAACCTCCAGCCAGGAGGCCACCTCTTCCGGGGAGACTTCTTCGGGCTTGTCGGCGACACGGCGGGGTTTTTCGGGGGGCGGCGGCATCCCTATCTGCTCGCCGATCGTGCGTGTTGTCCGTCCCACAGATGCGGCCGGCGCGACACGTTCCGGGCGGCGCGGTGGCTTGGGAGCGGGCGGGGTCGGCGCGGGTTCCGGCGTGATTGGTGGCGGTTGCGGTTCTGGCGCGGGTGGTGGCTCCGGCGTCTCGAAGATTTCAAGCCATGCGGCAACCTCGCCGGCTGAAGTCGCCTCCGGCTTTTCCTTCTCGACTTCCAACACCTGATTCAGCCGCTCCGCAAATTCTTGAGCGGTCAGCACCTTTGCGCCGATTTCGCGCGCGTTGTCAAGCACTTCATGGTCCGACGACACCACCGTCCAATTGGGCGCATCGGGCAGCGCGCTTAGCCGTTCTTTGATGATGCGGTCGGCGGTGCTGTGGTACTTCGCAGCGAAGACCACGCGCACCTCCGGCGTCGAAAGCACCCGCGACGGCCCGCCCGGAATCCCCCCATCGAAGATGACGATGGCTTTGCGGCGCGCGCGTCCGCTCCAGGCACGCAGCTTCATCACCAGTTTGGCTTCGTCGTCGGGGTCTTCCAGGTCAATGTCCGGCAGAGCAGCGATGACATTATGTCCGTCAATAAGAAATGGCATAGCAACCTCTGAGCACCTCTAACGTAGTATTATAACGAAAAAATGAAATTTGCGTGGGGCATTTGCAGCTTGTGGGGCACTGACTATAATGACTGTGGTTGATTTGGGAAGCAGACGGGGATCTGGCGATCCCCTCGAAGCGGCGGGGATCTGGCGATCCCCTTGAAGCGGCGGGGGTCTGGCGATCCCCTCGAAGCGGCGGGGATCTGGCGATCCTCTCGAAGCGGGCGCGGGGATCTGGCGATCCCCTTGAAGCGGCGGGGATCTGGCGATCCCCTTGAAGCGGCGGGGATCTGGCGATCCCTTCGAAGCGGCGGGGATCTGGCGATCCCCTCGAAGCGGCGGGGATCTGGCGATCCCCTCGAAGCGGCGGGGATCTGGCGATCTCCTCGAAGCGGCGGGGATCTGGCGATTCTCTCGAAGCGGCGGGGATCTGGCGATTCTCTCGAAGCGGCGGGGATCTGGCGATCTCCTCGAAGCGGCGGGGGTCTGGCGATCCCCTCGAAGCGGGCGGGGATCTGGCGATCCCCTCGAAGCGGCGGGGGGCTGGCGATCCCCTCGAAGCGGCGGGGATCTGGCGATCCTCTCGAAGCGGGCGCGGGGATCTGGCGATCCCCTTGAAGCGGCGGGGGTCTGGCGATCCCCTCGAAGCGGGCGGGGATCTGGCGATCTCCTCGAAGCGGCGGGGGGCTGGCGATTCTCTCGAAGCGGGCGGGGATCTGGCGATCCCCTCGAAGCGGCGGGGATCTGGCGATTCTCTCGAAGCGGCGGGGATCTGGCGATTCTCTCGAAGCGGCGGGGATCTGACGATCCCCTTGAAGCGGCGGGGATCTGGCGATCCCCTCGAAGCGGGCGCGGGGATCTGGCGATCCCCTTGAAGCGGCGGGGATCTGGCGATCCCCTCGAAGCGGGCGGCGATCCCCTTGAAGCAATTTGGGAGGCTTGATTCTCTCGAAGTCATTTGTTGTGAAGGAGGCGTTATGTCCGAAAACGATACAAAATACCTGGAGCGCGCTAATCCTGACCAGGTCAGGACGCTTATGAGTTGGCTGCGCGACTTTTTCAACCAGTTTCAACTGGCCTGGAATCTGTTGTGGGATGGACGGGTTCCTTTTGTCACCAAAATCATCCCCATTCTGACCCTCGTCTACTTGATCTCGCCGGTAGATATTCTGCCCGATGTCGCTCTGGGACTTGGACAGTTGGACGATCTGGCGATCTTCTTAATCGGATTGCGCTTGTTCATTGATGTCTGCCCGCCGGAACTGGTTGCCGAGTACGAGGGAGGCCCCCACATTGAAGTCAGCACGCCGTCGCCTTCTGTAGAGCAATCGGCGTCCGGCAGACCGGTCATTGATGTAGAAGCCGAGGTCGTTGCCGACGCGCAGGAGCAAAAGCAGATTTCGGTTCAGGACGTGTGGTAAATGAAAGCGCTGGTCGAGTGTGTCCCCAATTTCAGCGAAGGCCGCCGCCCGGACGTGATTGCAGCGATTGTGGAGGCTATGCGCGCCGTCCCCGAAGTGCGCGTGTTGGATGTCGAATCCGACGTAGACCATAATCGTTCCGTGGTGACGCTCGTGGGGCCGCCGGGCGCGGTGCAGGAAGCTGCGTTCCGGGGAATCAGGACCGCCGCGGCACTCATTGACCTGGATGTGCATCGCGGCGCGCACCCGCGTCTGGGCGCAACGGATGTGGTGCCGTTCGTCCCCATCAGCGGCGTGACGATGGCAGACTGTGTGGCGCTGGCGCACGATCTGGGCCGCCGCGTGGGCGAAGAACTGGGCATCCCTGTTTACTTCTACGAGCAGGCAGCGTTGCGCCCGGAGCGCGTCAACCTCGAAGATGTGCGGCGCGGCGAATACGAAGCACTCAAGGCCGAGATCGGCATCCATCCTGCGCGTGACCCGGATTGCGGGCCTAAAACGGTGGGCAAGGCCGGGGCAACGATCATCGGCGCGCGACCGTTCCTGGTGGCGTTCAACGCTTATCTCAACACAGACAACGTGAGCATCGCTCAGAAGATCGCGCGGGCGCTGCGTTATTCCAACGGCGGCTATCGCTACGTCAAGGCGATGGGGTTGTTGGTGGCCGGGCAGGCGCAAGTTTCGATGAACCTGACCAATTTCACGCAGACGCCGATCCATCGCGTGGTGGAAACGATCCGCAGTGAGGCGGCGCGCTACGGTGTCACTATCACCCACACGGAACTGGTAGGGTTGATCCCGCAGCAGGCTCTGGTGGACGCGGCACAGTGGTATTTGCAGCTCGATCTTTTCGAGCCGGAACAAATTCTGGAAAACAAGCTCGCGGCACTCGATGAGGGTGCGCCGGTCGGCTTTTTGGATGCGGTGGCGGCAAACACGCCCGCCCCCGGCGGTGGCGCGGTGGCGGCTCTGGCGGGAGCGTTGGCAGCAGCGCTCGTGGCAATGGTGGGACGGCTTACCGTGGGCAAACGCCGTTACGCCGATGTGCAAGACGAGGCGACCGAGGCTGTGGCGCAGGCGGAAAAGCTCCGTGCCGCGCTCACCGTCCGTATGGATGAGGATAGCGCCTCATTCAACGCCGTGATGGCGGCTTACAAACTGCCGAAGGATACGCCGGAGGCTCAACAGACCCGCGACACGGCGATCCAAAGCGCGATGCTTCGCGCCACCGCCGTGCCCCTGGCGACAGCGCGCGATGCGCTCGCGGCACTGGAACTGGCGCATCGTGTCGCCGCTAAGGGCAATGTCAACGCCATCTCCGACGCGGCCACCGCTGCGTGGATGGCCATGGCGAGTATTCAGAGCGCCGCGCTCAACGTGCGGGTCAACGCTGCCGGCCTGCAGGACACGGCGCAGAAGGAAGCCTGGCTCGCCGAACTGGACGCCATCATTGCCCGCGCGCAGGTCCTTTTGGCCGAAGTGCAAGCTGTGGTTGCGCAACGCGCGGGCATATAAAGGCTTCGTCGGTTCGGTGCGCTTTCTGGCCATGAGACTCGCGCGGGATCACGATCCCGCGCGAGTTTATTGTAAACTTACACCCTGGCCAGCCGGTTCTTGAGGTAGACGATGTTCTCTACCGGCGTTGGGTCGGCGTCGTTGAGGGCCGCGAGGTAGTACGAGACATAATCGCCGAAGTGGATGAGGCTGAACATCTGTACAAGAGGCGTCGCGCCCTCGCCGTAGACTTCGTGCAGGGCGATGTGGTTTTGCTGTAGCAGCTCGCCGGTCACCGTCCAACGCACCTGTACCCGTGGATGGTCGAACGCTGAGCGCAGGAACACCACTGCGATATGATCCACGGCAGCCTGGGGATTGTGCAGGCCGACGACCAGGTTGTGGTTCAGTTCGGGCAGATCTTCCCACAGCCCCCATTGTTTGGAGTTTTCGTTGAATTGCCCCTTCCAACGGCGCGCGACCGGCGCGAGGAATCCAGAGCCAAAGACCGCCGGGATTTTACCGTAGAGTGCCAGCGCCAATTGCTTGGCCTTGTTCTCTGCCGTGGGGACTTCGGGGACCAGGGTAGCCTGCATGGCCGTCAGATGGGCGCTGGTCTGTTCCAGTTCCTCGGCGGCATCCGGGTAGAGGCCAAGACGGCACGCCAGTCCAAGCAACAGCGCGAAGGAATAGCCCACACCCGCACGCGGCTGCCCCTCGAAGGTAAAGCGCCAGGTGGGGATGCCGGCTTTTTCAGCGATGGCGGCGATTTTGCCCCCGGTGCTGATCGCCAGCAGCCGCGCGCCGCGCTTTTGCGCCTCGACGAAGGCGCTCAGTGTCTCCTCGGTATCCCCGGACTTGCTGGAGCCGATCACCAATGTCTCGGGGCCGGCGATATAATGAGGCAAGTCGTAACCCCGGACCACTTCCACCGGTACCGTGCCTGCCTGGGCCATCAATCCGCCGAGTAAGTCCCCACCGATTGCAGATCCCCCCATCCCCAAAACAACGATACGCTGCACCTGGCGATAGTCCTCGGGCAAGGGGGACGTTTGCGCGATGTGCCACGCATCCTGCAAATGCCAGGACATAGCCTTGATTTTTTCCTGCATTCCGCCAGGATCAAAAACCGGATAACGCTCAAGATTGTCTAATTCAAAAGTCATTTTATCTTCTCCCTTGAAATAGTAGTGAAAATTAGAGTTCCTCGGAGGCCAGCGCGTATATCTCGCGCCGCGACCAGCCGGAAAGCGCCGCAATTTCGCGCGCTGCCTGTGACCGCGAAAGCCCGCCTGTCAAACGTTCTTCCAGCGCTGCGCGTACCCGTTCACCGTCCCAGCGTGACACGGTCTCCGGGGCGCCGCCGATCACCAGAGTATACTCGCCACGCGGAGGGTTTTCGGCAAGGTGCGCCAGTGCTCCCTCCACGTCCCCCCGCCAGATCTCTTCGAAATGCTTGGTCAACTCGCGGCATAACGCCAGGGGACGGTTACCCAGGACGGCATGCACCGCTTCAAGGGTTGCTTTGAGGCGATGCGGCGCTTCGTACAATACCAGCGTCGCTCGCACTGTCGCAATCTCCGCGAGCTGCGCCTGCCGTTCCGCTGCCTTGCGGGACAAAAAGCCCAGGAAAAAGAAGCGGTCGGTTGGCAGCCCCGAAGCGACCAGCGCCGCCGTGTGCGCCGATGGGCCGGGGACCGGTACTACCGGGATGCCTCTGGCGATGGCGGCCTGAATTAGCGGATAGCCGGGGTCGGAAATGCCGGGCATGCCGGCCTCTGAAATCAAAGCGACATCACCGCTATCCAACGCTTCCAGAAGTCGGTCGGTTTTGTAACGTTCATTGCCCTCGAAAAAGGACGTGAGCGGCGTGTGAATCGTGTATTTATCCAGCAAAATGCGAGCTTTGCGCGTATCCTCCGCCGCGATGAGTTGCACCTCCTGCAGGATACGCAACGCCCGTAAGGTGATATCCTCCAGGTTCCCAACAGGCGTACCGACGATGTAAAGGGTGCCCATCCTCTCCGTTAATGATTCTTCGTGAAGACGATCATCGCCAATGACTTCGAGCAGTATCCCGGGAAGTTCAGGACGATTTCCTCGGAGATCGGCGGATGGTTGGGATTGTCTTTGGCGTGAATTTGTACCCGGAAGATGCCATTAAGCTCTTGTGGATAGGGCATGAGGTATTGCTCCCAGCCGGCATCACCATAGCGTTGGTTATCCCCTGAGTTGACGACAACATCAATGCCGCCGCCCCAGATATGGATGGGATAACCGCGCAACGGATTGCCGTCAATGTCCTGAACCGTCCCCCCGATCCCCATCCAGTTACAGCCATAGAGTGGTGTTTCATAGGTCAACTCATAGGTAAAAGGCCAGGGTGAGCGCGTCACGCGCGGCGTCGGAGATGGCGTAAACGTCGGCGTTGCCGAAGGAGTGATCGGCGTAGGTGGGGGTGGGGTGCGGGTCGGCGTTGGCGTAAACGTCGGCGGCGGCGTGGGGGTAACGGTCGGCGTACTGGTCGGTGTCCACGTGGGAATGGGCGAGTGCTTGGGTGTCGGCGTAGGTGTGTTGGTGGCAACGACGGCGATCACTTTAGGTGGCGGTGGGAAAGGATTGAAGGGCAAATAGGGATTGATGGCGATCAGGATATAACAAAGGACGGTGATCACGGTTAAACCGAGCATAACCAGGCTCAAAGTGTTGAATAGCCGATCCCTTTGGCGCATCATCTCCTCCTATGGTTTGAATGAAACGAAGCGTTGAATGTTCGCCGCGGCGCGCAATTCTTCAATCCACTCGCGGGAAGCCTTTTCGCGCAACAGGCGCAAGTTCTCGGGGTCTATCTCCATATCGGGAACACGCTCGAGGACTTGAACGATATGATAGCCCATACTACTCTGGATGACATCGCTGATCTGTCCGGGCTGTAGGGCAAAAGCGGCGGCCTCTACTTCGGGCGCGGTCAAAATCCCTTTGGGAAAGAACCCCAGATCGCCGCCGGTGTCTCGTGTGCTAACATCCTGGGAGTAGGTGCGCGCCAGACTCACAAAATCCCCTCCGGCCTGAAGCTGGCTGAGAATCTGACGCGCTTCGGCCTCCGTGTTAGCGAGGATGTGCCGCGCATGGACGTGTTCGGCGTGCGTGGGGACGTTCTCGACGGCCCGGTTCGCCATACGGGTGGCGATGGTGTCGCTGCGCAGACGCTTGCGGAAATCCTCAAGCGACATGCCCTGATCCACGAGCCATTGCTGGAAAGCCTCTTCGCCGGTTTCGGCACGGAGGGTCGCGATCGTCGCGTCGAGTTCTTCATCGCTCACGGTGACGCCGGCGGCGTTGGCGGCTTGCTCGATGAGCAGTTGGTTGATCAGCATTTCAAGAACCAGCTCGCGCCCCTGCGCCAGCGCGGCCTGTCCTTCGGGCGTGGTGACATCCTGACCTGCCGCGGCCATCGAGGCTGCGTAGAGCGCGACCTCGCGTTCGTAGTCGGCAAGGAGTAGCGGCTGGCCGTTGACCAGGGCGGCCTGGGGTTCCGGCGTCGGCGACGGCGTCGCGGTCGGCGGCTCCGGCGTGTTCGTGCTCACAGGCGTAGTGACGGGCTGCGCAATCGGCGTGTTAAGCTCGGTGCATGCCGTAAAAGCAAGGAGTCCGAGCAAAACCGCCCACAACCATATTTTCGTTTGTTTCATCCAATTTCCCCCTTCAATTTCCGATTTCGGAAACCGGATTCGTTGACTTGCCGATTTATCAGACTTTACTCATTATAAACTGACGCGCCGTTAATGCAATTGCAAGCAGGGCCTTATCATGCTTGCCCTGAGGGGAACGCCAGTTCCCCGTTTTTAGCGGATAGAGTTGAGAGACGCGGATCTGGCGATCCGCTCGAAGCGGGCGGGGATCTGGCGATCCGCTTGAAGCGGGCGGGGATCTGGCGATCCCCTTGAAGCGGGCGGGGATCTGGCGATCCGCTTGAAGCGGCGGGGATCTGGCGATCCGCTTGAAGCGGACGGGGATCTGGCGATCCCCTTGAAGCGGCGGGGATCTGGCGATCCCCTTGAAGCG
>DAOSNS010000050.1:0-29599 GCA_035373625.1 Anaerolineae bacterium | reverse complement strand
CGACTAACGACTACCCGACTAACGACTACCCGACTAACGCCTACCCGACTAACGCTTACCCGACTAACGCCTACCCGACTAATGCCTACCCAACTAACGCCTACCCGACTAACGCCTACCCGACTAACGCCTACCCGACTAACGCCTACCCGACTAACGACTACCCGACTAACAACTATTAGACTATTCTCAAAGGAGGCCACGATGAGCTTAAAAACCGAAATTCTTGAGCAGCCGGAAGTATTGGCACGACTGCTGGAAAATCAAAGGGAGCCTGTCGAGGCAATTGCCGCCTCACTGCGCAAGTACGAAATTCGCTACTTGTTTCTGGCGGCGCGGGGCACCTCAGATAACGCCGGCCTGTATGCCAAATACCTGTGGGGCGCGTACAACCGCTTGCCGACGGTATTGGCGACCCCCTCGCTCTTCAGCCTGTACGGCAAACCGCCGAGCCTGAAAAACGCGCTGGTGGTGGGCATCTCACAATCGGGACGCTCACCCGACATCGTGGAAGTCATCCGTGAAGCCCGTCGGCAGGGTGCACCGACGCTGGTCATCACCAACGCCCCGGATTCCCCGCTGGCCCAGACGGCGGAATTTGTGATTGACGTCCAGGCCGGACCGGAACAAGCCATCGCGGCGACGAAAACGTATACGGCGCAGTTGATGGCGATTGCCATGCTCTCGATTGCCTTGAACCGCGTCGCCGGCGAGGACGATGAACGGTGGCCCGATCTGCAGGACGTTCCGACACTGGTGCGGCAGGCACTCGACCTGGAACCGGTTATTGAACGCGCTGCCGAGCGTTACCGTTACATGGAGCAGTGCGTGGTACTCGGACGCGGCTTCAACTACGCCACAGCTTTCGAGTGGTCACTGAAGATGAAAGAACTGGCCTACATCATCGCTGCGCCGTATTCCTCCGCCGACTTCCAGCATGGGCCGGTCGCCGTGGTCTCGCAGGGATTCCCTGTCCTGGCCGTGGCGCCGGATGGGGTGGTCTTCGATGATATGCACGCCCTGCTGAAATCGCTGGTCATCCGGCAGGGCGTCGAACTGCTGGCGATCTCCAACCGCGAGGAAGCGCTCTCGCTGGCCCACACGCCGTTACGGCTGCCTATCCGTATGCCCGAATGGGTCAGCCCCATTGTCGCCATCACGCCGGCGCAACTTTTCAGCTACTATCTCACACGCGCCAAAGGGTACGACACCGAAGCCCCGCGTGGCCTGCAGAAAGTGACGTTGACGCATTGAGAAGGGAGTAAAGAGTAAGAAGGTAGATCGTTTTACTTCATATTCCATACTTCGTGTTTAAGGAGAAGTCATGACTGCAAATCCTACATTGATCGTGATGGCGGCAGGACTGGGGAGCCGATATGGAGGCATCAAACAAATCGAGCCGGTGGGGCCGCACGGGGCGACGCTGCTAGATTACGCCGTCTACGACGCGCTGCGCGCCGGTTTTGGCAAGGTGGTGTTTGTCATCAATACCGCCATCGAGACGCCGTTTCGGGAGCGGTTTGGGACGACAATCGCCCGGCATTGTGAGGTCGCCTACGTCATTCAACGGCTGACGGACGTGCCGGCGGGATTCGCCGTGCCGCCGGAACGGAAAAAGCCCTGGGGAACCGGACAGGCCGTGCTCAGTTGCAAAGACGCTGTGACCGGGCCGTTTGCCGTCATCAACGCCGACGATTTCTACGGGCGCGCGGCTTTCGAGACGTTAGCCAGCCACCTGACCCACGCAGAAGACCGCGACGACATCTATGACTACTGCATGGTCGGTTACACGCTGGAAAACACGATCACCGAATACGGGCACGTCTCACGCGGCATCTGCGAGGTGGATGACGCCGGCTACCTGGTGCACATCCGTGAGCACACACACATCGAACGGCGTGGCGCGGACATCGCCTACACCGAGGATGGCGCCACGTGGATTCCCCTCCCGAACCATGCCATCGTCTCCATGAATATCTGGGGATTCACGCCGGGGTTGTTCGCGGAACTGGAACGGCGCTTCCCCATCTTCCTGCGCGAAAATGCCCCCCGTCTCGAAAAAGCAGAGTTCTTCCTGCCCGACATCGTCGGAGACCTGGTGCAGGAGGGCAAAGCGCGCGTCAAAGTGCTCACCAGCGACGCCCAATGGTTCGGCGTGACATACAAGGAAGATCGTCCACGGGTACAGCAAGCCATCCGGGCGTTGATCGCGCAGGGCATCTATCCCGAAAATTTATGGTAAAAGGCTTGACAGGGAACCCGAAAGACTATATAATAACTTCGTAAGTAAATTTAACTATCTAACACCCCCCTCTTTATGGATTAAGGTGCGCCCCGTGACCCAAAAAGCGACACACGAACAAACACGAGTGCACAATACACAACTGGTGTTCAGCACCATCTACGAACACGGAGAAATCAGCCGTGCCCAGATCGCGCGGCTCACCCACCTGACACGCCCCACCGTTTCCGATGTCGTCGCCGATTTGATCCAGGAAGGCCTGATCGAAGAAGTGGGGCGTGCCCCCTCGACCGGCGGCAAACGTGCGATTTTGCTGCGTGTGGCCGAAGATTCGCGTTGCTTGATCGGGTTGGACCTGGCGCGCGAAGATTTCCGCGGCGCTTTGATCAATTTGCGCGGCGAAATCAAACAACGCATCGGTCTGCCGCTGGAAGGCCGTGACGGAAACGCCGCCCTGGAGCTGGTTTATACGTTGGTGGACGCCTTGACGGCGGCGGCGCAGCATCCCTTGTTGGGAATCGGCATCGGCGCGCCGGGGCTGGTGGATGCGGTAGATGGCATCATCCATCAGGCCGTCAATCTCAACTGGCGCGATGTGCATCTGCGGGACGTGCTCCAGGAACGTTACCGACTGCCGGTCTACACGGCCAACGATTGCCAGGTCGCGGCGCTCGGTGAATACACGTTTGGGGAAAACAACCGTGGCAAAGACCTGGTCGTGATTCACGTGGGCAAGGGCATCGGCGCGGGGATCGTGATCAACGGGAGGCTGTTTCACGGCAATCCGTTGGGTGCCGGCGAGATCGGCCATGTCGTCGTCGCCGAAAACGGCGAGCGCTGTCAGTGCGGGAACACCGGCTGTCTCGAAACCGTCGCCAACGCCCGCGCCATTGTCCGGCGGGCACGCGCATTGGCACGCACGCATCCCCAGTCCATCCTGAATCAGCTCGTCCCCCACCCCAACGCGATGACCTTCGAGACGGTGTGCGAAGCGCTCGCCGAGGGGGACGAGACGGCGCAACAGGTAGTCCGCGAGGTTGGGCAACATCTCGGTGCGGCGGCGGCAAATCTGGTGAGCGTCTTGGGCGGCTGTCGCATCTTGCTGGCGGGGCGCATCACGTGCTTTGGGCAATTCCTGCTGGATGTGGTGCGCGAGACGCTCTCCCGACGCGCGTTGACCTCGCTGGTGAAAAGCTCAGAGGTTGACTTTGTGAGTATGAGCGCGGATATTATCCTGCTCGGCGCCGCGGCGTTGCTTTTGCATGAGGAACTGGGGTTGTTCCCTTTCGGCGGGGAAACACAATGATCGTGACCGGCCTGGAGCGTTTGATCCACAACGGCGCCTTGCTGCTCAAAGGTCGCCGTGTGGGGTTGGTGACGCATGCCGCGGCGGTGACAAGTGACCTCACCGACAACGTCACCGCGCTCTTGCGGTGCGATGTGACGCTGGTGGCGCTTTTTGCTCCAGAGCACGGCCTCTATGGCGACATCGCCGATGGGCAGGATGTGCAAAACGGCGTCCACAAACATACGCAACTGCCCATCTACAGCCTGTACGGCGCCACGCACGAACCCCTACCGGCGATGTTGGCCGATGTGGATATTTTGGTTTTCGACATGCAGGATGTGGGGGTGCGCTTTTACACATTCATCAGCACCTTGCTCCACGTGCTCAAAGGCGCGACCAAAGTCCACGTGCCGGTGGTGGTGTTGGATCGTCCCAATCCCATCAATGGGATGACGCGAGAAGGGCCGATACTGAGGGCGGGCTTCGAGTCTTTCGTCGGCGCGCTGCCGATCCCCTTGCGCTATGGCATGACGGTGGGAGAACTGGCGTATTTTATGAACCACACCCAGGGCATCAACGCCGAGCTGACGGTCATTCCGCTGGCGGGATGGCGGCGGGAGATGTGGTTCGATGAGACCGGTTTGCCCTGGGTGCCTACGTCACCGGCGATAGCGCATTTCACCACGGCGATGGTTTATCCGGGCACCTGTCTGTTGGAAGGGACGAACGTTTCCGAAGGGCGCGGGACAGCGTTGCCGTTCGAGGTGTGCGGTGCGCCGTGGATAGATGGGGAAGTGCTGGCTGCCTATTTGAACGCACTGGCGTTGCCGGGGGTGCGCTTTCGTCCCACGCAATTTGTGCCGACGGCGTCTAAATTTGCCGGCGAGGTCTGCGGGGGTGTGCAGGTTCACGTGACCGACCGCGAAGCGTTCCGTCCGGTGACGACGGGGCTGTATATGCTCGCGGCGCTGAAAGCGTTGTATCCGGCAGATTTTGCGTGGTTGCCCCAAAGTTGGGAAGGAAAGCATCCCCACATTGATTTGTTGACCGGCAGCGATCAAGTGCGGCGGGCGCTGGATGCGGGGATAGAGGTTGCGACGTTGGTGGAGAGCTGGGCGGAGGAAGTGCGGCTTTTTGAGGAAACCTGCCGTCAGGATTGGCTGTACACATAAGGAAATTCGGGAGCAGGAACTGGATATGCAGGCTGGGAACTAATCATATTTTCAGGGAGGGTTCGTTGAACAGCACAACCATAAATCCACGGGGCACGTCCCCAAAGATGCCGCTGCGACGATGGATCAAGCGCATTACCTCGAATTATGTGGTCAGGATGATGGCGCGCGCTATCTTCACGGTATGGTTTGTCACCAGTTTGATCTTCTTCCTGGTGCGCTTGATGCCTTCAAATCCCATCGAGGTTTATATCAACGAGTTAATCGTGCAGTACAGCCTCACGTATGCCGAGGCGCGCGATCAAGCGGCTTCGCTCTTCGCCATAGACCTGGACGCGCCGCTCTGGAAACAGTACACGGATTACATGGTACAACTGGCCCACGGCAACCTGGGGAACTCCCTGCGCTCGCCGGGGACGTCGGTGTGGCAAATCATCGTGGCCTTTCTGCCCTGGACGTTGTTCAGTGTGGGGTTGGGATTGATCATCAGTTTCGTCCTGGGGGTGTTTATCGGGATGCTGCTGGCCTATAAACGCCAGGCGTTGTGGGAGCCGGCTGTGTCGGGCACGGCTTCGATGTTGAGTTCGATCCCCAACTACCTCATCGGCATCGTCCTGGTCGTGTACTTGGGGGTTCAATGGAAACTCGTCCCCATTCACAAAATGCGTGGCTCCCACTCGCCGGGGATGCAACCGGCGTTCACCTGGGCCTTTATCATGGATATTTTCTTCCACGCGGCCTTGCCCATCCTTACGTATGTGCTCTCAACCATCGGCTCATGGATTCTTTCAATGAAGAGCAGTACGATCGGTACGCTGGGGGAAGACTATGTGACGGTCGCGCGGGCGCGTGGTCTTTCGGAGGGGCGCATCACTACCGCTTATGTGGGCCGTAATGCCATGTTGCCGCTCATCACCCAATTGCTGATCAGCATCGGTTTTGTCGTCGGCGGCTCGATTCTCATCGAAAATATCTTCGTTTACCAGGGGATCGGCTACCGGCTACTGTCGGCCCTCAGTACGCGCGATTATCCGTTGATGCAGGGCATTTTCCTGATCATCACGATTTCG
Organism: Anaerolineae bacterium; assembly: GCA_035373625.1. Lineage (GTDB taxonomy): Bacteria > Chloroflexota > Anaerolineae > B4-G1 > SLSP01 > DSWT01. Next base: position 23,827 of record DAOSNS010000050.1, on the reverse strand, counting down.
GTCGTCGTATCCAACCTGGTGGCCGACTTTATCTACGGATGGTTCGATCCCCGTGTGCGCATTGCCGGAGGTGAACGATGACGACATCCCTGGAGCTGATGCCCAAGGCCGGGATCCGCTATTGGCCGGGACGCCTGATACGTGGAGTCGGGCGGTTCTTGAAGTTGATGAGCCGCAACAAGACGGGGTTTGTCGGCTTTTTGATCTTCATCGGCTTCGTGTTGCTGACAACGGTGGGAACGTGGTTTGTGCCGCCGGCGACTTCCGCCGACATCAGCGCGATTTATGCACCACCATCGTGGAAACATCCTCTGGGCACCGACAGCCAGGGGAAAGACATCTTCGCGCAGATCGTCCACGGGGGGCGAGACATCCTGCAGATGGCGCTGTTGACCGGCATCATTTCGACATTCATCGGTGTGGCGTTGGGTTCGTTGAGTGCGCTGATCGGCGGGGGATTCGATGCTTTCCTCACGATGCTGGCCGACATCTGGTTGACCATCCCACGCTTCCCGTTACTGGCAGTGTTAGCCACATTGGTCAAACTGGACAATATGCTGTTTTTGGCGTTACTGCTCTCGGTTCTTTCGTGGGCAGGGCTGTACCGTTCCATCCGCGCACAGGTGTTCTCGATCAAAGAGCGCGATTACATTGAAGCGGCGACGGCGTTGGATTTGGGGATGTGGCACATCATCTTTTCAGAAGTGCTGCCCAACATGTTGAGCTACATCGCCATCAGCTTCACGTTCGGTATGACATCTGCAATCTACGCGCAGGTAGGTCTTGTCTTCCTGGGATTGGTGCCTCTGACCCGCAACTGGGGGGTGATGATCAACCTGGCGTGGACGCAAGGCGCGATTTTCTTCAAGGATAGCGTGTACTTCATCATGGCGCCGGTAATGGCCATCGCGCTATTCCAACTGTCTATTGTGTGGATGAGCCGCTCGCTTGAAGAGATCTTCAACCCACGCTTACGGACGGGGTAAGGGTGCAAGGGGCAGGAGGCAAGGAGCACGATGGAGAACCAAATGACCGACATTTCCAGAGCAAACACGCCTTTGACGGTTGAGGATTTGTGGGTGGAGTACCAGATCGAGCGCGGCGTAGTAAAGGCAGTGCGCGGGGTGAGCTTTGAGCTGGCACGGGGCGAAAGTCTGGCGTTGATCGGCGAGAGCGGTTGTGGGAAAACGACGCTCGGTGTGGCCCTGATTCGGCTGCTGGTTCAGGCGGCGCGGATCACACGGGGCGAGATCACTTACTGGCGCGGCAATCAGGGTCTGGATGTTCTTTCGCTCAAAGAGAAAGAGTTGCGCCGTTTCCGCTGGCGCGAGTGCGCGATGGTGTTTCAGTCGGCCTTGAATGCTTTCAATCCGGTGCTGCGAATCTGGGATCAGATTCTCGACACGGCCAAAGCGCACGGCAATATGCCACGTCAGCAGGTGCGGGAGCGCGCTATGCAGTTGCTCGAATACGTGCAACTCGATCCCGAGCGTGTGATTGATGCCTACCCTCACCAATTGAGCGGCGGGATGCGGCAGCGTGTCCTGCTGGCGATGAGTCTGTTGCTCGATCCGCAGGTGCTTATCCTGGACGAGCCGACAACAGCGCTGGACATCCTGACGCAGCGGACGATTATAGACCTGCTGCGCCGGCTCAAAGAACAAATCGGTTTTGCGATGCTTTTTATCTCACACGACCTGGCGACGGCCGCCGAGCTGGCCGACCGCGTTGCCACGATGTATGCAGGCAGCATCGTCGAGATTGGGCCGGTAGATGACATTTTCTACCGCCCGGCGCATCCCTATACCCTGGGGTTGATTCGGGCTGTGCCCACCGTAACCGGCGACTTCGAGGCGTTGGTTTCGATCCCCGGCGCGCCGCCCGACCTTGTGGATCCACCGCCGGGATGCAAGTTCCATCCGCGATGTCCCTATGTCACCGAGCGCTGTCGCGCTGAAGAGCCGAAACTTGAAGCACACTATAGCGAAACGCACCATGTCGCCTGCTTCAACGTGCGGCGGGTGCAGGAAGACACCCTTGATTTGCAAGAACGGTATGCCAAATACATCAGAAGGAAAGTGCAATGAGCGAGTATCTCATCGAAGCCCGTCATCTGGTGCGCATGTTTGGCTCGCGGCGTCAGCGGGTCACGGCAGTGGATGATGTCTCTTTCGGGATTCGGGAAGGCGAAGTGGTATGTCTGGTCGGCGAGAGCGGCTGCGGAAAGACAACGACCGGCAAAATGATCACGGGGTTGATCAAACCCACATCCGGGCAGGTCCTTTACGCGGGTAAGCCGGTATGGACGGCTAGGGGCGACAAGGGCGAGGATTTCAAGACTTACCGGCTGGGTGTGCAGATCATTCACCAGGACCCCTATGCTTCGCTTAATCCGTCGCATACGATTTACCAAATCCTGAGCACGCCGCTGCTGCATCATAAATTCGTCGCCAACACCTACGAGGCTCTGAACCGCGTGGTTGAGTTGCTCAACATTGTGGGATTGTCGCCGGTGGAGGATTTTCTGTACAAGTATCCGCACCAGTTGAGCGGGGGACAACGGCAGCGGGTCTCGGTGGCGCGCGCGTTGACCGTCAACCCACGCGTGATTGTGGCGGATGAGGCCGTTTCGATGGTGGATGTCTCCATCCGTGTGGGGTTGCTCAATATGATGGCGGATTTGAAGCACGAGTTAGGGGTGACGTACCTCTTCATCACGCACGATCTGGCGGTGGCGAAGTTCTTCGCGTGGGAAGGGCACATCGCGGTGATGTATGTAGGTAGCATCGTCGAGTTTGCGTCAACACCGCAGTTGATCAACGATCCCCGGCACCCGTACAGCAAAGCGTTGCTCGCGGCTGTGCCGGAGGCCGACCCCGAATTGACCCGCAGCAAGCAACGGGTCGAGCTGCGCAGTCAGGACATTCCGAGCCTGTTGGCACTGCCCAGCGGCTGCCGGTTTCATCCGCGCTGTCCATATTTTGAGCCGGGGCTGTGCGATGTGCAACGGCCGGCGTTGGTGCCGCTCGACGAGCACCGTTATGTGGCCTGTCACATTGCGGCGCGCGAGGCAGGTGTGGCTTCATGATCAGTCCGCAACTAGGCCGGGCAGCCTTGCGGATCGCCATGTTCCTGGTGGTCACTTCGCTTATCCCGCTGCCTTTTGTAAAACCGGGAAGTGCCGAATTTGTGGTGACGGTCATCACGTTGGGGATAGGCGTTGGTTTTGGAGTGATGGTGTTTATCCTGGTGCGGCGGGGATTGCGTTAACACGTTTGAACGTTCTTACGTCTCGACGTTTGAGAGACGGCTGGAAGGAGGTGGGATAGAGGAAAATACATGCAATGTCATTCGATGAATTGACGCTGTAAACACTTACCATTTAATTTTTCATTTTTAGGGAGGAGTATCAAATGAAGACTCAGCAGTTGCGCAAGAATCGGTTGTGGATGGTATTGTGCGCCGTAGTGGTCCTTTCTTTCCTGGTGAGTTGCGCCACACCGACGCCACAGGTCATCGAGAAGACCGTCGAAGTTGAGAAGAAGGTTGAGGTCGAAAAAACCGTTGTGGTCGAGAAGACAGTCGAGGTCGAAAAGAAGGTTGAGGTCGAGAAGACCGTCGTCGTCGAGGTGACGGCTGTGCCCACCGGCCCCGGCGTGTTCAACGGCGCGTATCCCTATCAGGTGCCGCCGGTTGGTCACTTCAATGCCTTTGCCACCAACGGTATCCCCCAAGGTATTGGCATTTATCGTACCCTGCTGCAACCGCCGCTGGGGATGTACATGTGGGGTGATGGTTCCTGGGTACCGATGTTGGCTGAGAGTTGGGAAATTGATTCCAAGGCGGCCACGCTGACCGTCCATCTGCGCAAGGGCGTCAAGTGGAGCAACGGGGACGACTTCAACGCCCAGGATGTGATCGTGACCTTCAACTGCCGCCGCCTGGTCAAGGGCACCGTCTGGCGCTTCCTGGAAAGTGTCACCGCCAAGGACGATTACACTGTCGTCTTCAAGATGTCCGAGCCTTCTACGGTCGTGGAGCGCTACGTCATCCGCAACGAGGCCATCGTGGATCGCGCGACCTACGGCGAATGGTCCGACAAGCTGCAGAAACTGGTTGATGCCGGCAAAGACAGCAGTTCCGAGGAATGGAATGCCCTGTTGCAGGAATTCAACGCCTTCCGTCCTGAAAATGCCAATGCGACCGGACCTTACATCATTGACGTCGCCAGCATCAATGAAGCACGCTTGACCCTGCTCAAGAACCCTACCTCCTGGTGGGCCGACAAGGTTAAGTTCGACATCGTCTACCTGTACAATGGCGAGACGCCCACCGTCACACCGCTGGTTCTGGCACAGCAAGTGGACTACGCGACCCACGGCTTCCCGCCCGCTACGGAGAAAGCCTTCATCGCTGCCGGTGTGCGTATTATTCGCCCGCCCATCTACTCCGGCCCTGCGCTGTACTTCAACCACACGCTCTATCCCTTCAATGTGAAAGAAGTGCGCCAGGCGATTGCCTATGCAGTAGACCGCAATCAGAACGGCGTGGTCTCTCTGGGTGAATCGGGCAAAGCCGTGAAGTATATGGCCGGCTTTAGCGATAACATGGTGCCCCTATGGATGGATCCCACCAAACTGAACACCTATGAGTTCAACCGCGATAAGGCCGCCAAGATGCTGGAGGATTTGGGCTTCAAGAAGGGCGCCGACGGCATCTGGGTGACGGATAAGGGACAGAAGATGGAGTATGAGTTGACGGCGCCGGCCGAGTATGCCGACTGGTCTGCCGCTGCCGAGAACCTGGCCGGACAATTGACCGAGTTCGGCATCAAGACCACATTCCGCGGCGTTGAGTTCAACCAGCACCCGATTGATGTCAACCAGGGCAACTTCCAACTCGCCATCCGCGCCTGGGGTTCCGGCAACCCGCACCCGCACTTCTCGTTCGTGCAGGACCTCTTCACCCACAACATCGAGGCTGCACAAGGTCCTGGCATGAGCTTCGATCTGAAGGTGAAGACCGAGTGCTGCGGCGATCTTGACCTCGAAACATTGGTCCGCGACCAGACTGTCGGGTTGGATGAAGGGGCGCAAAAGGCTATGGTCGCCAAGACGGCGCAGGCCTTCAACGAGCTGTTGCCCATTATCCCGCTGTGGGAGCGCTACGGCAACAACCCGGCGATGGATGGTCTACATACTTGTGGCTGGAAGCCCGATGGCGATCCCATCTACAAGAACAGCCCCTACGCCGACTCCTTCACCGTTATGATGATCATGGACGGCACACTGTATCCCTGCAACCAATAGACGTTATGGCGTGAAACAGGCAGGTGGCGTTTCTGTGAGGCAGCGTCACCTGCCTTATTTTCTCACCCGTGACACACAATTCTCAATGCCTCATTCGCCATTCGCTATTCGTAATTCGCTATTCGCAAGGAGTCCCTATGTTCCCCATGCCGAGAACACTGAATTTGCCGCAAGGGTCGCTGGATGGGCTGCCGCCGGTGGCCGAATATGATTGTCTGCGTGTGGCCGAGCCAATCGTTGTGGATGGACGGCTCGATGAACCGGCCTGGCAACATGTGACGTGGTCCACGCCGTTTGTGAAGATGGATACCGGCGCGCCGGTTTCGCTCGACTCGCGCGTGGCGTTGCTGTGGGATGACGCCTATCTCTACGCCGCCTTCAAGTACGAAGATCACGAAATCTGGGGCACGCACGTCGAACATCATGACCACGTTTACAACAACGACAGCGACGCCGAAATCTTCATCGAAGGCAACGGCGTTTACTACGAGTTGGGCGTCAACCCGATCAACACAATCTACGAGGTCTTCTGGACGTGGGTGGAGCCGGTGGTCGAACGGCGCGACATCGCACGGCTGAATCATTTCTTCTCATTGGAGAACTTTTTTTACTTCCTGCCCCGGCTGAACGAACGCATGGGCCGTATCGGCGAGCGGGATTGGGAACTGCCGGGCCTCAAGCACGCCGTCCAGGTGGATGGCAGCCTCAACTGCCCGGCGATCCGCGACAACGGCTGGACGGTCGAATTTGCGCTACCCTGGGAAGGGTTGAAGGCGCTCGACAACCCGCACACCCCGCCGCACCCCGGCGACGTCTGGCGCATCGGTGCCTCGCGCTGCCAGCACTTCCACGATGAGCACGGCAACAACATCGCCGTAGACTGGTCCTGGAATCGCCACGGCTACATCAACATGCACATCCCCGAACGCTGGACGAAAGTGCGATTTGTGGATGAAGTAATTGGGAAGCGGTAAAGGGAGACTGTCTGATTTTAGATTTGCTGATTTTCATACTCTCTGGAGGCAGATATGACTGAAAACTTTGTGCTTTTACCGACGCCACGGCACATAACGTGGCTTGAAGGCAATTTCACTTTCACAGACGGACGCCTGGTGTTGTTGGATTCGCGCCAGGCGCAGGCGGTGCGGTTCGCCGCGCTGCGGTTCTGCGCGGCGGCGCGGCAGCATCTGGGCCTGGATTGGGAGCTAACCGCCAGCAGCGCCGTCCCTGCCGGGCAGGTGGGGCTGACGTTGGCGATTATGCCGGAAGCGGTCGCGCATCCTGAGGGCTATCGCCTGCGCATCATCCCGGAGGGGATCACGATCCAGGGGCGCGACGCGGCGGGCGTCTTCTACGGCGTCTGCACACTTATCCAGCTCGTGCAGCAGGCCGATGGGGGCGTGTTGCCGTGTCTGGACATCACCGACTGGCCCGATTTCCCGGCGCGTGGCGTGATGTTGGACGTCAGCCGCGACAAAGTCCCCACGCTGGAAACGCTCTTCGCACTGGTGGATCGCCTGGCAAGCTGGAAGATCAACCAAGTGCAGCTCTACACCGAGCATACCTTCGCCTACCGCCAGCACCCGGAGGTGTGGAAGGAGGCTTCCCCGCTAACCGGCGCGGAGATCCTCGCACTCGACGCCTACTGCCGCGAGCGATTCATCGAGCTTGTGCCCAACCAGAATTCCTTCGGGCACATGCGCCCCTGGCTGATCCACGAGCGGTACGCGCATCTGGCCGAAACGCACGGCGAGATTCAGACGCCCTGGGGCAACTATAAGATGCAAGGCCCGTTCAGCCTCGCGCCGGAGCATCCCGGCAGCCTGGAACTCATCCGCAGCCTCTACGACGAGCTGCTGCCACACTTCACCAGCCGCCAGATCAACGTGGGTTGCGACGAGACGATTGACCTGGGGCAAGGCGCGAGCAAGGCCATCTGTGAAGAGCGCGGTGTAGGACAGGTCTACTTCGACTTCCTGATGAAGATTTACCAGGACGTGACGCGGCGCGGTTATACGATGCAGTTCTGGGGTGACATCATCACCCAACATCCCGATCTGGTGCCGCAACTGCCCCGCGATGTGATCGCGCTGGAATGGGGTTACGAGTTCGATCATCCCTTCGACGAACATGGTGCGCAGTTTGCAACGGCGGGCGTGCCCTTCTACGTCTGTCCCGGCACGGCGACGTGGAACAGCATCGCCGGACGCACGGATAACGCACTCGGCAACCTGCTCAATGCCGCCGAAAACGGCCTCAAGCACGGCGCGATGGGCTACCTCAACACCGACTGGGGCGACAATGGGCACTGGCAATATCTGCCGATGAGCTACCTGGGATTCGGCGCAGGCGCGGCGTATTCGTGGTGTCTGGATGCGAATCGCGCGTTGGATGTCCCGCAGGCGCTCAGCCGTTTCGCCTTCGACGATCCGAGCGGCGTGATGGGGGCAATCGCCTACGACCTGGGGAACGTCTACCAGGTTCCCCACGTCCCGCGCATTCACAACTCCAGCGTGCTCTTTCACCTGTTGCAGGGCGCGACGGCGGACGGGAAACGCTTCCAGGATGTGACGGCGGCGGACTTCGCGGCGACGGAGACGCAGATCGCGGCCATTCTCGCGCGGCTGGACGAAGCACGCATGGCCTGCCCGGATGCCGATCTGGTCAAGCGCGAGTTTGTCAATGCCGGGCGATTGCTGCAACACGCCTGTCGCCGCGGCCGGCAATTGCTTGGTGAGGGTGAAGACAAAGCCGTGCTGCGCGCCGACCTCGAAGCCGCGATCGAAGAGCATACCGCGCTGTGGTTGGCCCGTAACCGTCCCGGCGGCCTCGCGGATAGCCTGAAGCACTTCGACGCGCTACGACAAGCATACGCATAGTTCATATTTTCTCAACGGATTCAACGGACTAAAACGGATGATCTTTCGTTGAATCCGTTCGATCCGTTGAGTAAGAGGGGAATGACATAGATTTGGATGATGCACAGACGATCCTCCAGGACGCCGTTGGCGTGATCACACCGGCGGCACAGCTTGTGGTGCGCCGGCGCGGGGACGTTGTGTTTTCCGAGGCGTTCGGCTGGCTCGATCCGGAGACGCGCGCGCGCCCGACCCAACAGGACACCCTGTTCGACATGGCCTCGGTGAGCAAGCTGTTCACCGTCACCGCCTTTATGACGCTCGTCGAAGAAGGCCGCATCGCGCTCGATACGCCGGTCAGTGCGATTCTGCCGGAGTTCAGCGGCCTGCGGCCTATCCAACCTTACGAAGACCCACTCAGCCCTGGTGACATGGTCGCCGTCGCTGAAAGCGGCGGCTATGTGGATGCTAGCCGTGTCACGTTTCACGATTTACTCACCCACACCTCCGGCCTGCCGGCATGGCGTCCGCTCTACCGCGAACCCAGCGCCGAGGCCGCCCGCCTTATGGCGCTGAACACCTTCTTCTCCTATCCCACCGGCACACAGGTCGTCTACAGCGACATCGGCCTGATCCTGTTGGGGATGGCCATCGAGCGCCTTACCGGGCAATTCCTCGACGCCGCCGTGCGCTCACGTGTCACCGCTCCGCTGGAATTACAAAACACCCGCTACCTCCCGCTCCCTTCCGTTGAATCCGTTCAGTCCGTTGAGAACATCGCGCCCACCGAATTCTGCGCCTGGCGCAACTGCCGCATCGTCGGCGCGGTCCACGATGAGAACGCCTGCCGGCTCGGCGGCGTTGCCGGACATGCGGGAGTGTTCTCCACGGCGGAGGACATCGCGGCGTTCGGGCAGACATTCCTGGATCGTCCGACCGGGCGGCGGCGCGGCTTCCCGTTGCTGTTATCTTCCACAGTAGACGCGATGACGCGCTGCTACACCGAAGGGTTAGGGACACGGCGCGGCCTGGGCTTCGCGTTGTGGCTGCCCGACCCGGAAGCCAGCAGCAACCCGTTCAGCCAACGCGCCTTCGGGCATACCGGCTTCACCGGCACGAGCCTGTGGATGGATCCCGAACGTGACCTGGTTGTAGCACTGCTCACGAACGAAGTCTACAACGGGCGACAAAATCGGCGCATTGCGGGCTTGCGCGTTGCGGTGCATCGGGCGATTGTGAAGGCGTGGATGCGGTAGACTTGTAATCCATAGCGACTTCGAGTACAATACAGATAACTCCAAGTTATTGAGGTAGTGTTCTTTCAAGAATTGAATGACGGGTAGAGTTGCTTGAGCTTGATGCGTGCATCCTGAGTGGTAAATCGCCAGTTCACCGTAGTGGATTGCGCATTTCGCTGTTCATACCACGCGGTGACACACTGTTGCAGTTCAGTCTGTGAGGCCACACGCGTTGGCAACCCTTGGCGGGTGAGCACGCTCAATTCAATCTCAGCCACGAACCGTGCTTTGGGGTAAACACAAACTCGAGTTTGGCTACAATCGCCCGCGCACGTTCTGGCGCAAAACATTCATATAAAGCAGCTTTCTTATGCGCGCTGAGATTGTCTTGCAGCAAGGTAATCTTCGAGGCGTTGGGATACATCTCTTCCACAATGTAGGCTACTTCCTTGGCCCAATCGTGGGCTGTGTGTTGAGCCCGCACATGGACTTCCCGACGTCTCCCTAACGGTTCCACAATCATATACAAATCTGCGGTCCCTTCCCGCTGATATTCGTAAGCGATATGCTCAACACCCTGACTATCGGTGAAAGGTTTGCGACATTCGCCAATCAACTGTTGCGGGGATTCGTCCAGGCAAACCACCGGATGCTGCGGATCATAAGGGCGATGATAGACATCCAACACCTCTTTCATCGCCCACACGAATTCCGCGCTGGCTTCAGGAATCAACCAACTTTTGACACGCCACGGCTTGAGTTTGTTTTTTTAACAACTGCCGCACGCTCTCATGGCTGATACTCTCCACGTAGTGCAATTCGACCATCCGCTCCGCCAGCAAATGCAGCGTCCAGTGCGCCCGGCCACTGGGCGGCTCACTGCACCGCAAGGCCACCAGATGCGCTTCCACCTCCCCGTCAAATACCTTTTCGCGATACACTTCCCGCTTTTTTCCATAGACCGCGCTCTGCAAGCCCAGTTCCACAAAGCGCTGTCGGACCCGCTCGACCGTCCGCACCCCCACCTGGTAGGTGCTACTGATGGTCGCGTCAGGCCACTGCTGAGTCCCATTTTCATCGGTCGCCAAGAGAATGTAAGCACGCTTCACTTCCGCAGCTTTCGCGCTCCGACGGGCGATAAGTTCTTGCAACTCCTGCTGTTCCGTTGGGGTTAAGGTGACCCGATACTTTTTCTCCATCTGCGACTCCTGTACAAGTAATTTGCTTTTTGGGAGTCTCAGCATAACATGGAATGTGCGCTTGTCCATTCACCGGTTCAGTTTGACGCTGCCCGTCATTCACACCTTGAAAGAACACTAGAAGGGAAATGAATAATGGCATTCTTTAACCTTTTTTCCAAAAAAAAGCGACCTAGCACAAAGAATCAACAAACAGTTGGTAAGGGCGGGGTCTTAGGTTATCTCGGTCTAACAGATTGGTTTGGCAAACTGCCAAGAGAAATGAGAGATAAAGTATCTCAGTATTCGGGTGAAGGGCAACACCTAACCGACGGACAAATTGTGTATTCATCTCTAACACAAAGGAAATTCTTTTGGACTTGCGCGGAAAATGCGATATATGCAAAAGACTTCGAAACGGCTATTTTTCTTGCTCAACAAGGCATAACGGCGCAAGGTGATTGGGTAGACTTGCATTTCGTTTACTCAACACTTATCGAAGCCTATGAAAAATTGGAAAACTGGACAGAGGCAAAACGATATTGCTTAGAAGAATTAAAACAGTTTGAGTTCATAGGGCCTCCTCTCAAAAAGGATATGGGGGGAGAATTGCCGCCTGGTATAAGATGTCGTGATACACTTCTTGACATATTGGTAGATGAAGGAGATGTTGAGGAAGTCAAGAGAGTCTTTCACTTATTTGTAGAAAAGAAAATGATGAGTGTTTCAAAAGCGGAGGAATTGTCCAAAAAGGTGCTTCTCGATATAAAAGAGCAACAAGTGGCAAAGGCTTTAGAGAGTGAAGATACAGAAACCGCTTTGGCATTGACAGCGGCTGTTATTAAAAAAGATGAGCGTAGAGCGCCAAGGCTTTACAAGTCTATAGGGGATTTCTTTTTAGCACACGGAGATAAGCAAAATGCTTTTGATTATTTGAGCAAGGCATTAGCCGCAGACCCAACTATATCAGGAGTCAAGAGAAACCTGCAAAGGTTGGCTAAGGAATTAAACACAGAAGTGCAACATAGTGATGAACAGATCATTTCCGTACTGAAACAACGAGAGCCAACTGCAACTGAATGGTGGTCAAAACGTGACCTTGCTAACGAATATGTAAAAGTTAAGTGTTATGATGATGCCTGGCGGCTTTTTAATCAGGCTATAAATCTACGTTTGCAGGCCGGTGGAACCTGTGACACAATTTATCCATATATGGCAAAGATGCGTGAAAAAGAAGGTAATTTTTTGGATGCTTTGATGCTGTACTTGTTTGGCTATCGAGAACTTTTACGTTCTGGGGTAAATAATCCACCGCAATATGTAAAACAAGGCATAGATCGTTGTTTGAAGAAAATTGGACGTCAAGACCTGGATCATACTGCTATGTTCGCCTTAGCTGAAAAGACAAATGATTTGGGTGCTTTACAACAAGCAATTACTCAACTCAAGAAATAGAGTATATTATCATTCCCTGCCCAACCTACGCTTGTACCTGACGCCACTTCGCTGCGCTCCGCGGCACCAGTAAAGCACAGGTCGTTGGGCGATACAGGCATTAAAGGATGAAACTGTATGAAGTATGGTCAGATTGCTGGCAGTAGTTCAATCAACGCATTCATCTACCGTTGTTTTGCGTACATATGCCAAGAAGATAAACAGAAATTCGTGAAGAGGTTTCGTGAGCAATTCCCAGACTCGGATGAGATAATGCACACCTTTAGAGAATTGGTGCTGGGGGCCTATCTCTGCTCACGGGGCTTCAAGGCGCGGTACGAGTACCCAATCAACAGCCGTACTCCTGACTGGAGCATCCTCGATAATGATTTAAGGCCCAACGCTATCGTTGAGTTGACGAACTTTCATGTTGATAAACTTACGGAGATTAAGATAGAGGAACAACTACGCGCTAACGGCTTAGCGTGCGTGTGGAGGGATGCAAATAAGAACAACGTTGATCGCCTATACTATTCTATCCGCCATAAGGCCCAGGCTTACCGAGATTTGATTCAAGAGTTGAAAGTCCCGTACATTGTGGCTGTATTTGGCGAGTTCAGAGCAGCAGTAGATGAAGAAGAGATCCATATCTGTCTCTTTGATCGAGAGTCTGGCCTCTTCGCAATGTATCCCGAAGTCAGTGGCGTTTTGTACTTTGAGGAAAAGTCCGGACGCTACCTATTCAGGTACATTCACAACCCAACTGCCCAGTTTGATCTACTCAGTGGTGTTTTCCCATCTGATGCAGCCTACCCTCTCGCTCCAGACGACAGCAATTCGCTCCCTCGCTAAGCGATGCGAAGGTATGACGCTTCTTCTTGAGGTTGGGCAAAGCGATGAGCTTTGTTTGCGCGTTCAGGATAGTTCGCCTATGTTGATTGACAAACAAGGGATTCTGGTGGTTAGAGCTCAATCGGATACCGATTTGACCAACGTAGTCCGCGAAGAACGCGAACGTCGTATTCTCGACTTGCAAAACCAAACTGCCCTATGAACGTTTTATTCGATACGTCAGCCCTGGTGGCAGCATAGGATAACGCGCCTATCTTTGTTTTTTGCAGAACCAATACTTCAGAAGGCCAAGCACGCACGTGGAGTTTATGAAGGCTTACGTTCTTCAGCTTGAAGCTGAAATCAGAGGCTCGCTGTAGGAGGAAAGTTGATTGTCATCGGCCTGATGTCCGGCACCTCTGCCGACGGGACAGAGGCTGCCGTCGTCCGTCTTGAAGGCGCGCCTCCTACGTTGACCTGGGATGTCCTCAGTCATAGTCACATCCCGCATCCACCCGCGCTGCGCAACGAGATCTTCGCCTGCTTCCGCCCCGAAACCGGCAGCGTGGATCGCCTGTGCCGTCTCAACTTTGCCCTGGGATGCACATTCGGCGAGGCGGCGTTGCGCGCGATGGCCGAAGCCGGGCTGCCCCCCGCGCAGGTGGACCTCATCGGCAGCCACGGGCAGACGGTATGGCACATCCCTCCTGGTTCACGGCAAGCACTCATAGAGCAAGCTGTCAGCTTGCCTCAAATAGACGGCGCAACGCTGCAACTTGGCGAAGCGGCCGTGATTGCAGAGATGACCGGCATCCCCGTCGTGAGCAACTTCCGCGCCCGCGACATGGCCGCCGGCGGGCACGGCGCGCCGCTCGTCGCCTACGTGGACGCCCTGCTGCTCACACATCCCACCCTCACCCGCGTCGCGCAGAATATCGGCGGGATCGCGAACGTCACGTATCTTAGTCCTCAGTCCTTAATCGTCAGTCCTCAGCCCTCAGTTGTCAGTCCCCAATCTTCAATCTTCAATCTCCAATCTCCAATCGCCTTCGATACTGGCCCCGGCAATATGCTCATTGATTATGCGGTGAGCCGCGCCACGGACGGTGCACTGACCTTCGACCGGGATGGCGTGTTGGCGGCGCGAGGCCGTGTGGATGAGGCGTTGCTGCACGAGCTGCTGCGCGAGCCGTACCTGCATCAGCCGCCGCCCAAGACTACCGGACGCGAGCTGTTCGGCGCACAGTTCGGCGCGCGCGTGTGGGAACAGGGGATCGCGCGTGGGTTGACGCCGGAAGACATCGTTGCCACGCTCACGGCTTTCACGGCGGCGTCCATTGCGCAGGCGTACCGCGACTTCCTGCCCAGCCTGCCCGACGAAGTCATCGTCAGCGGCGGCGGCGCGCGCAATCCCACACTGATGGCGCTGTTGCGCGATCACCTTCCCGGCGTCCGTGTCATCCCTTCGGACGACGTCGGCCTGGGCGTGGAAGCCAAAGAAGCCGTTGCCTTCGCCGTGCTGGCCTACGAGACCTGGCACGGTCGGCCCGGCAACCTGCCCTCTGCCACCGGCGCGCGGCATCCGGTCATTCTTGGCAATATCACGCCTGCGAATCAGCGAATCAGCAAATCAGCAAATCGGCAAATCAGCAAATCGGCAATCTCCAATCCACAAATCTCCAATCGCATCACTGAGTCTCGCAACCCTGCCACGATGCACATTGATACCGTTTCCACGCTGGAGATGGTGCGCTTGATGAACGCGGAGGATGCGAAAGTGGCGGCGGCGGTGGAGGCAGAACTGCCGGCGATTGCGGAAGCGATAGATCGCATCGCCGCGCGGATGCAGACGGGCGGCCGGCTGATCTACATCGGCGCGGGGACGTCGGGACGGCTCGGCGTGCTGGATGCGTCCGAGTGCCCGCCGACGTTCAACGCCGCGCCGGGGCAAGTCGTGGGGTTGATCGCCGGAGGGGCAGTGGCGCTCACGACGGCGGTGGAAGGTGCGGAAGATGACCGCGAGGCCGGCGCGCGCGACATCGCTGCGCTCGACGTGGGTGCGCAGGATAGCGTGGTGGGCATCGCCGCGAGCGGTGGCACGCCCTACGTGCTCGGCGGGTTGGCCGAGGCGCGACGGCACGGCGCGCTCACCGTCAGCCTGGCGTGCAATCGCCCCGCCCCGGTTCACGAGCTGGCGGACGTCGTCATCGCGCCTATCGTCGGCCCGGAGGTGATCGCCGGTTCCACGCGCCTCAAGGCCGGAACCGCCCAAAAGATGGTGCTCAATATGCTCTCCACCGGTGTGATGATCCGTCTGGGCAAGACCTACGGCAATTTGATGGTAGACGTCCAGGCCACCAATGCCAAACTTCGCCAGCGCGCACGACGTATTGTGGCTGAGGCGGTGCAAGAGGCAAGAGGCAAGGGGCAAGAATCAGCGAATCAGCGAATTACAAATCACGAATTACGAATTACGGATCACACATCACGTATCACGGATGAGGAAGTGGGCCGTATGCTGGACGCTTGCAACGGTGAGGTAAAGACGGCGATTGTGTCGCTGATCAACGGCGTCTCTCCTGATGAAGCGCGCCGTCAACTTGCAGCCGTCGGTGGTGTCGTGCGCCGGGCGCTCAAGATTTAACCGCAAACTCACACGGATTTTCAAGCAGGTTCTTTTCTGTCAGCAGATTGAGCAGATGAAGCAGATTTTCCTGTTGGCAGCCACGTTATTTGCTCTTCAATGACTATCTGACTACGAGACTAACGACTATTCGACTCATGACACAGTTTACCGACATTCTCATTGGCATAGACGGTGGGGGGAGCAAAACGACGGCGTTGATCGCCGACCGGGACGGTATCATCCTGGGGCGTGGGACATCCGGGCCGTCGAACTACCTTGTCATCGGCGCAGAAGCGGCTTATGCGGCACTCGATGCGGCGGTGGAGGCCGCGGCGGGCGAGCAGCCGGTACGGCCGGCGGTGCTCTGCCTGGGCATGGCCGGTGCAGCGCGTCCCGCCGACCAGGCCGTGCTGCGTGCGTGGACTGATGCGCGCTATCCCGGTGTGCCTGTCGTCATCACGCACGATGCGCGTTTGTCGCTGGCAGCGGGGACGCCAGAAGGCTGGGGCGTCGCCGTGCTCTGCGGCACCGGCTCGATGGTCTACGGCGAGGATCCCCACGGGCAGGTTGCCCGTGCGGACGGCTGGGGCTATCTCCTCGGCGACGACGGCAGCGGCTATGCCATTGGACGGGCGGCGTTGCGTGCCGTGGCTCGCGCCGCCGACGGGCGTGGCCCGCAGACCGCGCTCACGGAGGCGATCCTCGAGCATTGGTCACTTGCGCAGCCGCAGGATTTGATCGGTCACGTCTACCAATCCACGCAGCGCGCCGACATTGCCGCCCTCGCGGCGCTGACAGAGGCGGTAGCCTTGCAAGGCGATGCCGTAGCCGAGGCGATTTTACAGGATGCGGGCCGGGAATTGGCGGTCTCTGTGGAAGCTGTTGCGCGCCACCTGAAGCTGACCGGCGCGATTCCCTGTGCGTTGACCGGGAGCGTTATCCTCAAAGGGCAGAGCGTCCGCGCGGCGTTTGTGGCGGCGACTGTCGAACGGGGATTGGCCTTGTCGCCTTTGACGCCAGTTCACGAACCGGCGCAGGGGGCGATTCGACTGGCAAAGTCACTATTATGTTAGTCTTCTACGTCTAACACTTCTTTCAACAAACGGCGACACAAGGACGGGTTAATCCAGATATCGGTTCGTTTCTCGATCTGACTGAAGTAAAAGCGCAATTGGTCCGATGTAATCAGGCCACGCCGATAGGCCTGAACAAGCACCCCCAATGTTCCTCGCACTGTTATATTGCGCCGTCGGGCTTCTTCCCGCCCTCGTTCTTCATCAATCAGGAACAGAGCATCTTCTGCCAACGCCAGAGCCAGGCTCTCTCGTTCACCCTGGTCGAGGTGAAGAGATGCCAACTCATCCGGTACATTGACTTGAGTGGCTTCCCAACGTGCCTGGGTCAGGAACAGCTGTAACGTATGAGCGTCCTCCAGACCTTGCCGCAGCCCTTCCACCACAG
Source organism: Anaerolineae bacterium (assembly GCA_035373625.1). Classification (GTDB taxonomy): domain Bacteria; phylum Chloroflexota; class Anaerolineae; order B4-G1; family SLSP01; genus DSWT01. The sequence goes on along the minus strand of DAOSNS010000050.1, from coordinate 6,892 downwards.
TTTCTTCATACACAGCGCGCGAGAAATACACCCGCCCATAGAGTTGCTTTAGCAGGTATAGCAAGTTCAGTTTGGCGAGGGCAATCAACGGCCCGGCATTGGATACAACCCGCTCTGGCATCAGGCTAATTCCTCGTTCGCTGTCTCCTCAGAGAAATCAGGCTCAATGCCCCGCAACCGGGCTTCCCGCACAAGTTTCTGCTTGGGCAGACCCAATTGTTCTGCAATGTACCCCAACGATCCAACGCCATCCCGGTATAAAGCCAAAGCACGCTCTATTTTGTACTGAGTGAGACCTAATTGAAAGATTTGCTGCAACGAAGCTGTTTCTTGTGGCACATCCTTCACCCATTGGCGTGGTATTTGTACTACTATCGTCTGTTCCATCGTCTACCTCGCTTTGCCATGTAGCCTCCCTTTTACATGGATTGTACTTGAACTATCGTAGCTGTCCAGTTTTCGGCAGCAAAACAGCTAGAAGTCTCAACAGATCACAACGAAATCAGCGCCTTCAAACTCTCGATCAATTCCTTCGCCTTCTCCGGCGAATCCGCCTCGGCAAACAATCGCAGCAGCGGCTCGGTGCCGGAGAAGCGCAGCAGCGCCCAGTTGTCGTTCGCCAGTAAGAACTTTGTGCCGTCCAGCTCCGAAATACTCACCACGGGATATTTGCCCAGGCGTACCGGCGTGACCGCGTGCTCTTGCGTCAGCGCCTTGATCCGCCGGGGGATGACGATGCGCATCTCCGGCGTCGCCACGATGTCATCTTCCTCGGCATAAAGCCGCCCGGTGATCGCGTAAATCTGTTGTAACAGTTGCGAAATCTTCTTCCCGGTGCGCGCCAGCATCTCCACGATGAGCGCCGCCGCGAAGATGCCGTCTTTCCCCAGGATGTGCCCGCGAATCGTCAGCCCGCCGCTGGATTCGCCGCCGAGGAGCGCGTTGTGCGCCACCATCGCGGCGGTGATGTGCTTGAAGCCCACCGGCGTCTCGTAGCACGCTTCGCCGAAGTGCGCCGCCAGCCGGTCGAGCAGGTGCGTTGTCGCCAGGTTGCGGACCACGCCACCGCGTTCACCGCGCACCGCGCGCAAGTACCAGTAGAGCAGCAGCAGGATGTCGTTGACGGTGATGTATTCGCCCTTCTCGTCCACAATGGCGATGCGGTCGGCGTCGCCGTCGGTCGCCAAACCGAGATCGTACCCCTCGTTGCGGACGTGCGTGACGAGCATCCGCAGCGCGTCGAGGTTCGGCGCGGGCGAGCGTCCGCCGAAGAGCGGGTCGTGCCGCTCGTTGATGAACGTCACGCGGCAGCGCGCCTCGGTGAGGATGATGCCCAGGGTCAACTGCCCCACGCCGTACATCGGGTCTACGATGACCTTCAGCCGGGCCTCGCGGATCGCGTCCAGGTCAATGAGCGCCTCGACGGCGTCCACATACTCGTTGGTGAAATCGCGCCGCTTGACGATGCCGGCTTCCAACGCCAGATCGAGGTCAATTTTCACCACATCATCCGCTTGCAGACGGTTGGCTTCGGCTTCAATTTGCCGGGTCTCATCGTCCAGCAACAGCGAGCCGTCGCCACGAAAGACCTTGAGGCCATTCCATTCCGGGGGATTGTGGCTGGCGGTGAAGCCCAGGCCATACGCCGCGTTGACTTTTGCGGTGGCATAAGTGATAAGCGGCGTCGGCGCATCTTCACCCAGCAGCGTGACGGCGATGTTGTTCCCGGCAAAGACTTCCGCCGCGGCCTCGGCGGCGCGGTCAGAAAGGAAACGCCGGTCATAACCGATGAGCACGCCGCCCGGATGCGGCGCATCGGCCTTCTCCTGCCCCCGACGGATGATCTCATTCGCCAGCGCCTGCGAGAGACGGCGGACGTTGTGCATGGTGAATCCTTCACCGATGATGGCCCGCCACCCGCCGGTGCCGAATACGATCAGGTTTTGTTCTTCGGTGCGGCGCGGGCGGTAGAGGCGCTTTTGCAGGATGAAGGTCGCCACGTCGAGGTCGGCGCGGTTGTTGATGCCCTGCACTTCGTCCTGATCGTAGATCTGGTAGCTCTCCACACGCATCCCGGCATGGATCAGGCGATGCGCGCAATCGGTCAGGCGATATTCGCCATCCACCGGCGAGGGCGGCAGCTTTTCCAGCGCGGGGAAGAGCGCCCGCGCCTGTGCAACGTAAGCACCCACGTTCAGCTCGCGGATCTCCCGCACTTCGGGCGAGGCGTCGGTCTCTTCGATGATGTCTATGATGCGCCCGGCGGCGTCACGGATGATGCGCCCGTAGGGGAGCGGGCGGTCCACCACGGCGGAGAGCAGCGTCAAGTGCGCCTGCTTGAGGCGATGGCGGTTGAGCAACCCACGAATCGAGTTCAGCCGGAAGAGTGGCGTATCGCCGTAGAGGATGAGCAGGTCACCATCGAAATCTTTGAGGAACGGCGCAAGTTGCAGAACAGCATGACCTGTGCCACGCTGTTCTGCCTGCACGATGTAGTGGTAGGGGCACGCCGCATCCACGCCCCACAAACAACGTTGCGCTTCATCCAGCGGTTGGCTGATGACGATATAGAGATCGTCCGGCGCAACCAGACGCAGCGCGTTGCGGATGACGTAATCGGCGATTTTGCGGTCGCCCAGCGTTTGCAGGACGATGGGGACGCCATCGCCCATAATGGGTTGCTGCCCTGCTGCCAGGATGACAGCCTTGAGCGGACGCGCAGCCCTCTCGGTATCTTTCGATATAAACGTCATTAGTCCGATAGCCGGAGGATTATTTTCATTCGATACCGGTGGATATCAGCCACCGATGGATATCAGCTAGCCGTGTATTTCAACTGCGCCGGGTTTTCCCGATCACAAAGCCGATGCCAATGCCTAGAAGTAGGCCCGCGCCACCGATAAGTCCCCAGGGCACAGAATGATTCTTGTTTTCCGCTACAGGTGTGGGCGTTGTAGATGCTGCCGGCATGACGATAGCGGTTGAGATGGGCGTTGGGGATGGCAACAGCGTCGCCGTTGGCGGAATGGCCGTGGGTGGTGAAGCCGTCGGCGTGGCTGGCAAGGGCGTCGGTGTTGGAGTCAGCGTTGGTAATGCCGGCAACGGTGTTGCGGTTGCTGTAGGTACAGAAATCACCAGTTCCTGTCCTATCCACACCAGGTTCGCGTTGGTCAAGCCGTTCAACTGCAACAACGTTTCTATGGGAATGCGATATTGCTTCGCGATTGAAGACAACGTATCGCCGGCTTGTACCACGTAGACAACCGCACCGTCGGGCCGTGGCGTAGGCGTCGCCCAGGGTGTCGCCGTTGGTGCAGGCGTTACCGTCGGCTGTGAAGGATCAAGCGTGGCCGTCGGCGCGGGAGTAGCCGTCGCCTGGGACTCGTTCAAGGCAATGAGCACGGCATCATCCACATAAACATCGTTGTGCATGCGGAAAATCTCGTCTTTCCAATCGGCCCAGGAGTAGGTGAAGACGGTGACGGTACTGTTTTCCGCAACGGCTTCGACCTGAAAATACGTCCAGACATCGTAGGCGTCAATTTCCGGCGACCACACCACGTTAGGCGACCAGGGATCGGTGCCACCCTTCGGATCAATGCCGATGCGGGTATGCATTGGCGCCGGGTTATTGGACTTGTCGCCCGTGGGACAGATATTCCACTCTTTCGCTGCCATACAGCTCCAGGTCTGCATATAAGCGGAGAAGCGTAACGGGGTTCCCGGTTTAATGTCGTTAACCTGCTGGTAGAAACCGGCTTCATGCTGACCGGCAAATGAGAAATACTTTGCCGCGAACCAACCACCGTGAACACGGTTGGGATATTCCGTCGCTTTCACATCGCGGAACTCAGGGCGCCGCCAGTAATCCGGAGCCTTGGCTTTGGCCGGTGGATCATCCAGGTAATAAGCACGCCACCCAGGACAGACCTGAACTTCATGGATGCCGTCCTGCAACGGCCAGGAACGAATCCCCCAGTCGAAATACTCGAAGTCCCCGTTCACCAAAAGATTGGTATAGCCTTGTTGTGCATTCACACGCGCAACAGGTAACATTCTCAAAGACAAGATAAGACTGATAACAAAAAATATATTAAATGACATTCCCTTCCGCAAAGGTATCTACAACAACTCCTTTCCTGGGATATGCCCAAAATTTTTCGGCTCTTTCGATCAAGACTAAACGAGCGAATCGCTTTTGGCAAACTCGATCAACTCCTCAACGTAACCGAACGCCAGCGCGACGACCGTATCCGCGCCGCCATAGTAAATGGCGAGCCGTCCGGTCGTGGCATCGCACAGCGCCGCACAGGGGAAGACGACGTTGGGCGTATCGCCCACACACTCATACAGCGTTTGCGGAGAGATAATGTAGTGGCGGCTGCGCGCGATGACCTTCCACGGCTGGTCGAGGTCCAATAGCGCCACACCTGCACTATAGACAAAGCCGTTGCACGACGTCAGCACGCCGTGATAGATCAATAGCCAGCCTTCCGAAGTTTCAATGGGAATCGGCCCGGCGCCTACTTTAGTGCTCTGCCAGCCGTTCGCCGTCCCGAAGACGTAGCGGTGATTGCCCCAGTAGTGCATGTCGGGGCTTTCGCTGTAGAAAATGTCACCGAAAGGCGTGTGGCCGTTATCGCTCGGACGGCTCAGCATCGCATAGCGGCCCTTGATCTTGCGGGGGAAGAGCACCCCGTTACGGTTGAAGGGCAGGTAGGCGTTCTCCAATTGATAGAACGTCTCAAAATCGTAGGTGTAGCCCACGCCGATCGTCGGCCCGTGGAACCAATTGCACCACGTCACGTAGTAACGATCCTCGATCCACACCACGCGCGGGTCATAGCCGTAAACCCAGCGGTTCACCTCGGCACAGTCACAGTCGGTGTCTTTGCAGGCGAAGTGAATACGCTCCGGTTCGAGTTCCCACGTGATGCCATCCTGACTGCGCCCGGCGTGCAATTGCATATTGCGCGCGGTATCGTCGCAGCGGAAGACGCCCGCAAATGCGCCCTTGTACGGCACCACGGCGCTGTTGAAGATGCTGTTGGAAGTGGGGAGCAGATCGCGCGGGATGATCGGGTTGCGCGCCGAGCGCCACACGACGCCGCGAGCATCCGCCGGTCTATCTTCCCAGGGGATATTGGGCAAGGGGTCGCCAACAATCTTGATCGCCATAGAACTCCTCCTTAAGTGCGTTAAAAAATTGTGGTTAAATACCAAATACAAGCATACTCAACTTTGGGAATTTAGCAACCTGCCTTCGACTTATTCCCATTCTCACATGGAAAACCCAGGCCTTATCATTCTTACTCCGAGGGGAATGCCAGTTCCCCGTTTTTAGCTGATAGAGTTGAGAAACGCGGATCTGGCAATCCGCTCATAGCCAGCCGAAGTCACTGTAACGAGAATGATAAAGCCCTGATGGAAAACCACTCTTGACTATAGAACGCTTGTTCGTATAATAAAAGTAGAGGATGACGATGGAGGCTTTGCAGAAACTGCAACTTTTGGGGCCGGCGGCGGCTTACGAACCGGCAGAGGAAGTCAACATGCTCGGCGAGCGTGCGCCGCTTCCGCAGACGCCTGACGAACTCGCGGGCTGTATCTCGCACGCGACGTTGCCGGGCGGCAAGCGCGTGCCGATGCTCAAAACGCTGGTCTCCTCAGCCTGCGAGCGGGATTGTCGCTATTGCCCATTTCGCGCCGGGCGGGATTTCCGCCGCGCCACCTTCACCCCCGATGAGCTGGCGAACTTCACCGCGCAGATTTACCGCCAGGGGCTTGTCCAGGGGGTCTTTCTCAGCTCGGCGATCCTGGGCGGCGGTCCGCACACTCAGGATCGCATCATCGCCACGGCAGAGCTTTTGCGACGCAAATACCACTTTACGGGCTATCTCCACGTCAAGGTGATGCCGGGAGCCGAACGTGACCAGATCAGCGCCACCATGCAGTATGCAGATCGCGTCTCGGTCAACCTCGAAGCGCCGAACGCCCGCCGTCTGGCAGACCTCGCGCCGCACAAGCACTTCTCCGAGGAATTGTTCCAGCGTCTACGGTGGATCCACGAATTGCGCCAGTCTCTCCCTGTGCGCCGACCGAGCATCACCACGCAATTCGTCGTCGGTGCAGTAGGGGAAACAGACGTCGAGCTTTTAATGACCTCGGCTTATCTCTACCGCGAACTGGGGTTGGCGCGAGCATACTTCAGCGGGTTCAGTCCGGTTGAGAACACACCGTTGGAGCACAATCCGCCCATCCAACTGCACCGCGAGCATCGTCTGTACCAGGCGTCGTTCTTGCTGCGCGATTACGGCTTCGATGTAGAGGAATTGCCGTTCACGCAAGACGGCAACTTGCCGTTGTATGAAGACCCGAAGACGGCCTGGGCGAACCTCCATCTCAGCCAGGCGCCCGTGGAATTGAACACCGCCGACCGTGAGATGTTGTTGCGTGTGCCGGGCATCGGTCCCATCGGCGCCGATCGGATTATCCACGCACGCCGTCAAGGCACGCTGCGCTTCCTCAGCGACCTGAGCAAACTGGGCATTGCTACAAAGCGCGCGGCACCGTATATTTTATTGAACGGGCAGCGCTCCCCACGACAACTTACCTTCTGGACAGGGTAACACCACTTCCCCCGCTCCCGACCGTGCCCGCCCAAACCTGGATGTATGGTGACACGGTCGGAGATTGACCGCAGCCGGCACGTGTGCCGACTGCGAATTGTGAATTCGATTCGTAATCAACCCACAGCGCCTTTCTATGGATTTTATCCCTTCGCTTGCCGTCACGCTGAACTGAAGTAAACTGCTGCTATAGTGTTGGAAAAACCAATAGAGTTGTTCCTTTTTAAGAATGCGGTAGACTACAGCCATCGACACAGAATTCA
>DAOSNS010000049.1:13202-31125 GCA_035373625.1 Anaerolineae bacterium | reverse complement strand
CTTGCCGCCCTGTTCATTTACCTGAACTCAAGTTATGTAACTCTAAACTCAAGTTGAAAAGCGATTGTACCTTAATTTGGGAGATAGGACAACAAACGTGCGTATGTGTACGTGTGCAACTTGCCAAATCATCCCGATAGTGATAGTCTTAAAAGATGAAGGAAAGTAGACGATGTACGAGATGAAAGGGAGACAACCGTACAAACACAATCGCCCCACGATCGGGGTGCTGGCGGGATGGCGCGTGTATACCGGGACGCTCGACACGTTCTTGGGGCCGGTCTATCAGGGAACGCGGGCCGCCGCGCGCGATTTGAACTGCAACCTGTTGCTTTCCTGTAGTGTAGACCTGGGCATCGGACAGGAAAGGCCGCGTCCGGCCTGGGCCGTCCCTTTGCCCGATGTGGATTTCATCCCGGTCGGGCCGTGGAACGCGGATGGCTTGCTCATCGTAGGCCGGTTTACCTCAGAGCACACCTCTGGCTACCTCCAACGCCTGGTCGCCGAACAGTATCCCATCGTGTTCGTCGGCGCGGGAGAGAACGGACCGACTGTCATGGCCGATAACGAGGGTGGCATCCACCAGGCGATGGCGCACCTGGTCGAACATGGACACCGGCGTATCGCTTTCATCGCCGGCTATCAGCGTGATACCGATGGCGATAGCGCGCGACGCATCAACGCCTATCACGCTGCCGTGGCCGAATACGGCCTGGAAAGCGACCCGCGCCTGATTGCCTACGGCTCGCACAGCACCGGCGGCGGGCGGCTGGCTATGGAACAGATTCTCGCCTCCAAGGTGCCTTTCACCGCTTTGGTCGCCAGCAACGATCTTTCAGCCCTCGGCGCTATGCAAGTGCTCAGCCGCGCCGGGCTGCGTGTGCCCCAGGATGTCGCCGTCATCGGCTTCGATGACCGCCTCGAAGCGACCGCCCATGTCCCACCCCTCACCACCGTCCGCTATCCGGCCTTTGAAGAAGGCTATCAGGGTGTGCAGTTGCTGCTGGAATATATCGAGGGGCGGGTGCAGGGCTTTAAGACGGTGCAAATCCCCACGCAGCTCATCGTCCGCGAATCGTGCGGCTGCCTGATCGGCGTTTCGCGGCCATCCACTACCGCAGAACCACCGCGTGCGGCCTGCATGCCGGGCAGTCGGTCGGCCATAACGGATGTCATCCAGACGTTGGCGGCCACGATGGGCATCTATGCGCAACGTTTGAACCCGGATGAAGTGCATGCGCTGTGCCGCAAGCTGGTAGAAGCCTTTGTGTTCAACCTGTGTCGCCCCGATAACTTGATGCTGCACACTACCTTGCGACAGGTGATCGAACAGGTCATCGCCTTTGGTGGAGATCCGCATGCCTGGCAGACGGCCATCTCGCTGCTGCGGGATAACGTCCCTCTGCTTGTGGACACCACCGCTTTCCCCGAAGCGCACCGTTACGCTGCAACCCTTGTGGATCAGGCCCGGCTTGTGATTGACGAGGTTGCCCATGAACAAAACACGCGCCATTTGCTGCGTCAGATCGGCATCGCCGACCAGATCGGTCGCATGACGGCCCGTTTCCTCGCCGCGAAAGACGAAGCGGAAATCTTCGCCGTGCTCCCCGAAACCCTGCCGGTCATCGGTATTCAACATGCCACCGTGGTCTTCTACGAGCCGGAGGGGGATGATCCGGTAGCCTGGGGGAACGTGCAAACGGCACCCACGTCCGAGGCGCCGCGGCGTTTCCCCGGCCGTGAATTTCCGCCGGCGGGCCTGTATCCTGAAGACCGGCCTTTCAGTCTGGCGTTGTTGCCCTTGCGGATCGAGGGCGGCGCGTCCGGTTTCGTGGCCTTTGATTCCGGCAATCTGGAACCGTGCGCCGACATCGTCCGCCAGTTGGCGGCGGCCCTGCGGGGCGTCAGATTGTATCGGCAGGCCGTGGAGGCGCAACGTCTGGCCGAAGAGCGTCGGCAAATGGCCGAGGACGCCAATCGCCTCAAAAGCCGTTTTCTCTCTATGATCAGCCACGAGTTGCGCACCCCGCTCAACCTCATCTCCGGCCTGAGTGATCTGCTTTTGCATGAACCGCAGTACGCGGTGGGGGGCACGGATAGCCACCGTGAGGATTTACAGCGCATCTATGTCAACGCACAGCACCTGGACGGCCTGATCCGTGACGTTTTGGATCTGACCCGCAGCGAGGTGGGACAATTGCAGTTGAGCTGTGCACCGTTGGATATGGCCGAGGTGCTGGAGCCGGTCAACGTCATCGCCCGACAACTTGCTCAGGACAAAGGGCTGGTGTGGCGTGCCGATATCCCCAAACAATTGCCCCGCGTGTGGGGAGACTGCTTGCGGTTGCGGCAGGTGGTGCTGAATTTGGTGAACAATGCCATCAAGTTCACCTCCCAGGGTGAAGTGACCCTGCGCGTAACCGCGGACGCCGCCTCCGTGACCGTCACCGTGCGCGATACCGGTTTGGGCATCCCGCCGGAAGAACAAACGCTCATCTTCGATGAGTTCCGTCAATCGGAGCGTACCACCGCGCGGGGCTACGGGGGGTTGGGATTAGGGCTGGCAATCTGCAAGCTGTTGGTGGATATGCACCAGGGCACGATCGGCGTTCATTCCTCCGGCGAGGAAGGCAGTGGCTCAGAATTCTATTTTACATTGCCGACCCTGCAGGAGACGCAGCCGGCAGCGCCCCTCTGTGAACCTGCATCCTCGCAGCAGGTCTGGCTGTTCATCGAGGATGCCGCTCGCGGGAAGCGTCTGCAAGAATATCTTAGCCACCAGGGGGTGGAGATCGTCACGTGGGGGCGCGAAACAGGAGGGGATTGGTGTGCGGCATTGTCCGAGAGAACGCCGGATGCCGTCATCCTGGATCAGGCCGTGACCGCCGCGCGCGGATGGGAAATCTTCCGCATGTTCAAAGAGAATCCGCAGACTCACCATGTCCCGATTGTGTTTTACACGCTGGACGGTGAAAGTGACAGCGGCGCGCTGTTGGATGTGGATTTCCTGACCAAACCGATCCGCAAAGCGCAATTGACCGAACTGTTGATCGGCCAGGGATTGCTGGGACGGCCAAACGAAGGCGCGGAAGGCGGTATGATTCTGGTGGTCGAAGATGAGGCCGATATTTTAGACATGCACACCCGTCTCGTGCAGGCGCAGTTGCCCGATTACAAGGTGTTGCAGGCGCGCAACGGCCTGGAGGCCCTGCGGGTGATGCGGCAGGAGCGGCCTGACCTGGTGCTATTGGATTTGATGATGCCGGAACTGGATGGCTTTGGCGTGTTGGAGGCCATGCGGAGCGATCCGGCGACCCGCAACGTCCCCGTCGTCATCCTCACGGCGCAGGTGTTGACCGAAGAGGATATGGCGCGGCTCAACCGGGGCACGGTTAGCATCCTGGGGAAGGGGCTGTTCAGTGCAGAGGAGACGTTGCAGCATATCGAGTCCGTGTTGACGCGCCGCCGCAAGACCGTCTCGGAAATCCAGCGGTTAGTCCACAAAGCGATGGCCTTTATTCACGCTCATTATATGGACCCGCTCACGCGCGGCGAGATCGCCGCCCATGTGGGCTTGAGCGAGCGCCATCTCACCCGTTGTTTCCAGCAGGCCGTCGGCGTGACGCCGATGACCTATCTCAACCGCTACCGCATCCAACAGGCCCGGGTGCTATTGGAAAAAGGGGATATGGGCATCACCGAAATCGCTATGGAGGTTGGCTTTTCCAGCGGCGGCTACTTCACGCGGGTATTCCACCAGGAAATGGGCATCTCCCCACGCGCGTATCAGAACAAATCCCGAATCGGATAACCACAGTTCGAAGAGACCCAAGTCCCTGTCCGGTAGTCCTGTAGTCTGTAGTCTGTAGTCTGGTAGTCCGGTAGTCCTGTAGTCCGGTAGTCCGGTAGTCCGGTAGTCCGGTAGTCCTGTAGTCCGGTAGTCTGTAGTCCGGTAGTCCTGTAGTCCGGTAGTCTGTAGTCCGGTAGTCTGTAGTCCGGTAGTCTGTAGTCCGGTAGTCCGGTAGTCCTGTAGTCCGGTAGTCCTGTAGTCCGGTAGTCCCGTAGTCCGGTGGCCCCGTAGGGATGCCTGAATAATCCTGATGTCTGCGCCTCTGTCCCAAAATGCCCGCTGGCCGGTCGCCGATCAGGATTGTCCGAAAAGTACAAGAAGTCGTCCGAAAAGTGAAAGACTTTTTCCGCATGAAATGCTACAGTAAGGACGATTGGGGTTAGGGACCGGGGATTGGGGAAAAGCCGGTTAGGGACAATGCATCACGTATCACGAGGACGGTATGTCTTCTCTATCACCTCTGATGGTCGTTGGCGATGACGCGAGTTTTTGCTATTTGATGCAGCGTTACGCGCAAAAAGCCGCTTATCCGCTCATCATGGCTCATTTTGCCGAGGATACCCTGGACATCGCCTTACATCAAGCGCCGGCCGTCATCATCGTCGAGCTAGATACACCCGGCGAGAAGGGGATAGAAGTCCTGAACGCGCTGAAAGCGCATCCGGCAACGCGCGCTATCCCCATCATCCTCTGTTCCTGGTCGGACGAAACCGAACGTTGTCTGGACGAGGGATCGGCCATTTACCTGCGCAAACCGATCCTCTACGACGATTTTCAGGCGGCTCTGACCGATGTGGGTGTGGACGTGCCCGCTACCGTGGACACGCCCTCGCCCTCTATTTGAAAGCCGCCTGATCCAGTATATCCCAAAAAGGAGCTTCTCCCGATGCCTGTTTCCACCATAGTTTACGATCTTCAAGATGGCTACATTCACCATTGGCTCGTTGTCGGCCCGCAGAGCATCCCGCTGACCGGTGTGAGCGGCCCCCTCGACGTCGAGAATAAATCCCAAATCGCGCAACGTTATCACACCCCGGACTCCGGCGTCACGCGGCAGCCGGTGGAACCCGGCCCCCTCACCGAAGCAGATTTTACCCTCGATGGTTACATCGGACGCTGGGCGTATACGCTGTGCGGCGAGGATCATTTTGTGGACTGTACTGCCGCTTATCCTACGCCGCATTATGTACGCGCCTGGGCTTACACGCGGATCGCCACCCCCCAGGCGCGGCCGGTGACGCTGGTGTTGAGCGCGTATGGCCCGGTGGATGTGTGGATTAACGATGCTCATTGTTTCCAGGAGGCAACCTTCGGCTTCCACCACGCGACCTTCATCGCCGATTTGACGGAAGGCAGCAATACGATCCTGGTGCGTTTTGCCCAGGTCGGTCTGGGTGATTGTCCCCATGCCCTTGCTCTGCGAGTCTGCGATGCGCCCGACGACGCGCATGTGGAGATTCCCACCCTCATCGAGGATATCACCCTGCGCAACCGGCTTGAGCGCATCTTCTCGACCGCCTATCTCGACCGCGATGTGTTCGTCTGGGATGAGTTTGTCACCGTGCACTGGGCTTCGCGTGAGGGCACCCCCGAGGATATGCTTATCCGCTTGCAGACTCCTGCCGGGCGCATCTACGCGGAATCGCTCGCCGTAGCGACGCCCGGCGGCAAGTCCCCGCTGGTACAGGCTCATCAGACCCCGCAAGGCCCCTTGCACAGTATCCTGATGCCGCCCATCCGCTCTTATTTCGACGAGAATGTGCGCATACGCCGCACGCTCTCGATGTGGAGTATGGGGTTGGCGCAATACACCGAAGCGCCGGAACGTCCGTACATCCAACGCCGCGACGAGACGCTACAGCATGCCGTGCGCTGCGAGGGGACGCTTTTCGGCGAGATCGCCAAGATGGCCCTGGGAATGTGGCAAGCCGTTGAGCCGCCTGTGCTTCTCCGGGTCATTGAGCGCGTCAACCGCCGCGAGATCGGCAGTGCCCTGGATTTGTTGGGTCTGCTGGGCATGCTGCGGCGTTGGGGCAACGCACCGGATTTCCCGAAGACCGTCAAGGCGTCTCTCCGGACGTGTGTGCTCGATTTCGCCTATGAGGTGGCCAACGATGCGCCGGAGAGTGAGCAGATTCTCCTGAACACGTGTGAGCTGCTGGCGGGGCAGATGTATGCCCGACGGCGTTTCAAGTCCAGTGGGCAGACCGGGGAATGGCACGCTGCTAAAGGGAAACGGCGCACGCTGGCCTGGCTGCGCGCGCGGGCCGATGCCGGATTCTCCGAATGGGATTCGGGACGTGCGTTTGAGGCCGAATTGACGGCGTTGGCGCATCTGATGGACCTCGTGGAGGATGAAGCTATCTGGCAGATGGCGACCGTGGTGCTCGATAAACTCCTGTTTACCCTGGCCCTCAACAGCCATCGCGGCATCGTCGGCGGGACGCAAGGAGATGCGGACGCGGCCGGCATCCTGGGAGGATGGTTGTCGCCTTTGGGGAGCGTCACGCGCTTGTTGTGGGGGGTGGGCATCCTCAATCCGCACCTGGCCGCGGCTGTGAGTCTGGCGTGTATGGAGGATTACGAACTGCCGCCGTTGTTCCAGGAGATTGCTCTCACCCCGCCGGACGCTTTGTGGAACTGTGAGCAGCATTTGCTGCCGGATGGAGGCGGTGTCAACAAGGTCACCTACCGGACACCGGATTACTTGCTCGGCTCGGCGCAGGATTACCGCCCCGGCGCACCCGGCACGCGCGAGCATATCTGGCAGGCCACGTTGGGACCGGGCGCCGTTGTCTTCACGAATCACCCGGCATCCGACGGTACGACGGAGGCGCATGCTCCCGGCTTTTGGCGCGGCAACGGCATCTTGCCGCGCGTGGCGCAGTGGAAGGATGTGCTCATCGCCGTATACAATCTGCCGGACGATGATTGGATGGGGTTCACCCATGCTTACTTCCCGCTTTCCGCTTTCGACGCCTATGCCATACGGGAAGACGCCAACGGGCAGGCGTGGGCTTTTGCCCGGAAGGGCAATGCGTATCTGGCGCTCACCGCCGCCCGGGGATTGACGTTGATGACCCAGGAGCCGGGGGCGTACCGCGAGCTGCGCTCACCGGGCCGGCGCAATGTCTGGCTCTGCCACATGGGACGCGCAGTGCTGGATGGGGATTTCACGACCTTCCAGGAGAGCGTTTTGGCGCTGCCGGTGATGTTCGACGATCTGGCTGTGACCGTCACCACGCTGCGCCAGGAGACCCTCACCTTCGGCTGGGAAGGGCCACTGCTGCGCGACGGGCAGTCGCAGCCGCTCGCGGGCTTCAAACATTACGACAACCCTTACTGTGTCGTGGATTTACATGCCGGGCAGATGGAGATCAAATCTGACAATTACCTGATGCGGTTGAAGTTTACGTAAACCTGTCCTAAAAGTATAAAAAACCTGTCCGAAAAGTAGAAGACTTTTAAGCAAGGAGGTGATAGAGTTAAGGAAGGGAGCGGAGTGTGTGTCTCGTGGTGGTGTTTGCCATGAACTCTAATGCCGGGTGTTTGCCTCAATGCCCGGTGGGAGCCTTTTATTCTAATTACATTTCATTTTGTAGAAGAAGGAGGAAGCTATGAAATCGAAAGTGTTGACCCGCCGTGAGTTTCTGCACCTGACCACGGCAGCCGCGCTCGGCGCGGTGGCGACGGCCTGTGCTGCGCCGACGCCCCAGATCATCAAGGAGACTGTCGAGGTCGAAAAGGTGGTCGAAAAGACCGTTGAGGTCGAGAAGACTGTTGAGGTCGAGAAGACCGTTGAGAAGATTGTGGAGAAGACCGTCGAGGTGCCAAAGGGACGCAGCGAGCCACCCATGCTCGAACCGCTTGTCAAGGCCGGCAAACTGCCCCCTGTGGATGAACGCCTCCCGATGAATCCGTTCGTGGTGGGTGGGCGTGAATCCATCGGCGTCTACGGCGGCGAGGTACGCCAGATCCACTTCGACACCGTCTGGTCGGTGGATACCTACGACTGGATGTCTGACCGGGTTCTCCAATACTCAGACTCCGACTTACGTACCCTTGTCCCCAATATGATCGAGAGCTGGGAAGGTTCGGATGATGGCTCCACTTATACCTTCCACATGCGCAAGGGCATGCGCTGGTCGGATGGTGAACCTCTGACCACCGCGGACGTGGATTTCTGGTGGAATAAGTGGGCCACCGTTGAGGGGCTGGGATGGGCTGCCAATCCATTCAACGGCATTCAGAACAAGCGCTGCACGCTGGAAATCCTCGATGACTATACCTTCCGTTGTAAGTTTGACTATACGTTTGGCCTCTTCCCCCACATCCTTACCCGTAACATGGGTGGTTATCCACAGGAAGGCCCATTCATGCCGGCGCATTTCCTGAAGAACTACCATCCCGATTTTGTTGGTCAAGAAGCCATCAACAAGCTGATGGCCGAATGGGGCATGGAAACGTGGCAGCAAGTGACCAACCGCTTCTGCAGTCAGTGGGGGTTGAACACCTGGCAGTTCCCGGATTGGGCTAAAGGCTTCCCGACCCTGGCGGCCTGGGTCCCGAAAGATTATCCGGCGGAAGGCCTCATCATCTTCGAGCGCAACCCTTACTACTGGAAGGTTGACCTGATGGGTAACCAGCTCCCCTACATTGACACCCTGCGCCTGGATTACATGGCCGACACCCAGACCATGGAACTGAAGCTCATCGGTGGCGAACTCGACTGGGTCGGTATGCACGATGTAACCGTTGCCAAGTATCCACTGTACAAGGAGAACGAGGACAAGAGCAATTACACGGTGGGTGATTACCTCTCCTGTATGACCGACCGCTACACCCTCTATCCCCGCCGCACACTTCCCAAGGATCCGGTGCTGGAGCAGATCGTCAACCATCCTAACTGGACGCGCGCGCTCTCGGTCGCCATTGACCGCAACGAGATCAACGAGAGCCTCTTCTACGGTCTGGCCCGTGTGGGACAGATGGCACCTATGCCCAATTCCTCCTATTACAAGGAGAAATACGGCACGGCGTGGGCGCAGTATGATCCCGATCTGGCGAACAAACTGCTGGATGAAATGGGGTTGGACAAGCGCGACAGCCAGGGCTTCCGTCTGCGGCCTGACGGCAAGCGGCTGAGCTACATGATCGAGCATCCGGGCATCCGCGTCGGTGCGTCCGTGGCCGAGTTCTGCGAGATGATCACCACCTACTGGCGTGAAATCGGCATTGATGCGACGGTCAAGGAAATTGATGAACAACTGTATGGCGAGCGGATGACGGCCAATGAGGTTGAATGTGGAGTCTGGCATGCCGACCGGTGTACAGACATGCTCCTGCCTATTCAGATGCAGTGGTACATACCGACGGCAGATTGTCAGCAAGGTACCGTTTCTTGCGCCTGGCAACAGTGGTACCAGGCCGTGGACAAGGAGGCGGAGGGCATCATCGCGCCGCCGGAGGAAATCCAGCAACTGTATGCCTGGGTTGACGAGATGCGGATGGTCGTTGACGATGATGAGCGCGTTGCCATTGGCCAGAAGATCTTCGATTACCTGGCCGATAAGCCCCTGGCCATCGGCATTGTGCTTGAAAGCCCCTGCCCCTTGTTGTACAACAAGAACCTGCGCAACATGCCGCGCCCCAAGGTGCCCATCGGTTGGGATACCTACGGCATTAACACCTACCATCCGGCAGCCTTCTATTACGAAGGTGGCAAGCGGGCATAAAGCCCCTCTCATCCCATCAACCGGGTTGCCGGTGTCTCACCGGCAGCCCGGTTTGCCCTTGGCCGAAGGGTAGCTATCTTTACAGTTAAGGAGAAACCCTTATGCTTGCATATATCATTCAGCGTATTCTGAGAGCGATACCCCAATTATTCTTGATCTCGATCCTGGCTTTTATCATCATCCAACTCCCTCCCGGCGACATTGTGACGTACCAGATCCAACGCCTGCGGTCCAGTGGGGTCGAGGTAAGCCAGACCCAGGCCGATGCCCTGATCAGACAGTATGGGATGGACAAGCCGGTATATATGCGCTACCTGCTCTGGATCAGTAAAATCATCACCAAGTTCGACTTCGGCTATTCGTACACCTTTGAAAAACCCGTAGCCCAGGTCATCCTTGAACGCATGGGATATACGTTTGTTCTTGCCCTGGCCTCGGCTATCTTTACCTATATCGTGGCGATTCCCATCGGCGTTTTTGCGGCTGTCAAGCAATATACGATTGCCGACTACATCATCACCTTCTTTACTTTCGTGGGACTGGCCGTGCCCGCGTTCTTTTTAGCGATGATTATCATGTATATCGCCCTGACGAAGTTCGGCATTCGGGCCGGCGGGCTGTTTTCACAGGAATATATGGTCCAACCGTGGAGTTGGGGCAAGTTCCTGGACCTGCTGGCCCATCTGTGGTTTCCGATCATTCTCCTGGGTCTTGGCGGCGTCGCCGGTACCATCCGCACGATGCGCGCGATGATGTTGGATGAGCTGCGCAAGCAATATGTGACGGTGGCGCGTGCGAAGGGCCTGTCCGAATTTCAGGTCATCGTGCGCTATCCCATGCGCCTGGCGATCAACCCCATCATCAGTGGCCTGATGTGGCTGTTGCCGTGGCTCTTCTCCGGCGGTACGATCCTTGAAATCGTCCTCAACCTGACCACGGCCGGCCCGGCCTTGTATGCTTCGCTGCGTCAACAGGATATGTATATGGCCGGCGCCTACATCTTGATTATCGGGGTCTTGACCGCGATCAGCGCGCTTTTCTCGGATATTCTGTTGGCCGTTTCGGATCCACGCATCCGGTTTGGTGGGGTGGAGGGCGTATGAGCAATAAAACCTTGTTCAAGAAACGGGCCGACCGCAAAACGCGGCGTCAAATCCCTGAAGGGCAAGAAGAAGAGTTCTACCGCGCCGGGCAGTGGCAACTGGTGTGGTGGAAGTTTAGGCGCCACAAGTTGGCCCAAATCGCCATGGTGGTTTTGGGAATTCTGTACTTTATTGCGATCTTTGCCGAGTTTGTCAGTCCGCACGATCCCTTGCACCGTTATAAACAGTATCTCGCCTTTCCGCCGACAAAAATCCACATCCGCGATGTGCAGGGCAATTTTCACACACCGTTCATCTACGGGATGAAGATGGGGCGCGATCCCGTCACATTCCGGCCGGTCTATCAGGAAGACACGAGCATCATCTATCCCATCGGGTTCTTTGTGCGCGGCGACCCGTATAAGTTCTGGGGGCTGTTCACAACCGATGTGCATCTCTTCGGCACCGGACCGGAAAATATGCCGCTGTTCGTCCTGGGAACCGACACCATCGGACGGGATGTGCTGTCGCGCATTTTCTACGGAGGGCGTATCTCGCTGAGTGTTGGATTGGTCGGCATCGCCATCAGCTTTATCCTGGGGCTGGCGTTGGGCGGCATATCGGGATTCTTCGGGGGTGTCGTTGACGAGGCCATCCAACGGTCTATCGAGGTGATCACAACGCTGCCGACGATCCCGTTGTGGATGGCCCTGGCCGCCGCGTTGCCCCGTGAATGGCCTCCGGTGCGCATCTATTTTGCCACCACCCTCATCCTCTCGATCCTCGGTTGGACGGGCCTGGCGCGCACCGTGCGTGGACGCTTGTTGAGCATGCGCGAGGAAGATTTCGTCCTGGCCGCGCGGCTGGACGGTGAGAGCGAGTGGTCCATCATCACCCGCTATATGATCCCCGGCTTTGCCAGCTATATCATCGTCTCGCTGACCGGTGCGCTCCCCGGCATGATCCTCGGTGAAACGTCGCTGAGTTTCCTGGGCATCGGTCTGAACCCCCCGACGATCAGTTGGGGCGTGATGTTGCAGGATGCGCAGGACATCATGAACGTGGCCCACTACCCCTGGATCCTCTGGCCGGTGCCGGTGGTGGTGTTGGCGGTGTTGATGTTCAACTTCGCGGGCGACGGCTTGCGCGACGCCGCAGACCCGTATGTCTCCTAGGAGGCGTCATGAAAGCGGATAACGTACTTGCCGAGATCAAAAACTTGCATACCTACTTCTACCTGCCCGAAGGCATCGTTCGGGCAGTGGACGGCGTGGACCTGACCATCCGTGCGGGGCGCACATTGGGCATCGTGGGAGAAAGCGGCTGCGGCAAAAGCATCACCGCGCTCTCTTTGATGCAATTGGTCCCCTCACCGGGGCGGATTGTGGAAGGCGAAATCACTTACTACAAAACGATCCATAAGACTGCGTCGTCTTCTACTTCCGATGTTATCGAGATCACCAAACTCAAGCCCAACAGCCCGGAGATGCGCTCCATCCGGGGCAATCACATTTCAATGGTGTTCCAGGAGCCGATGGCGGCCATGCTGCCGGTGCGCACGGTCGGGGCGCAGATTATGGAAGCGATTATGCTGCACCAAAAGGTGAACAAAGCGGAGGCCCGTGAACGTGCCATAGACATCCTCGCGCGCGTCAAGCTACCCAATCCCGACCGGATTGTGGATACTTATCCGTTCCAGTTGAGCGGGGGGATGCGGCAGCGCGCGGTGATTGCGATGGCCTTGAGTTGCAATCCCAACCTGCTCATTGCCGATGAGCCGACAACGGCGTTGGACGTGACCACCGAAGCGCAAATCCTGGACTTGATGCGCGCTCTACAGAAAGAGTTTGATATGGCGATCATGTACATCACCCACAACCTGGGCGTGATCGCCGAAATGGCCCAGGAAGTTGCCGTGATGTACCTGGGCAAAGTCGTCGAAGAAACGGATGTGACCTCACTCTTCAGGAACCCGCTGCACCCTTACACACAGGCGTTGTTGCGCTCCATCCCCCAACTGGATGATGTGATGGCGCGCGCCGGCAAAAAGAAACGCCTGGAGACGATCCGCGGGATGATTCCCGATCCCTACAGCGTGTTGCCGGGGTGCACATTCCATCCCCGATGTCCGCAGTATATGGAGGGGATATGTAACCAGGCCGTCCCCGAAGTCATCGAGGTCGAACCGGGACATACGGTGCGTTGTCACCTGTATGCTTCTCATTCTGCACACGCACAAGCCAGCTAAGGATACCCCACTATGACCGAGCAAATGAATATCCATGGTGAATCGCAAATGCAAGCCGGGAACCAGGCTCAGCCGCCGTTGCTGGAAGTCAAGGCCCTGAAAAAATACTTCCCCATCCAACGCGGGTTCTTCAGGAAGGTCGTCGGTAACGTGAAGGCGGTGGACGGCGTGGATTTCTACGTCAACGAAGGTGAGACGCTGGGGCTGGTGGGCGAAAGCGGTTGCGGCAAGACCACCACGGGGCGCTGTGTCTTGCGCGCGCTCAATCCTTCCAGCGGCGAAATCTGGTTCCAGGACCCGCATCTGGGACGACTCAATATCGCCGAGCTGGAGCATGACCAGTTGATCCAGGTGCGTCGCAATATGCGGATGATCTTCCAGGACCCGTATGCCTCGCTGAATCCGCGTATGACCTTGCTGGACATTGTCGGTGCACCGCTGCGGGCGATGAATCTCGCCAGGGGCAAAGAGCTTGAGGACCGTGTGGCGGAAATGCTGGAGCTGGTGGGCCTGCGCCCGGAGTACATGCGGCGTTATCCCCATGCCTTCAGCGGGGGACAGCGTCAGCGCATCGGCCTCGCACGCGCGCTGGCGCCCCATCCCAAATTTGTGGTGTGCGATGAGCCGGTCTCGGCGCTGGATGTGTCGGTGCAGGCCCAAATCCTCAACCTGCTCCAGGAACTCCAGGAGCAGATGGGCTTGACCTACCTGTTCGTGGCCCACGACCTGAGCGTCGTCGCGCACATCAGCAACCGCGTGGCGGTGATGTATGTGGGCAAGATCGTCGAAATGGCCACCACCCACGAGCTGTTTATGACGCCCAAACACCCTTACACCGAAGCGTTGATGTCGGCCATCCCGCGCCCCGATCCCACCCCGCGCGAGAAGCGCATCTTGCTCACCGGTGAGGTGGCGAATCCGGCCAATCCGCCTGCGGGCTGCTATTTCCATCCACGCTGTACCTACGTCAAGGACATTTGCAAACAGGAAGAGCCGACGTTCGAGGAAATCAGCCCCGGGCACTATGTCAAATGCCATCGCGCGGCCGAGCTAAATCTCAGCGGCGTGCTTGATCTGGCGTGAGGTTACCGTAAGATGCTAAGCGAAGGCTGTAGGGCGATTTGCTAAATCGCCCTACAACTTTGAAAATGATGTTGAAAACGTAGCGCAAGCTGTCAGCCTGCGCACAGGCAAACGAACAGTTTGCTCTACGGATGTTATTTCCGAATCAGGAGAAAACGTAGCGCAAGCTGTCAGCTTGCGCACAGGCAAACGAACAGTTTGCTCTACGGATGTTATTTTCAATCAGGAGAAAACGTAGCGCAAGCTATCAGCTTGCGCACAGGCAAACTAACAGTTTGCTCTACGGATGTTATTTTCAATCAGGAGGATGGTTTATGATAAATGATTGGGAAAACCCTCAAGTGGTGGGGCGGAATAAGGAACCCGCCCACGCCACGCTGCTGCCCTATCAAGATGCCCAAAGCGCGCTCGCCGGCGACCGCCAGGCAGGCGCGAATTTCAAGCTGCTCAACGGCCACTGGCAGTTCAAATGGGCGCCGAACCCGGCCTCTGCGCCGGAGGATTTCTATGTCGAACCGTTTGATGGGGATGGCTGGGATACCATCGCCGTCCCCGGCAACTGGCAACTCCAGGGGTACGACGTTCCGATGTACACCAATGTCCAGTATCCGTTTCCCCCCGATAACATGCCGGAAGTCCCGAAGGACAAAAACCCGGTCGGCTCGTACCGCACCACATTCATCGTGCCGGATGCGTGGACAGGCAAGCAAGTCTTTATCGTCTTCGACGGCGTGGACTCGGCGTTCTATCTGTGGGTGAACGGGCAAATGGTCGGCTACAGCCAGGACAGCCGTCTGCCGGCCGAATTCAACCTCACGCCGTACCTGCGCCCCGGCGAGAACACCCTCGCCGTGCGCGTCTACCGTTGGAGCGACGGCAGCTATCTCGAAGATCAGGACTACTGGCGCTTGAGCGGCATCTACCGCGACGTGTACCTGTTTGCGACGCCACCGGTTCACATCCGTGACTTTTGGGCCTACCCTGAACTCGACGCCGATTACCGCGACGCCGTCCTCCATATCCGCGCAGACATCGCCAACTACGGCGCGCCGGATATAGATGGCTACACTCTCGAAGCCCAACTTTTCGACGCGCACGAATCGCGAATTGCGAATGACGAATTGCGAATGACGAATCGCGAATCCCGCATCACCTTTTCCTTGCCCGTCACCGATCCGCTGAAATGGTCGGCGGAGCACCCCAATCTCTACACCCTGCTGCTCACGCTCAAAGACCCGGCGGGGAATGTGCTGGAAGTCGAACGTTGCCGGGTCGGTTTCCGGCAGGTGGAAATCAAAGACGGCAAAATTTTCATCAACGGTGTGCCGGTCTACTTCCGTGGCGTCAACCGCCACGAGCATGACCCCGACACAGGGCATACGCTCAGCGTCGAGTCTATGATCCGGGACATCCTGCTGATGAAGCGCTTCAACATCAACGCGGTGCGCACCTGCCACTACCCCGACGATCCCCGCTGGTACGACCTGTGCGACGAGTACGGCCTGTATTTGATTGACGAGGCCAATCTTGAGACGCACGGTGTCTGGGATGAGCCGACCCGCGATCCGCTGTGGCAGGCGGCGTTCCTGGAGCGCGGCAGTCGCATGGTCGAGCGGGATAAGAACCATCCGAGCGTCATCATCTGGTCACTCGGCAACGAGTCGGGGCACGGGCCGAATCATCGAGCGATGGCCGATTGGATTCACGCGCATGATCCCACGCGCCCGGTGTTTTACGATTCGGCGGATCACGAACCCTACATAGACATCGTCAGCAAGATGTATCCGACCCTCGAACATCTCACCGCGTTGGCGCAGCGGCCCGGCGAGACGCGCCCCTTCATTATGGCCGAATATGCCCACGCGATGGGCAACAGTCCCGGCAACCTGAAGGAATACTGGGAGATCATCGCCCGATATCCGCGCCTGCGCGGCGGATTTATATGGGACTGGGTGGATCAGGGATTGCGCCGCAAGACTGCGGACGGCGTGGAATGGTTTGCCTACGGCGGCGACTTCGGCGAATCTCCCCACGACGGGAGTTTTTGCATCAACGGCCTCGTCTTCCCCGACCGCACCGTTCACCCTTCCCTGTGGGAAGTGAAGAAGGTCTATCAGCCGGTCGAAGTCGAAGTTGTGGACGCCCTGGCCGGGAAAGTGGCAGTCGTCAACTGCTACCACTTCTCGGATTTAAGTCACCTCGTCATCACCTGGAAGCTGGAAGCCGATGGGCGAACCATCCAACAGGGGCAACTTCCCCGCTTGAGCACGCCGCCCGGCGGACGGGACATCGTGACGATCCCGTTCTCTTCCCCAGCGGGGGGGACGGAAGAGGGGGCAGAATACTGGCTCACCCTCAGCTTTACGCTCGCCGAAGCCACCCCCTGGGCCGAAGCCGGCCACGAAGTCGCCTGGTCGCAGTTCGCCGTGCCGTTCCCCGCGCCGACGGCGCAGCCCGTGGATGTGGCCGCCCTCCCCGCGCTCACGCTGAACGAGTCCGACACGCAGGCGTTGATCGCCGGGCCGGAGTTCGAGCTGGTCTTCGATAAGGCAGGCGGGACGATTGCAGCGTTGCGTTATCGGGGGCACGATCTGCTCAAAGCCGGGCCGCGGGCCAACTTCTGGCATGCTCCCACCGAGAACGACCTCAACACCTGGGGTGAAGAACGCGCGGCGCAGCATTGGCGCGCCGTGGGGCTGGATCGCCTCGAGGAGCACATCGAAACGGTGACGGTAACGCAGCGTGCGCCGCAGGTCGTCGAGATTGCCGTGCGTTCCGTGTGCGCCCCCGATGCCGGTTTCACACCGCCATCCATGCTTGAACCGGAGCAACAGCAGATGGAGATGTTGCCCCAGTTCCTCTCCTGGATGTTGGATAAAGAAATGCTGCAAGCCTTCTGTGAAAGGATGCATGTTCCCTATGAAGGCTTGCCCGGAACGATCAAATCGGCCAAGCTCAAAGGGCTGCTTGGACATTTCGTGCAGGAGAATCGGCTGCCGGAATTGATTTTCGGGCTGTACACCTTCCTCAAGGAGTGTGCGCCCGATAGAATCCGGCCCGAATTCGAGGCGGCACTCTTCCCGGAGAAGGCCGGCGCGTCCCCGTTCAAGCCCGAAGCTCCCAAGCCGGCGCGGTTCACCTGTGCCTACACTTACACCATCTACGGCAGCGGGGACATCATCATCGAGCACCACATCCTGCCGGAGGCCCCCGGGCTGCCGTTCCTGCCGCGCATAGGGCTGACGTTGACGGTACCGGGTGGCTATGAGCGCTTTACCTGGTATGGGCGCGGCCCTCACGAGAACTATGTGGATCGGAACTACGGCGCGCCGGTGGGGCTATACAGCGGCACAGTAGATGAGCAATACGTGCCGTACATCGTCCCGGAGGAGAACGGCAACAAGACCGAAGTGCGCTGGGTCGCGTTGACGAACAGTGCCGGCGTGGGACTGCTGGCGGTCGGTGCCCCGTGGCTGGAAGTGAGCGCGCATCATTATACGGCACAAGATCTGACCGTAGCCACGCACACCTATGAGTTACACCGCCGCGAGGACATCACGCTCAACCTGGACTACGGACAATCCGGCCTGGGGAGCGCGAGCTGCGGACCGGGGCGGCTGGAAAAATATCAGCTTAAGCCGGTCGAGACGCGCTACCGCGTGCGCCTGCGGCCTTTCGCAAATGAATCGCCGATAACGTTGAGCAAACAACAACTATAACCCTCCCTTTTTCTATCAGCAGATTAAGCAGATTTAGCAGATTGGTATATAAACCGATCAAAAATCTGCTTAATCTGCTAAATCTGCTGACTGAATCTGCTGACAAAAAATGTCGAATATACCAACAGCAGACTAAGCAGATTTAGCAGACTGGTATATAAACCGATCAAAAATCTGCTTAATCTGCTAAATCTGCTGACTGAATC
>DAOSNS010000049.1:0-13102 GCA_035373625.1 Anaerolineae bacterium | reverse complement strand
CAAAAATCTGCTTAATCTGCTAAATCTGCTGACTGAATCTGCTGACAAAAAATGTTGAATATACCAACAGCAGACTAAGCAGATTTAGCAGATTGGTATATAAACCGATCAAAAATCTGCTTAATCTGCTAAATCTGCTGACTGAATCTGCTGACAAAAAATGTCGAATATACCAACAGCAGACTAAGCAGACTTAGCAGATCGGTATATAAACCGATCAAAAATCTGCTTAATCTGCTAAATCTGCTGACTGAATCTGCTGACAAAAAATGTCGAATATACCAACAGCAGACTAAGCAGACTTAGCAGATCGGTATATAAACCGATCAAAAATCTGCTTAATCTGCTGACTGAATCTGCTGACAAAAAATGTCGAATATACCAAAACCTGATCGCAAAGACTACGGACTGGCGGCTTTGATCGGCGTGCTGGCGCTGGCGATTTACGTGCGGACGTTAGCGCCGGATGTGCTCTATCACGACAGCGGCGAATTTCAAACGCTGACTTATACGCTGGGGATGACCCATTCCACGGGGTATCCGGTGTATTTGTTGGCCGCGCGTGTGGTGGGATTTTTGCCGCTCCGTTCACCTGCCTGGCGCGTCAATCTGTTTTCGGCGCTGTGCGCAGCCTGGACGGTGGGGGGCGTTTACCTGCTGGCGCGCTACTTCACCCCGAACCGCATCGGCGCGGCGCTGGGGGGTGTGGCGCTGACACTATCGTACACATTTTGGTCGCAGGCGATCATCGCCGAGGTCTACACGCCGGGGATGGCGGTGCTGACGACGGTGCTGCTGCTCCTGGCCTACTGGCAACGTGAACCGTTTATACGTCGGCGCGCGCTGGTGTGGGCCACGGCGCTCACGTGTCTGGCGCTGGGGGTGCATCTCTCGGCGGCGCTGATTGCACCGACTGCACCCCTGTTTGTGCTGTGGGTGGTAGCGTTCCTGCCGAAAGCGCACCGTTGGCCCTGTCTGCGCGCGGCGCTGGTGGGATTTGCCATCGGCATCGCCGTCTATGCGGCGACGTTCATCCTGCTGGACCTCAACAATCCGCCATCCAGCTTTATCCAGGTGATGTTGTATCCCTCCCGTTCGATCTGGGGCTTGCAGGCTACCGACATGGATAGCATCCTCGAACGCTGGTGGCTGACGTTTATGAGCGTCCAATGGCGCAGCGTGATGTTCCCGAAAGACGCCAGCTTTGCCGTCTCGATAAGCGAATACCTTACCCGCATCTTGACCCAGGAATTTTCATTGTGGATGGTCGGCTTTGCCCTGGTGGGTGTGGGTGAAATCCGCCACGCGGCACGGCAGCTTGCCAAAAGCGCCGGGAACCCAGAACTTGATGCGCCCGCAACCCGCTTCAGAGTGTTTATGCGCTCCATCCCCAATGCACCGGCGCTGAGCCTGGGTGTCTTTATGGTGATCGCCTACCTGGTCATGGTGCTGTTTATCCTCAATTATCACCCGGGAGACCAATACGTGTTCTACCTCGGCACGTACATCTTCATCAGCACGGCCATCGGTGTGGGGATCGGGCGGATTCTGGAATGGAGCCGCCGTTTCCTGGCAAAGCGCGAAAACCGGACGCGCTACCTCTATCCCGTGATTGCGGTTCTGTGCGCGTTGGTGATCATCATGCCGTATTCTGGATCATGGTGGGAAGCACTCAAGGCCGGCAAGGGCACCTTTGTTCAAGAAACGTATCCCTATCCGCTGGAAAACCTGCTGGAGCCGCGCAAGTTGTGCACCCTACGTTTGCAGATGTTGCCGGAGGATGCCTACGTGGTGATGAACTGGCGGGCGTTGTACACCATGCTTTACCTGGCGCACGTGGAGAAATTGCGCCCCAACATTGTCATCAAAGAAGCCACGCCGTTTGGCAGCAACGGGCAGATCGCCGATTCCCTGATGGCGGAGATGCTTGAGACGGTACGCGCCGGCGACCGCCCGGTCTATGTGGATCAAGTCTATCCGGGCCTGCGCGAGCGCTTCCGCGTTATGCCGGGGGCAGGCGGGAATTTCTACCGGTTGACGCTGCGACGATGACTGAGTATCGCAACTGATTGAAGAATGATGTCGTCTGCGATACGATCTGTTTCTGCCCGTTCTGTACTCTATCTGTGCCTCATCCTTGGCGTTTACACTGCCCTGCTTCTGCCTACCGTGAACCGCCAGGGCATTTCCTGGGACGAACAAACCGACATTGACATCGCGCGGACCTATCTGCGTCCCGGCGGTTGGCTCAGTGGCTCGAACTCCGATCCCAGCCAGACGCGCCTGCCGATGGCCGTCGTCGCCGTCGTGTACACGCTGCTGCACACCGATGACCTGTTCACCGGGCGCATCGTCAGTTGCCTTGTGGGGACGCTCACCCTCATCGGCGTGTACGTCGTTTGTCGGCGCGACTTTGACAGGCATACGGGACTGCTGGCCGCGGCCCTGCTTGCCACCAGCCCGTTTTTCCTCTCCTTTGCCAGGGTCGCCTTTACGGAGACCGATGTTTTCGTGGCCTGCGCCTTCGTGTGGCTATGGGTGGCGATGTCGCACCTGGGCAACCACGGTACACTGGGGTGGGCAACCATCACGGCGGTCGTCCTCGGATTGGCGTTGTCGGGCAAGTTCACGGTTGTCGTAATCTTCCCGGCCATCATTTTCCATATCTTGTTCTTCGCCAGGGATCGCACCACCCCGACTACCCGACTGGCGACTACCCGACTAAAAACCCGTGATCTGCGCAACGGTGCAGCGCTCCTGGCACTGATGATCGTCGTCATCCTCCTGGGCTGGCTCAACCTCAACAGCCTCAAACCCGAATGGCGCGAGGAGGCGTTGCTGCGCTTTCACTTCATCCTTGCGCTTGGCGGCTGGGTCGCGGTGCTGGTATGGGCAGCCCGTCACCGCGACAAAACAGTCTCACCTTTGCTCATGGTCGGGTTTATCCTGGTACTGGCTCTGGGGACGTTTATGGTCGTCCCGCCGGAGCATTTGACGAACCCCACCATCATCCGCAGCCTGTTCGACAGGTTCGAGCGCGAGATGGCCTGGAATCCGGCTTTCATGGGCGAAGCCGCCACCCTGCATCTGGCCTGCGTGCTCTTCAAGTCCAGCCCCTTGATCGGTGCGGGACTGCTGGCGAGCGTAATCGCGGCGGCCCGGCAATGGAAGGGACGGCATGTCCTTCGCCTGCCGGTGCTGATGGTGGGGTGCTACTTTCTGGGGTTGATCCTGCTGCCGCTGGCGCAGACGTTCTACATGGTGCCGTTGTTACCGATCCTGGCGATTCTGGCGGCGGATCAGTGGCGACGGTTGATGTCCCGGCGGAAAAGAGTGGCCCTGGGATTCGGAGCAGCAGCCGCCCTTGTGCTTGCCGTTGATCTCATTTTGTGCTATCCTGATTTCAACCTGAACGGTTACCAGTGGGTGGGGGCGCGTTACATCGGCAACCGCGCTACCATCGGCTATCGCAGCATTGTCCAGACGCCGTCGGACGGCGTTCAGCAGATGGTGCAATGGGTCAACGCAAACGCCAAAGAGGGCGCACGGGTGGTGGTGTATGCGTATCCGTGGCACATTGTTGAAGCCACGTGTCCCGATCCCCGCGTGCGCTTCATACGTGGACAGTACAATTCGGTGCGGCTGCGCCCGGATTATGTGATCGTGCACATCAATCACACCATCCGGCAGAGCTGGGCAGCCTATTTTACCGGTGATGTCAACACCACGCGCGCGGAAAGCATTTTTTGGGAACCTTACGATGCCACATGGTTGCACAGTCACTACACCAAAATTGCTACCGTCCCCAGAGCCTTTGGGATCGAGATGGCGAGTGTGTGGAAAAGGAATTAGACATAATGGATGGTATAGCTTCTGCCTATCCTCTACCCGATACAATGAAACGCGCCGACGGTTCGGCGCGCTTTGCTTACGTCACGTTGCTGATGCTCAACGATAACTACTTGCCCGGCGTGCTCACGCTGGCTTACGGCCTGCGCCGTCAGAAGACCCAGGCTGACCTGGTGTGCCTGGTCACGCCGCAGATCACGGCAGAGGCACGCTCCGCGTTGGCGTTGTTGTTCGACCATGTCGTTGAGGTCGAGCCGCTCTTCGTCCCCTACAAGCGCCGGCAGGCACGGCAGTACATCCCCTACGTTTTCACGCGCATGCACATGCTGCGGCTCGGTGCTGACGGCGACCTGGGACTGCGTTACGAGAAGCTCGTTGCCCTCGATGCCGACGTGTTGCCCATCAAACACTACGATCACCTGTTCACCCTCAATGCGCCCGCGGGCATCCTCAATGAGTCCAAGACCCATTTTTTGGACTACGATGCCGACGGAAAATACATCATTCCTCCCAGCGTGGCGCGTGAGGGCACGTGGCGCTGGCATGAGGTCTACAATCCGTTGTGCCCGCATGGACGGCCCATCCCGCAAGCCATCACCGACCGTGTCAAAGACGACCCGACCAACATGGGGGTGAACAGCGCGCTCGTCGTCGTCCAACCTTCGCTGGCCGAGTTCGCGGCGGTCAAGGCCGACATCCAACAGCCCGAAACCCTGCGCTACATCGGCGATCTGTTCGAGTGGCCCGATATGCAATACCTCACCATGCGCTGGTCGGGCACGTGGCACAACGTGGACATTCGCTTCTGCGGGTTCAGCGGCTACCCCAACCTGGCGGTGCTGTTCGGCACGCACTACGCCGGCCTCAAACCGTGGCACTTCCACAAAGAACAGGCGATGGCGCGCTATGGCCGGTTTGAGGACTTCCAGTACTGGTTCAAGCAGTACACGGCGATGGTGACGCGCGCTTATCCAAAGCTGCGAAAGGTCAAACGCCTGGCGTGGCTTCTGGAACAGATTGAAGCCCTTAAGTCCTATGGCACAACCCGCGACTGAACCTGTCATCGTCCCCAGGATTTCCCATCCCTGGGATCTTGATCCGCCCGCGGCCATTGCCCTGCAATACGAGCTGGCGGCCCGTGTCGTGCGCACCGGGGAATTGGATCATGTGCGGACGGTCGCCGGTGTGGACGCCGGTTATCGGGAAGGCCGCGCATGTGCGGCCGTGGTCGTGCTCAGCTTCCCCGGCCTGGATATTCTGGACTACGTCACGGCGGAGCGGCCGGTGGATTACCCCTATGTGCCCGGCCTGCTCAGCTTCCGTGAGGCGCCTGCCGTGCTCGATGCGCTTGCTGGCTTGAAGTGCGCGCCCGACTTGTTGATCTGCGACGGGCAGGGCATTGCGCATCCGCGACGCCTGGGCATCGCCAGCCATATCGGCGTGCTGGTGGATCTCCCCACGATCGGCTGCGCCAAAAGCCGCCTGGTCGGGCGGTATGCAGAGCCGCCACAGAAACGAGGTTGCTTCACCTCCTTGTACGACAACGATGAGATCATCGGCGCCGTTGTGCGAACGCGCACCGGCGTCAAACCGCTTTTCGTCTCCATCGGGCATCACGTCAGCCTGGATGCTGCCATCCGCATGATCCTCACCTGCGGACGTGGCTATCGTCTGCCGGAACCGACACGCTGGGCCGACAAAATCGCCGGCGGTGTTACACCGCCGGCGGCAGGGCAAACCGTTGAAGCCAAAGCGCAGCCTATGTTGCCCGGCCTGTAAGCGTACCATTCCTGTGTTGAGTTGCTGCCTCTGGGTTGATAAAGTTTAGAAAAAAGATACAATAGGGAACGTTGGAATCACACTGTCAGCGTTTAGATTAAGGAGGGAATTATGGCAGAGACCGATAACATCGTGGAAGTTCTGGAGAAAGTGCCACTGTTTCAAAAATTCGATCAACGGCAGCTCAAACGCCTGGCCAACCGGTTTGCGGACCGGGAATATGAAGCCGGCAAGGAAATCGTCACCCAGGGGCGGGAGGGCATTGGCCTTTTCATCATCGCCTCCGGGCAGGCAGAGGCCGTTCGTGAACGCGCGGACGGCATCAGGTCGGTTGTCAATCGCTTTGGCCCCGGCGACTTCTTCGGGGAAATGGCTTTGTTGGATAACGGCCCACGCACAGCCTCGGTGATCGCCACCGAACCGACGCGCTGTCTGGTTTTGGTGCAGTGGGATTTCATCGCCATGCTCCGCGAGGAACCCGATATGGCGATTATAGTGCTCCAGGCGCTCGCCCAGCGCTTCCGCCAGATCCTGGACACAATGTAGTGATGGCTGCTGCCCTGAAATACGACATCACCAAAGACGACCTCAGCCGCTTCGCCGGGCGCGGAGCGGCTTTTGTCACCTTTGGCGAAACGATGGTGCGCGATACGCCCGCCGATGGAGAACGTCCGGAGCGTACGCGCCGGGTGCACCTTTCGATGGCCGGCAGTGAATACACGCTGGCGATCGGTTTGGCGCGTCTGGGCATCCCATCGAGCTATATCACCCGTGTCCCCGACAATCCCTACGGGCGTATGATGCGCAACATCGCCCGCGAGAACGGCGTCAACACCGATCATTTCGTCTGGGCGCCGAAGACCGAACCCATCGGGCGCTTCATCTACGAAATCGGGCGCACCCCCCGCCGCGACACCGGCATTTACCAGCGCATGTTCTCCGCCGCCTCCAGACTCGACGCGGGGATGGTGGACTGGCAAACCGCACTCAAGGATTGCCGGCTTTTTCACACGTCGGGCATCACCTTTGGACTGGCGGCGCACAGCGGATACGAGCGCAACTACCTGCTGGCGGCCTTCGAGGAAGCGATGGCCCACAAACCTGCCGGTTGTTGGGTGGGGATGGACTTCAATTACCGCGCCACGCTCTGGTCGCCGGAACAGGCCCGCGCCGTGCTCACGCCGCTGATCACAGATCACGTTGATGTGCTGGTGACAACCATCGAGGATATGGCGCAGCTCTATGGGATGGGCTGTGGGCAATACAGCGCCCGCCAGATTGACGACGGGGACATCGGCCCCATCGAAGATGACGACATCCGCGCCTTTGCCGCCGAAGTGTGCGCGCGTTTCGCCACCAAAATCGTCGCCATCACCATCCGCTATCCTGATAGCTTCGAGCAACACCGCTGGGAATCGGCGGCGGCGGATGCCGACGGCAATTTCTTCCGCTCGCCCGCCGTTAAACCCATCACCCTCTGGGATCGGCTTGGCGGCGGGGATACCTGGAACGCCGGCTTCTACTACGGCTTGCTCACCGCCGGCTTCAATGCCGACGGGCTGGAAAAAGGCGTCCTCGTCGGCGACGCGGCCACGCGCCTCAAGCAAACGCTCCTCTTCGACCTGCCCATCATCGAAAAAGCCGAAATCCAGGCATTGATGAAGGCCGACGTAGCCGGTGGCGGAAAACGAACGGCGAGATAAGGAGTAAGGAGGAAGGGGTAACGAGTAGTAAGGACAACCTCCATACTCCATACTCCATACTCCATACTCCATACTCCATACTCCTTACTCCTTACTCCGCAAAAAAGGATTCGACACAATGAACAAAACTGACAAACTCAACCTCATCCGTGAAACGGGCGTGATTGCGATTATGCGGGCACAGAGTTCGGCGCAACTGATCGCGGCGGCGGACGCCATCAGGGCGGGCGGCGTGCGCGTGATCGAGGTGACGATGACGACGCCGGGCGCGCTGGATGTGATCGCCGAAGCCACGCGCCGTTATGGCGATGCGGTGCTCTTCGGCGCGGGATCGGTGCTCGATGCCGAGACGGCACGCGCGGCGATGCTGGCAGGCGCAGGGTTCATCGTGGCCCCCACGCTCAACCGCGATGTGATCGCGCTGTGCAACCGTTACAGTATCCCCGTGATCCCCGGCTGTTTCACGCCGACGGAGATGCTCACCGCCTGGGAAGCCGGTGCCGACATGGTTAAGCTGTTCCCGGCGGAGATCGGCGGGCCGGCGCTCGTCAAGGCCATCCGCGCCCCGCTGCCGCAGTTGGAGATCGTGCCCGTGGGCGGCGTGACGCTGGACACGGCGGCGGACTTCATCCGCAGCGGCGCGGCGGCGCTCGGCGTGGGCAGCAGCCTGATCAACCAGAAGCTGCTCGATGCCGGCGACATGGCCGAACTCACGCGCCGGGCGGCAGCTTTCATCGAGGAAGTCGAGAAAGGCCGATGAAGCGATCCGACTTTTTTCACCAACCTGCCGTCTTGAAAGGCATCACCCTCGTCCTGTGGCTGATCAGCAGTGCCCTGGCGCTGTTCGCGCTGAGCGGCGCTGCAGATGTGGTGGCAACCGTCTACGCCGCTTTCTGGGCCGAAGGCGTCCCCTACGGCGAAGCCTATCAAGGTGCGGTGGCGCTGCGTCAGATGGTGGTCATGTTCGGCTCGATCCTTGCCTGTGTGGTGATCATCGGCGGGCTGGAGTACACCATGCGCCACATCAACAGCCCCACTTCGTGGCGTTTCTTCGCGCGCGTTCTGGGCGTGGAAGCGGGCATTTTGCTGCTTGCCGGGATGTTGTAACGAATGCAAGACTGCGCCTGTGCGCCGGATCACCACAAAACGCTCCGACATGCCAATGTTCTAACGATTTTTCAGGAGGGAACGTCCCCGATGTTTTACAAACACAACCATGAGGGATACATCCAGATGCTTCCCGGCATCGAGCGGAAGACACTGGTGTATGGAGAGAAAACACTGACCGCCGAATTTCGCCTGGCAAAGGGTAGCCACCTGCCGTTGCACAGCCATCCGCAAGAGCAAACGGGATACTTGATCTCCGGCCGGATGCGGTTTTTCATCGGCGATGAAGTCTATGACGTCGAGCCGGGCGACAGTTGGTGTGTGCCCGCCAACGTCGAGCACCGCGCCGAAATCCTCGCGGATGCAGTGGCGGTGGAAGTCTTCGCACCCTTGCGCGAAGATTATTTGCCCTGACCCGTCCAGGCCGGAACGCAAAAAGACTTCTTACCGCGGAGAGCGCCGAGAAATCTTAAGAAACCTCTTTGCGTACTCTGCGGTGAGATTTCTCACCCAATGCGCGAGCATTTCGCGGATAAGCTCCTAATCCTACTGCCCAATCCCCTTTACAAATCACAATACCACAACAACATTGCCTCGTGCGCATTTTCGGGGACGCCGGCGTAGCCGTAGCGGTGAATCGCGCCGAGGGTGCAGCCTTGTCTGGCGTAGAAACGGCAGGCGGGCACATTGACATTCTGCGTCTCCAATCCTAACTGTCCGTAGCCCTGCCCGCGCGCCCACTCCGCTGCGTGACGGAAAAGCTGCGCGCCGATCCCGCGCCCCCGCGCGTCAGGATGCACGCGG
This sequence comes from Anaerolineae bacterium, assembly GCA_035373625.1. GTDB lineage: Bacteria > Chloroflexota > Anaerolineae > B4-G1 > SLSP01 > DSWT01. The sequence continues at coordinate 3,860 of DAOSNS010000049.1, read as the reverse complement.
ATGTCCCACAGCACGGCGAGATCCTTGCGCTGGAAATGATCCAGCGGATAAACTTGCGCGTTCAGTGCCACCGCCGCGCCGCCGACCGGTTTTTCGCCATCGAACGCCACGAAGATACCCCAGGTTTGCAGATCGAACTCTTTTGCCCACGCCGTCGGGCCGTCGTTGTCGTAGGGCTTGGTGTACGGCGCGACAGGCTGCTCGATCAATTGCAAACCCCCCAACCCCCCGTCCAGCGCCACAACCTGAAAGACAGAACGCACCTCGAAGTGGTTGGGGATGGCATCGTAAAGGGGAAATTCCTCGACGCCAATTGTGCGAATTTGAACCACCACATTTCTCTCCTTATGGTCGGAAGAACCATCTTGGGAGATTATAACGTCATCAACAAATAGAACAATAGGACACTCGCGGCGAGCGGATCGCCAGATCCGCGTTTCTTCAACCGCCACGAGCGGATCGCCAGATCCGCGTTTCTTCAACCGCTACAAGCGGATCATCAGATCCGCGTTTCTTCAACCGCTACAAGCGGATCGCCAGATCCGCGTTTCTTCAACCGCCACGAGCGGATCGCCAGATCCGCGTTTCTTCAACCGCTACGAGCGGATCGCCAGATCCGCGTTTCTTCAACCGCTACGAGCGGATCGCCAGATCCGCGTTTCTTCAACCGCTACGAGCGGATCATCAGATCCGCGTTCTTCAACCGCTACAAGCGGATCGCCAGATCCGCGTTTGGGGAACTGGCGTTCCCCTCGGAGCAGAATGATAAAAGCAAGAATGATAAGGCCCCGTACCGCCAGATAGCCAAAGTGGCAATATTGGTGTAAAGTAGATTTGGGATGATGAGCAGATCACGTGGGACGAGGGAGCAACGCGCCCCACAAAAGTCAGTGTTTTTCAGGGAGGTAGCGATGAAAATCTGGCTTAAATCTATTATCCTGCTATGGGTTGGTATAAGTCTGCTGAGTTGTGTCATTACCAAGCGATCCGAGGCACCATCGAGTCCCACACGTCCTCCCACATGGACACCGACAGCATCACCACAAGCGACACTCACCCCCACTGTCCAGCCGTCATCTACACCTTCACCGACATCTACCCCCACTGTCCTCCCCGCATCCACACCGACGCTGACACCTACAGCGCAAATTGCCCCGACCTACGTCGGCCCATTTCGCAAAGTTACGCCGCTCGACCCCACACTCCTGGCCTGGCATATCAATATGCAGGCCTTACCAGATGGGGGCCTGCGGGTGATGACGAATATCGGCTACGCGACGTACCGCGATGGGCGATGGGACACGCAGCTTGTGGACGAGGAACATATCCTGGTCGGCGTGGATGCAGAGACCCGCGCCTGGATTCTCGGCGAGACCGGCGACGTCATCTCCTATCGGCCCGTGGGCGGCGAACTGATTCCGGCTGCCGTCGGCTGGACACCGATTGCGCATCCCCTGGAACTGCAAGGCCGAGGCGTCGTTTCCGACGATCAGGGTCGGGTATGGCTGGCCACGGAGCAGGATGTGCGTGTCTTCGATGGAGAACAGTGGACCACCTTCACGCGGAAGGCGATGGGCATGTCGCCACCCACTGACGAAGATCTCTTGACAACGTATACTCTCATCTACGTCGAGAGCCGGCAGCAGATGTGGGTGGGATCGTGCGATTGGGGCGGACCGGGGCCATTCGGCGGCGGCGGCGCGCGCTGGTTCGATGGGCAGGCGTGGCGCGGCGCGCAATCGTCGGTGGCCGACGGGTGTGTGACAGCCATCAAGGCCGATGCTGAGGGCCGCGTGTGGATCGGGCTGCATCAAGGCCGGGTGTATCTGTTTGATCAGACCTCGGGAAAGTGGCGCGAATTTCTGCTTCCGGAGCCGCAGGACTACCGGCGGGGTTATCCGGTCGCGCTCTCGCTTGACCGGGAAGGCGCGCCGTGGCTGCTCTCGGCGTTGTGCGGCGGTGCGAGTTGCGACACAATGCGCGCACTCTATCACTTCCAGGACAACGCATGGCGTGAAGTGCTGGGACTGCAAGATTACCACGAAGACCTTTATCAAGGCACGACGTTGCCCGTCCTGTTCGATGAAACGGGGGCACCGTGGTTTTTCTTCGGGGGGATGGCTTTTCGCATCCAAGACGATCGCCTGGGGCAGCCGGTAGTCGTTGAACTGAACGTGTGGGATGCGGCCACCGATGCGGCCGGGCACATTTGGGTGGTGGCGAATTCCAGAAACGATTTGCCCGCGCTCTGGGTTTTGGAGAGTGAAGAGTGACAAAACAGCAGAGGCCAGAACAATGTCCCGGCCTCTGCTGTGAATTCATGCCTAAAAATGATCCGCCACCCAGATATACGGTGTCCCTTTTGGGAAGAGGACGTTCAGCAGCGGCAGCACGTCCCCGTGCGCTTTGACCTGCGGATCGTTGAGCAGGTCGCGGGCGGAGCGATAGCCGATCACTAACTGCGTCAGCCTGTCCTGCGAGAGCGCCAGCCGCGGACCGTCGCCGGCCTTGCCCGCCAGGGCGATGCTCCCCCGGTTGATGACGAGCGCGAGCGTCCCCAGGTCTGTCTCGAACGTCAACGTGCCGGTATAGCCGGCCGAACGTGAGAGCGCCAATCGTCGCTCCAATTCCGGGACGATTTTCTCGAAGAACGGTTGCTGGTTGAGCAAACGCAGCATCCCGCTGCCGTGGCGGGGATACTTCACCGTCCACTCCGCGCCGAAGCGCTGCACGTACTCGGCGAACGGATGATCGGGCGGCATGAAGAACTGCACGTCCTCACAGCGTTTCTCCACCGCCTGCGCGGCGAAGAAACTGAGGAGCGTGGGGAAGAAAGCATCGTCGCGCGCCTCCACCTCGGCGACTTTCACAGCTTTGTCATAGCGATCCCAGACGGCATAGGCCAGCAGCGTGCCGTTGGCGTCTTCCCACAACTGCGTATCCGGCGGCGTGCCGTACCACGTGCCCTTGTGGAATTCTGGGAAGTCTTCGATGGTGCGCACGACGCTGCACACGCGCATGGCGTTGCTGGCGTTGTAGAGATCGAGCACGGCGGGCATATCTTCCTTGCCGATGGGCCGGGTGATGTATGCCCCGGAGGGTGCGTTCACCGCTGCGACTTCCGCATCGCGCGTCTTGACCTTGCACTCGAACACCGCCAATCCCGGAGCGTAGCCGAACTTGGTGTAGAAGTTCTCGATGCCAAAGAGCATTGAAATGTCATAGCCTTCGGCAATCATATAGTGGACGGTATCTTCGTACAGATGACGCATATACCCTTTGTTGCGGTGCTCACGGCTGGTATACACGTCGCCGATACCCGCCATGCGTACTACGGCTGTGCCGACGCGCATGGCATATTCGATCACCATAAGGTGAGAAACCGATTTCTCCTCACCCTCAATCCACAATTCGCGTGTATGGACGCGCTCTTCATCGCGGGTTGTTATCTTCATTTGCATGTCTCCTCCGAAAATAGCGTTTGTAGAGCAAACTGTCAGTTTGCCGCGCCCGCAAGCTAACAGCTTGCGCTCCATTTCACCAAACCGCAGGTTAATGAGCGTTTGTAGAGCAAACTGTCAGTTTGCCGCGCCCGCAAGCTAACAGCTTGCACTACTTTTTCACCCAACCGCTGGTTAATGAGCGTTTGTAGAGCAAACTGTCAGTTTGCCGCGCCCGCAAGCTAACAGCTTGCGCGCCATTTCACCCAACCGCTGGTTAATGAGCGTTTGTAGAGCAAACTGTCAGTTTGCCGTGCCCGCAAGTTCACAGCTTGCGCTCCATTTCACCCAACCGCTGGTTAATGTGAGCGTTTGTAGAGCAAACTGTCAGTTTGCTGCGCCCGCAAGTTCACAGCTTGC
>DAOSNS010000048.1:17020-33097 GCA_035373625.1 Anaerolineae bacterium | reverse complement strand
CAACTTCAGGCGATCTCTTCTAACCTTTGCACCTGATTTTTGTCAGTCAACCAGGTGTCCTATACTTTAATTATACCATACGGGAGGGGGTGAAATCAAGAGGGATGACCATAGTATTTCATCTGCCCCAAAGAGGTCTCCTCTTTGGGGCAGATTGGACTCCCAAACATCATTTTGGCCTATTCCGCGTGTTGATTCCCAAATCTGGCCGCGCATATCACACATTCATTAAGTGACACTTCAATGTTCTCGAATCACCAATGGTAGAAAAACTTCAAACTTTTCTCTCACTGTGATGAAATTGACGCGCGTTCTTGTATCCGCGCCGGCCGCACCCTGAATGGATAGGGAGACAGTGTAAATACCCGTTGTGGTATAGGTATGCGTCGGATGCTGCATTGTGCTGGTGATTCCATCGCCGAAGCTCCATAGACTGCTGCTGAACGTGCCCGTGGACAGATTGGTGAACGTAACTAACAGTGGGGCCACACCAGTCGTTGGTGTAGCATTGAAATCAGCGACGGGATGCGCGTACACGGTGATGTAATTTGTTTTGGTTTCGGTATCGCTGCTCCCGTGACCGCTTACAGTAAGGGTAACATCGTAAACACCCGGGTTGCTGTAAGTGTGCGCGGGCGGGGCACAAACAGTGCTGGTAATATCATCTCCAAAATCCCACGCGCAGTTAGTGTAATCACCTGTTGAGGTATTGGTAAACGCCACGATCAACGGAGCTACACCCAAAGTTGGCGTCGCACTGAACTGTGCGCTGACCGGCGTGTAGACGGTGATGTATCCCATTTTAGTCTCGATGTTGCTGCCCAGTGTCCCGCTTACCGTGAGTGAGACATTGTAGACGCCAGGATTTGTATAAGTGTGGCCAGGATTACCACAACTGGCGCTTGTGCCTCCATCACCGAAGGTCCAGGCACAAGTTGTGAAATCTCCAATAGAAAGGTTGGTAAAACTCACTGCCAATGGAGCAGTGCCTTGACGTGGTGTTCCACTAAAATCGGCGTCTGCTACACCGACAGCGATCAGGTTCACTTGGTGCCAGCTCTTGTCATCAACCCAGGTGAGTGTAGGGGCCGCCGAAGCCGATGAGCCATTCACGTAGAATATCACAGTCTCCCCCGCGCGCATGCCGGGAATGGGCGGCGTCACAGTCGTATCTTCTCCATAGATATACATCATACCGTAATTTCCAACGGCGGTCACTTCAAAGCATCCTGTTACATCTCCGCGTGGACTACGGGCCTCTACTGTTGTCCCGACAGGCACGTTCTGTCCATCCAACGTGACCGTGCCGTAGGCGATGGTGAAAAAGGGCGTATTCTGCACAGTCGGACAGACGTTCAACATGCTCACTCTCCCTTGTGTGGGCAGAGGGATTGCCACGGCTAGTCGCCCTGGCAATCCCAACACCATCGTCAGCGCCAGTACACCTAGAGATAAGCTTTTGCATCGTTTCATATCTATCCCCCGACTATCGCTCACGCATAACCAGCGGCAGGTAGACATGTTTATAGTCGGCCTGCAACGAGACAGAATGGGAGGACCAATCATCGTGCCACATCAATGGGGAGGTCTCCACAGGAATCCCATTGACGCGGAATGTCAATGACTCGTCCTCACGGAATCCGGCGATGGATGGCGAACTGGTGGCGTCTTCTCCGTAGACGTGCATTAAACCGATAGCCCCTGGTGTTTCGAGTACGACGCAACCGGCGATATCGCCGCGCGGTGTCAACACTTCCACACGGCTTCCGACCGGCGCCGGCTGTTCGTTAATAAGGAGTTCCCCATACACCAGTGTAAAATGCGGTGTGGGTGACAAACCTGCACAGGTTGCGTTCATCTCGCTCTGCGCTTCAGCGTTGAGCGCAAAGCCCTCCGCTGGGTAGACCAACGTGACAGCCTGAGTGGCATAGATCAGATACCCCTTACCTGGTTCCATAAAACGCAGCGTGCTATAACCGGGCAATGCAGGATCAAAGGTCTTGTCCAGACTCAACACACGCTGATATTGTCCTTCGATTGACTGTAATGCCTGAGTGATGGGTAGCGTAACTTCAGGCAAGTAGCCAATCCAGTTCCAGCCGGGGTGCAGCGAGATAGGGGTGGTAACCGGCAGAGTTAAACCTTCGATTAAGGCAGTGGCCGCGGTCGTCCCGGTGACACGCACGTAATAACCCAGAGCAGGGTGCAATTCTTTCAACGTGTTGTAGATAGCAGGTATAGACGGAGCAAAAGCACCTGTCTCGCCTAACACTCGGTCGTAGCGACCGTCAACCGAATCGAGCACTTGGCGCACTGTGGGTACTGGTGGGTCGAGCCGGAACGAGATCAGATTCCACCCGGCGTTCGTCAGGACAAGCTGTCCTTCGATGCTGCCGGCATTGAGGTCCACTTTGTGCGTACCGTAGTCCGCCTGCCAGTAGAGGAGCGGCATCGCCACCGCTGGCGCGCCATTGACGCGGAACGCGACCAATTCGCCCGCGCGCATTCCAGGAATGGGCGGGGTGGCTGTAGGGTCTTCACCGTAGATGCGCATAAAGCCGTACTGCCCGGCAGTGCTGACCACAAAACAACCCACCGTCTCACCGCGTGGATTGCGCGCTTCGACGACGGTCCCGGCTGGCGCATTCTGACCGAGGATTGCGACATTGCCATAAACGTCGGTGAAGTAAGGTGTTTGTTGCACAGCGCACCAATTGGCGCGCGGAATTGTCTCTTCCTCCAGTGCAACTTCGTTGATGATTGCGCCGCTAGCCGCATTAATGCGCAGTATTCCGACTACTATGCTTCCGTCATCCGCATAAGCTGTGGGAGGAATTGCAATGGTCTCTCGATGCACCTGATAATCGCCGGTGTTCACGGTCAGGCCGGTATCCAGGCCATCCAGTTGCACCCGTTGGATACGCGCTGCGCCGGAAGGTTGCCAGAAAGTTAGATGGACGTTATAACGCTTCTGAGGCCGCAATCCATCGAACTGGTACCGCAGCAGGTTGCCGGTTTGATTGACGCGCACACTTTGGTAAGGCAATACGCCCCAGGTGGTATTGGCGACGCCATCGAGCCAGCCATACGGACGGCCCAGGTTGGCGAATGTCCCGCCTGGATACTGTGGATCGCCCAGGCTGCCGGCGTCGGCATAGCGATAGTCTATATCGTAGAGATTGACTTCATTGACCAGCGCACCATCCACACCATCTGCCTCGATCTCGACTCTGATGGTGTGCCCGCTGTAGAGCGCGGGATCGAGCAACAGCGATAACCGGTGGACTTGCCCGTCGCCAAGATCAACAGACCCGGCCACCAAGTACCCGTTGACGCGGATGCTTTGCTGGCGACTGGCTCCGTCGCACTCGTAAAGCGTCACATCCAGATGATAGAAATGCCCCGGCAGCAAGTGATCGAAGCGATAGACCACCCGCCCGGTCGGGTCCAGGCGATAGCTCTCGTGCGGTGCTGTGCCACAACTTCCTGTAACATCGGCTGATCCTTCGTCTAACACGCCGTAGCCAATTTCGGAAGTATAGACCGGGTCAGCCGCGCCACCACTATCAAGCAACAACGGCCCGGCGAGGCCGACGTAAATATCCTGCCACATGAGATTGTTGCTACGATTGGATTCGTTGACAGCGCGTTCCTTATCCACCAGGACAAAGAGGCGGTACGGGCCGGGTGTGGTTGGCGTCCAGGAGAAGGCCGCCACGGACGTGCTCCCGCCGGGCGCAGTCAGATTGACGGTTTGGAGCAGCGCGCCGCCGTCGTCAGGATTCCCGTTATAGAGGCTGGCAGTAAACGTTCCAGCCGCCGTCTGGCCGTGGTTCGCCACCTGCAATGAGACGGTGATCGTCTCCCCGGTCACCGGTTCGGGATTGGAGAACTGCGCGAAGGTCGGCTCCAGGTCGGGGCGGGTGAGAATGGTCAAGGTGGCAGTGGCCTGGTTGTTGGCTTCATCGGTCTCTGCCAGACGGTTGTACGGGTCTACCACGACGCGCACAGGTGTTGTGCCGGTGAAACCCAGGGTATCCCAGGTGATATTGGCCTGCGCCGTGCCGCCTGCCGGGATGCCGGGCACGAAGGCACTGCCGATGTACCACTCGCCCCATTCAGGCGTTGTGGCGTAGAAAGCGATAGTATGACCGGTTGCAATCACTGTGCCATTATTGTGCAATGTCACCGTAATGGGGACCCTGTCACCTTCTGTGGGTGCAGCTGCGCCGAACACGATGTCGGTAGTCGTAAGGGTAATATCTGGCTGCGTTGACGCTGTGGCGCTGAAGTCCTTGAGGTTTAGGGTGACGAATGGTGTCACGTAGAGCCGTATCGGTACGGCAACTTCTCCCGTGTGTCCGACAAGATAGGCACTAAATTCCGTCGCCAAGTTGCCTGTGGAAAGGGCCAGAGGCAAGGTGACATTGGCCGCTGTGTAAACCCAATCTACAACACCATCGTCGCCCACATCGGCAACCACGGTGAGCGGGCTAGAACCGCTTGTTCCCACGCTGAGATTGAGCGTTACAGTGGCATAGTCTTGTGCGGATAATTGTACGTAGCGCACTTTGCTGCCCGTGGGCGTAACCCGAAGATTGGTCAACAGTACTTGGCCAGCCTGGCTAAGGTAGATCCGTACCGGCACATCCATCGTGCCTGAAGTCAGCGTACCGGGAGTAGCCCAATAGCGACTGAAGGCAGCAGAAAGATCGGGACTATTGAGCGTGATTGCATTAGCGACACTACCGGTCCATTCCCAATCCCAGGTGCCGTCGTTGCCGATATCCAGACGGAAAGTACGGGTTCCAGTGCCGACGTCGCTAATCAACGCATCGAGTTGCACATTGGTGAATCCGTTTGATGGCACGCGCAGGTTAGTAGTTTGTTGGCCTGCGCCACTGAAGACCAAACGCCGGCCATATTGTACCTGGTAGATACGTCCATTGGTGAAAGTCTCCGGCAGGTTCAGACGTCCGGTAGTGTAAGGGGAGGTTTCAACTTGCTCTACGATATAACAATTGAGTTTCTGGATGCTGGCGGGTGGATTGGTGGAGCCGGTAAGGGATTCACAATACTCAATCCGGACACGGCCAGTACCACCATTTCCGCCGTTCCCCTCACCAGCGATTCCGCCGCTGCCCCCAGAGGCATCTACTCCATTAGTGATAAGGTTGACTGTTGCTGCTCTGATCAACACACTGCCCCCCGCACCACCGCCGCCAGCCTTGTCGTAAGATCCCGAATTACCGCCATTGCCCCCTTTAGCCCAGATACCGCCTGTCACGACCAAGTCTCTTACGAACATAGCAATGATGCCACCGCCAGCCCCTCCCCCGGCAGCTTGATATGAGTAACTTTTCTGCCCGCCGCCGCCGCCGCCACCAAATACCATACTTGTCAGATCGGCATTTCCTGCTGATATACCTCCATATCCTGGTGTATTTTGTCCATCGCCCCCGGGCGTTCCATTACCTCCGCCTCCACCTGCTCCCGAATAGCCGATTCCGCCATTTCCTCCACCGCCGCCATTGCTGTTCGCGAACCTTGAACGCGAGCCCACTCCTAAAACCCCTTCTCCCTGGTAGCCCGGTGCCCAATCTTCTCCCCAGCCACAGTCAGCAATGTTCCCATGTTGCCTGAAGGCATTGCCGCCTCGGAATCCACCGCCAGTACCCCCCCCACCAGTAGTAACACATGCTGCTGTAACATTCGCCCCATTTCCACCGCTTACGTCGACAACTCCGCTAATGGTAGCACTCGTGGAACACATCACTGCGAAAATCCCACCCCATGTTCCATTCCATGGAGCCAACGGGGTTACGGTACCACTAACCGGGCAAACTGTGTATTGAGGCACACGCAGGATCTGCGCATGATTGCTCCCACCGGAAGTATAGGTACATTGCAAAGGCTGCGCTACTTGGTAGGTAGCTGTACCACCCCCGAAATCGGATACGGCTTTGTTGATTTCCCAGCAACCTACTCCAGTGCCCTGTGTTTGGTGGATTAGTATAGCATCCCCAGGATTCACACGCCATACACCGTATGCGTCGGTAATGTTGATGCTGGTTGATCCGGCACTTCCGCTATTAACAATACCAAAACCAAAACCGTTGTCGTTGTCTAAATTTCCGCTACTAGGCATCACGCCATCTCGCCCATCCCCAAACATATCATAGGATGCAGTGCCGCTGCCGAAGGGAGTCGCATACTTACCCACACCCCAGAGTGTGCTGTAATCCTGGCTATAGACCTTCACGGGATGCAACGTTTGAGGATCAGGTCCCAGAGTGTGGGTGAACTCAACCCAATGTCCCTGATCGCCCGATGCTAGTGGGACTGATACATCGAGGCGGCGTTGTAATTCACCGACGGGTGTATCGGGTGTGCCCGCTGCAATATTGCCCATCAGGAGAACTGTTTGCGTTGGAATTGCCGGATCACTACTGCGGATGGTGATGGTTTCGCTGTAAGGACCAACGGGCAGATTTATTGTTTCCAGGGTTATCTCATACGTCGTTACATCTGCCGGGCCAACGCTGCGGCTACCTTGCTGCGATAGGGTAACGCCTGCCGGCGCGTTCACGTAGGTCAGCAAATCCAGATAGCCGGTGTTCGCCAGGTCAAAGGTGCGTTTGAGGATTGTTCCCTGGACGGCACTGCCGAAGTTCCAGGTGGCATCGGCGGCTGCCATCGCCAGCGCCGGCTTGGGATCAACCTGGAAGCTGCTCAAGGGGCGCGCAGCAGTGTCCAGGATGTTGCCCTGCCAGTCGGTCCAGAACGCCATTACGATGTAGTCTTCACCGGTCTGGAAAGTGGGAGAAAAGGTTCCCGTATTCCACGTCACCGGCGTCACCGAAGGGCCGGCGGGCAACGTCACCGTCACCGGTACTTCACTGGCGACTGTGCCGCTGATGTTGATGAACTCCAGGAAGAGATGCGCATTGGTCAGAGTCGCACCCGTGGGATTATTCACAACGAGGTTTGTGATATTGAGTCCTGGTGTGAAAACTTCCGTTGTTACGATTTCCACACCTGGATCCTGAAGCATCTGCCCGGCGAAGGTTGCCAGGTTGACAGTGGGGTTGCTCAAAGCCATCGCTGCCGGCGGGATGATGAAACGATGGTTGCCTTGCGGGTCGTTGTAGGAGACCACGATCACCGGCGGAGTGAAGGGTTCGGTATTGATGACATATTGGAAAGTATCGCGCGGCATATGAGCTTCGACGGTGAAAGTTTCACCGTTGAATACCTGGCCCGACAATAGACCCAATTTGAGACCGTAGGCCCCCACACTCAGCAATGTAGGCGAGGCGTATCCCGCGCCGAAGTTGAGCGTGCCATTGACGCCCGCGCCATCGTTCCATGCCAGGGTCCAGGTTCCCGCGCTCACGTTGCAGCCGCCGGGATCGCTGCACTGTACGGTAAAAGTGTAGACGCGGTCGCGTTGACCGGTGTAATAGCCGCCTGCCGTGGGCTGCGCGTGACCGGATTGCGTCCATTGGGCTGGCAAGGGCGTTTGCGGCACAATACGGCTGCCGACAATGACCTCGCGCTGCGCCCGCACCCGTCCCGATCCGCCCACGGTGTTGTTGGTGATGCTAATGGTGTTGTTGGGGGCGATCATAATCGCTTCCACGCCGTAAGCATCGTAGAGACCTGTGTTAAGCAGGGACAGCGTCGCCGTCACCTTGTTGCCCACGCGGATGCTGTGGACACCCGCCAGCAGCTCGGGACGAGGATAAGAAGCAGCGTCGTTGGGGTTGGTGTCCAGACGCAGTTCGGAGCGGTCGCTGTAGCCATCCAGATCGGAGTCCTGGTTGAAGCGGAACAGCGCCACCGCACCGGGAGAAGCCAGCGTATCCTGGAAACCCTCGCTGCCATCGCCCATCCCATTGGTGTAGATGTTCCACCAGTCAGCAGTGGAGAGCGCCTTCTTGCACCACACCGTGCGCCGCGCGCCGCTGCCGATGACGCGCGGTTCGTTGCACCACGCCGGCGTGTCCGCGCGATATTCAGGCGTCCAAATGGCAATGAGATTGCCATAAGCGTCGAGGGTGTGCGGGAAGTAGCGCGCCAGTACGTCCATCACCATTTCCTCGTCCCAGGTAGGGATGAGGTAGGTATCAATGGCTTCGTCGCCGTCATCCATGCCGTCTTCGAGGGCGATGAGCACGCCGGCGTTAATGGCGTCTTCGTAGAAGAGTTCGTCAATGCCATAGGTGAAGTCCTCAACCACGATGCGCACTTCACTGCCTGGGCAATGGGTACTTGGATTATTTGGATCATAAGGAGGCACTTGACCTGTGGCCCTTAGCATACTGCAGGCGGGGTCTACCTCGATTGCTTTCATCTGCTCCAGAGTGAGAGGGATGCGGCGTGAGGTGTAGATATGTTCCTCATTGGGCATGAAGTTGTGGAACTTGCCATCGCCGCCCAAGTCGGGGCCAACGAAGTAGGTATAGGCCGGGTTGGGGTCATCGCCGATGTAGATGTTGAAGGCCAGATCAGCGATTTCGCGGGCATACTCAGTGCCAGTGTTGCTGATTGCGTAGGTGAACCACAACTCGGCGGCGTGGGCAGAATTCACAGCGGTGGCTGTACCCCAGGATTCGCCACTGGAGAAGGCTTCGCCGTTGGTGATGGTGTGTTCTTCGTATTGCTCGTGGGTGGTAGTTTGCGCACCGCCCAGGGAATGTCCCTGAGTCTCGGTGCGGGTAGGCAATTGTCGCAAGGTTGGATATGAGACTTGATAAACCGGCTGTACAGTCATTGTACTTTCCTGTTCATTGACAGTATATTGTGTGCTATTAGCCCCAAGTACACGATCCTGAGTTTGTACAGTGGTTGATTGTTGTTTAATCATTTCCTGCGGTGTAGCTGTCCCGCTTGAACAATTCTGAGGTTTATTTTTCTTTACTTGGCTATTCGCTCGTTCTTGAATACTGTCCATTTCTTCAAGACTCAACTGTGCAATTTCTGTTCCAGCCCCTACAATGGCTGCTCCTATACCGATAGCACACCCCCAACCTCCAGTTGCTAGGCATATACCTGCACCGGTAAATCCCCAGGTCAAAACTGCTTTGGCTGTTTTCAAAAGGTACAAATTTCCCCGAGAGGAATCTTCAGTAGATTGGACAATTCGTGGATCAAGCGATGCCATAGCAATCTGAGGTGTAGAAATTGAGATTTCTTGCCACTCATTCCATGTTACTGTATCTGCCACACTGGTACTCGTGCCCTCAGTTTTTGCTGTACTATATGAGCGCTCGGTGCCGGAGGAGATAGTGTGGTCAGTGTTCACCGTGGTTACTATCTCGACGTGTAGCGAAGACTTCACCACATCCACTTCCGGCATAGGGAACGCCGCTACCAGTGGGTGATTCCCCGGCGCTTTCACCCACGCCGGCATCTCTGCAAAAATCACGCCCCAGTCCTCGTTGCGCGGCAGAGAACCGTAGCCGCAAAAACCACCGCTGCCAGGACAGTAGGTGTTGCCGAAGAGTTCCTGCCCATCGTCGAACTTATCCCGGTCGGTGGACTCGCGGTTCATATTCAGGCCCAGTTCCCAACGTTCGGCCAGGTCGGGCACTGAATCCATATCATCGTCGCGGCAACCGGAGATCTGCGGCGGCCAGCCGGCGAAGGGCTTGCCGGTGGCGGGCGGGCCGGCGCGCAGATTATTGAGCCAGTCTTTGACGGCTTGCACTTCAATAGCATCGCTAGCGCCATCCCCATCAGAATCCACATTCAATGGATCGGTACACCACCACGCTTCTTGCGTGTCCGTCAACCCGTCACCATCGCTGTCTACGGCGATCAGGCTCATGATCCCGGCCTGCTGTTCAGCAGTGAGCGCCTGCAACGCAGCGCGCAGATCGGTCTGGGCGTGCTGCAACGCGGGGGCGTTCGCGGCCACGGCTTGCCCGTCTGCCGCAAGGCTCAGCGCGCGGGCGTCCCTGGCCTGTGCGAGCAGCGGGGTCAGGCTTTGCGCCAGCGCGGGCGCGGCCTCGGCGTGATGCGCCGCCAATATCCCCACATCGTCCGTGGCCTCGGGGCGGAAGCGTAGCCGCGCCAGCGTCTCCAACTGTTCTGCATCCGCGAGGATCAGCGCGCGGGTTTCTGTCTCCTCCAAAACCACGACGCCCAGCGTGTCCAGCCGGGCGCGGGAGGTGGGGTTGGGCAGCGTCACCCAGGTGCGGAAGAGATCGGTCCAGGCATCAGCCAATTCAGTCGCCGGCAGCGACGCGCGCTCCGCCGGCAAAGACGCGGCGGATGCGATGTCGGGTTGATACGTCATTTGGGAATTTGTTAGCGGCGATAGCAACGCCAGGATGATCAACACATTCAACGCCAATCGTGATTTGGACTTCGGAGAGGTTATCATAGTACTCCTTTTCTGTACACTAAATCACACATCGTTTGCGGCTCTGAGGAAGAACGATGCGGATGCGCTTTGCGAAGAAGTAGGTTAGAGAAAAGTTATCACTATCCATTATAGCACTGATGCGGGGAATGTATCTGTATCTTTTGTTCTACCGGCTGCTGCACTTCATCTTGGACGACATCTTACCCATTCACCACCTCTTCACCTTCCACTGAGGCGCCCACCACCCGCTCGCCCCACGCCAGGCGCTCCGGGGTGAGGGCCTCGCGCGTGATAGGCCGCGATTGGGCGATGGCCGCCAGCGCTTGCTCAGCCGTATAGCCGCGCCAGCGCAGCAGCGCGTAGGCCACCATGCCCGTGCGGTGCATCCCGGCGGAGCAGTGGAGCAACAGCGCCCGCCCGGCATCCAGGTGCGCGGAGAGCACGGGCAGCGCCGCCACGATGCGGTCGGATTCCGCGCCTTCCGGCGGGCGGCCAGAACTGAGCGGCAACCAGAACCAGGCAAGACCGGCGGCCTGGATAAGGCCGCCCAAATGTTCCGCGCCTTCGCCTGGATGCAGCAGCGTGACCACCACCAGGCCGGCGCTGGTGTCTTGCGCGGCGATATCGCGCAGGTATTGCCGGCGCGGGCGATGCCAGAGCGCCAGATGTTCAGCGCCAACGGGAATCCAGATCAGGTCCAGGGGCATAAGTGAATACCTCGTTGAGAAATAGTCACGTCGTCGTTAGTCTTGTAGTCTTTGTGGATTTACGCCACAGCGCGACGACGATACCAATCAGCAACAACACAAAACTCCCATTGACGAACACCCATTTGGTCAACGTGAACAGTGGGGCGAGATGTGCAATTCCTGGTGTGAGTGCCGGATAGCGCGCCATCACCAGGGAAGTGACGCTGTTTTCCAGGTAATCAAACAGCATACCGGCAACGGGGATCAGGTTCGCCAACTGCCAGTAGTTTTCACTGGCGAACGCCCGCTGGAACACCCAACTGATTGTCAAACTCAAGAAGATGGTGTATACCACCGGCCAGACCAGATCAAAAGTCCAGCGCGCTTTTAGGTAGGCTTGCCGTCCTGCTAGGCCGTAGGATTCCGCCATTTGGTAGAGATCGTTTGGCGTATACCAGAATGATGTATCCGGCGAACCAGCGCCGCCGGAGGTGATTTCTGCCTCAGCCGCCTGACGGGGCAAGACGAGGCTCGTAAACAGCACAAAGATCACGGTTGCCAGTAGGGCGACTCGTCCGGTGGCCCAACGGTGCAAGATAGATGAAAGGCGATGAAGTTTCATATAAGCTAACCTTGACTCACTGGTACGAGACCGCCTTTGACTTGTGGCTCACCGGACTCGATGATGATTTCACCGTACTCCCCTAAATCCAACACGATTTCTTCTGGCATTGTACACCTCCTGAGTGGTATTAATTTAACAGAGGCCTTATCCCGACTAAATATAGGAGTAAGTCGTGAAAAAGCAAGGAAGCTCGTGTAATATGGCAGGTACATTTGCATCCTTTCTCAAAAGATGATAAACTATAACAGGTGTCCTGACCCATTTCCAGGCCACAGGAGGTGGTATGCAACTCGTTTTTGATACCTGTACGCCTCGGCCCGAAGTCTTGCAGGGGCAACTGACCGAAGATATTTTTGCTGCTCGGCTCAAGGATGTGCTGGATGGCAAAGCCGTGCCGGTATACCAGAACCCCACAGCCTTCTTCGAGAACACGTATCCTACCGCCGGTCTGCGGCTGTTGTTGACTGAAGCCCTTGGCCGCCTGACGGGTGCGCGCCCTGCCAGCAGTCCCATTCTGCGCCTGGAGACCGCTTTTGGCGGCGGCAAAACCCATAACCTCATCGCGCTGTATCATGCGGCGCGCGGCCAAGACCTGCCCGAGACGCTTATGCCCCAGGTGGTGGACCCGGCCTTGTTGCCCGCGCCCGATCAGGTGCGCATTGCCGGCGTGGTGGGATCGGACCTGGATCCCACGACGGGGCTTTACCATGCAGAGGCCAATCTCCGCACGTTTACGCTGTGGGGCGAGCTGGCCTACCAACTTGGCGGCCCGGTCGGTTATGCGCTGGCACAGGAGAGCGACCACAACCGTTCCGCGCCCGGTACTGGCCTCATTGCTGAGCTGGTGGGCAACCGGCCCACGTTGATTATGCTGGACGAATTAGCCCGGCACATGCGCGCCGCGCAATCCGTGCCGACCGCCACCGGCAAATCGGACCTGGCCGAACAAACGGTGGCCTTTTTGATGTCACTGTTGGAGTTCGCTGCCAGCCGCGCCAACGTCGTCGTGGTGCTCACGCTGGCCGGCACGGAAGACGCCTTTGCGAAGGAAACCGACCAACTGCGCTCACACCTGGCCGAAGCCTACAAGGTCTCGGCGCGACAGGAGCGGGTCATCACCCCTACGGGCGAGACGGAGATCGCCGCAATTGTGCGCCACCGTTTGTTTGCGACCATTGACGCGCAGGCCGCCGCCGAGACGGCGCAGACGTACATGGAGGCTTACCGCCGCTGGCACGAGCAGAATGTGGCCTTGCCCACACAGGCGCTTTCGGCGGAATATGCCCAGGCGATGGCAACAGCTTATCCGTTCCACCCGGAACTCCTCAACGCGCTGACCCTGCGGGTGGCAACAATCCCCAATTTCCAGAAGACGCGGGGTGCGCTGCGTTTGCTGGCATGGGTGGTGCGTCGGGTCTGGGAAGAGCGCCCGGCCGATGCCTGGTTCATCGCGCCGTATCACGTGGACTTGCGCAACTCGGAGATTGCGGAAGACCTCACCAGTCGCCTGGAACGCCCGGCCTTCCGCCAGGTGATCGAAGCCGATATCATCAGCCCCAAGGGGGCTGCACCGGGCCACGCTTACCAGATTGATGGCCCGTGGGCGGCGACGGGCAAACCGCGTTACGCTCGGCGTGTGGCGACCACGGTCTTGTTGCACAGCCTGGTCCAGGGGACGATCTCCGGCATCGCGCCGCCCGAATTGCTGCTGGGCACGCTGGCGCCGGGCGATGAACCGGCGTTGGTCCACAAAGCCGCGGAGCGATTGTACGACAAGGGCTGGTTCTTCGAGTGGGACGGGCTGCGCTATCGTTTCAAGCCGGAGCCTTCGATCAACAAAATCATCAACGATGAGATGCAACTGGTGGGGCTGACGACAGCCAAAGCGGAACTGGATGCCCGCATCCGCAAGGTGTGGAAGAGCGGTGCTTTCAAGGTTGTCTATTTCCCCCAAGAAGCCGACGACGTGGACGATGACGCCGATGCGCCCAAGCTGGTCGTGTTGCATTACGACGCGGCTGCGGCGACGGCGACCGCGCCACAACCGCCAGAACTGGCGCGCAAGCTTGCGGCGCGCGCCGGCGCGTTGGAAGGGTTTCGCCGCTTTCCCAACAATCTGCTGTTCCTGGTCGCCGATGGTGAGCGGGTTGACGAGTTGGTTGAAACCGTCCGGCGCTACCTGGCCATCAACCGGATCACGGGCGACGCGCAGCGGATGCAGGAGTTCACCGAGGAGCAGCGCAAAAAGATCAAGAAACTCGGCGAAAGCGCGGAGTTGGACGTGCGGGTGGGCATCACCAAAGTTTACCGGCATCTTTACTTTCCCCAGGCAGATGCATTGCAGCGCGACGGGCACCTGATGCACGAGATGTTGCCCGCGCAGGATCAGGGCGAGGTGCAAAAGGACCAATCCGACGTGGTGCTGCGGGTTCTGCGACAGCAGCAGAAGGCGCTCACCGGCAACGAGCCGATGCTCTCCGCCGCTTATGTGAAATCGCGGGCCTGGGATGCCAATGTGTCACAGATGACGACCGAGGAGCTGCGTAAGGCGTTTGCGCGCCGGTTGAGCCTCCCAATGTTGTTCGATCTGAACCAACTGAAGAAAACAATCCTTAATGGGATCAAGATGCAGGTATGGGTGTATTACGATTCACACGCCGAGATGGGCTACGATCACGAGTCCCCGCCGCCCGCCGTCCAGATCGCCGATGAGGCGTATCTGTACCTGCCCGCCGAAGCCGCCCGCTTGGGGTTGCCGATCAAAGGCAAGACAATCATCGCGCCGCCGCCGGAAGAACCGTGCCCGGTTTGCGGAAAGCCACAATCGCAATGTACGTGCGGGGAAGACATCACCCCTCCGCCGCCCCCGGAAAAGCCGCTACGTGGCGCGGGTGTGCCGCAGCAGGCATTCCAGCAATTATCCGACATCTGCCACGACCGGCAGATCACCCATATCCAGACGCTCCGCATTGCGCTGCAAGGGCAGGGACAAACCGGCGCGCGGGCGCTGCGCACGATGGGCGTCGTCATCCCGCAATTGAACGCGCCCGTGGCGCGGGTACAACTGCGCTCGGCGGCTGAATTTGGGGACGACGAATCCGCCACCTTCACCGTTGACCTGGCCTGGGAACGCTACCGGCAGCTCAAGGCCGCGACCGACGACCTGGCGAAGCTCGCCGACAAATTCACGATGACGTTGACGCTGATCCTGCGCTTCCCCGAAGGGCTGCCTGTGGATAGCGACGCCTTCCGCAATTTGCACGAAGTGCTCACGACGGTAGGGCTGGGCGTGATCCAACTAGAAGCTGGAAGCTAGAAGCTGGAAGCTAGAAGCTAGAAGCTGGAAGCTGGAGGGAGGATTTGGGGAGATGGGTGTGACGAAAGTGGAGAGCTATCGGGATTTGGAGATTTTCGAGTTGGGGTTTGCGTTGGCTGTCGAGGCTGATCTCGTTACCAAATCGCTACCCAAGCATGAACTATATGAGGAAGGCAGCCAATTGCGGCGTTCAGCAAAATCGATTCCGGCGAACATAGCTGAAGGTTTTGGGCGGCGGCGTTATAAGCAGGAATACATTCGCTTTATCGTATTCGCGTTAGCTTCATGCGATGAAACTCGCGTACATCTTGACTTACTTTATCGCACTGGTTCATTGGCAGAAGATACCTATCAACACTTAACTGAACAGTATGATATACTGGGTAAGAAAATCAACCGGTTCCTGCAAGGTGTCATCGAACACCACCAAGAACCCTACCGCTAACCAGTATCGAGCATCCAGTATCGAGTATCGAGTATCCAGTATCAAGCATCCAGTATCCAGTATCCAGTATCCAGTATCCAGTATCCAGTATCGAGCATCCAGCATCCAGCATCCAGTATCGAGTATCCAGTATGAAAGCTTTGAGTTTCCACCAGCCGCGCGCGGAACAGATCATCCGCGGTGAAAAGACGGTAGACATCCGCACCTGGCAGACGGCTTACCGTGGCCCGTTGGCCGTGCATGCCACCACCACACGCCGAGACGAGCGTTGCCGCGCTCTGGGCTTCGATCCCGACATGCTGGCCTACGGCGCGCTCATCGGGACGGTGGAACTGGTCGAGATCCGCGCGCTGGACGCCGAGGCTTACGCAGCCTTGCAATCGCAGCACCGCCTGGATCAATCCTTCCCCGGCGCGCCGTGCTTTGGATGGTTCTTCACCAATCCCCAACGCCTGCCCGAACCACTGTACACCGCCGGCCGCCGCCGCCTCTTCGACGTCAGCGATCAGCCGTCAGCGATCAGCCGTCAGCGATCAGCGATCAGCACTGAGCAACCAGCATCCAGCATCCAGCACCCAGCATCCAGCACCCAGCTTCCAGCATCCAGCACCCAGCTTCCAGCATCCAGCA
>DAOSNS010000048.1:0-16920 GCA_035373625.1 Anaerolineae bacterium | reverse complement strand
CCAGCATCCAGCACCCAGCTTCCAGCATCCAGCACCCAGCTTCCAGCATCCAGCACCCAGCTTCCAGCATCCAGCAACCAGCACCCAGCATCCAGCACCCAGCTTCCAGCATCCAGCTTCCACCCCGACCCTGCCCGGCCTTTTGCGCTCTACACGCTGCCCGATCCCGCCGGAGGCTACCGCGCGGTGCTCTACCAGTGGCTCAATGGGCGGCAGACTTCCCATTTTGCTTATGAACAGGCCACAAAGCCGGCGTCACAGGCATTGTGGAGCGTAGACGTGGACGCGCAGACGCTTCACGCGACGACCGAGCACCTGCTCGCGGCGCTGCGCGCTAACGGCTACAAGGCCACCGACCTGGCCCGCGCTGTGGGCAGCGACAAGCCGTTCTATCTCGACGAACCGACGGGACTGCGCCTGGCGCTGATCCTGCTGGCGGTGAAACCGCTGACGCGCCAGGATCGCATCGAGGCGATCGGACAGGGCATCCAGGCGATGAGCGCCGAGGAAGCCTACTACTGGTTCAGCAAATGCACCGCCGGGCCGGATGCCATTCGCGCACAGAAGGCACTGAGAGTTTTGTTGGCAGAGGAATAGTTAACCGTGGGGAACGGGAAGTGGATTGCCAGGTTGTATCTGCTGGGACTCTTGTTTTTCTTGAATAGCGGACCGGCTAATACCGAACCGCAAGGTCCGCCACCACAACCGGCAGAGCTGATCTACAAAGAAATGCTCACCGTCTATTATGGCAATCTTGCCCGGCGAGACAACGGTGTGCCGCCCCTGCGTTGGAATGCGCCGATGACGGAAGCAGCGCGTTGGTTTGACTGGGATTCGGTGGAAAACCGCGCTGAGCCGTATTGCGGGCATCAGGACACGTTAGGACGGTGGCCTTCGGAAAGAGTGCCGGTCTTCGGGTACAAAGGTTCTTCCGGTGCGGAAAACTGTTACTGCGGCTATATGGAGCCGCAAGCCGCCATTGACGGCTGGATGAACAGCCCCGGCCATCGCGCCAACCTGCTGGATCCCAATTCCCGCGAAATCGGTATGGGCTACTATCTCCGCACCAGCGATTGGCGCGGTTACCTGACGCAGGACTTTGGGACCGACGCAGTCTACCCTCCGGTTGTCATCAATTACGAAGCGCCTCATACAACTGACACTGCCGTCACTTTGTACATCTATGACCGCTCAGGTGGCGGCGGCTTCCGCGAGCTTGGCCCGGCAACAGAGATGCAAATTGCCAATGAACCCTGTTTCTCCGGCGCGAGCTGGCAGCCATACCAGGCAGAAAAAGCCTGGACATTGGAAGCAGGTAGCGGCTGGCGCTCCGTTTACGTGAAGACCCGTGATGCAGTAGGACGCGTGACCACGGTGAGCGACACCATTTATCTAGGCGACAGCGTGCCTCTGCACGAACTGGGGTTGCATTTGGCTTCGACTAACGCCGGAGCCGTTACGCTTTACAATCTGAACACGAGTTGGGCTTATGTCCGCCTGAGCCAGAATTGGTTCGTTGATGATACCTTCGGCACCTTTGGCCTGAACTGGGGTAACGGCGAACGGGTGAACGATGCCGCTGCTTGGGGCGGCACCGCGTTCCGGCTTTATCCAGGCAACGGTGAATCGAATGTCTGGGTTTGGACTACAGAGTTTTTCAAAGATTTACCGTTGACGGCCTATGTGCGGCTCAAGGTCAATGACAACACATCAACGGCAGAGGTGGCGCGCTTTTCTATCTCCGGCGGCGGGACGACCTACGGGCCGCTCAGTCTCAAAGGTACAGACTTCGCTGCCCCTAATTTATACCAGGAATTCCCCCTGGATTTCACGTTTCATAACACGGAAGACGTCTTTCTTATCTTTAACTTTTGGCGTTCGGGCGCAGCGGATGTATACGTAGATGGTGTGACGATCTACACGCGCCGAATACCGGTGAGTGTCCCGCTCACATGGCAGGTACCGGGAGGCAATTATCGGGGCGGCGCTATCTGGGTACGCTACGAAGATGCTGCTGGCAATTTCTCGCCGCGCACAGAAGGTGAATTGATGCCGCTCCGTTTGCAAGTCACGCCGGTCACCCTGAGTTTTCTGGCACAAACAGGCCAAAACCCGGGCGCGCAATCTTTGAATGTGATTCAAGAGGGCTGTAGGCCCTTCACTTGGTCGGTCTCCGACAATGCGCCCTGGCTGCATACTTCCATTGTGGGGAACAAGGTTCAGGTGTGGGCCGATGTAACGGGGTTGAGTGTAGGAACGTATTCCGCGCTTCTGACCGTGCAGGCTGAAGCCGGCGTGCTCAACAGCCCAATCCAGCTTCCTGTGACGCTCCATGTGGCCGAGCAACTCTACTCCGTTTATCTGCCACTCACACTACGTACGACGAATCCATAACCGGAAATCCCAATTCAGTAACGAGGAGTACACCATGCCCCAATCCCTCATCGAATCCTGGCTCCCCTTCGACGCCATCGGCGCGGAGTGCCTGCGCGAGCGCGGCGCGAGCAGCGCCCTCCCCGCACTCTACTTCCTCCACGTCTGGTGGGCGCGCCGCCCGCTGACGATCTCCCGCGCCGCGATTGTGGCTTCGTTGTTGCCGTCGTGGGACAGATTGAAAGCCTGCCCTGCAAACCCTTTCGCCGACGAGGCCGCCTACCGCGCCTGGTTCACGCGCTTCCTCGGCATCAAAGGCGATCCGGTTGCGGCGCGCCGGGAATTGCTCGAAGCCCGCGAACGCGGTGAATTCATCAGCAATCCGTACACCCATGACCGCGCCTTCACCGTCAACCCCGAAGCCGATGACCTGGCGCTCTTCGAGCAACTGCTAGACCTGACAGGTCTTGGGCGAACGGAGATCGCACGACCTGTCAGGTCTTTGAAAGACGTTGTCGTCCTCGACCCGTTTGCCGGCGGCGGCTCGATCCCCTTCGAGGCGCGGCGCTACGGGTTGTCCGTTGTCGCCAACGAACTCAACCCCGTGGCATGCGTGATCCTCAAGGCCACGCTCGACTACCCTGCGACGTTCGGGCCGGAACTGGCAGCGGACATCAAACACTGGGGAAACGAGTGGTACAAGCGTGTAAAGACCAAGCTACAACCCTTCTTCACGCCGCTGCCGCCGGGCGTGGAAGGCGCGGCCTACCTCTGGGCGCGGACCGTCGCCTGCCCGGTGACGGGGAAGCCCGTCCCGCTCAGTCCCAACTGGTGGCTGAGCAAATCCCCGCCCATCGCCGTCCGCGTGCTGACCGACCCGGCCTGGGACGCGCCCCGCTTTGAGATTTACACCCCTGGCGCAGACGACGACCCCGACGAGGGCACGGTGAGCCGGGGCACAGGCCGCTCCCCGTGGACCGGCGACACCATTGACGGCGACTACATCAAAGCCGAGGCGCAGGCCGGGCGCATGGGGCAGATGCTCTACGCCGTGGCGCTCAAACGGCGCGGCGGCTTCGACTTCCGCGCGCCCACCGGGGCCGACCTGGCGGCAGTCGCGGCGGCGGAGGCAGAACTCGCCCGCAGACGTCCGCTGTGGGAAGCGCGGGATGTGATTCCGACGGAGGCATTCCCACAGGGGAACGATATGCGTCCACTGCTATATGGGATGCCGACCTGGGCAGAGATGTTCTCGCCGCGCCAGTTATTGGCGATGGGCACTTTCGTTGAGACGTTGGCAGAACTCAGGGATGAAATGCGTTCTGTGATGGACAAGGAACACGCCGCAGCGGTGGAAACCTATCTGGCAATGGCAATAGATAAGGCTTCCTCGTATCACAACCTCCAGACCAGGTGGCATCCATCCCGTGCGGTTATTGCCCAAATATTCGACCGTCACGATTTTGCATTCAAATGGAGCTTCACTGAATTTGACGCAGCCGCCAACTTGTTACCGTGGAGTGTAGAGCAAATACGCGATGCTTATAAAAGTATTACTGAATTGCTTGAGCCTCCTAAAGTGCAATTGAATACCCGGTCTATTGATTTTGGCCCATTAAACATGTTCCAAGGCAACGCCGCCCGCCTCGCTGCGCTGGCGGATGGTTCGGTGGACCTCATCGTCACCGATCCGCCCTACTACGACAACGTGATGTACGCGGAACTCGCGGACTTCTTCTACGTCTGGCTCAAGCGCACCGTGGGGCACCTCTACCCGGAGTGGTTCACCAGCCCACTCACCGACAAGGACGCCGAAGCTGTCGCCAATCCCGCCCGCTTTGCCGACCTGGGCCGCAACAAACGGGAGATGGCCGCGCAGGACTACGAGCGCAAGATGGGCGCGTCCTTCCGCGAAATGTACCGCGTCCTCCGCGACGACGGCGTCCTCACCGTGATGTTCACCCACAAGCAGGTCGAAGCGTGGGACACCCTGGCGATGGCGCTCATCAACGCCGGGTTCACCATCACCGCCTCGTGGCCCGTCCACACCGAAAGCGAGCACTCCCTCCACCAGGCCAAGAAGAACGCCGCGCAGAGCACCATTCTGCTGGTGTGCAGGAAACGCAGCGAGGCATCAGCGGTCAGCAATCAGCATCCAGCTTCCAGTATCGAGTATCCAGCTTCCAGTATCAAGTATCCAGCTTCCAGCATCAAGTATCCAGCTTCCAGTATCGAGTATCCAGCTTCCAGCATCAAGTATCCAGCTTCCAGTATCGAGTATCCAGCTTCCAGCATCGAGTATCCAGCTTCCAGCATCGAGTATCCAGCTTCCAGCATCCAGCAACCAGTCTGGTGGGACGATCTTGCGCCGCGTGTGCGCGCCGTGGCCCGCGAGAAGGCCGCCGAGTTCAACGCGCAGGGCATCCACGGCGTCGATCTTTACCTGAGCACCTTCGGTCCCGTGCTCGCCGTCATCTCCGAACGTTGGCCCGTCCTCACCCGCGAGGTGGACGAGCGCACCGGGCAGCCCAAAGCCTTGCGCCCGGAGACCGCGCTCGATCTGGCCCGCGAAGAAGTCATCGCCTTGCGCAAGCGCGGCCTGCTCCTGGGGCGCGACGTGCAGTTCGATCCCATCACCGATTGGGCGCTGATGGCGTGGGATGCGTTCCAGGCCGAGACCTTCCCGGCGGACGAAGCGCGCAAGCTCGCCCTGGCGCTGGGGCTGGACGTGGAGCGCGACCTGGTGGCACAGCGCGTCATCAGCAAAAGCGGCAGCGACGTCACCATGCTCCAACCCAAACAACGGCGCGCGCGCGGCAAAGTGGACCCCGAAGCCAAGCACTACGACACCTGGCTGGACGCCGTCCACACCGTGATGCTCGTCTACGCGGAGGATGGCGCGGCGGCCTGCGAGTCGTTCCTCAAGAAGAGCGGCCTGGGCGCGGATGGCGCGTTCAAGGCGGCGCTGCAAGCGTTCATCAACGCCGTGCCGCGCGGCAAGGTCAAGGGCAAGTTCATCAGACCGGAGGCGGCGGCACTGGACGGCATCCGCGCGGCGTTCTTCGAGGAGTTGGAGGTCCCGGCGGAGGAAGAGGAGCGGGTGGAGATGGTGCAGGGGAAGTTGGGGCTTGATGTTGGAAGCTAGATGCTGGATGCTGGAAGCTGGATGCTGGAAGCTGGATGCTGGATGCTGGAAGCTGGATGCTGGAAGCTGGATGCTGGATGCTGGAAGCTGGATGCTGGATGCTGGATGCTGGATACTGGATGCTGGATGCTGGATGCTGGATGCTGGATGCTGGATGCTGGATACTGGATACTGGAAGCTGGATGCTGGATACTGGAAGCTGGATGCTGGAAGCTGGATGCTGGATGCTGATGGCTGAATTATTGTCAGGTAGGGTGTGAGATGTACACGGAAGATGTCAGACAGATTCTTGAAATGACGATTGCGGATTTAGAGAACCGGGCGGACTTTCCTGAATCCCTCGTGGCGATGCTAAAAGTTGCTTATGAGCAGAACAAGCTCCATGATCCAGGGACCCTGCGCCAGATGCTAAACGCCGCGCTCAAGGAAAGTCAGTATGGTAGGGGAAACAGACCATGAACTTCAAGACGCTGCGACTGGAAGTCAAGAATCTGAGGGGCATACGGTACGCCGATCTCCCCCTGGAATCCACCAATCTGGTGCTGGTCGGGGAGAATGGAGCCGGTAAGAGTTCCTTCGTTGATGCACTGGAATACTTGTTTACCGGCAGCATCGAACGTCTGTGCCGCCAGGATGTAAAAGAACAACAAAGTCTTCCTTTTCTGGGATGTAACCACA
The DNA here is from genome assembly GCA_035373625.1 of Anaerolineae bacterium. Classification (GTDB taxonomy): domain Bacteria; phylum Chloroflexota; class Anaerolineae; order B4-G1; family SLSP01; genus DSWT01. Next base: position 10,724 of record DAOSNS010000048.1, on the reverse strand, counting down.
AAGATGTTAGCGTCGCTCTGTCATGTCAAATAGACGGTGTGGAGTGCACTTTCAGAACCGGCTATCCCTACCGGGAGCCAAAAGCGACGAAGGCAGCCCAGAACTGGTGGAAACAAGTCCGGGCGCGTCCGCCTATTTTGAGACGCGCGCAAATCCTAAAGTTCATCGAGGACAGAGGCGCAGATCGTTACAAACAGATATCCACGCTGATCGGGCTTGACGAAGTTGATGCGATTCTCGACGCCTGGCGCAGCCTGAAAAACGAATGGCAACGGAAGGCGCAGGAACATCAACGGTCACTGACGCGCAAAGAGCAGGAAGCCGCCGAACTGGGCATTCTCGACCAACGCAGACAACTGACATTGGAGCCGGTCAACCGGCGCTTGCAGGCGGTGGGCCTCGCGCCGGTTGCAGACATCGCCGAGATCACGGATCGGCTCACAGCGTTGCAAGAGAAAAGCGCCGAGGATAGTGTAGCGCGCAGGATTGCGGATCTGGAACACAATCGCGCGCAAGTGCAGGACGTATCAGAGAAATTCACGCGACTTGTCCGCACTTATCACACTTTCAGCGAACTGTGTCACGACTTCGTCAGCGCGCGTGAAGGTCTTAAAGAGGCGTTGTTTCATGATCTGTTGGAGCAAAGCGCCCGGCTTCTGGAAACGCATGAGGAAATCGAGGTTTGTCCGGTGTGCCAGCAACCCATCAGTCGCGAGCAGCTTCTGCAAACACTGCAGCTTCGTCTGAAATCCCTGGCCGAAGTGCAACAGAGGAAAGCGGCGCTTCAGGCCCATCGTGCCGCCGTGATTGACGCTATCGGCGACCTACTGACCAGTGCAGAACCTGTTGAACCTATCGTTTCAGGATATCCAGGTGTATTGCGCGGGGAATTGGTCGCCTTACGCACCACGTTGCGCGATAACACATTCTTCGATACCCTGCCCCTTGTCCCTGTCGCATTGGCCGACCCAGAGCCGAGTCTACAGGCACACATGCAACAGATCAATGCAGAAATAGCCCGGTTACACCCCTCCGCATCACGGCAGTTGTCCATGGAGATCGCCATTTACCTGCAAAATGTGCTGGATGTCTGGCGAGAATTCGCCCAGGTCCGCCAGCAGCTTGCCCAAGCAGAAAAGGCCGCGTACTACCTTAGTGAGATGGAGACAGCGTTGTTACAGGCTCGCCAACGACGTTTGGAAGCCATTCACGCCGAGATAGCCAATACCATCAACGACTATTTTTCCCGCTTGCATCCCAAAGAGGGTTATGGACAGGTGGGTTTTCCTCTGGAGCGTGGGGGGAAGGGTGTCGGGTTGCGGACCGGATTCTATTCCGTCAATAACACCCATCCTTTAGGGTTCTACAGCGAGGGGCACCTGGACTCGTTGGGCATTGCCATCTTTCTAGCGTATATGAAGCGTTTGAGCGGGAATACCGGCTTGCTTGTACTCGATGACGTGATGACTACCATTGACAGAAACCATCGCCAACGGCTGGCGATCCTGTTGGCTGAAGAATTCGCCGATTGTCAGTTAATCTTGACCACATACGACAGGCTTTGGGCTGAGGAGCTTCTTACCACCCTACGGGCGGCGCGTCTCAAAGTGCAGGCGCTCCATCTCCTTCCGTGGAGTGTTCAGCGTGGCGTCGAATGGCAGGAATTTCTGGAATATAAGTGGGAGGAATACTATCAACGCGCCGCCACAGCGCCGTTGTCCGCAGTCGCCGATACGGGCCGCGATCTGGAAAAATTTCTCGGTACCATGCGTTATAATTTGCAGTTAAGTGTTCCCGCCAGGTTCGAAGACCGGTATACCATTAGCGATCTCTATCAGCCTTTCTTTACCTGGTTTGATAAACACAATGTTGAACACCCCACCCGCGATTTCAAAGCTGAACTCAAAGCCCTGAAAAAGGAGTTGGATGTCTACTGGCGGTACAGAAACTGGGCCGGAGCGCATTACAATGCATGGGGCGCGGATTTATCGCCCACGGAAGCTCAGGACTTCATTGATGTGGTCAGGCGATTGGTGGATTTGTTGAGCTGTCCAAAGTGTCACTCTCCGGTAGCCTATGATGAGAGAAGCGGGGTGTTGTATTGTGAGTGTTGCAAAGGTCAGAGTGACGGCGCTTTCTGGCGTGTCGTGAAATAATTCAGCATCAACGAGGTGAAGTATGGGTCTTGAACAACTTAAAGTCCGAAATATTGTTAAGCAAGCTGTCAGTAAACAAGTTGATATTCCTGAATTCCAGCGGGATTTTGTTTGGGGAACCGAACAGGTGAAACGGCTTATTGAGTCGCTTTATCGTGATTATCCTATCGGTTCGTTTTTACTGTGGGATTCATCGGATTATCAGGAAACAAAGACCGGGGCGGGGGCTCAGGCTTCGTTGTGGATTGTTGATGGTCAACAGCGAACAACGGCCCTGTGTTTACTGATGGGCATGAAACCGTATTGGTGGCCAACGGCTGATACGTGGAATGAAGCACTACAGCGTTACGATGTTATGGTAAATCTCCTGCCGGATGCCGATGGCGATAATCTTGAATTTGCACTCCCTAATCCCATTCGTTCTAGAGACCCTCGTTGGGTAAGCGTCAGACAAGTACTGAGTGTTGAAGATGTGGAAGAGTTGTCCAATATCGCTCAGAAACTGGCAATGCAAATTACCAAAGAGCCCGACCGGGTAATGCCTTTGTTCGTGCAAATCCATGCACGGCTTCAACGACTTTGGCAAGTACGCGAACGCGATGTACCTATTGTCAAAATCAACCATGAAGTCGAAGATGTAGCTGAGATTTTTGCCAGACTGAACCGGGAAGGTACCCGAGTGAAGGAGGCAGATGTGACGTTGGCGCTTGCCGCCGTGCGTAACCCTGGATGGGTGCGTGAGCAGTATTTGCCTTATTGTGAAAATCTGGAGGAACGAGGATGGGACCTCGATGCGGGTATTTTCATTCGTGCAATGACAGCCATTGGACATGGTCGAGCACGATTAATAGAAGTACCTAAAGCATTTTGGGGACCGAGTAATCTTCCAGAAATGTGGGCACAAGCCTCACAAACTCTCTCGGAGGTACTAAAACGCCTTGCGGAGTTTGGAGTCTTATCTTCAGACCTGTTGCCCTCAAGCAACAGTCTGATACCTTTGGTAGCTTTGCATCACCGCTGGGGTTCGTCGCCTGGCTATCAATTCAAGAAAGCGTTCTACTGGTTCCTTCTGGCAAACCAAGATGGTCGTTACAGTGGATCGGCAATTACCAGCCTCAATGAAGATGTGCGTGCCATAGCCGAATCCTCGAATTTTGAAATGGCTGTCGAAAGTCTTTTATCACGGTTGCGAGTAGCCGCAGATATTGGCGACACAGAATTTCTCAGCCGTTATGACAAAGCCGGCAACCGATTTTTACGTCTAATGATATATCTGGTACTCTTTCAGAAAGATGCACAGGACTGGGTTGATCAAACCCGCATCGGTTATGACAAGACAGGCGGCCCGATCACATCAGGCTTTTCTCCTCAATGGCACCATATCTTTCCAAAAAGCGTTCTACGGAATTCGAATTTCCAGGCAGATGAGATCAACGCATTAGCCAATGTGACGGTTATGAACGAGCAGACAAATGTAAGTCGTCTGAGTGGCAAGCCCCCTGCTCAATATCTGGCCCAATATAATGTTTCAGAATCCGTATTGAGATCCCATGCGATTCCAGAGAGATTTGCGATTGCAGTCAATGATTCCACTCTTCTCGATCGAATTTGGTCTGTAGAGCATTATCCAGATTTTTTGCTTGAGCGATCACAGTTATTGGCGCAGTCGGCCACTCATTATTTGAAAGAGTTGAATGCACCGTGATTCCGCCTATTTTATGTTCTCAAGAGTTTCGCCTCTCCTACGGTCCCGGCGACGACCGGCTGCACACCTTCTACATTCCGGCCCTCGCCGCCAGCGTGCGTTACGACCGGATGACGGGCTACTTCAGCAGCCACGCGCTGGCAATTGCGGCGGCGGGCGTGGCGCACCTCATCGCCAACGGCGGGCGGATGCGGCTACTCGTCGGTGCGCAACTCAGCCGGGAAGACGTGGCGGCCATCGAGGCTGGCCACAACCTGAATGACGTGGTTGCCAGCAGTTTGGGGACGGGGAAACATCCGTGGTCCTTGCCCGATCCAGAGACCTTGGCCGACCATCTACTCCGCAAGCGGCTGGAAGCGTTGGCCTGGCTGGTAGCCCACGAGCGTCTCGAAATCCGCGTCGTGCTCCCCAAAGGCCCCGGCGGCCTGCCCCTCCCCGCGCCCGACACACGCGATTACTTCCACCCTAAAGTCGGCATCTTCACCGATACTGAAGGCCATCAGGTCGCCTTCAGTGGCAGCATCAACGAATCGGAAACCGGCTGGGAACACAACTACGAACAGTTTATGGTGTTCTGCTCGTGGAATGAGGGGCGGCTATGGGTGGCAGAAGCCGTGGCGCGCTTCGACCGCCTGTGGGAACACCGCGAACCGGATTGGATTTCGCTCCCTGTGCCAGAGGCCGCGCGGCAAAGCCTGTTGCGCTACGTGCCCGACACTGCGCCCACCTGCGATCCGTTGGAACGCAAACCTGCAAAACCCTCTTGCACCAAAGAGCACAAGACTCAACTGACCCTGGCCTCAGACATGGAGCGCGAACGTTGGATAAGCCGCTTCCTAAGGGATGCGCCATACCTGATCAACGGCGCCGGCCTGGGAGTGGCAACGGCGCCGGTCGTGCCCTGGCCACACCAAATCGCCGTCGCCAGACAGATCGTCGAGACGTACCCCTCGCGCTATCTGTTGTGCGATGAAGTCGGCCTGGGCAAAACCATCGAAGCCGGACTGGTGCTGCGTGAACTCTGGCTGCGCGGGCTGGTCAAACGCGCGGTGATCCTCGCGCCCAAGTCCGTACTGCGGCAGTGGCAGGAAGAACTCTATGAAAAATTCGCCCTCAACGTGCCATACTACACCGGCAAAGACTTCGTCGATTATTGGGGGCAGCTTCAACCGGTGACCACACCGAATCCCTGGGACAGCGTCAATCTGGCGTTAGCCTCCAGCCAACTCCTCAAACGTCAGGATCGGCAGGCCGAATTGCTGACCTCAGCACCCTGGGATTTGGTGCTCGTAGACGAAGCGCACCATGCCCGGCGTAAAGACTTCCTCGATCAACGCACCTATCGCCCTAACCGGTTGCTCGAACTGCTGCGCGGCTTGCAGTCGCGCACCCAATCCCTGCTCTTGATGACCGCCACGCCGATGCAGGTAGACCCCATCGAAGTGTGGGATTTGCTCACGTTGCTCGGCTTAAGCGGCGAGTGGGGCGCTGACGGGCGCAATTTCCTGCGTTTCTACACCGAGTTGCGCAGTCAAGAACCGGATTGGGACTTCGTCTTTCGTATGTTCCAGGCCGAGCGCGAGGCCGGTGGGAATGGCGCGGCGGATGGTATCTCGGCAGAATGGTCGCACAAGGCGCAACAACGTTTGGGCGCAGTCGGTTGGGCGCAACTCCAACAGATTCTCGAAGCTGATCCCCAGGCGGCCGCCGCCGGATTCAAGAAACTGCCGCCCACGGCACAAACGCTGGCTGCGGAGCTACTCCAACGCACGACACCGCTGCGGCGATTGGTCTTCCGCAACACACGCCCGTTGCTGCGTGATTATGTCCGCCGGGGATTGTTGCGCGAGAATGTACCCTATCGAGACCCCCGTCTGATCTGGATTGCCATGCGGGAAGAGGAAAGCGAACTCTACCTGCGCATCGAAGAATACATCAGCAACTTCTACCGCAAGTACGAGGCCAGGCGCAAAGGACTGGGGTTCGTGATGACCGTCTACCGCCGGCGGCTCACCAGCAGCTTTCACGCTGTCCAATGCAGCCTGAATCGCCGACTGGCTTTCCTGCGCGGACAGGCCAATTTGCTCTGGGACGACGATGATCTGGAACAAGACGTACTGGCGCTTGATATAGACGAAGACCTCGCCGTGGCGCGTGATCCAGACTACGCAGCGGAGTACCAGGAAGAAATCGCCTACGTTGAAGATTTCTTGCACGCGTTGCAGGCGCTGAGTGGCCATGATTCCAAAGTCGCGCAGTTGCAGCGCGATCTGGGGACCGCATTTCGCCAACGCGAGACGGCGCTGGTGTTCACCCAATATACCGACACCCTGGACTTCCTGCGTGAGCAACTGCGGCAACAATACGGCAGCCAGGTCGCTTGCTATAGTGGACGCGGCGGCGAATGGTGGGACGGCAACGCCTGGATGCCCATCACCAAGGAAGAGCTGAAAAACGCTTTCCGCGAGGGCGAACGCATCAAAATCCTATTGGCGACCGAGGCGGCCAGCGAAGGCTTGAACCTGCAAACGTGCGGTGTGTTGATCAATTACGATATGCCGTGGAATCCCATGCGGGTAGAGCAACGCATCGGTCGTGTGGACCGCATTGGGCAGCGTTACGAGCGGGTATGGATTTACAACTATTTTTACAAAGAGACCGTCGAAGCCAAAGTGTACCAGGCGCTCAACAACCGTATTGATTGGTTCCAGGATGTCGTCGGGCCGCTGCAACCTATCCTGGCACAAGTGGAGCGCGTCATTCAGCGTGTGGCATTAACCGGCGATGCGGAGCGGCAGCGGGTGCTCCAACAGGAATTGGCCGATCTTGACGCGGCCCTGGATCGGCAAACGGCGCAGCTAAACCTCGATGAATGGGCTGCACACCCGGAAGTAGAAGCAGCTTGGACCACGAGCAACAACCAGGTTGCCTTCAACTTGCAAGAGATGGCCTCCGCCATCCTTGACGCGCCCACGCTAAAAACGCACTTCCGGCCCCACGAAACTGTAGAGGGGGCTTACTGGCTGAGTCTGGAAGGCACGCAAACTGTCGTTACCTTCGACCGTCAGGTATTCGACAATCATCCCAACACCGTGCAACTGCTGACGTTTGGCAATCCCTTGCTGGATGCATTGCTTCAGAGCTTACCCGACTTCGAAGGTGGTGTAACGCCAAAGGATGACACCTCTACGATTTTACGTGTCGCGATTGCTGAACCGTTGCCGCGTGTGGGATACTTTACCCAGGACGAGACGAAGAACTTGCAGCCAGTGGATCGCCTGGCGGATCTGCAAGAGGCGCTGAAATCCGAGAGCAGTTTCACCTGGACACCAGCGCAGATCACCGCGGCACAGACGGCGGTGCAATCCGCCGCTGAAGCTGAATGGGCGCGTGTGCAGCGAGGGCAGGAACGGCTACAACACATCCAGCGCGAGGCGTTGCTGGCGCGCGCCGGGCGTCTCCTGTTGGATGCGACGCTGGTCGAACTGGCCTTGGGGCAGCAACCCAGTTTGTTGGAGCAAACCGGCTACCCGCTGGCGTTCGACGCCACAGCGATCTCCGGTCTGAGGCGGCATGGCTATCCCTGGGCGCCGTTGCTCAAAGTGGTGGGAAATCGCCTCGCCGGCAGAAAGCCGCACCCCACCGACCCATTCTTCGTGAATATCCAGGGCGAATCGCCAGAACAACTCAAGCGGCGTTTTGAACGCCTGGCGCAGCAAGCCGCACAACTGCTGAAAGAGATCACTGCCGTCCAACACCTTGCGAATCGCTGACGACCTTTACCCCGCCCCGCTCATTCCCGAATTAGATACTCTTGCATTACAACACGGTATGCCGGCCGGTAGGCCATTGTGTACACCTTCGAGTGGTGCACTGCGGGAAACCCTTGCCTTTCCATCTCTCCAAAGAAATCCTTCATCTCTTTCACGGCCCAGCCAAGAATTCCTTCCTCCGCATTGTGCTCCGCGTATAACCAATAACGCCGCAACTGTGCCTCTGTCCCCTTGTACTCGTTGGCTGTCCGCAGGAAACTCTCCAGCAACGCCTCAAGATCGCCGCCTTCAGCTACGTAGGGCCGTAGATTGACCCGTACGATCTGACCATCCGCTGATATAGGATCGATAACTGGCTCTTCCGGCCCATCAGCCATCACTTCCACTTCCCGCTCGAGCCACAAGCGAGCCTCCGCTGCATCAGTTACGGCGTGTTCGCTTCCCAGAGTCCCTTGATAGATGAGTTTGTACAAGTCCTGAATCTCGAACCGTGGATAGCGAGTGACGTGACGCATAAGTACTTGGCGAAAGAGGGCCTGCTCTGATGGTGACGGATTTGTGTTTTCAGAAAGTACCAATGATTATTCTCCAGATAGGACATTGACTGTAACAATGGAAGACTTAACGGCGCGATAGATAAACCACTCGAACTCATTGGGAGGCCGTAGTCTCTTCCTGTAGCTCCCTCATTTGCTGAGTGATGTCTTGTGAAACCTCTGTTTCCCAAAAGTCGCTATTGATTGGAAGAATCCAACCGTTTACATGGGCTTGCCAGAAAGCGCGTTGTTTCACCTGTTCTCGTGTTAGAACAATGGCTTTTTGCACGCGAAAGTCTTCGTCAAAGACGACGGCTACCAAGAAGTCAAAGCTGTTTTCTTCCAGTGTCCTGATTGCACTAAAACGAGTTGGGTGACTCATACGTGTCAAGCGTCTGGCCTTGATCTCATAGCGTTTCCCATCCTGACTTGTTGCGTCATATCCCTTGGTTGACTTGGGCGCGGGAGTAAGGTGCAACGTTTCAGTTACCAGGTACTCGGCGTAATCAGCCGCCGGGTTGTTGACTGATCGCAGCACACCTCTCTCGCACAGTTCGATAAGGATATCTGAGTAGTAGGACAATGGCACATTAGGCAGGATCTCTTGAGTGAAAATGCAGTAGATCGCATTGTTTTCTTAAGCGCGATTGACGCGAGCGAGTACGATTAAGCAAATGAGTGCAGACCAAATCTTGAGCTTCAGCTATCGACAACTGCCGCAAGGGCAGCGTGGCACGCAACAATTCGCGCACATTGGCCACCGACAGACTCAGCAGGCTGTTCACACCCAACTCAGCTGGCAAGGTGTCATCGGTTGGGAATTGCTCTCGCCACTCCCAGCGGGTTTCGGCAATGAACCAACTGGCCAAGATGGTCAAGGCCAATTGATGTTCCCAGGCGCAATACTTGAGCGCCTGAAATTCATCCCAGCCCAATTCAGATTTGGCATCCCGGATCGAACACTCCACAAAACCGCGCGCCGATTCCATATACGCCAGCCGCAACAAGGAGGTATCGGCGGGCGCATTGCTGAACGCGTACCGGATCTCCCCATCCGCTTCGCGCCGCACGACCAGCCATTCCTGAGTGGGAACCCCATCGCGCAAGGTCCATACCTAGCGCGCCGCATAGGGCGCGATCAACTCGCCGCGCTCGGTGGCCCGCACGCGCACGGTTTGCCAGACCGTGTCCGCGTGCGTCGCCACGTCCCGCACCGCGCTGGGCTTCTCCGGCGACAACACGCGCGGGCGGCGCGGCTGCTTCCCTCGTTTCTTCGGCGCCGGCACGCCCCACGCAGGGCGATGCAGGTACACGCGCATGGTGCTCGGCACATCCGCCACATACACAATCTGCGCCGCGGCCAACTTGGCGCGAAACCAGTTAGCCCGACCATACAAGTCATCGCAGGCAAACCAGTCACAGGGTACGCCCGCCGCTCGCACCCGCTCAATCATCTGCCAGCCCAGCATCACTTTGGTTTGGAATGTGCGGCTTTCGGGCATCCCTATGCGCTGACGACGGGGAAGCGCCTCTGGCGCGAACCAGGCTTCTGGCACAAACAACTCGCCATCAATCCATGTCCAAAGGCCCCCGCACGCCAGGGGCAAAAAGACCCCCACCTGGCAGACATCCTCTTTCCCCAAGCGGCCATTATGTTGCCGCCCGCTGCCCGCACTGACCAGACCCGCTTTGGCATCCGCACTCTCGTCCAAGATCAACACGCGATCCCGCTGCTTTGCCCACAGCGCTGTCACTTCGCGCTGCACTTGGTTGATCACGCCCCGTCCCGACCACGGCGAATTGCTCATAAAGTGCTGAATGTTGCTCTCCAACACTTCCGTGGCTATCCCGCTAAAGGTGCGTTTGTGCGTCATGCGCAGCATCCCGCTCAGATATTTGTAGCCATGCGCACCTTGATCGCGGGTGTGGGTCCAGAAATGAGGCCGATAGCGTCCCCAAATCTGTCGCAAACGCTGTGGCAATTGTTCCACCGCCGCGGTGGGCACACCCCACCGACTTGCTTCCAATGTGATTTTGTTAGCGGTTTGTTCGTCATTCGTTCATTTATCACATATTTGTTGTTTTTCGCAAGGGCGCAGTTTTTTGTTAGTAATGTGCCATTGTCCTAATAGTAAGGACGCTCATTAGTTATGAGGACTTCTGACTGATCCCATCCTCCTTCTGGGTTACTTTCAATACCCCCTGCGTATAACGCCTGGGATACAAAGTTGGCACAGTCACCACTATCGCTGGGGAAATAATAATAAGGTGGTGAGTTTGGCTCATTCTTATATGCTTGTGCATAACTTACTGCCGCCTGACGGTTGTAGAGTTTTGCTGGAGTTGGTGTAGGCGTCGGTTCTGGTGTCAGTGTAGGAGGAATCGGCATCGGTGTATCAGTACAGGGCGGCCTTGTTGGTGTTGGATCCGGTGTCGGTGAAGGCGGGCATCCTGTCAGTGTTCCCACGAGGATGATACACAAGAACATCACCCATGGGTGCTGGTTGACTGACAAAAATCAGGTGCAAAGGTTAGAAGAGATCGCCTGAAGTTG
>DAOSNS010000047.1:0-33895 GCA_035373625.1 Anaerolineae bacterium | reverse complement strand
GCATCAGCCAGTCCATCCCGTCGCGGACGTCCGCCACGCGCAGATCCGCAAACAACGCCAGTAATTCCTTCCGTTTTTCTTTCGAGAGTGCCATACAAAATCCTCCTGTTGAGTAGTCGAGTAGTCAGGTAGTCGGATAGTCAAGTAGTCGGATAGTCAAGTAGTCAAGTAGTCAGGTAGTCGAGTAGTCAGGTAGTCGGATAGTCAAGTAGTCAGGTAGTCGAGTAGTCAGGGAGTCGGATAGTCAAGTAGTCAGGTAGTCGAGTAGTCAGGTAGTCGAGTAGTCAGGGAGTCGGATAGTCAAGTAGTCAGGTAGTCGAGTAGTCAGGGAGTCGGATAGTCTGAAAATCGCTTGACAACGACTATCTGACTATCTGACGATCTGACGATTTGACTATCTGACGATCTGACGATCTGACGATCTGACGATTTGACTACCTGACTATCTGACTATCTGACCATCTGACCATCTGACCAACTGACCATCTGACTATCTGACCATCTGACTATCTGACTACCTGACTATCTGACTACCTGACCATCTGACTATCTGACGATTTGACGATCTGACGATCTGACGATCTGACTACCTGACCATCTGACTATCTGACTATCTGACCATCTGACTATCTGACCAACTGACCATCTGACTATCTGACCATCTGACTATCTGACTACCTGACTACCCGACTACCTGACTATCTGACTACCTGACTACCTGACCATCTGACCATCTGACTACCTGACTACCTGACTACCTGACCATCTGACTATCTGACCATCTGACTATCTGACTACCTGACTACCCGACTACCTGACTATTGTCTTTGTTCGAGGAGGGTTGTCAAGTCGGGGGAATTGACAACTTTTCGCCTTAAGGTACACTGCCTTCACGATTTTACCAGACAAGAATCGTAAAATTGTGATATGAGGGGGGAACTTTATGAACATCACACAAACACTGGGATACCCACGCATCGGCAAAAACCGCGAGATGAAGCGGGCGTTGGAGGCGTATTGGCAGGGCGCGCTGGACCGCGACACGTTGCTGGCGACCTTCGCTGAGGTGACGCGCGAGGGCTGGCGCGCGCAATTAGCCGCAGGCATTGATTTGATCGGTGTGGGCATGGAAACGCTCTATGATCACGTGCTGGATTGGAGCGTCCGTTTTGATTTGATTCCGCCGCGCTTCCGTGACCTATCGGGACTGGACCGCTACTTTGCGATGGCGCGTGGCGTTCCCGGCATCCCGGCGCTCGATATGACCAAGTGGTTCGACACCAACTATCACTATCTGGCCCCGGAGATTGACGCAAGCATCACACCCCAGGCGAACTTCGGCGATTTTCTGGCGCTCATCCGTGAGGCGCAGGCCATGTTGGGCGCGCATGTCGCGCCGATTGTGCTCGGCCCGGTGACGCTGCTGCGCCTGGCGCGGCTCTCCGTGGATTTCGGCGAGATGTTGTCCGCGCTGCTGCCGCTCTATCGCCAACTGCTCGACGAACTCAAGGCATTGGGGGTGACCGAAGTACAACTCCACGAACCGGCGCTCGTGTTCGGCGATGCTGCCGCATTGCGCCCGCACGTCGAAAAGGCTTACGCGGAGTTATCCAAAGTTGGCGTGCCGCTCAATCTCGTGACCTACTTCGACGATTTGGGCGAGAATTACCCCTGGATCGCCGCCTTGCCTGTGGACGTGATCTCGCTTGATTTCACGCGCGGCGACAATCTGGCGCTCATTCAGGCGCACGGCTGGCCGCAGGAGAAGACGCTCGGCGCGGGTGTGGTGGATGCGCGCAGCGTGTGGCGTGTCCGCCCCGCCGAAACGCTGGCGCTGCTGGAAACCTTGCGCGGCTACGCGCCACAGATGCGCATCGGCCCGTCGTCATCGTTGCAGTTCGTCCCCTACACGGCGGCGCGTGAGAAGGCGCTGCCCGCTGCGCTGCGCGGTGTGCTCGCTTTCGCCGAGGAGAAACTGGCGGAAGTGCGACTGCTGGCAACCGGTGAAACCGGCGGTATGGACGCACCCTGGGCTGAATTCCACGCCTTCGCGCCCGCGGATCCTGCTGTCCGGTCGCGGATCGAATCCCTGCAACCCTCAGATTTCACCCGCGCGCTGCCCTATGCCGAGCGCCGTCCGCTGCAAGTGCAGTTGCCGCCGTTCCCCACCACGACGATTGGCTCGTTCCCGCAGACGCCGGAGGTGCGCCGCCTGCGCGCGCGCTTCAACAAGGGCGAGATTAGCCAGGCCGAGTACGAAGCCGGCATTGACGCCTTCATCGGCTACACAATCGGCGTGCAGGATGGGCTGGGGCTGGACATGCTCGTCCACGGCGAATCCGAGCGCACCGACATGGTCGAATACTTCGCGCAGAAGATGACGGGCTTTGCCTTCACGCAGCACGGTTGGGTGCAGAGCTTCGGCAGCCGCTACGTGCGCCCGCCGATCATCTACGCCGACGTCAGCCGCCCACAGCCGATGACCGTGCGCGAGTTCCGCGTGGCGCAGTCGTACACGCAGAAGCCCGTCAAGGGGATGCTCACCGGCCCGGTGACGATTCTCAACTGGTCGTACCCGCGCGCCGATGTGCCGCGTCACATCATCGCCTACCAGATCGCGCTGGCGCTGCGCGATGAAATCGCCGACCTGGAAGCGGCCGGCGCGCGCGCGATCCAGGTGGACGAACCGGCGCTGCGCGAGGGCCTGCCGCTCAAGCCCGACCGCTGGGATGCCTATCTGACGTGGGCCGTGGACGCCTTTCGCCTCACAGTTGGCCACGCAGCGCCGCAGACGCAAATCCACACGCACATGTGCTACTCCGAATTCCAGGACATCCTCCCCGCCATTGACCGGCTGGATGCGGATGTCATCTCCATCGAGAACGCGCGCAGCGGCGACGAGATGCTGCGTGCCCTGGCCGAGTATGGCTACCCCCGCGAAGTCGGTCCCGGTGTCTACGACATCCATAGCCCCGTCGTGCCGACCGTGGCGTTCATCGCCGGGAAGCTGGCGAGCTTTGTCCAGCATCTCAAACCGGAGCAAATCTGGGTGAACCCCGATTGCGGCCTCAAGACCCGCGCCTGGGACGAAGTCATCCCGGCGTTGCGGAATATGATGGAGGCGGTTCAGCAAGTAAGGAGTAAGGAGTCAGAGACAAGATTCCTGCATCCTGCATCTTTGAGAGGAAACCATGTCTAGAGAAAAGCTATTGACATTATTGGCGAAAACTACCGGCCCGGTGCTCACCGACGGGGCGATGGGGACGATGCTGCACGGGCGCGGCGTTCCCTTTGGGACGTGCTTCGACGAATTGAACCTGAGCCGTCCCGCGCTTGTGGGGGAAATCCACCGCGCTTACATCGAAGCCGGCGCGCAGATCATCCTCACCAACACATTCGGCGCGAACCCCTACAAGCTGGCGATGCACGGCCTGGCCGATAAACTCACCGAGATCAACCGGGGCGGCGTAGATTTGGCGCGGCGCATCGTGGCGGCGTCGTTCAAAGATGTGCTGGTGGCGGGGGACATCGGCCCGCTGGGCGTTCATCTTGTGCCGTTTGGACGGGTGACGAAGGAACAGGCCCGCGAGGCATTCACGGCGCAGATGACCGTGCTGGTGGAAGCGGGCGTTGACCTGTTGGTAATTGAGACGCTGACCGATCTTTACGAAATGGAAGAAGCGATTGCGGCCGCACGGTCGCTTTGCGATCTGCCGGTTGTTGCTTCGATGACCTTTACCCGCGACGATCGCACCCTGTTGGGCGATTCACCTGCGAAAGTGGCGCGACGACTGTACGAAGCGGGCGCGGACGTCATCGGCGTCAACTGCTCCGGTGGCCCGGCGCAACTTGTGCGCCTTGTTCAGCAGATGCGGGAAGCTGTGCCGGAAGGTCGCTTTTGGGTGAAGCCGAATGCCGGTTGGCCTGAGCAGGTCGCCGGGCGGATTATGTACCCGGCCACGCCGGCGTACTTCGGCGAGTATGCCTGGGCCTTCTGCCAGGCCGGTGCCAACTTTATCGGTGGCTGCTGTGGCACGACACCTGCGCACATCGCGGCGCTGCGTGCGGCATTGGATGCGGGGCCACCGGTGGTATGTACGCCCCTTGAACGCGCGGCCGTCTTGCAACCGGTGCGCGGCGACATTGCTCCCGATCAGCCTTCGGTCTTTTCGCAGAAAGTGCGCGCCGGTGAGTTTGTCATCGCCGTGGAAATGGACCCGCCGCGCGGTCTCTCTACGCACAAGCTGTTGGCGGGCGCGACGTTGCTCTCCGAAGCCGGTGCCGATGTCATCAACGTGGCCGACAGCCCGATGGCGCGGATGCGGATGAGTCCCTGGGCCGTGTGTGCCTTGATCCAGGACAAGGTGGGCGTCGAAGCGACGCTGCATTTCCCCATTCGCGGGCGCAACCTGCTGCGGGTGCAGGGCGATCTGCTGGCCGCGCATGCCTTGGGCATCCGCAACGTCTTTGTGGTGATGGGCGATCCCACGTCCATCGGCGATTATCCGCAAGCGATGGACAACTATGACCTCACCTCTACGGGATTGATTCAACTCATTAAGGAAAAGTTCAACACCGGCGTGGATTATGCCGGTAGTGACATCGGGCAGCCGACGACGTTTTTTGTGGGTGCGGCGCTCAACCTTACGTCGAGTGATCCCGACAATGAGATGAAGGTGCTGCGGCGCAAGCTGCAGGCAGGCGCGGATTTCTTCCTCACGCAGCCGGTCTACGATCCGGCGACGGCGCGGGCGTTCCTTGACCAGTACGCGGAAAAGTACGGGCCGCTGGATAAGCCCGTGCTGGTCGGCGTCCTGCCGTTGTACGGTGTGAAACATGCGCGTTTCCTGCACAATGAAGTGCCGGGGATCACCATTGCACCGGAGTTTTTTGAGCGTTTGGAAGCGGCCGGCTCGGATTCACCGCGCGAGGGCGTGCGCATCGCGCTGGAGCTGATCGCCCAGATCCGCGATTGGGCCGGCGGTATCTACCTGATGCCCGCGTTCAACCGCTACGACCTGGCAGCGGAAATTGTAGAACAGATTCACCAGACCTGACAGGTCTACTAGACGGGAGGGGAAAGTGTCTACATCTCAAGGGATTTTAACGGATCACTTTCCGTTGAATCCGTTTCATCCGTTGAGACTCTTAAGGGGGTGTTCATGAAATCATCGACCCGAGCACTTATCAAAGAAGCGCGTCGGACTCCCGGTTTCTCGCTGTTTGATTTTATCCACGGGTACATTTATGGACGCTGGCCTTATTTCTACATCGGGACGGCGGTGAATCCGCCGCGCCTGTTGCGTCCGCTGGCGCAATTGGCCGATTGGCTGATCCGCCGCCGCGAGATGAGCCGTCACAAGCACGGGAACGGGCATGAACCGGCTTCACCCACGATTGCCGATACCTACCACGGCAAGGTTGTGCCGCTGGAGGCGGCGACGCGGCTGGTGCAGGTGAACGAAGAAGTTCGCCTTACCGTCCCCGAATCCGTTGTCCCTTTTGCCGTTGCCCGCGACATTGTGTTGCAGCATCCCGATCACCTCGTCGTGCTGGATTGTCCGTGCCGGATGGCGCGCGAACATCCGTGTTTGCCGCTCGACGTGTGCCTCATTGTGGGTGAACCGTTCGCCAGTTTTGTCCTCGAACACCAGCCCGACCACGCGCGCCGCATCACGCCGGATGAAGCCGTGGACATCCTCAAGGCCGAGGACAGGCGTGGGCACGTGCACCATGCTTTCTTCAAGGACGCGATGCTGCAACGTTTCTACGCGATCTGCAATTGCTGTTCCTGCTGTTGTGGCGCGATGCAGGCGCATCGAAACGGCGTCCCGATGCTGATTTCATCGGGTTACATCTCTCAGGTGGATGAGGAACGCTGCGTGGGCTGCGGCGCGTGCGTCGAAAAGTGCCAGTTTGGCGCGCTGGCATTGCGGGATGGGCATGTGATCGTGGATGCGGCGGCCTGTATGGGATGTGGGGTGTGCGTCAATACGTGTCCGCGTGGCGCGTTGTCGCTGACGCGCGATTCGGAGCGTCCCGCGCCGTTGGAGATTCATGAGTTGATGGCGCAGGTTATTTAGCGGTCGCCTGGGCAACTGATGTTGCATTTTGGTCAGCAGATTGAGCAGAAGCAGATTTCCCCATAGAGTCAGAAAATCTGCTCAATCTGCTCAATCTGCTTAATCTGCTGACTTTACTTTTTCTACTTTCTGCACAAATTCGCAAAAAATCTGCTCAATTCGCTTAATCTGCTGACAAAAAAATCACCGAAGGAGTTGTGACATGGAACCGACAGAAAATGCCCCTATCGTTTTGCATAGCGATCGCCTGACGGTCGAGATCGCCCAGCCGGGAAGCATTTACCGCGGCTCGCGTTTTGATTGGTCGGCGTTCATCACGCAGGTGACTTTGGACGATAGACACACGTTCTGCGTGCCGGAATCGTTCACGCCGGGGCAGGGGACCGGCGGGGTGGGGCTGTGTGGCGAGTTCGGTATTGAGGAGGTCATCGGCTACGACGAGACGCAGCCGGGCGAGCCGTTCCCCAAGCTGGGTATCGGCCTGCTGGCGCGCCCGGACGAACAGCCGTATAATTTCTTCCGGCCTTACGAGATCGTCGCGCCGTTCCCTATTCACGTGACGACAGAGGCCGCGCGTGTGACGTTCATCGTTGAACCGGTGGAGTGCCGGGGGTATGCCGTCCGCGTGACCAAAACGGTCACGGTAGAAGGCGCCGGGATGACGATTGCCTATGCACTTGATAACGTGGGCACAAAACCGATTGTGACGACGGAGTATGTCCACAACTTTGTGCGCGTTGACGAACACGCGATCGGCCCGGCGTACCGGCTGCGTTTGCCCTACGCCATCCACTTTGCCGCGCCGGAGGGACCGGCCGCCGAACGTATGGCGCAACTTGTGGCCGTCCTCGACGTGCAGGGTGGCGATATTCGTTGGAAGGCGACGCCTGAAGGCAATTTCTACTGCCGTCCGCTGGGATTCTCCAAGACCGACGCTGCGCAATGGGAGCTTGTCCACGAACCGACCGGCGTGGGGATGCGCGAATTCGACGACTTTGCGCCGGCCCGTGTAGTGCTGTGGGGTGCAAGCCACGTCGCCAGCGCCGAAATCTTCGTCCCACTCAACGTCCGGCCCGGCGAAACGCAGCGATGGACGCGCCGCTATGAGTTTTTTGCCTGAGGTGCTATTTCTGTCAGCAGATTTAGCGGATTTTTGCTTTCTTTATCTGCTAAATCTGCTTAATCTGCTGACCATATTTTGTAGGAGTGCAACTATGAAAACAATCGTCATCCTATCCGATTCGCTGAACCGCCATTACTTGCCGATGTACGGCAACGATTGGGTGATTGCGCCGAATCTGGCGCGGTTTGCCGAGCGGTCGGTGATCTTCGACAATCACTGGATCGGCTCTGCGCCGTGTATGCCCGCGCGACGCGATATGCTCACCGGGCGGCTGAACTTCCTCGAGCGCGAGTGGGGCGGCATGGAGCCGTTCGATGTGCCGTTCCCGCACCTGCTGCGCGATAAGGCTGGGGTCTTTTGTCACATGGAAACCGACCACTACCACTACTTCCACGTCGGCGGCGAAAATTACCATAGCCCGTTCAACACCTGGGCCTTGCACCGTGGGCAGGAGGCCGATGCGTTCGTCTCGCGGGTGGCGCCACCGGAGGAGCCGGAACATCTGGGGCAGTGGCGCGCGCAGTATGCGAAGAATCAATTGGCGTTCAAGACGGAGGCCGATTACTCGACGCCGCAAACCTTCCAGGGTGCCATTGACTGGCTCCAGGCGAACGAGGGCGCGGACAACTATCTGCTGTGGGTGGAAGTCTTTGATCCCCACGAGCCGTTCGACTGCCCGCAGCACTATCTCGATATGTACGGCGACGATTGGGACGGCCCGCTCTACAATTGGAGCGGCTATGACAAGGTGGATGAGGATAGCCCCGCCACCCGTCACCTGCGCAGGCAATACGCCGCCACGCTCACGATGATGGATGCCTGGTTCGGCAAGCTGATGGACGAATTGGCGCGCCAGAACGCCTTCAAGGACACGCTCATCATCGTCACCACCGACCACGGGCACCTGCTCGGCGAGCGCGGCCTGACTGGCAAGAACGCCTGGCACGCCTGGAACGAGCTGGCGCACATTCCACTGATGGTGCATCTGCCCGGCGACGCGCACGCGGGCGAGCACCGCGCGCAGCTTACGCAGAACATTGACCTCATGCCCACACTCTGCGACTATTACAATGTGCCCATCGAACACCCGATCCACGGCGAGTCGTGGCGGCCGATACTGGAAGAGAAAGCTCCCGCGCGACGCCGTGCCGCGCTCTACGGCTGGTTCGGGCAGACGGTCAACGTGACCGATGGACGCTGCACTTATTTCCGCGCGCCCGCCACCGAGGAGAACCAGCCGCTCTACCGCTACTTTCTCACACCCGGCACCTTCAGTTTCCGCGATGTGTGCCCGCTCAGCTTTTATGACGAGGCGAAGCTGGGCTTGTGGCTGCCCTACACCGATTATCCCGTCATCCGTGCGCGCGCCCACAAGCGTCGCAGCCCGGAATGGGCCAACACGCGGCTCTACGACATCCGCCGCGATTACGCGCAGACGCAAGACCTTGCCGGGACCGAGCTGGAGATCGAGTACACCGTACTTCTCGTCGAAACGATGCAGGCGATGGACGCGCCGCCGGAGCAGTTTGAGCGGTTGGGGTTGGAACATCTTTGATTTTCCGAGGGGAGTATGACCATCATTTACGATGAAGCCGAAGTTCCAGATTATGTCCTACCTGATCCGCTGACCTTCGCTGATGGCACGCCGGTGACGACGCCGGAAGCCTGGTCGGTGCGGCGGGCTGAAATTCTCGCGCTGTTTGCACATCACGTCTACGGCGTGCTGCCCGGCAGGCCGGAACGTATGACTTTCGAGGTCACATCTGTGGATACGCAGGCCCTATCCGGCGCAGCGACCCGCAAAGAGGTTACAGTACATTTTGCAGGCAATGGGAACACCGCCGGCATGAACATCCTCATCTACCTGCCAAACGCTCATCCACGCCCCACGCCGATTTTCGTCGGTTTGAACTTTATGGGCAATCACACCATTCATGCGGACCCCGGCATCGCGCTTCCCACAAGCTGGGTGCCGGCTTTCTTCCCGGCTGCGGGGATTCAGAATAACCGTGCGACCGATGCCGGGCGAGGTGTGGCGGCCTCACGCTGGCCCGTAGAACGCATCCTCGAACGCGGCTACGGCCTGGCAACCATCTACTGCGGCGACCTTGACCCGGACTTTGACGATGGCTTTCAGAACGGCGTCCATGCTCTTTTCCCCCGTAACGACTCGGCTGGCGATGCCTGGGCGACACTCGGCGCATGGGCATGGGGGCTGCATCGGGCGCTAGACTACTTTGAGACGGATGATGACATTGATGCGGCGCGCGTTGCGGTTATCGGCCACTCGCGGCTCGGCAAGGCAACGTTATGGGCCGGCGCCTCTGACGCACGCTTTGCTCTTGTCATCTCCAACAATTCCGGCTGCGGTGGGGCGGCGCTTTCGCGACGGCGTTATGGCGAGAC
The DNA here is from genome assembly GCA_035373625.1 of Anaerolineae bacterium. Classification (GTDB taxonomy): domain Bacteria; phylum Chloroflexota; class Anaerolineae; order B4-G1; family SLSP01; genus DSWT01. The sequence continues at coordinate 24,283 of DAOSNS010000047.1, read as the reverse complement.
AGTGGGTATTATCAACAGTAAATTCCCCCACTGGTTCTGCACGAACTTCAAACGCTACAATGATAACGAAGACGCCTTGCCGGTGGATCAACACATGCTCCTGGCGTTGATAGCACCACGTCCGCTGTACGTTGCCAGCGCCGTCGAAGATCGCTGGGCTGATCCACGCGGTGAATTCCTCAGCGCGCTGCATGCCGATCCGGTCTACCGCTTGCTGGGCACAGAAGGGCTGCCGGTTGATCAGATGCCTGACCTCGAGCAACCGGCGGTGGGCGCAATTGCCTATCATATCCGCTCTGGGAAGCACGATGTCACTGCTTATGACTGGGAACAATATCTCAACTTCGCGGATTTACACTTGCGGTGATGATATGGGGCACCCACATAAACATAAAGCCGAGGGTGTGCCTGCGCCCTCGGCTTTACACAAGGAGGAAGACTGACTCTTTTTACTACACCTTCTCATTGTAATCCCACGTCGCATTTCATACTTGACGCAAACCTTACGTTAATCTTTCAAAAATCTGACGCTGGTTGTTCATATTTCCCCCGCTTTCGCCATTTTGTGTTGTTTCACACCTGTGCTACCATGAACGTATCCGACGTTCAAACGACTTCCGAGGAGACGCAATAATGGCCTTTCTGATCGCCATACCCGGTTTATTGATCGGAGCCTTCGCAGCACATGCCGCCGAGGCCATAATGGCAAAACGCTCATTGGTGAAGCCGGCCTGTCCTTTCTGCACTGCGCCGTACACACCCCTGCAATGGTGTGCGACGCTCGCCCTCCTGACCGGCCGAGGACGCTGCCGGCAGTGCGGACGCTACTTCCGCTTACCGCGCCTTGCTGCAGAACTTTTCCTCGCCCTCAGTTGGGGATTGCTGGCAGGACTGAACGGCTTGAATTTGCGGGTTGCGTTTGCCATGCTGACGCTCATTCCACTGGCGATGGTTATGGTTACGGACCTGGAAGTCAAACTTGTGCCCAATGTCATAATGTTGCCCGCTGTCGGGGCTATTTTTGTCCTGGGGATACTTTTCGGCCCGGCGCTGCCTGCCCTCAAAACCTGGGTATGGTGGCACTCGCCGGCCGGCGGACTGGTGGCCTTCGTCGTGTTGCGCCTTTTGGTGACGTTGGGTGTGGCGGTTTTCGGCCCCGGGGCGTTGGGCGAAGGTGACATCACTCTGGCGACCTATGGCGGTGCGCTGGTCGGCTTCCCCCTGGTGATCATTGCCCTGCTGTTGACGATCTTCTATGGGGGCATTGGGGCGGCAGGCGTCATTATCGCCGGCAAAGGTTCGCTCAAAACGGCAATTCCCTACGGCCCCTTTATCATCCTGGGCTGTGCCACCACTTTGCTTTGGGGGCCGCAAATCCTGCACTGGTTTTTGGCGTGATTTTGGGATCAGGAATTGGGGACTAGGGATTCGCCGATTCTTCATTCTCCGTTCTTCATTCTCTGGAGGTCCTATGGCTTACACATTGCGCAATCCGCATTTGGAAGGAACGACGTTTTTCTGGGAAGGTGGCCCGGTCGGCGTTTTGCTCTCGCATGGCTACACGGCGACTACGGCGGAAGTGCGCCCGCTGGGACACTACCTGCATGAACGTGGCTATACCGTCTCCGGGCCGTTGCTGCCGGGGCACGGCACCACACCGCAGGAGATGAACCGCTGTCGTTGGCAAACGTGGGCTGATGCTTTTGAAGCCGCCTACCGTGACCTTGCCGCTCGCTGTGACCGTGTCTACGTGGGTGGCGAATCTATGGGGGGCCTGCTGGCGCTCTATCTGGCGAGCCGGCATCCTGAAATCGCGGGTGTGATGGCCTACGCTGCCGCCCTGATCGTACCGTCGAGCTTTGCCCGAACCTTTCTGTTGCCCATTCTGGCGCCACTGGGGATCATCCTGGCGAAAGGGCCAAGCGAACCGAATGCGGCAGACGCGCGCTGGCAGGGGTATGATCACAATCCACTGCGTGCAACGCAGCAGTTGTTTGCGTTGCAGACCGTCGTGCGGGCACGCCTTTCCGAAATCACCCAGCCCATCCTCATCGTCCAGGGGCGGCTGGATACTGCGGTCTCTGCCGACGCGCCGGAGCTGATCTACCGGAGTGTCCGTTCAACCGAAAAGTATCTGTACTGGTTTGAAAAATCCACCCATTGCGTGTTGTTGGATCAGGAATGGGAAGACGTCGCGGCTTTAACCGTGCGCTTTATAGAGGGTAAACTGGTACAATAGACTTATCGTTTTGTGCAGGCTCATACGGCCTGAACGTGCGGGGTACCTCACAAACGCAAAGCCCTTCGTCGGGATAACGTACCCCGCTCGAAGGGCCTGGTTTTTTGGCGGAGAGGATGGGATTTGAACCCATGGAGCCTTTCGGCTCACGCGCTCTCCAGGCGCGCGCATTAGACCGGACTATGCTACCTCTCCACAAGTGCGGAGATTATAGCATAAGTGATTGATTTTTCAACCGAAACTCCGCCCCGATTCAAAGCATCGGGGCGGAGTTTTGTCGTGACTCATCTCAGGCGGCTACCGGCGCGGCTTTGAGCACCGGCTCGGCTTCCGACGTCGGTGACGGCTTGGGTTTCTCGGCGCGCTTGGGCAACGGACGGCCTTCAAAAGCGGCGACGAATTCTTCTGCGGAAAGTGTCTCACGCTCCATCAGGTAATTCACAATTCGATCCATCTGCTCTCGATGTTCCTGGATGACTGTTTTGGCCCTTTCGTAAGCCTGGGTGACGATTTTACGCACTTCATCGTCAATTTGATGGGCGATCGCTTCGCTGTAATCGCGCTGTTCGCCGATTTCCTTGCCCAGGAAGACCAGTTCTTCTTTACGTCCATAAACCAGCGGCCCCAACGTGTCGCTCATCCCATAACGGGTGACCATGGCGCGGGCCATCTTGGTGACCGTTTCCAGGTCACTGGCAGCGCCGGTGCTCACTTCGTTAAAGACAATTTCCTCGGCCGCACGACCGCCCAATCCATAGGCGATGTCGTCTTCGATCTTGCTGCGTTGCAAGACGTACCGGTCGGCTTCGGGGAGGGCGATGGTGTAGCCACCGGCCATACCGCGGGCCACGATCGAAATCTTGCGCACCGGGTCACACTTGGGTAACACGTGCGCGACGACGGCATGCCCGACTTCATGATAGGCAAAGACGCGCAGTTCCTCTTGGGAGATAAGACGGCTATGACGCTCCGGCCCGGCGATGACGCGCTCGATGGCTTCGTTGAATTCGCTCATCCCAATGCGCCTCAAGCCACGACGCGCCGCAAGGATGGCGGCCTCATTGACCACGTTTTCGATGTCGGCACCCACAAACCCCGGCGTGGACTGCGCCAGTTCTTCGAGGTCTACCTCGGCAGCGATGGGTTTGCCGCGCGTGTGCACCCGGAAGATGGCCTCACGTCCGCGAATGTCGGGTTGATCGAGGATGACGCGCCGGTCGAAACGTCCCGGTCGCAGCAGGGCTGGATCGAGAATATCGGGGCGGTTGGTCGCCGCGACGACGATGACGTTGGTGTCGGTATCGAACCCATCCATTTCCACAAGGATCTGATTGAGCGTCTGCTCGCGCTCATCGTGCGACCCGCCCAATCCTGCGCCGCGATAGCGTCCCACAGCGTCAATTTCATCCACAAAGACGATGCAAGGGCTGTGGCGCTTGGCCTGATCGAAAAGGTCACGCACGCGGCTTGCGCCGACACCCACAAACATCTCGACGAATTCCGAGCCGGAGATGCTAAAGAACGGAACACCGGCCTGCCCGGCGACGGCTTTGGCCAACAACGTTTTGCCGGTTCCCGGCGACCCTATCAGCAGGACGCCTTTGGGGATGCGCGCGCCGAGGTTGATGAATTTCTGCGGCTCTTTGAGGAATTCTACGATCTCCTTCAGTTCTTCTTTGGACTCCTCGATGCCTGCCACATCATCAAAAGTGATCGTCGGGCGGTCGCCGGAGAACATGCGGGCGCGGCTTTTACCGAATGAGAGCGCCTGGTTATTGGCGCCCTGCACCTGTCGAAAGACAATGATAATGACCACGCTGAGCACGATCATTCCCAGGAGTGTCAGCCCCAGGTTGACCAGGGTGCTCCAATCGGTCGGCTCTTTGAATTCGATAGTGACCTGACGCAACGTCGTTTCACTGACGCCTAGCGCATGGAGTTGCTCAACCAGTGAAGATTCCCGACCTTTCCGCGAGAGGACGATTTGTTCCCCCGTTCCGGTCGGCTCTTTATACGTCACCTGCAAAATGTCGCCACGGACACTGATGCTGGTGATCTTTCCGGCTTCTATGTCATCGGCAATTTTGTTGAGCGGCACGGTCGGCTGTTCGGTTCCTCCTCCCAGATAGCTGTAAATGAGGAAAAGCACCGCCGCTACCACCAGAAGGTAAACAAAATTGCTGTTACCTTGTTTTGATTTCATACCTTAAAAAACCTCCTCAGCCTCACAAAGCCCCGTAACCCAAAGACCACAAGGGTCTCAGTTTACCCTGTATTGTTTTAACAGTTACGCGATTCTTATTTCACGTAACCACTATTTTCCTTTTTCCTTGCATTATTATACCAGGAAACTGTCAAAAGTATAAAACGGCATCATTGGGCTTGCTGTTAGGGCTATCGCATTGGGGAAACTTTGTCCTGTCGTGCTGTCTGTTGTATCGCTAAAGCGTCATCTTTAGGAGGGGTCCCTGGCCTTTAGGCCGTATTCAGTTGCCGGAAGCGGCCAAATGCGATAGCCCTGGTCTTGCTGTAGGGTGCATTTCAGGATGGGGGTAACTTTTACTGCTGAGAACATAGAGTTCACAGAGTTATCAAAGATTGCTCTGCGTTCTCGGCGAACTCTGCGGTTAAATCAGAGGCTTATCCGGCTTTTTCCCCTGCGTTGAGATATGTCTGCCTTGGGGGCAGCGATCTGCAATCATGGGCGTATTTCGATCTCGGTGATAAAAATGGTGTCGTCCACAACCTGCGTTTGACCGGCGTCCACAACCGGCAGCCGCCCTTCGGCGTCGTATAACCCCACGCGGATCTGGTAGATGCCTGCCGGCGCGTTTTGGGGAATCGGCACCTGGTGAGGGTCATTGATAATCTCACCGGCCGTCCAGGTTGTTGTAGGGCGCAGCCCGTTGAGCGGCTCGATGTCGCGCTGGGTGAGCAGTGTGCTGAAATCACGGGTAAGGACATGGATGAAAACTTTGTAGGATTTGTTGAACGGTTGCAGGACTTCCCAGCGCAGCGTAACCGCGATGGTGTCGCCGGGACGGTAGCTCCGTTGTGAGACACGCGCGTCTTGCAGAATGACCTGGTTGTTCAGATTGACCTGCATGGGAATGGGAAAGTTGGCGCCACCGCTGACGGTCAAGGTGACGGTACTGCCGGCGCGAACCTCGGTGTTGGGATCAGGTGCCTGACGCAAAATCACCCCTTCAGGCTCCAGACTCCAGGTTTTCTCGATGTAGACGAGCAACCCCTGACTTTCCAATCCGGCCTGTACATTGATATTGGGATCGTTGATGTTGAACCCCACGACATCCTGGAGCAGGATAGCCCGTCCGGCAGCCACAATCACCTGCACGGGGGTATTGGCCGCCACGCGACTTCCGGCGGCCGGCGTTTGCTCCAGGATCGCGCCCGGCCGGGCATCGGTGCTTTCCTTCTCGCCGAGGACTTCAAAGCGTAATCCCAGGCCTTCGGCAAGCCGCTGCGCATCCGGCGCGCTCAGGCCGGTGAGGTTCGGCACGCTGACGAGTTGCGCGTTAGCCGGGGTAGTGACTGTTGGGGACATGGTGCCCGCCACAGGCAAGGCGACGGGGCGCGTGTACGCCCGGTAGACGAAAATCCATAGCGGAACCAGCCCCATCACGGCGAGGGCGGCAAAAGCAATCAACGCCCATAATTTATAATCCGGGCCGGCAGGGACGACGACCGGCTGTGTGTCGCTCTCCGCTGCTTCAGGTGGGGCGACGATGGTCGCTGGCGGTGGCGTGAGTGTGAGATCGGGGGCCGCAGGCGCGACGACGCTCTGGGGACGGGTGTATTCCTCGGCCTGCTGCATGTAGGCACTGATCACTGCGCCGAATTGATCGGCATTGAGATACCGCTGCCCCGGCTCCTTGGCGAGGGCCTTGAGCACCAACATCTCCAGGCCCGGCGGCACGCGTGGATTCAGCGAGCGCAAAGCAACCGGTTCCTCACGTATATGTTTCATCGCCAGCGCGGCGGGATCGGGATCGTGAAACGGCGGCACGCCGGTTAACATCTCATACAGCGTCACGCCGATACTGTACACGTCGGTCGCAGGCGTCGGCATTTTGCCCATCGCCTGTTCCGGTGCGATGTAGTGAGGACTGCCCCATACCACATCTTCTGCTTCTTCCTGTTTTGGATGCTCTTCGTCCTGGAAGGCGCGCGCGATGCCGAAATCGGTGACTTTCACCTGCCCATCGTAGGTGACGAGGATGTTCTGCGGTTTGAGATCGCAATGCACGATCCCGGCGCGATGCGCATGCCCCACTCCTGCACAGATCTGCCGCGCCAGGTTGAGTGCCCGGTTCACGGGGAGCGGGCCGTCCCTGCGGATGGTCGTTTTGAGGTCTTCTCCCTCAACGATTTCCATCACGATGTATGGATGGTTGCCTTCATCCTCGCCAACGTCATAGATGCGCACAATGTTGGGATGATCCAGGCGCGCTGCGGCCCGCGCCTCCCCCAGAAACCGCTGACGGAAGTCCGGGTCACTGGCGAAGGGTTCACGCAGGAACTTCACCGCGACTTTGCGTTCCAACAGCAAGTCCTCGCCCCGGTACACGGTTGCCATCCCGCCCGCGCCGACCAACTCGACAAGGCGATAACGTTGATTGAGAATGGTAGGTTTCATAGGCCGTCCTCTTTTGATAACTATCGGGTATTCTACCGCATTGGATGGAAATGGCAATTTGCCAGCCATCTGGAAAATACTACAATGAGACCAAGCGCTTGTTTTGTGGGGAGAGATTATACGGTTAAGTCCTGGCGATTAAAGCAGAACACACTCATGAAATCGAAACGTTTTTTAATTCGTGCTGACCGCCCCGTCAACCGCGAAACCTTCATCCGCCCCTGGCCGGAACTGGGGTTGATCGTTGTTGACAGCCCTTACGATCCTGCACCAAGCCTCACGGTTGAGGGTGGTATCGTTGTGGAGATGGACGGCGTGCGCCGTGAAGACTTCGACATGCTCGACCGCTTCATCGTCGCGCACAGCCTTGACCTGGATGTGGCCGGGGAGGCGATGGCGACGCCTTCCCGTGACATCGCGCGGATGATCGTGGATATTGACGTAAGCCGCGATGAGGTATTGCGTCTGACGCGCGGCTGCACTGCTGCCAAGCTTGTGGACATCGTTCACCACATGAACGTCCTCGAAATGATGATGGGTCTCACGAAGCTACGCGCCCGCCGCACGCCCGCGAATCAGGCCCACGTCACCAATCGCAAGGAGCATCCCGCGCTTCTCGCTGCCGACGCCGCCGAGGCTGCGTTGCGCGGGTTTGCCGAGATCGAAACGACCGTGGGCGTGAGTCGCTACGCGCCGCTCAACGCGCTGGCGATTCTCGTCGGCTCGCAGATCGGGCGGGGTGGGGTGCTCACGCAGTGCTCCGTCGAAGAGGCCACCAACCTGCGCCTGGGCTTTCGCGGGCTGACCACATACTCGGAGACGCTCTCCGTCTACGGCACGGAGCGCGCTTTCGTGGATGGCGACGACACGCCCTGGTCGAAGGCGTTCCTCAACGCCGCCTACGCCAGCCGCGGCGTCAAGACGCGCTTCACATCGGGCACCGGCTCCGAGGCGCTGATGGGCCACGCCGAGGGCAAATCCATGCTCTACCTGGAAGCGCGCTGCCTGCTCGTCACGCGCGGCGCGGGCAGTCAGGGGACGCAGAACGGCTCGATCAGTTGCATCGCGCTGCCCGAATCGCTGCCGGGTGGCGTGCGTGCGGTGCTGGCGGAGAACCTCATCGCCATGATGCTCGGTCTGGAAGTGGCCGCGGGCAACGACGCGCTGGCCTCGCACTCCGAGATGCGCAAGAGCGCCAAGTTGATGCTGCAATTCATCCCCGGCACGGACTTCGTCACATCGGGTTATGGCTCGATCCCACGTTACGACAACATGTTCGGCGGCGGCAATTTCGACACGACGGAGCTGGACGACTGGTACGTGATCCAGCGCGACATGCAGGTTGATGGCGGCATTCATCCTCTGGCGGAACCGGACATCCTGCGCGTGCGCGAGCGCGCCGCACGGGCGATCCAGGCCGTCTTCGACGCTTTCGACTTCGCCAGCATCACCGAAGCCGAAGTGCAGGCCGCGATCACCGCCTTCACCAGCGAGGACATGCCCGACCGTGACAAGGTGGCGGACATCAAGGCCGCGCAAATGTTGCTCAACGGCCCGATCACAGTCTTGGACGTCATCAAGGCGCTGGCGGAGGCGGGCTATCACGATGCCGCGTCGAACCTGTTGGAAATGCAGCGCCAGCGCGTCATCGGCGATTACTTGCAGCCGTCCGGCATCTTCGCCGAAGGCTTTCACGTCCTCAGCGCGCTCACCGACCCCAACGACTACGCCGGCCCCGGCACAGGCTACCGCGTCGAAGGCGAACGCTGGGAGCGATTGCAGAACATTCCGCAGGCGTGGGATCCGAAAAAATGGCAAGTGGCAAATGGCAAATGGCAAATGGAGAATCGGCGAATTGGCGAGTCGGCAAGTCCAAAATCTAAAATCCAAAATCTAAAATCGGAAAGCTGGCTTGTGGAGATCGGCCCGGCGCAGATTGGTACTGAAACCGAAGTCGTGATCGCCGTGGGGCCGGCGTTTGGGACGGCGATTCAGGAGGCGATCAGCGGGTTGGCGCTGCGGGATGTGCTTGCGGCGATGCTTGAAGGAATCGCCGAGGAGGGCGTGCCCGCGCGGATTGTGCGCGTGCATCACACGTCGGATTGCGCCTTCATCGGGCACGCGGGGGCGCAGCTCAGCGGCTCCGGTGTGGCGGTTGGCATCCAATCGAAGGGCACGACGGTCATCCACCAGCGGGATCTCGCCCCGTTGGAGAACCTGGAACTCTTCTCGATGGCGCCGAACATGACGCTCGAAACCTATCGCCAGATCGGGCGCAATGCCGCGCGCTACGCACTGCGCAAACCCACGTCGCCCGCGCCCGTGAAAATCGACAACACCGCGCGCCTGCGTCTCATCGTGCAAACGACGCTGCTGCATCACCGCGAGACGGAGATGGTAGAAGACAGGCCGCCGACGGAACTGCGGGTTGTAAGGAACTCAGGCGGAAATGATGTTCATTCTTGAAGGGGCATCCGTTTTACCGACATGCCGACGCAACATTCTTTGTAGCTAACGACTACCAGACTAACGACTACTGGACTAACGACTACAGGACTAACGACTACCAGACCAACGACTACCAGACCAACGACTACCAGACTAACGACTACCAGACTAACAACTACCAGACCAACGACTACCAGACTAACGACTACCAGACTAACAAGGAGGATTCACAATGATTTCACGCAGTCAAGCTGTTTTACAACGTCCCGAGTTTTCGATGCACCGCGCGCTGTACAAATCAATGGGTTACAGCGACTACGACCTGGAGCGTCCGCTCATCGGCATCGCGAATTCGTGGAACCGCGTCTTGCCGGGGCATTACAATCTGAACCTGGTGTCGGAGTACGTCAAGCAGGGGATTTTTCAGGCCGGGGGGACGCCGGTGGAATTCGGCGTGATGGCGCCCTGCGACGGCATCGCACAGGGTCATATCGGTATGCACTATATCCTGCCCAGCCGCGACCTGATCGCCAACGACGTGGAGATGATGGTGCAGGCACATCAGTTTGATGCCGTCGTGCTGCTGTGTTCGTGCGACAAGATCGTGCCGGGGATGTTGATGGCGGCGGCGCGCCTGGACGTGCCCGCGATTGTCGTCGTCGGCGGCCCGATGGAAGGGGGGTGCATGTTCGACAACCGCCCGGCAGACTCGACTTCGCTCACCGAAGGGCTGGCCATGTTGCGGACCGGAAAAATTGATATGCAGACCTACATCTACCTGGAAAACAACGCCGCGCCCACCTGCGGCTCATGTTCGTTCCTGGGGACGGCGAATACGATGTGCTGCATTGCCGAGGCGCTGGGGATGTGTTTGCCGGGGAGCGCTACAATTCCGGCAACCCACGCCGACCGGTTACGTTCGGCGCAGGCGGCCGGCCGACAAATCGTTGCTTTGCTCGAACAGGGCATCACGGCGCGGATGATCATCAACCAGAAGGGCATCGAAAATGCGGTGCGCCTGGGGACGGCGATCGGTGGTTCTACGAACATGGCTTTGCACCTTCCCGCCATCGCCTACGAGGCCGATGTCGAACTGACGATGGACCATTTCGAGACACTGGCGCGTACCACGCCGCACATCGCCAGAATGAACCCGGCCTCCCCGCTCAATGTGCCCGATTTCCACGCGGCGGGCGGTGTCCCGGCAGTGATGAAAGAATTGTTGCCTCTGTTGCACGGCGACGCGCTGACCGTCAGCGGCAAGACGGTGGCGGAGAATGTCGCGGGTGCTGTGACGCGCGACCCTCGCATCATCAAAACGTTCGCCGAACCGTGGGGGATGGGCGGTGTGGCTGTCCTGCGCGGCAATCTCGCGCCCAATACCGCCATCACCAAACCGGCGGCCATCAAGCCGGAGATGCACACCTTCACCGGCAAGGCGCGCTGCTTCGATTCCGAGGAGGCGGCTAACCAGGCCATCCTTGACGGCACGGTGCAGGCGGGAGAAGTCGTCGTTATCCGCTACGAAGGCCCGAAAGGCGGGCCGGGGATGCGCGAGATGTACATCGCTATGAAGCTGCTCTACGGGCGCGGTCTGGCGCTCAGCACGGCGGTTGTGACCGACGGACGCTTTTCTGGCACGAACAACGGTTGCTTCGTGGGCCACGTTTCACCGGAAGCCGCCGAGGGTGGACCGATTGCCGTAGTCGAGAATGGGGACCTCATCACCATTGACATCCCCAATCGTCGGCTCCATCTGCACGTCCCTGATGAAGAGATCGCGGCGCGTCTGGCTCGCTGGCAGCGCCCGGAGCCGAAGATCAAGCAGGGGTACCTGACGCTTTACAGTCGCCTGGCAGAGTCGGCGGATAAAGGGGCGATCATCCGGCACAAGGCGTGATAACCGGGGAAGCTCTCTCTTAATCCTCTTCGGTGGGGGGAGATTTTGGATTCTCTCCCCCCATCGGGGGGAGCTAGAGAGGGAATGTCTGCGTCACAGGGGAAATGTATGAAACAGCAGCCGATTTATAGCGCGACAGGCCGGTCACTTGATGCCCTGAACATGGAAGCCGTTCTCAAAGGAGAGCTGACCCCAGATGACTTCCGCATCAACGCGGCGACGTTGCGGGCGCAGGCCGACGCCGCCGAAGCCGCCGGTTATCGCCAACTGGCCGAGAACTTCCGCCGCGCCGCCGAACTGACCGGCATTTCCAACGAGGAGGTGCTGGCGATGTACAACACTCTGCGTCCGGGGCGCACGACGTACCGCGAATTGCTCGCCCTTGCCGGGCGGCTGGAGCGTGACTTCAACGCCCCGTTGACCGCCGCCCTGGTGCGCGAAGCTGCCGAAGTTTACCTGGCGCGTGGCCTCGTTAAAGAGGTATAGCGATTACGCTCAATCCCACAGTCACAGGGGTTGGTAGCGGTGTGTTTTGTCGGGGCCTTCATGGAGAGCCTGGCGTTCCTCTTCAAGGCGACGGCTGGCGCGCTGCAACTGCCAGATGATGAAACGCACCCGCTGCGTCATCGCCGTGCCGATGTTCCACAGCAGCCGCGTGCCCAACACCGCGTCGTCCTCACACAGCGCCAACAGGCGGTCACGGTCGAAGGCCAGCACCGTTGCCCCGGTCTTCCCGGCGATCAGGTCGGCGCTGCGCCCTCCCTGATCGAACATTGCATATTCGCCGGTCATCGTACCGGGGCGTAAATGCGTCACCAATTGTTTGTGCTCTTGTGTCCCCGCGCCCGGCCCATCGGGGTCGCTCCACACCTCGACCGTGCCGCTGTAGACGACATACAACTCGCTTCCCGCCTGACTGGTTTCGGCGATTTTCTCGCCGGGCGCGTAGGTACGCAACACGGCTTGCGCCGCCAGACGAATGCGTTGGGCCAGGTTCAGGTTGTTGGCAATGTCAGAGTGGGCCAGGAATTGGGCGATATCGCGCACTTGTATGAGTGCCTTATCGTCAACCGGCACGTTGATTTTGTCGCTCGAAAGTGGCAAGCCCAGGTAAGCGGCAACAAGACGACGGGTGGCCTGTGGCGCCTCGAACTGCGGCCAGTGGCCGGCTTTGGGCAAGATGCGCAGTTCGGCGGAGGGCCACTCGTCGGCGATGACCCCCGCATCGCGCAGGGGCACGGTGTTGTCCTCTGCCCCCCAGATGACCAGCGCCGGCGCTTCGACTTTGGCAAGCTGCCCGCTCAGGTTGTTCTCGCGCATGGCGAAGTAACACTCGGCGCGTACCCGTCCTTGACCGGGACGGCGGGCATCCTCACGCAGGCGGTGATAATCCTCCTCGGTGATGCCGGTGCGTTCGGCAAAGGAGGCCGGGCGCATGATGCGGTCGCTGATGCCGACGACGGCGCGTTCTACGAAAGACACAATCAGGCTGCCCAGGCCAAAGCGCTCCAGCAGTGTGATCGGTGAAACCACCGCGTTGATGTAGAGTGAAAGCCGGCCGGTGATCGTCGGACCGATCAACACCATGCGTTCCACCAGCACCGGATGGCGCAGGGCGATCGTCACGCTGGTCATCCCGCCCATTGAGTGCCCCACCAGGACCGCCGGCCCATCACTGAAACGGGCAATCAGTTCCGCCAACAGGTCGGCATACTGGGGGATCGTCGTGCGCTGCGGCAGACGCGGCGATTGTCCATACCCCGGCAAATCCACGGCCAGGACACGAAAACGCTGGCTCAATAAGCCGATCAACGGGGACATGGCATACCATGAGCTGGACCACCCGTGGATCAACAACGCTATCTGCCGACCCGGCGTTCCCTCTTCGATAACGTGAATATCCTGCCCATTGATGTTATAGAATGGCATGGTTACCCCTCCATTTGAGCACAGAAAATGGGGAATGGAGATAATGAAATTCCAGTTCTCTGACTATAACTCAATTTTATCCGTGAAACACAATATGTACCATTACAAGCCGGTTACAGGTAGGTTTAGGCTTGACATTTGCGCCTCCGTCAGGCTGACCGCCGCAAAGCGCACCCTATCGCCGGGCACAAGCTGCGCCAGCAACGGCAAATCGGCGCGGATGACGGTGGCGATTTTTGGGTAGCCGCCGGTTGTCTGGTGATCGGCCAGCATTACGATAGGCTGTCCGTCCGGCGGCACCTGGATACTGCCCCACACCACGCCGTCCGACACAATGCCGGTGGGGCCACGGCGCGCGACAGGTGGCCCCTGCAAACGCGCCCCCATACGATCCGCGTCCCCTGTGAGCCGATAGGTACTGTTGAGAAAAGTCGCCAGTCCCTCCGCCGTGAAATAATCGTCCTGTGGCCCCAACACCACGCGCAACGTTGGTTGGGAGGTGTATGGGGGACGGCGGTTTTCAGGCCACACGCGCCCGGCGCGCGCCAGCAGGTCGCGTACCGCCGTTTCTCCCAGTGGAAGCCGATCCCCAGCCCGCAACGCGCGTCCTTCCAGACCCCCAAATCCGCCCGGCAAATAGGTGGCCTGAGATCCCAAAAACGGCGGCAGCGCAATCCCACCGGAAACGGCTAAGTACGCCCGCGCTCCATTCCGTCGCGCTCCAAACGTGATGATCCGCCCGGCGCGCACGTAGACGGCATGCCACAACGGTACGGGCAGCGTTCCCGCCCATACCTCGAAGGTCGCGCCACATACTGCGATGAGACATTCCTGCTGCACACGCACCCTCGGACCGACGAGCGTGATTTCGAGCGTTGCGGCATCAGGCGGATTGCCCACCAGCACGTTTGCAGCGGCAAAGGCGACAGGATCCAACGAACCGGAGGGCGGAATGCCGTAACGCGCCCATCCTCGCCGCCCGGCATCCTGGACCGTCGTCAATAAGCCGGGTTCAAGCACTTCGAGCATATTGGGGCTGTTCATAACGGCACAAACCGCACACGATCTCCGGCTTGCAGCGTAAATGGCATCTCACGGCCTGGATTGAACAACGTCAGGTCTGTCCGTCCGATGATGCGCCAGCCGCCCGGCGTCGCGAGTGCGTACACCCCCGTCTGCGCTCCGGCGATGCCGACGCTGCCCGGTGGCACACGCAGGCGCGGCGTTGGCAGGCGCGGCGTCGCCAGCTTTTCCGGCAGGCCGAGCAGATAGGCGAATCCCGGCGCGAAGCCGAGCATCGCTACCGTGTACTCCGGTTGCACGTGCAATTCGATCACCGCCTGCGCCGACATTCCGCAGTGCGCGGCGACGTCCGCCAGATCCGGCCCCCATGCGCCGCCATAACGCACGGGAATTTCGACCAGCCGGCCTTCAGGTACCCCTACTGACGGCAGCGCGTTCAGGACCTCCGTCAAAGCATCGCGTATCGCTTCGGCGTTGCTCACCTGCGGATCGTACATCACCAGCAGCGAGCGGTAGGTGGGAACCGTCTCGATGAGGCCGGGCACAGCTCGTTCGCGCAAAGCCGTATCGAGCGCGTGAACCTGCCGGTTGAGCAGCGCGTCCACCGCATCGCCAAACTCCACGGTGAACGCCGCCTCGCCCACGGCGAGAATACGAGGGTATAAATAAGTTATGGGCAACACCATTTCCCCAAAAACAAACCGCTGATAGTCTCCCTGTTGAATTGCGAATCTTTTGTGAATCAACGAAGATTTGCGTGATCCGCGGTTAAAATCTGCTTCATCCGCTCAATCTGCTGACGGAGCCGCAATGAGCGGCGCGACGACCACGCCTTCCACCTCCAGCGCCGCCCGCAGCGCCGCAGCGATGGCGACGGCACCGGGCGTGTCGCCGTGGATGCAGAGCGTGTCCACGTGTAATGGGATAACTTTGCCTGTGATTGCTTCCACTTCGCCTCGCGTGACCATACGAATTGCGCGCGCCGTCGCCAGAGTGGGATCATGGATCACCGCGCCGGGTTCGCTGCGCGGGACGAGGCTGCCGTCCTCGCGGTAGGCGCGGTCGGCGAAACCCTCACAGGCCACGCGCAGGCCCGCCGCAAGCGCCGCGTGCAGCAACGCGGAATCCGGCAAGGTGATGACGATCAGCGCAGGGTCGAACGCGGTAACGGCGCGGACAATCGCCTCGGCGACGGCGTAATCGCGGGCAGCAACGTTGTACAGTGCGCCGTGCGGCTTCACGTGGACCAACGGCACACCCGCCGCGCGGGTGAACCCCGCCAGCGCACCGATCTGGTAGAGGACGGTTGCCTCGATCTCGGCGGGCGTCAGCGCCATCACCCGCCGCCCGAAGCCCTGCAGATCCGGGTAGCCCGGATGTGCCCCGATTGCCACACCCTTCCGTGCTGCGAGCGCAACCGTGGCCTGTATCACCGTAGGGTCACCGGCGTGCAGCCCACAGGCAATGTTCGCCGATGTGACCACATCCAGCATCGCCGTGTCGTCGCCGAGCGTGTACCGCCCGAAGCTTTCACCCATGTCGCAGTTGAGATCAATATGCATATCGTCAGGTAGTCGGGTAGTCAGGTAGTCGGGTAGTCGGGTAGTCGTTAGTCAGTTAGTCGTTAGTCGGGTAGTCGGGTAGTCAGTTAGTCGTTAGTCAGTAAACCGCGTTCGAGTATAAGTGACTTCCCATAGATGTCAAAAAACCCGGCTGGATCGCAAGCGGGTTCTTGGATGACAAAAAACCCGGCTGGATCGCAACCGGGTTCTTGGATGACAAAAAACCCGGCTGGATCGCAACCGGGTTCTTGGATGACAAAAAACTGGATAGTCTCTCTGTTGAGGGTTGCTGGCCTATTTTTAACCACCACACAAGCGTCAACATCCAAGAGGGGGACTATCAAAAACCGACAGGTCTCAGGAGAACTGTCAGGCTTGGGTTAATCCAGTGTTTTAAGTACCACCGTGCGCCCACGCACCTTCCAATGTTTCATCTGGGATAGCACCTGGGCGACATGCCGTTCGGCAACGTCCACGAATGTGTGCTGCGGTTGGATGTCAATCGCGCCGATGGCACGCCCGGGGATGCCCGTCTCGCCGGCAATCGCGCCGACGATGTCACGCGGACGGATACCGTGCGCTTCACCGACATTGAGCCACAAGCGCACCATGCCCGGTTCACGTTCATCCTTACGGCGTGGGGAACGGGCAGGACGGTGTTCGTGCCTGTCCTCGAATTGCGGGCGACGCGCCGGGCGTTCCGGCTGCCGTCCCTCGAACTGCGCATGCCGTTGGGCACGCACGGGGACTTCTCGAATCTCTTCGATGGGACGCTGTTGTTCCTGCGCGCGCGCCAGGCGGATCGCCGCCGCGGCAATGTCTTCCACGGTGTAGCCCGCAGCAACCATCTGCGCCACCAGAGCGCGTTCGCTGCCGGAGACACTTTCCAATTGTCCGCCCATCTTGAGCAAGAATTGGGCGTCACGGCGTGCCAGGATGTCGGCCGCCGAAGGGAGCTTCGCGCGGGTGATCGGTTGCATGGTGAAGGCTTCGATCTCCTGCAAGCGCCGTCGCTCGTGAGGGGTGACCAGCATCAGCGCGACGCCGCGCTTGCCGGCCCGCCCGGTGCGCCCGATGCGGTGGACGTAGATTTCAGGATCGAACGGCAGGTCGTAGTTGACGACGTGGGATACATCTTCGATGTCCAGCCCGCGCGCCGCCACATCCGTCGCTACCAGCACGGTAATTTGCCCACGGCGGAAGCGGTTCATCACTGTTTCGCGCGCCGGCTGACTGAGATCGCCGTGTAGCGCCTCGGCCTGGATCCCACGGGCGAAGAGTGCCTCCGCCAGCTCCGCAGCGCGGACTTTGGTGCGGACGAAGATCAGCGTGCTGGTCATCTCCTCCGTCTCCAAAAGCCGGGTGAGCGCTGCCAGTTTGTCTTCCTCGTTGACGACGTAATAACGCTGCTCCGTTTCGGCAACGGTGAGACGTTTGGGGTTGATCATGATCGTTTCCGGCGCGGCCATATAGTGGTCCGCCAGTCGCCGAATCGGTTCGGGGAGCGTGGCGGAAAAGAGCGCGGTTTGCCGTGTCGCGGGTGTTTCGCGCAGGATGGCCTCAATGTCTTCGATGAAGCCCATGCTCAACATTTCGTCAGCTTCGTCAAGCACAAGATAGCGGACGCCGCTCAAATCCAGCGCGCCCTTGTGAATCAGATCGAGCAGGCGACCCGGCGTGCCGATGACGATGTCCACGCCATGCTGCAAACGCCCGATCTGATGGGTGTAAGATTGTCCACCGTAGATTGCCAGCACACGCACGCCGCGATGACGCCCGTACTCGTAGATCGCCTGCGCTACCTGGATCGCCAGTTCACGGGTCGGGGTCACCACAAGACCCTGCACCTGTCCATGCGCGGCGTTGGTTTCCAGTGCGTGCAACATCGGCAGCGCAAAGGCCGCCGTTTTGCCCGTGCCGGTTTGTGCCTGCCCGAGCACATCGCGCCCGTTCATCAACGCCGGAATCGCCCGCTCCTGAATGGGAGTCGGACACTCGTATCCTAATTCATCCACTGCCTGCATCAACGCCGGATGCAGGGCAAACGCTTGAAACTCGATTGACATAAAAACTTCCTTTGATAAATTTTCATCCAACTACTGGTGAACCGCAGGTCCATAGAAAATTCCCTACCGCACCGGTAGTTTTCCTGCCGCCTGCCGCTCCTTGATGACGCCCGCCGCAATACTCTCCGGCACGACGGCGTAGCGCTTGAATTCCAATGTGAACGTGCCACGCCCCTGCGTCATACTGCGCAGGTCGGTGGCGTAGCCGCGCGCTTCCGCAAGCGGGACTTCGCCGTCCACGTTGCGCAACAGCCCGCGCACACGCATCGCATTGACAATGCCGCGCCGCCGTCCCAGGTCGGCCACGATGGAGCCGACATATTCTTCCGCCGTGTTGATGTCAATGCGCATGATCGGTTCGAGCAGCGCCGGTGCCGCCGCGCGCACCACTTGCCGCGCGCCCATGCCACCGACCACCTCGAAATCCATCGCCGCCGAGTCTACTTCGTGATAGCGCCCGCCCAACAGCGTCACCTTGACGCCGACGACGGGATACCCGGCGATCACGCCCTGCTCTAACGCACGGCGCACGCCCATTTCTGCCGGACGCCAGAAGTCGCGCGGCAGCTCCGCGGGCGGCGCAGCGTGGACAAACAGGATGCCTTGTTCATCGGCCTCTTCATCTTCCGCCAACGGTTCGATGCTGAGGGTGATCTCGGCAAAGTGACCGTGACCGCCGGACTGCTTTTTGTACGTCGTCGTCACCTCGGCGCGCTTGCCCACCGTCTCGCGGTAGGAGACCTGCGGCGCGCTCACTTGTGGGACGATGCCGAATTCGGTGCGCAGCCGATCCACCGAAACGTCGAGGTGTAGTTCGCCCATCCCTGCCAGTGTCAACTCCCCCGTTTCGGCGTCGAAGTGCTGCACCAGCGTTGGATCTTCTTCACACAGACGATTCACGGCCTCGTGCAGCTTTTCGCGTTCTTTGGAAGACGGCGGCGTCAGCGCGACGGCAATGACCGGCGTGGGGAAATGCATGCCTTCCAGTACGATGGGATGCGCCGGATCGCAGAGCGTGTCGCCGGTGACGGCCGATTTGATGCCCACAAGTGCCACCACGTCGCTAGCGGCCATGCTTTCCACCTGCTCGCGGCGGTTGGCATGCATGCGGTAGATGCGTCCGACCCGCTCAGAGGTGCCTGTGCGCGGATTGTAGACTTCCTCTCCGGCATTCACCTGCCCGGAAAAGACGCGCACCCACGTCAGATGTCCGACGTGTGGATCGGTGACGATCTTGAACGCGGAGGCGCAGAAGGGCACGTCGAAGGCATCCTGACGCTCGATGATTTCATCTTCGCGGGTGGGATCGTGGCCCAGCACCGGCGGCATGTCCACGGGCGCGGGGAGATAGTCCACAATGGCGTCGAGCAGGGGCTGCACGGCAATGCGGTTGCGCGACGCGCCACATAAAACCGGCACGATTTGCCCCGCGATCACTGCCCGGCGCAACGCAGCGCGCAGGGTTTCCAGATCAACGGGCAGGTCTTCAAGGCGTTGCTCCAGCAACAACTCATCCGTCTCGCAGATGGCGTCGAACAGCGCCTCACGCGCTTTGGCTACCTGTGCGACCATCGCCGCCGGTACAGGTTCGATGTCGGGGTTGTCGTTGCCGTTGCGCCAGACTAGTGCCCGCTCGGTGAACAAGTCTACCACGCCGACGAAGTCGCTCTCGATGCCGATGGGCAACGTCAGAGGGACGGCGTTGGGTGTCAGCCGCTCGCGGATTTCACCGAGCGCGCGGTCGAAGTCTGCGCCGATGCGGTCCAATTTGTTGATGAAAATCAGGCGCGCCAACTTCTCGTGGTCGGCATGGAGCCACACCGCCTCGGTTTGCGGCTCCACCCCACCGACGCCGCACACGATCATCACCGCACCGTCAATGACGCGGATCGAGCGCACGACTTCGGCGGTGAAGTCAATGTGGCCGGGCGTGTCAATCAGGTTGATGCGATGTCCACGCCAGTGGCAGGCGGTCGCGGCGGACATGATGGTGATGCCGCGCTCGCGCTCCTGCTGTAAGAAATCCATCTGGGTATCACCGTCGTCAATGTTGCCAACGCGATGAATCCGACCGGTGTAGTACAGGATGGATTCGGTTGTTGTCGTTTTTCCTGCATCCACATGGGCAAAAATGCCGATGATGCGGACGTTTTCTAGCGGCGCTTCTTTCTTTTTAGCCATTGTCTTACCTTCTTCTACAATCAATTCAAGAAAAGGGGAGAAAGTACAAGTTTTGGGGCGGGCGCACCCGCCCCCAAGCCCCTACCCCCAGATACAGCGCAAAAGACAGCGGCCAGCTTGTGCTAACGCTGACCGCCGCGCTCATTTCACTCACTTGTGGTATACTCTTGCAGGCATAAAAACGCCTCGTGGTGAACACGAGGCCCTGTATCGCATACCAAGTCACGCTGCTGTTCAGATTTACGAAAAACTATTATAGCACAGTTCGGCGATTTTGCTGCCGCTGTGTTGACAGTGGTTGATGTGCTGCCCAGGCCTTTCCCGAACACAGTGAAGGATGATCGCCGAGCAGGAAATACAGCGTGCTGCTCCCCTGGCGCATCGCCACACGCTGACCGCCGGCGTAGTCGTATTTGACCATCGTGCTGGCGCTGCCGGTCCACTCGTAGTGGGTGCCGACGTAGTAAATGGTCACGCCGTTCAACACGGATTTGACGCGGTCGCCGTTCCCTCGCTACGCTCAGGACAGGCTGCCATCATAGACGAAGCTGGCATTGTCGCGCTGCTATTTCAACTTATCTTGGCCCATTTGTGGTCTAGCAAATGGGGAAAGCTCAGTCATCCTATATCATTGAAATACTAAAGACGGTGAAGGCACACATGTTCCGTCATCAAAAGGATAAGTACCTAACCAATAATTCTCAAAATGGGTGATTTGTACAATCACGTAGGTATCGCCTCGCCCTCTCGATGCTACGTTTATAATCACAGCTTTTTCTCGGTCATGAGGACCGTAAAAAAACAAGTCATGCATTCCTACACTATTGTCAATAACCGGACTGCATACTATGTGAAACCAAGCATCTGTGTAAGACTGTAATGCCTCAACACGTTGATTACCGACGCTTACGCGAGATACAAGCTGCTCTACATTTATATCTGGTGCCTGATGAGGTAATAAAGCCAAAGCTATCCAGAGTACGATTATGCAAATAGCAACCAAGAACACACAAAGCGAAAATACATTCCCCACAATTCTCAATATCTTCCCTATGCCCAAAGTCATTCTACTATCCCTCCATTGTATATCATGTTCCGTCTCCAGAAAAACGCGATTGATTTGGGAGAATGTCCGAAAATTCTTAGGGCCGCACCAAATCCAGCAGCGCGATTTCCCATATACACATCGGCACTATGCAAGGGATTCGAGTAGGGAGAAACCCCAGTTTTAAAATAATCAGTCTGCATGTATTCTCGGAGGGTATTTAACGCTTTAGCTAACATAGGTCGATGATAACCTAGAACAACTGCCCAACCCCAATGGTGTATATTATTTTCCTCTGGTGCATCTGAAATTGTCAAATAGTCGGGGAAAGATCCCGCCCGAACCCAGACCCATGGTGTATACAACAAATTCCCCTGGTTTGCACAACGGTATCCACTTGCACAGTCCGTAACAGCTTTATCTATAGTTTCCGCTAAAAGGGGGTAGAAAAAAGGTCTCACCTATGGTATGAATAAGGTATCAATCTCTCTACCATGAGGTGAGACCGTGAACATCTACAATCATACCACAGAAGCGTTGGCAGTGTTGGTCGAAAAACTGCCCGTCGGGACCAATTTAGCACTTTACCAATTTCTCTGGATGCTCATCAGCGGGAAGTTACTGAGCAGTCGCGGGGCCATCTTTCCGGGTTTACAGGCGTTCGGACTCACTGCAGCAGAGATGCGGCGGGCGTGGGCGGCCATGCGTGGAGGCGCTTGGTGTATCACGGAACTCTTGCAGGAGTGGAGTGGGTATGTGGTCGCGCAAGGACGCTGGCAAGCCTATCAGTACGCGGGCTATTATGTCAAAGCCGTGGATATTAGTGCCTATTGGCGTCCAGCCTTGCAAGGGCTCAAGAGTCGGCACTATGAGCGCCGTGCGGGCAAGGCTATGCGTGGGGTGGTGATGGGCGTAATCGGGCGGGTGGGGCACGTGGGCGACCAACGGTTGGTCTTACTCAGTGATTTACTGCACGCCGACCTCCAGGAAGCTTCCGAGTCCGCTTTCCAAAGCCAACTCATGCGCCATGTGGCGCAGACGTTAGCGACCGATGAAATCGCGGTTCTCGATGCGGGTTTCAAGCTCAAAGAACTGTTGGCCGTCGGGATGGGTCGCTTTGTCGTGCGCTTAGCCAAGAACTTCACCGCGCGGCGCAACGTGTTGCCGGAATCTCGTGGCGGACGACCACCTGTCTATGGAGTCGTCGTACGACCCTTGGCGCGCACTTACAAGGGTAAGCCCACCGCCGCCACGCCTGCGGATCATGTCGAAACTTGGGAACAACAAGGTGTGCTGCTGCGCGCGGAATTCTGGTACGACTTGGTGTTGCCCGATTGCCCGGTGGCGCCGGACAACCGCACTTTCACCGTCGTTGCGCTCTACGATCCGCGCTTCGCGGAGCCCTGGCTGTTGGCTTGCCCACTCAAGTTGTCTGGCCCACAGATGGCCGCCCTGTATCATGCCCGTTGGCCGATTGAGCAAGCCCCCTTAGCCGCCAAACAAATGCTCGGCGCGCAGCGACAGTTCGTTTCGGCCCCCCAAAGCTGTTATCGGCTGTCGGAGTTGGCTTTGCTGGCCGGTTCGATCCTCTCCTATCTGGCGGCGACTGCGCCCCCCATTCCTACCGGCTTCTGGGATCGCACCCCCAAGGCTACTCCGGGACGTTTGCGCCGCTGGTTGGCCAGCATTACTTTCGCCAACTTGCCTCCTCTGCCCCACCATGGGCGAATTCGCCAAAAGGCTTCCGTTACGGAGCATTTACCCAAGGGAATTCTGGGGCACAGACGCTCCAAACGCCCAATTCAGACGTAATTTATCGCTTTTGTGAGCATTTCCAAAGCATTGTTAAGGTCCCTTTCGCTCCGCTTTTCACTCGGAGCGCTTTCACTTACCGGAAACTATAGTTATACGAAATTCTCCTCTTGTGCATTATGAACTGCAGAAAAATTTGCTTTCCGCTTCATATAGTGTGATTCTTACCGTAACTACTCCTACCTGGACAAGTTGTCTATCTACATCAATATTCACATGAATATCCAAACAATAATGTTCACTTGAGTAGAAAGTAAATGATGTCCATTGATCACGTAGTTCTCCTGGTTGTGTTTCCGGTGGAATATTTTCCCTCTCACGGAATAATTCATAGCCCTGTTGTGGTAATTCAGTCTTAAAGAATGTGATTACATCCGTATATTGACCTGTCACTGTATAGTATCTACTCCCATAAACAGCGCCAGTAGACAATTCAAAATACGCATCAGATTGCCATCCCGGCGGATTGGGTAACGAATTAAGTATCTGCTTATAAGCTCGGATACGTTGCGGTGGGCCATCCATCGCATAAGAAAGTTCAAAAAATATGTAGATTACACCAATACTGGTCATAATTAACAGGAGTAGCGACAGGATTCGCCATCGTTTTTTGTTCATTTGTTTGACCTTTTCACAGCTTGACAATACAAATGTCTAGTCTTACTTCTTACCTAACGAGGAACATACTTGGAATACGCTTCATGGTCCCCCTGAATATTGAGAGAGGCATATACGCTATTTGCATATACACCATGAGCAAAATGCCCCTTAGGTCCCGTGTGTCCAAAGCTCTCGGGAGGATTGATATTAAGAGCCCCACGTACCTTAAGCGGGCAGGCAATATCCCCTACGGCACAGATATTGACTGTTTCTGGACCTGTATTAGGAACCGAATTATTCAAAAAAGGATCGGTGTAACGAAAGACTCCACCAGGGTGTGTTGCGGGCGAAACTAATATTGCATGAAGTGGACGTGGGGCATCTACGTCCAATTTGCCTGCTTCCAAACGTTTCAGGTAATGCATCACCAAGTTACCGCCCTTGCTCAACCCCAATAACGTGATATCTTGCATCCCTGCCATTTCATCGGCTAGTTCCTCGGCCATTGCGTCGTCTGTCCACTTGTGTTGAGCATTTTCTCTCTTTTCACTCAAAGTACTCCCACCCCATGAAAAAATGCGTATTCCCTCCTTATCTAATCGTGCTAGTCCGGCGGCAAAATTCGAGTCGCTCCACTCTTCCTTGTTGCCATAGAACTCGTTCCATTGAGACTCGTTCCACCCTTTGTACGCCATAATCCAATCTTTCCATTTTGCCACATCAAAGTCTCCGCCTACTCCACCCACAATCATCAAGTCGTGCCCGCTCGGATCCGTATACCTGAGCGGATTATTGAGGGTGTACGCATACCGGTTGAGACT
>DAOSNS010000046.1:9913-36269 GCA_035373625.1 Anaerolineae bacterium | reverse complement strand
CGCGGAGGGCGCAAAGCAGGAAAGAAACTCGGCGGTCTCTGCGTCTCGGCGGTGAAACAAAAAAGCCCCGCACTCACGCAGGGCCTATTACGCACTTTATCAAAACACTATAACGTCCGCGTCTCCCACCGGGCCAGGAAGGTCTCCGCATCCACAACTTCAAACGCATCGGCTTGCAAATCGCGCAGGAAGTGCCGGTTATCGGAGATCAGATAGCGCGCGCCCATCCATTCGGCAAACGCGCCGATGAAGGCATCCGCTTTGGCGGGAAGGCCGAGAGCGGCATACTTGCTGAACAGGTTCTCCGGTACCGGATCATCTATGATGAAGGCGAACGAGGTTCTGTGGAAAAGTCGGTAGAACTGGCGCACCTGTTTAGGGGAGTGTAAATTGCGGGTTACTTCTTGCGCCACCAATCGGGGAATATACAAATGGCAGCTTGGCCCAACCGACTTGATTAACTGGCGGATGATTGTGTCAGAAGTTTGGATGCCACGGATGAAGATGCAGCTATCGATACAAATGCGCATATTCGGCCTCAAAGATCTCTTGACGAGTCTTGCGCATGTGCTCGACAACTTCTTCTTTCGTCGTCCCAACGTGCAACCCACCTTCTTCCTGGACTAACCGGCGCAGATCGTCCCAGGCCTGTATCCAGGCTCGTTGTTCGGACGTTTGCTTGATCCAACGTCGTAGCATCTCGACCAAATCTATCTTAGCTTCGTCGGCCAACGACTGTAAGTCCGCGTAAACTTGCGCGGGAAGTTCGAGTGTGATTGTAGGTGTATCCATAGCGCACCTCCATAACTTATTGAGAAGAATTCGATTACCTGTAGTATACCACGTATCTTATTTGGATAAAGGAGCGGATTATGAAACGATGGCCTATTCTATTCAGCGTGACGCTCGCGTTGCTGTTGTTTGGTATTTTTGCCGGCGGATTGCGTCTGGCCGCCGCCCCCGCCGCCCTCGCCCCCGGTGGCCTCGTCATCCCGCTCGGGGCGCGGCAGGCGGACCTGCGTGCGGCGTACCGGCTGCCGCTGGCCGATCTGTACGCCGGCGGACGCCTGCACCGGCTGGCGCAGAGCGACGTTCTGACCGGTACGGCGCTCATCCCCGGCCCGGCGCTGCCCGGCGATTTGTATATCCCGCCGAATGGGGGCGACCGCGAGGGGGGCGACCGCGAGGGTCGCCCCTACACGGCGTATGAATTGGCGGGGACGCTGCCGGTGTCACGCGCCTACGCGCTGTTTCCGGGACGTGTGGCGGTGTTGCGTTCGACCGTCACCGTGCCGGTGGCCATTGACGACGGCTACGTGATGGCGATGTGGGAACTGGCCGACATCCGCCAGGTGTTGGAGGGCTACCTGCTCAACGCCGTCCCCTACACTGTGCTCACCGAAGACGACGCTGCCGCGCGCCTGGCCGATTACGATCTGCTCATCATCCCCGCCTTCCGCAGCGATGCCCGCGATGCTGTGCGCGCGCGGCTGGCCGAAACCGGCGCACTGGATGCCATTGCCGCTTTCGTCGAGGCGGGCGGCACGCTCTACGCGCAAGGCTCTGGCCTGTGGATTGCCGAGCAGGCCGGGGTGTTGCCTGCGGGGACGGTCAACTTCGATGTGCCTATCCCGCTTGCGGGGGATGATGCCTTCGCCAATCAGGGCTGGCTGAACGTCGTGCAACCCGAATCCCCAATGGCCTGGTCGTGGCTCACCAATAGCCTCTACATTCTGGACGATCCTGTTCTCCATCTTCCCCCCACCGGTGGGGGGATTGAGGGGGGTATCGAAGTGATCGCCGAACTCGGTAACACCGAGGGTGGCCCGCTCCCCGCCGTCATCCGCGCGCCATACGGCCTGGGACAGGTCATCGGCGTCGTGGGGCATCCCACCGACGCGACCCGCCGCGCGCAATTGCCGCTCTTTATGAACGCGCTGCTGCTGGCGCTTTCCGGGCGTGCCGATTTCTACGGCGACGCCGTCCAGACGTGGAATCCGTTTTTTGATGCGCATACCTTCCCCGCCTACGAAAGTGTCCCCGTGAGTGCGACATTGGTAATCGAGAACTTGTGGGATACGCCGCTCGATGATGCGGTGGTGACGGAGATCGTCGCGGCGGGCTATGTGCCCACCGGCACCGTCTCGCCGTTCCCCTCACTGACTTATACCACCGCGACCAGTGAGACGGTCATCGTTTGGGAGTTGGGCGATCTCGCGCCACACACCGTCATCACCCTGACCTACCAGGCGCAATCCGACCCGCAGACGCTGGCCGCCGGCGTCGGGACGTTTGCGACCGGCGAACTGCGCTACACCGATCCCGACGGGCGACCCGTCACGGCGCGCCACCGCCCCTTCGTCCTCACCGCGCTGATGGCGGCCCGGCTCGTCGGCGACCGCGACATCGAGGGCGACCGTTATTTCCTCATCCCCGATGACGGCATTTACCTTGATGCGGCCCTGCCGCTGGAAAACAAGGAGCAAACGCTGGCCGCTTCGCTGTGGATGACGGATTATGTGATTCTGCTTACGCCCATCGTGGACATCGAAAATCAGCACATCATCCTCAACGCCAACGACGGTGAGACGATCTGGATCAAGAACGAGCCGTATCTCTGGGACACCCGCAAGGACTATCCGTTGTGGGAAGGTGCGACCGCGCCCACGCAGACGCTCACCCTCGCAGATTGGCGCGCGCTGCCGGAGGCGGAGCGCCCGCGCTGCGTCTTCACCAGCACGTTCGGCATCCACACCGATCCACCGCTGCGCGCCACCACCGCCATCACCGATTACGGCTCCTTCGTCACCATCCCGCCGACGTACACCGACGCGATCACGGTGGTGAATGAGCAGTTGCTGCTGCCCTGCCTGCCCCTCACCTGGGACCTGGGCGACTTCCCTGCCTACTGGTACGAGGAACCCGCCGTGCGCTATGGCATCCATTCGCAAGAGCTTTTCGGGCGCGAGGTGCGCTTCCACGGGACGCCGCGCGAGGGCGTGGTGGTGATGCCCTACGACGCCGGCTCGGTCTATGTGCTGGCGGGGGCGTATCCTGTGCCTTACCGTGAGTATCTGCCGCACGCGGAAGCCTATGCGCCGCAAGCGCCCGCTTCCTCGGAATTGACCTATCAGGACGTGTGGTCGCGCACGCACACGCTGACGTTCCGCGCCGCGTTCTACGATGTGTGGGACTGGGATTCCTGCGCGACCTGTGGCGGGGAC
Source organism: Anaerolineae bacterium (assembly GCA_035373625.1). Taxonomy (GTDB): domain Bacteria; phylum Chloroflexota; class Anaerolineae; order B4-G1; family SLSP01; genus DSWT01. The sequence goes on along the minus strand of DAOSNS010000046.1, from coordinate 33,045 downwards.
CTCAGTGAGCAACACGCCGGCTTTGCCGTCACCTTTGGAATTTGGGTTGACCGGGACGGCAACGGGACATACGAGACGTTGGTGCGTGAAATCCCCACGCGCCTGAATGATGCGCAGTTGCAGCTTTTGGGGAAGACGTACAGCGCCAATGCGGGTGATTACGACTTCACCATCCCCCCTGGTGAAAACCTGATCCTCCTCCCCATTTTCCACGGCCTGGGCATCCAGATCGGGCCGCAGGGCGCGACGTGGTACGATTCGTGGCGCAGCGTGGGGCCGGGGACGAGCGAGCTGTTCAGCGTGACGGCGGGCGTGGCCTACGACGACCTCTACTTCCGTCAGGTGATCCCGCCCGGCTCGTGGGCATCGTTCGTTGTGTCGGCGACCATCGAAAACTACTCCTTCAACCGCGAAGGCCAGTTCAAACTTCACGACGGCGGGCGGCTGGTGTACCGTCAGCAGATCGCCGGGCCGAACCGCTACGAGGTCTACGACGCGCACGTTCACGTCGCCGAGGGCCTACGCAGCGACGGCGTCATCGAGAAAACCGGCGGCCCCATCCAGGTGAGCGTCTACAGCGACACGTTGATGTTCATCTACGAAATGTGGGATGCGTATGATGCGCGCGATTTCGCGGCGCAGTACGACCCCTTCATCAAGAGTTGGGGCTACGGCGACCTGGTGTGGACGACCTACGTGGGTGGGCGCGAGGACAAGACGCTTTTTAGTTCGGTGCTTGGGCCGGGCGAACGCGCCATTGTGCGCGTCGCGCTCGACAACAACACCGGCGTCACCCTGACCAACCTGAGCGTCGCGCTCGGCGCCATCCCCGGCATCACCATCACCCATCTGTACACCGACCCGGCGACCGCGCCGGAGCCGATCTGGCCGGAACTCTCCTTCCTCAATCGCGCCGACGTCCCCGACGCCTGGCGCAGCGTGTGGTATTTCGAGATTCAGGCCGGCGACGTGCCCGTTGATTTGTGGGGCAAAGTGCTGGAAATCCCGGTCATAGCGACGGCCGACAATTTCCCTTCGACAGGCTCAGGGCAAGCTCCCGCCGGACAGCCTTACGCCGAAGTGCCGCCCGCGCGCATCGCCTTACAGCGTCCTGACGACGCTGCTCCCCGCTATACCTCCGGCCCGGCGAGCAACTTGATCCTCACCGACACGCTGCCCGCCAATGTGACGCTGAACGCCGCCGCATGGACGACCGACGCGACCGCCGTGGCCGCGCTACAGGTCGCGCTGGATGCCGATGCGGGCGTCTTCACGCAGGACACCGCGAGCCTCGTTTACGCCGGCCTCGTGCCCACACAGGCCACACCGATCTCGTTCACATTGGACGGCGCCGGGCTGGTGACGTTTACCCTGCCCGCCGAGGTGCAACAGCTTCCGCTGGCATCGCCGCTCTACGTGATCGCGCCCGCCACGCTGATCCGTGCCCAGCACGGCCCGAATGTCGTCAACGCGGGCGCGGGCATCGCCTACACCGACCCGTTCGGGATGCAGTGGACGGCGACTTCGCAGCCGCTCATCGTGGAGGCACACGGCGCGGCGGTGTGGGTGGATTACACGTGTAATGGCGGAACGGCCTCTTCGCCGGTTTACGCGATTGACGGCGAGTGTTACATTCCCGATGACGGTCCTGCGGATGTGGATATGGCGGTGACGGTCTACAACGCCGGCGACGCCATCGCCCGCGTCGTGACCGTCACGCTCACACTGCCGGCGTGGGTCACGGTGACACAGTCTTCACCGGCCTGGTTGATGCTCGGCGATCAGCAGGTCACGTGGACGCTGGGTGACTTCGCGCCGGGGCAGTGGAAGCAGTTCCGCGTGATGTTCCATGTTGAACCCGTCGAGGGTGGGGTAGACGCGCCGCTGGTGCGCAACCTGCTCGGCATTGACCACAGCGACGGTGTGTTCTTTGACGATTACAGTCGGCAAATTGTATCCGGGCAAGTAGGAGACGATTTCTGGTTCAAAGTGTATCGGACGACGCGCGGCGCGCGGATTTATTTGCCACTGGTATTGCGCGATTATGACGCCCGTGCGGATTTGGTGGTGTTGGCCGTGACGGTAGACCCGGCGCACCCCGACGCGCTCCAGGTGCAGATTGCCAACCGGGGTCGGGACGTGGCGCGGAATTTCTGGGTGGATGTTTTCCTCGATCCCGCCACACCGCCCAATGTCAACCAGACTTGCATTGACCTGAGGTGTACGTATCAATCGGTCTGGTATGTGGACGCGCTACCGGCCGGTGGGCAACTGACTCTGACGCTCGGTGATGCGTTCTATCAACCGGCCTGGTCGCAATGGCCGCACGGCGGCTATTCGGCCGGCGCGCACACCCTCTGGGCCTACGTGGATTCGTGGGGCGGTCCGAATCCGTGGGGCAGCGTGTCGGAGACGGCGGAAGACAACAATCGTTTCGGGCTGGTGACGTTCAACGGCGGGAGAATGTCAACATCGGCGGATTAAGCCGATTTAGCAGATCAGCGACAAGGGGATTGGGGACTGGGAAGGAAAACCGGGCACTCCTTCTCAATCCCTGATCCCCAACCCCTATTTTTACGGAGGCTGACAGTGCGACGCTACGGATGGATTGGCTTGAGCGCATTGATTTTGATGGTGGCTTTGATGAGTAACACAGGCGGCGCGATGCTGGAAGCGTCGCCCGCCATCGCGCCGACGTGGACGCGCGTCGCGCCGCCGACGTTGACCCCAACGCCGGCGCCGCCCACGGCAACGCCGCCGGCCATTCCCCCGACGGCAGCGGGGCCTGCCGGAGCTGCGATCTGGCTGCGGATGCAGGGCCGCGTTGACGATCCCCGCTGGCAAAGTCTGTGGACGGTCGTGCAATGGCAAGATGCGCTCGGCGACTGGCACGATGTCGAAGGCTGGCGCGGGGCATTGGATGCAGCCGTTGGTGGCGAAGGGCGCAAAGTGTGGTGGCTTCCCGCCGACCTGTTTGGTGCAGGGCCATTTCGCTGGCAAGTGTTCGCCCAACCCGGCGGTATGTTGCTGGCGACCAGCGAGGCATTTTACTTACCGGAGTCGGCGGGGCAGATCAAGATTGTCACAGTGACGTTTTGACCGCCGGTCGCGTCGTTGGGGCATTGGAACGTTGGGGGGCGCAAGTTGCTAACTTGCTATCAGGGCCTTATCATGCTTGCTCCGCGGGGAACGCCGGTTCCCCGTTTTTAGCGAGAAACGTGGATCTGGCGATCCGCTCGCAGCCAGTTGAAGTCATTATAACGATAAAGCCCTACTTGCTATTCAACCTATTGTACAGGTTGAAGGTCCGTTAGAATCCGCTTGATCCGTTGACCAACACCGGTGAACGGGAAATCCCTCTGTAAGGTACCTCGTATTTTGTTCTGGGGCGGGAAGATTTTTCAAACCTCAGTTGAAGTGTTGCAGTAGGTGCAACACGCCACTTTTATCCTGGAAGCAAATCTCAAAGACAAAGGTAGAAATTCCATCTGTTGTGGAATTTTGCAACATTTGTGCTATACCATAAGAAAATGCGTGCAGGAGGAGAAGTCTATGGTAACGGAACGTGCAGCAAACAAATCCGAACGTTTGTTGCGGATCGAGGCACTCTTATTGGCGTACCCTGAGGGGTTAAGCCAGGCGGAACTGGCGCGGCGGCTGGGTGTCAATCGTTCCACCATCAACCGTGATTTGGCTGATCTGACGGCGCGTTTCGCGGTTTACGAAACCGACGATGGACGATTGTGTATTGACCGCGACCATTACCTGATGAACGTGCGGCTGACATTGCACGAGAGTGTCGCGTTGCACCTGGCTGCCCGCCTGATGACCACCCGCACCGACAAGCAAAATCCGCACGCCGCTGCTGCTCTGCGCAAACTGGGTCTGGCTCTGGAAAAACTGGCTCCCTTTGTGGCCGAACACTTGAAAGCCTCGGCTGAGGTGATGGATGACGCTGCCCAACGCCACGACCCGGTCTACCTGGAAGTGCTGGAAACGCTGACGCGGGCCTGGTCAGACCGACGCAAGGTGCGCGTGTGGCATAAGATGGAGGATGGACGGGTGTTCGAGTACAGCTTTGCGCCCTATTTCATCGAGCCTTATGCAGTGGGGCAGACCACGCACGTTATCGGCTGGCGCGAGCCTCCGGGCGCGCTACGCACCTTTAAGATCGAACGCCTCCAACGCGCCGAGCTGACCGACCAGCCCTACACCATTCCCGCCGACTTCGATCCCCGCAACCTGTTAGCCGACGCCTGGGGCATCTGGTACACCGAGGCCGAGCCGGTGCAGGTGGTGCTCAAGTTCCACCCCCGCGTGGCACAGCGCGTGCGCGAGACACGCTGGCATCGCTCGGAGCAGGTGGAGGAGCAGGCGGACGGCAGCCTGATCTGGCGGGCACGGGTGGCCGAGCCGCGGGAGATGTTGCCGTGGATTCGAGGGTGGGGGGCGGATGTGGAAGTGCTGGAGCCAAAGGACTTGCGGGAAACGATGATGGGGGAGGCCAGGGCCATGGCCGAGAAATACGGCTGGTTTGTTTCATCGCAGCCGGGTGGCAAATCGTCAACACTTGACGACTTCTTCGGAGGTCGTTGATGGGACTGTATCCTTATCAGGAACGGGTCAAATCCTTGATCCAGGCAGGCCGATCGGTCATCTTGCAGGCGCCGACCGGGGCCGGAAAAACCCGCGCCGCGCTGGCGCCGTTCATCGAAGGGTTTTTCGATCTCCCCGGCGAGCGATTCCCTCGCAAGTGCATCTACGTCGTGCCGATGCGTGTGCTGGCACACCAATTCGTCACCGAATACCAGGAATATGCCGCGACTTATCGCCGTGTCCATCGGCGCGACATCCGCGTGACCATCCAAACCGGCGACCGACCCGAAGACCGGCGTTTCGAGGGCGACCTCATATTCTGTACGGTAGATCAGTTTCTCAGCAGCTACCTGACGATGCCTTACAGTCTGCCGCAGCGATGGGCCAACCTCAACGCCGGCGCGCTGGTCGGGGCGTACATCGTCTGCGATGAGTTTCACCTGCTTGATCCCGATTCCACGCTGCCATCGCTGCTCTACGCGCTCAAGCAACTGCGCACACTTGCGCCGGTGTTGGTGATGACGGCAACGTTCAGCCGCGATATGCTCGACACGCTGGCACAGGATTTGAACGCGGAGGTTGAATTGCTTCCGCCGGAAGAGGCTCGCGCCATTGAAATGCGCAACGGCGCGACCGCGCTCCGCCAGCGCGTCTGGTGTGTGGCCGATACGTTCCTGTCTGCCGAGGCCGTGTTGGCGGTTCATCGGTCGCGCAGTCTGGCGTTGTGCAATACCGTGCAAGGCGCGCAAAAACTCTACCGTGACCTGCGGGACAGGATTCAGGAGGGCGGCCTGAACATTGACCTGTTGCTGCTCCACAGCCGCTTCTTGCCGGAAGACCGGGGCAGGATCGAGGCAGAATTGCACCGCCGCTTTGGCAAAGAGGCCGACAAGAGCGGCAGTGTGATCGCGGTGGCAACTCAGGCCATCGAGGTTGGCGTGGACATCACCTGCGAACGGTTACATACGGAACTGGCCCCGGCCAGTTCGTTGATCCAACGCGCCGGACGTTGTGCTCGTTTCCCCGGCGAGCAAGGCGAGGTGATCGTATATCCGGTCGAGCACTATGCTCCATACGGGCGCGAAACCCAGGACGGTGAGCATGATCCCGCCTGGGTTGGGGAGATGAAGGCCGCGTTGGAGTGGCTGAAAGCGCACGATGGGCAAGTCTTCAGGTTTGAGCAGGAGCAGGCGTTGGTCAATGCAGTGGCTGCGCCGCGCGACCGGACTGTGCTGGAGGGATTATCGGCGGGTGCCCCCTTGCGCGTGGAGGCCATTCACCGCGCCTTGCGCGACAAACCTCAGCCGGGCGATTCGCGCTTGCTGGTGCGCGATGCCGACAGTCGCCTGGTGCTGATCCATCCCGATCCCGATGCACTGCTCAACAATCCCTATGGCGCGACCGGCTTTAGCCTGCCACGCAGCACGTTATATGGACTGTTTACGCAGTGGCAGGAACGCGACGTGGATGTGGATTGGCGCGTGAAATATCTGGTTGAGGACAAGTCGTCAATCGAAGAAACCGGCCAGAGCAACTATGGGTGGAAAAATCTTTCGGACAGGAGTCTGTTGGCCGCCGCGAACGTGCTGGTTGTCAATCCGGCACTGGCCGGCTACCTGCCCGACGAGGGATTCGTAGGCGACCGGGGCGATACCGGCTTTGCCTCCACACTGCCGCCGGACGCACAGGAACGCACGTGGGAAGGGCCGTACTACCGCCTGGAGTCCTACGCCGACCACGCCCGGCACGTGTTGGCAGCCTTCTGTGATCTGGCACTGCCCGAGTTGCGTTACGCGGCCCCGGCGCTGGAGCGCACTGCTGGCTGGCCGGACGGCAGTGTGCTGTGGGCGGCCTGGCTGGTCTGTCTGTTCCACGACGTGGGGAAACTGAGCCAGGGCTGGCAGGCCTGGGCGCACGCCTACCAGAAACAGATCGGCAGGCCGATCCCGGCCACATTTGCCGCCGCGCATACCGATTCCGACCCGATCAATCCACGGCACAAAGCGGCCGCCAAGGCCGTGCGCGTCCCCAAACCCAACCACGCCGGGGAAAGCGCGTTAGCTGTCGGGCCGATCCTGGCGCAGGCGTTGGAAGGCAACGAACCGTTGACGCGCGCCGCACTCACGGCCATCGCCCGCCACCACGCCCCGTTTGCCGGCAACGCCGCGCCCTATACCCTGGGGGCGCAGGCGGATATGCAGATTCAAACCACATTGGAATTGTTGCCAAAGGAGGTGCAAGAAAAGGTAGACATTTCGCGGTTAAAAGTCCGGATTGCGCAGGAACAGCCTGTCGCCGTGGTAGGGCCGGAAGATCGTTATGGCTGGCTGGCGTATACCCTGCTGGCCCGCGCGCTGCGCCGCGCCGACCAGGAAGGGACAGCACGCGGGACGAGGGAACGAGTATGACGTGCCTAGCGGTAGGTATCTTCGCGGCGGCGTTTGATGGACACGATGGTGACGATCTGTTGCGAGTCGTTGATGTGGTAGATCACGCGCCAATTGCCGACTCGAACGCGCCAACCCTCCAGGCCGCGCAACTTGCGGCACCCCGGCGGGCGCGGGTTCTCCTCGAGCCTGAGAAGCGCGGCAGCAACGCGGCCGTAATCCGGTTCGGGGACACGGTCCAACTCCCGCTGTGCGCGGCGGTCGAGGAACTCAACTTTGTAGCGAGACATCGGTGGGGGGGCGTTGACGGAGATAGTCGCGCAAGGAGAGTCGCTCGCCATCGGCCTGGGGTGCAGCCGCCAGGGTCAAGCGAGCCTGCAACTCTTCGTCCTGGCTATCTTCTTCGTCGTCGAGCAGGTCGAGATAGTGCTCGTATTCTTCGAGCGTCAACAGCACCCCGACGGGTTGGTTCAGGGTATCTACCACGTACCGCCCCGTTTGTTCGCGCAGTGTTTTACCCTTCGTGTCAGGTGTCATATTCTTTCACCTTCGGTCGTAACCGCCAGCGTATCTTCAAACGGCATCGGCAGGCGGATAAGATATAATCAGTATACCACGCAGCAGACTTCAAGGCAACTGATTGAACGATCGAAATTTTAAGGAGGAAGCAATGTGTTTCAATCAACCTATTTCATAGAAAAATCCAGCAATACGTTTGCCGACAACCTGGCCGCGTTCGGGCTGGCGTTCGTGGTCAATACCATCGCCGCCGGTCGCGCCCGGGTGCGGCTGGAAGACCGCGGTTTGGCCTTCGCCGTGGTGTGCGAGCCGGGGCTGCGGCAGGAATGGGTGGCGGACTGCGGCTTCTTCGTCGGTGCGCCGTTCCTTATCACGTGGGACAAGAAGGCCGGACGGAAGGTGGTTAAAGGCACATCGCTCGAACCCGCCGACCTGCCGGGCGGTGAGATCGTGGTGGACTATGAGGCGGAGAAGCAAAAGAACCAGGCCTATTTCGACTGGCGCAAGGCGCTCTCTCCTGAGGACAAAAGGCGCGTTGCCAACCACGAGATCCAGGGGCCGGAAGGGCCGCGCAGCGATTGGGACACCTTTCGTGCGATTAACCCCGGCGCGCTGCAAGCCTACAACAGCCTGCAAGCCGAGTGGTGGCAGGCGCGCGAGGCATTCCCAGAGTTGCTCCAGGTGCTCTTGTCCATGACGGCGCAGACGCCCAACGACGTGGACGGCGCGGAGGCGGCCTGGGCGAAGGTCTGCAAGGCGCGCGGATGGGCCAAACCGAAAGAAGCCACGGCCAGTCAACTGCTCAACCCGGCGCAGGGCAAGGGCACGAACGCGCCCAAAGCCGAGTTCCGTCCGCCGGGCAATCTCAAGGGCTTCTGGCTGCTGGAATGGCTCAAATTCGCCGGGCTGTTCCACGGCGGCATCACGCGCATTGTGTCCAACCCCAGCGACCCGCGCAACGCCAAAGACCGCAAGACCTATGTGCTCTGCCCGGTGCACCTGGACTGGGGCCGCCATCAGGAGGTGATGGGGCATTTCCGCCAGGCCATGGTCGGCAGCGCCACGCCGGTCAAGCTGGATATTTTGGCGACGCTGCGCTACACCCAGGCTTTCCTCAAGCATTACGAGGAAGCCAAAACCGAAGATCAGGAAATGGAGCTGTTCGGCAAACGGCCCGGCGACCTGGTGAGCGGAATGCAGACGGCGTTCTACAAGAGCCTGGGCCAGTCACCGGCGGTGATGAACATCGCCATGCTCAACCTGCCGCGCTGGGTTTACCCGCGCCGCAGGGAAGACCTTGCCGGGTTGAGCGCCGCGCTGGACGAGCACTTGTCCATCGTGCGCAATCTGGACGAGGCGCGCGGCGATCAATTCGAGCTGCTGCGCTGCTACCGCGATTTCCTGTGCGGCAATGACCTGACGCCGTTTTTCGAGTTCACGACCGCCTACAGCGGTTTCGTGATGCAACAGTATGACCGGCGCAGATATGTGCGCCCATTTACAACCACAACTTTGGAGGTGCTTTTTATGAACAGCGAAGGCAAAAATCAATCTGTATTCAGTCAGATCCTTCAGAACGAAGGCTTTCAGAACATCGCCTACGCCATCCGACACAGCACGGTTGTGCCGCAGGGGCGCAAGGCGCGCGGCAACAAGCCGGTGGTAGACGTGCGCTATGGTTTGGGGCAGCAGTTGGCGCGCAAGGCGGCCTATCCGGCGGATTTTCTGGCCGAGATCGCCGAATTCATCCACCTGTACAACGCCGAAAATGCCCAACTGCGCGAGAATAAGCGCAATCCATTTCGCAAGAACATTACTACCACCGACATTGACGCGCTCACAGAACTGGTAGACCGCTTTGGCTCCAAGGTGGTGTGTAACCTGTTGGTGGCTTATGGCTACGCCCGTCCGCCGTATGAGGACGTGGGTGAGGGCGAGCCTCAAGAGATTGAGGATTTGCTCGAGGCCGACGCCGGAGAAGGCGAAGGCGAAGAGGAAGAATAAAGAATCGAGAATCGAGAAAGGAGAATTTTACGATGACAGACAAAGGGATTTACTCGGTGGCGATTTCGGCGCAGGCGATTTTGGATATGCACTCGCTCAACAACGAGGGCGGCGAGGGCAATCAGATTCAGACGCGCATGGTGAACATCATCGGCGCGGACGGGCAGTTGCATAACGTCAACGCCGTCTCCGGCGATATGTTCAAGCACATTCAGGCCGAGCACCTGCACCGGCTGGCAGTGGCGGCGGGACTGCCGCTTTCCGACGGCGCGCGCACGTTCAACGCCAACCGCGTGAACTTTGACATTGACGCCGGCGGCGAGTTGCAGGCGGCGCTTGGCGCGGCGACCAACGACCCGGCCAGGCTCGATGTCATTCTGCAACGATGCGCCGTGACCGACCTGGAAGGCATCCTGGTCACATCCGGCGGGCTATCACTGCCGCGCAAGAGCGTGGTGGAGTTCGGTTGGGTGGTCGGCGTGCCAGAGTACGTGGAAACGGACACCTACTTTCACGTCAAGTACGTCAGCGACCGCAGCGCGGGGGCGCGAGAGCGGGCCGAAGGCGACGAGAGCCGCGCGGCCAACATCGGACAGGCGATCTTTCACCGTCCGGCTTCGTCGGGCATCTATGCCATCGTGCTCAATCTGGAGACGGCGCGCATCGGTTTCAACGATCTAGCGCAGCGGTATGCAGTGGATGAGGCGCAGCGCACGGCCCGTCTCAAGGCATTGCTGGAAAGCGTGCTGTATACCTTCGTGGAACCGGCCGGCGCGATGCGCTCGACGCAGAATCCGCACATCGTAGACCTGGGCGGGGTGATCACATTGAGCCGTGATGTCGTGCCTGCGCCGTGTCTCTCGCCGCTCAAGGCCGACTTTGTCGCCGATGTCGAGCGGGTGGCTGCCGCGCTCAACACACTGCGCCCCGGTGCGATCGAGGTCAAGCGTTTTGCCTCGATGGGCGAGTTTGCCGAGATCATGGCGGCACTGATTCAGCAGGCCAGGCCCTACACACTGGCTCTGGCGTAGGAGGAGCGATGTGGTGGATCGCCGAGTATGAAGCCGTGACGCTCTTTTCGCTCAAGATGAGCGCGGCGACGGCCTCCGGCGGCAAGACGCTTCTGGTTCCCACGCCGTATGCCGTCAAAATGGCGCTGCTGGATGCTGCCTGTCGCACGGCGGGTGTGGCCCAGGCAGAGCAGTGGTGGCCCGCCATCCGCGATTTGCGTGTGGCGCTGCGCCCGGCGGAACAGGTCGTCGTCACCAATTTGTTCCAAAAGGTATTGCGCCCACGCCGTAACGTCGCCGATCTCGCCAGCCCCGATGCCGGGCCGTTTCAAAAGACCATCGGTTACCGGGAGTATGTGCAATGGGTCGGGCCATTGGGGATCGCGCTGGGTGGGAACGAGGTGATGCCTGGCGACTGGCTGTGCGACCTGCTGGTGAACATCAGTTATCTGGGCAAACGCGGCGGTTTTGTGCAGTTGATAGAGCCGCCGGGCCGGGCCGAGACGTTGCCGCCGGGATTCGTGGAGGCCACTACGGTCGCCGATTCCTTCCCGATAGAGGGGACTCTGCAGCCGTTGGATGATTGTTTGCCGCCGTTGACCTTCGCCAAAGCCAACATTTACAGCGGGGAAAAGGTGCGGGTGGGCAAGGAGCGCATCACGCGACCGATTGTGTTGCCGTATCGTCTGATACGCGCCAGCAAGTCCTTCACGTTATACACGCGCGTTGATCGGACGTAGGGGCAACCCTCGCGGTTGCCCCCAACGGGGCAGGGGATGTAAGGGCAACCCTCGCGGTTGCCCCCAACGGGGCAGGGAATGTAGGGGCAATCCTCGCGGTTGCCTCCGGTGCGGTTGCCCCGAATGGGGCAGGGGCAAGCCCTGCCCCTACGGGTCCTCAATTGCCTTGAGACGAGGAGGTTCGACAATGAAAAAATATGATCCACAGAAACACCATCGTCGGTCAATTCGATTGAAGGGGTACGATTATAGATCGTCGGGAGCGTATTTCATTACCATCTGTACGCAGAGGCGTGAATGTGTTTTGGATGATCCGGTTGTGTCTGGCATCATTCGGGATGTTTGGAATGTCTTGCCAAGATGGTTTCCCACCGTAATGTTGGATGAATTTGTCATTATGCCCAATCACGTACATTTTATTCTGTGGATTCGATCCGTTGACGTAGGGGCAGGGGTAGGGGCAAGCCCCGCCCCTACCGGTTGCCCGGGTGCGGTTGCCCCGAATGGGGCAGGGGCAAGCCCTGCCCCTACCGGTTGCCCGGATGCGGTTGCCCCACCCGACAAATGGATTATCCCGGAACCGCAAAGAGTGAATTTGAATCCCCGGGTGGGTGATGTGGTGGGCGCCTTCCAATCGCTGGTTTTCAAGGTGTATTTCGATTGGATTCGGATTCACGATCCAACGCGGCGGGCCAAGTTCTGGCAGCGCAACTATTATGAGCACATCGTCCGCGACGAGCGAGAATTGAAGGCCATTCGTGAATACATCCGACGGAATCCGGCCAAGTGGCACGCAGATCGAGATAACGCTGACAACATCTACCATCTCGCCCCGCCTACCACGGTGGAAGAGTATGTGCGCGAAGCGATGGAGAACGCTTAATTGGATGTCCTGGCTGCTGTGGAGATAGTTCACCCATGTGGGGAAAGATGCGGTGAAGGGGAATGGGATGTACAGGATAGTGGCTAAGGGGCAGTTGGCAATTGGAGAAGATTGGAATAAACTATATTCAAAACCGTTTGAAGCAGTGTAAAAGGAGGCCTGCATGAGTGATCTACATCTTCACTTGAGAACCCTTACCCCTTTGTGGACCGGCGGCGTGGATCCGACCTGTGACCGCCTGCACGAGACGGGGCTGATCGGCAGCCTGCGCTGGTGGTACGAAGCCCTGGTGCGCGGGCTGGGCGGGTATGCCTGCGACCCGACGAGCGATGATCCAGAAGCGCGTTGCGAGTTTGACACAAAGGCCTACGAACAAGCCAAAAAAGATGGAAAGGGTGAGACCGAGGCTATCCAGGCCGGTCTGCATACCGTATGCCCCGTGTGCTATCTCTTTGGCGCAACTGGCTGGGCGCGCTTGTTTCAATTGCGGGCAATTAAAGTACCAATGACTCCGCTCCACTTCCGCACAACTCTCAAAATGAATCAGGGCTGGCTGAAACGTGTCTTTGGCGGCGATAATCAGAACATTGACTCGCTCCAGGTGCCTTATGGCACACTGACCTTTCAACTCATTCCTCGGCGCTACGATGCCGACTATGCCATAAGCCAGATAGCCCTTATTTTGCACATTGCTGCTGAATACGGTGGTATTGGTGCTAGGCTTCAACACGGCTTTGGGCAGTTTGTTTTCCCGCCAGAACTGAGCGATATTTCTCTGGAGAGCGGACTGGCGCAATTGAAAACAAAAATCCAGGAAGGATTCCTGCGTTCCAGCGGCTCAACAGTGAATACGCCGTATAACATGAGCAACTTTGTCAGCATGACGTTTGAAATTTATGAAAACGCTCTTGGAAATTTCATGCAAAAGGAGAGCCACGTAGGTACATTTCGAATGCAACAGGAAAGGCGTTACATCCCTTGCGCCTTTGATCTACGTTACAAAGGCTCAGGTAAATTTGGAATGCGGCAATGGCTGAAAGGCGAAGGATGGAAGGAAACCAAAAATCCGAAAGCCCTGGAAGAACTCGATTGGCTCCTTGGCCCCCGCTCACAATGGGGAAGCGGAGGAAACACAAATAGTATTGATGATGAACTCCGCACAGCCAGCCGGGTTTTCTTTGGAATGCCTTATCAAAAATCTGCTGCGCAAGGGATCTACATATTGCGTATCTGGACCTTCTTACCTCATGAAATCAGGCATAAATTGTCAGATATACAGGCGCTGAAGAACCTGGTTGAAGAATATATGAGGTTTGCTTTTGGCGACAAGGCACAACTCGTATCAAGCACGTTTGGCAAAGACATCCTGGCAGGAGGTACAAAATGAGTTTTGATTATTTTGTCGAACTGGATAAGCCGGACGGCAACGCACAAACTAACGATGAATTCACAGTCCGCTATCATCGGCTGATTGCAGATGGAAATAAAAAGGACGCAGACGCTCTTCGTTCTTCATGGAACAAAAAATCTGCGAGAGTAACTCTCTCTGAAACCGGCGGTGAAGTATGGGAGATAATTGCCAGGCCAAAAGTTGACGTCAGCTTCCTGCCTTTCGCCTCCTGGTTTCTGCAATTTACTTTTACCCTTGACAGCCCTTATATCTCTAAAGATGACAACCCTCTTTACATCATAGACAACTCTATTGTGCGAGATAAGGTATTTGGCCTACCAATGGTGCGTTCAACAGCATGGAAAGGCAATTTGTATTCGGCGCTATGGCAAATGGGGCATGACAAACAGGATGAAGAGCAAATGCAGTGGCTGTTTGGGGAGATTCGCGGGGAAGAGAGCGGACGAGCCGGGCGATTGTACTTCTACCCCACTTTCTTTACCCAGACTGCCTTGGAAATCATCAATCCCCATGACCGTAAACGACGTGTGGGAAAAAATCCTATCCTGTTTGAATGCGTGCCCACCGGCGCAAAGGGCACTTTCTCGCTGCTGTACGTACCGTTTGACCTGATTGGCGAGGAAGAAGAAAAAATCCGCCAACAGGCAATTGAAGACCTTCAATTGGTCGCCGAAGCGGTGAAGGAAATGATGCTCACCTACGGCTTCTCCGCCAAGCGTTCCAGCGGCTACGGGACGGCTCGTGAAGCGGTGGAGAATGGTTTCTTCCAGGTGCGCATCGAAGAAACGCCTGCGCAGCCTATTGCCACGCCGTCAACCACTGTGCAACAGTTGCCCAAATATCTGCAAGCCCCTGGCAAACTCAAGGACGAATACCTGAATCCGGATGGCACCTTCCACGAACGCAGCGACGCCGAATTGAAAGCCATGAAGAAGGCGGACCGCCAGGAATATGATAAGGCCAAAAAGTGGTGGGAGCGCGAGGGTAAAGCATTGGCACAGCAGCCGCCTGTACAGCCTGAAGCGCAAGCGCCTGCCGAGGTACCTCAACCAACCTGGCTCACGCGAACGTTTGATTCTTTTGCGCAACTGGTTGATGAAGTTAAAAAATTGACGGAGGCTGCCCATGAGTAACCTGCCTTCTCTCCAACCCCTGGTCGATAACAATAATCGCGAGGCCCTGCTCCTGGCGGAAGTGGCTGCGCTGCTGCATGATGTGGGGAAGTTGAACGATGCGCATATCAAGCATGTAAGCGGCCAAAATCAATGGGCAAACGATGACGGATACAAGGTGGTGGTGGATAATCCCCAACAAGTTGTCAGATTAAGTCACGTAGCAGCAAACATCAGAAAGCCGGACATCGTAAACAACGTGCTCAACGCAAGATCGCCTAAAGCCGCTGATTTCCTTCCTACAGCGTTGAAAGAGAGCCTTGAAACTTTGCGTGTCAGTGTGCTTAACCAGGATTACTCTCTCGCCGAACTTATCATGCTGGGAATGCCGGGCTTTGCTATACATCAGAGCCGCAGTCAACTGCTGGATGGAAAGGACGGTTGGTTACCTGCTCTGCTGGGTGTTTGCCATAGTGTAGCCCACGTGGATAAGGAAGACCCCATTGGCGGGGTGCAGCCTTTGCCCGATGTATTAACAAGTAATGCCTTCGGATACGAACAGCAAGCATTTGTTTTGGGCGATCCACAAAAAAGCCTGGATACGCGTCTGTCAACCCTTGCAATTGACAGCAGTAATTTGGCGGCGACGCGCAAGAAAATTTTAGAGACTCTCGAGTACGGCTTGGGAGACACACGCCGCCCGACCAATGAAGTCAGCCTGGCTGACTGGTCAGCAATTGTGGCCTCACTGTTCAAAACAGCGCTGGCGGGGGCTGTCTTCACCGGAACACAGCCCAATATTCGCGGTTGGCTTAGCTGGAAAGACAAGATTATTGATCACGACTTTCACTGGCGCCTGCTGCGCGTCAACTTTGACGTGCTCGGCCTCTATGCCAAAGCCGTCAAAATCGCCGATCTGCTCGGCTACCAGCGCGCGGTGGAGCAGGCGTGCGAGGCGGTGAAGAAACTGGTGGAAGAAGAATACCCGCTCGGCAACGAGGTCTATCGCGATACCACCGGCATCTACTTCACCTTCCCCGACCTGGACCTGCCCGCCGACCTGGCGCAGGAGATCCGCCGCCGTATTGAAACCATTGAACCAGAACTTGCCCCGCGCATCGCCGTCACGGTGGGGGATGGGCAAACGGCCACCGAGCAACTCAAAGGCATTCTGGCCAAAGCGCGCCGGGAGGCCCTGGAAGCCCTGGCGCAGCCCTTTGATAGCCAGAACCTGAGCACCTGCTGGCAACAGCAGTGGGAGACGGTCGGCGATGGCAGATGGGAAATCTGTCCCGTCTGCCGCCTGCGCCCGATGGAAGAGGGCCGGGAAGCCTGCGAACATTGCGAACAGCGCCGCCAATCTCGTATTGCCGAGTGGAAACAGAATCCCCAGAAGACCATCTGGATGGACGAACTCGCCGACGCCAACGGCCGTGTCGCGCTCATCGTGGGCAAATTCAGGCTGGAGGACTGGCTCTCCGGCGACCTGGTGCAGACGATGCTGGTGAAGGCTGACCCCGCCAGTAACGCTTTTGTGCCGAAGAACCCCTCCCCCGCTCGCCTGCGTCGCGTCTGGGAGACCTGTCGGCGCTTCTGGGCAGAGACGGTGGAGCAGGAGATTCTGGCCCGGCACGACTACAGCAAGGGAGACGCGGTGCGCTGCGCCCGCCGGCTGGTGATTCCAGACCGGAAAACAGGCTGGAAAGAGAATGTACCCTACGACGGTGTGGTCAACGGCAAGGCAATCAGTTTGCTCTGGCAGGCGCAAGGTCAGTATTTTGTCACCATCAGCAACCTGCAAGGGGTGGGGGAACTCCAACGGGGAGCGGAAATCGCCGTCACTGAACCGGATGATCCCTCTCGCAAAATCACCTTCACCGTGCAGGGCGTGATGGTGCCGGGTGATATGGGCGCCTACGCGCCCTATCTCCCGCTGCTGGCCTCGCCAGACCAGTTCCTGGCCCTCGTCCCCGCCGCCGATGCGCTGGAAATTGCCGAGAAGATTCGCGGCGAGTATGAAAAGCAATTCGGCAAAGTGCAGAATCGCCTGCCGCTCTTCCTGGGCGTCGTCTTCTTCCCACGCAAGACCCCGCTTCTGGCCGTGATAGAGACGGGGAGAAGGATGGCGAAGGGCGAATATGCAAATGATGAATGGCAGATTGCGAAGCCGCCGCAGAATGATGGGCAAAAAGTGACGCTGGATTTAGCATGCAAGGGCCAGCACATCACGCTTCAAGTACCGATTGTGATGGGGGACGGAACTACCGAAGATGTCTGGTATCCCTACTTCGAGTTCGTCGGGACGCTGGCGGCGCATCACACCCATTGCTTTGAGCGAGATGGCGTGTGGTGGGTTCACGTCAAGACGCTGCAAGCGGGTGAGGCGGTGCGCGTGACCCCCTCCCGCTTTGCCTACCTCTGGCTGGACCACACCGCGCGGCGCTTTGCCTTTGATCCGGCGCAGGATGTGCTCCTGCTGGAGGAGTTGCCCCGCCTGGTGAAAATGTGGGAGGACCTGCAGAAAAGCGGCATCACCGAGACCGGCCTGCACGGCGTGTGGGCCCTGCTGGAGAGCAAGCGGGAATCGTGGGAGACGGGCCAGGAATTTGAAAACCTGGTCCGGACGACCCTCAAAGAGGCCGGCCTGTTTGACCGCAGGGACGCGCAAAACAACCCTCACGTGGTCACGCCGGAAGACGTCCTCAGCGGGCGGTTCTTCCATTGCCTGGAACTCTATCTGCATATTCTCAAGCAAAAGATCAAGTCAAGTAAGGAGGACTGACATGGCTTACAAACCAAATATGATCGAATACTTTGCTTTGGCCTTGGACCCGATTCACGTCGGCACGGGCGGGATGCACCTGGGGCGCGTGGATATGTCCATCGTCCGCGAGCCGGGGACCAATCTCCCCAAGATTCCCGGCACGAGTATCGCTGGCGCCTGCCGCACCTACGCCGCGATGCAAGAGAACGCCAAGTTCCCGCAGTGTGCCGGGCAGGGGGGCCACTGCGGCCAGCCCGATTGCCCCATCTGCGTCACCTTCGGCTTTGCCAAAGGCACGAGCGGCGGCAGTTTTCAGGGCCTGGCGCAGTTCTCGGATGCGCGCCTGGTTTTCTTCCCCGTCCACTCCCTGGCGGGGCCGGTGTGGGTGACCTGCCCCAGCGTTCTGCGCGATTTGGAGATTACCGATACCGAATCGGAGCCGCAGGATGATCAGGTGCGCGTGGCCAGCGGCGTCAAAGTCAGCGGCGAGCTCAACCTGGGCTGGCTGATGCTGGATGTAGCCGGCAGCGGCCTCACACTCACACTGCCCAATGTTCCGCAGGAAATTCTCAACCGCGCTGTGCTGGTCTCCGATAAGATGTTCGGCCACATTGTCAACGACAACCTGGAGGTGCGCACCTCGGTGAGCATTGACCCGCAGACCGGCGCCGCCCTCGAAGGCGCGCTCTATACCTATGAGGCCATCCCCCGCTCCAGTGTGTTCTATTTTGAGGTCGTGGTGAGCGATCCTCACTACTACCAGATTGCTGGACAAGAACCGCTGAAAGATAATGGCGGCAAGGCAACTGTGAAAGCGACGCTAGAAAATGGGTTGCGATTATTTGAGTCCCTCGGCATCGGCGGGATGAGCACGCGCGGCATGGGCCGGCTACGGGTGCTCAACCTGAACGCGGGAGGTGGGCAATGAGCGCAGTGAATCTGGATCAACTGTGTGCCAAATACGGCTGGGAAATCGCCGAGCAAGTCCATCAGGCCATCCAAAAGCAGGCTGAGAACCACATCACCAAATCCCTGGGCATCTTGCAGGAGGACGGCGTCTATGCCTTCTTCCTGTATCAGGTGTCGCGAGGGGAACGTGAGAAGCCGGGCGCTGACAAACTCAAAGAGCAGGCCGCTTCCCTGTTCAGAGAGGCCCGTATTGAGGCCTTCCAGAACGCCGTTGATCCACTTCAGGCCGTTCGCGACCACCTGGCCACTGATCTGGATCAACTTCTCCTCGCCAAACGCCTGCTGGAGCAGGCCCTTATCTACGCCCGCTATCACGCCAAGGCGCTGGGATGATGGAGGTGACCATGACCTGGCAGATGTTTCGCGTCACGTATGAACTGCGCAGCCCGCTGCACATCGGTTACCACAAAGTCGGCAACGTGCAGCGGACCCGCTATTACATCCCCGCCCGCAACCTCTGGGGCGCGGTGACCGAGGCCCTCACCCGCCGCGGCTTTGCGAAAGAGGTGCTTAAGGCGCAACGCCCGGATGATTATCAGACCGTCGGGGATTGGGTCAGGGACCATTGCGCCTTCGGCTACTGGTTTGTTGAGAAGAACGGCTCATTGCTTACCCCGCACTATCGGGATAGGCAACTGTGCTACGGGCAGTACGCTGCCACCAAGTTTGAACGTCGCTACCTGAACGCTCACGTGACCACGGCCCTGGACCCATCTATGACCTCCGCTGAAGATGGCAGTCTGCACGAGGTAGAGTTCATCGCGCCGTATGCTTATCCCGACGGCACGCGCACTGCTATCGGTGGTGATGTCTTTCTGGATGCGGAGGCCCAGGTCCACCTGGGCGCAGAGCCAGCCTGGCACACCTGGTTGGGCGATCTGCAAGTGGGTGGCGAGCGTCGCTATGGGTTTGGGCAGTTGCGTCTGATCAAGTTTGGGCCGGGAAATATAGACGGTTGGGACCTGAACGCCGCGCGCCCGCGGGTCACCCTTAAGGTGCAGAACTCCCTGCAGGCTCATGCGTTTGTGAATGGAGTAGAGGCCAGTGGACAAATTGAACCACTGATCGGACGCGAGACACGCCGCGATAGCCAGCAATTTGGGATGACGTTGACCCCTGCTCAAGTCTTTTGGATGCCCGGCGCTATACTCCAGCACAATGCAACGTTCGAGGTAACCCAAATGGGAACATGGAAGCATATCGCATAGGTTAAATGCTTTTGAGCGGAGATCCACAAAAATAGACTCGGAGATATACCCATGCATCACTTCACCGCCCATCGCATGCGCTTCGTCGCCGAGGCGCGTGATGTTGTTGAGTTGAACGAACATCAAGGTTCGGCGCTGCGCGGCGCGCTCTTCCACGCGCTGCGCCGCAAGTTCTGTGCGTTCGCCCGCCAGCGCGAAGTGGAGTGCAGTACCTGCGCGCTGGCGACGACGTGCCCGGTCGCTACGCTGGTCAGCACGCTGGATCCCAATCACGCGCGCGGACAGGATCGCCCCAGACCGTTCACGGTGCAGCCGCCGTTGCTGAATGGAGCGTTGTCCTCTCCTTCATCCTCGTTCCTCCATTCTGCCGGGCATTTCTGGGAACGCGAGGATGGGTCGGGGGTGTTCCGGTATGAGCCGGGAGAACGGTTGTGTTTTGGGCTGACGTTGTATGCGCAGGCGCTGCAATTGTTCCCTTACGTGGTGCTGGCTTTGCAGGAGTTCGAGAAGGGCGGCCTGGGACGCGAGTACGAGCAGTACGACGGCCGCCGACGGCGTGGACGTTTGACCGTGCGCGAAGTGTGGGCCGAAAATCCCCTCACCGGCGAGCGCCAACCCGTCCTGCGCTCCGGCGAGAGGATGGTGCAGGTGCCCGATGTGCCCATCACGCACGCACAGATTCAGGAGCGGGCCGGGTCTCAGATCGCGCTCAACGCTTCACGCATCACGTTTCACTTCCTCACCCCCACCCGCCTCATCGAGCGCGAACAGTTGCTCAAGCCGGAGACGTTTCGCTTCCGCCCGTTCTTGCAGCGGCTGTTGGAACGCCTGGAAAGCCTCAGCGGGGCTTTTTGCGATACCCCTCTGGATGTGGATTTCCCGGCATTGCTGGCAGAGGCGGAGGCCGTGCGGGTGGTCGAGCAACGACTGTCCTGGGAAGAACTGCGCAGCTATTCCACCCGCCGTCACGCCGAATCCCCTTTGGGCGGGTTGGTGGGACGGGTGACCTTGCAGGCAGAAGACTGGATGCCATTTTTGCCCTGGCTGCTGTGGGGACAGTTCACCCACGTGGGGAAGGATGCGGTCAAGGGGAATGGGTGGTACAGGATGGAGAATGGAGATGGGGTTTGAGGCGTGGGGGAAGACAGGGCCGGAGCGGGTAAAGGCAGAAACTTGCCGGCGGTTCGAGGCGTATCCCGGGGCGCTCCATCTGTATGAGTTGGCGTCGGAAGACCGTGCCGATCTGAGGCCAAACGCGCGGGGGTGCGTTGTAGCAAAGCAGATGATCCACTTTCCATATCTACCGAGGTAACTATGTCCATCGTCCAAAACCTGATCATAGACCAATACGGTTCTTTCCTGGGCAAACACAGCGAGCGGCTGCAGGTGAAGGTGAAAGGTGATTTGATAGCCGAAGCGCCCCTCCTCACCCTGGAAAATGTGCTCATCTTGAGCAATGGCGTCTCACTCTCATCCGATGCGCTGCGGCTGTGCGCCGAAAACGGCATTCCCGTCTACTGCCTCTCCTCGCGGGGCGAGCCTTACGCGGCCCTGTATGCGGCGGGATTGAGCGGCACGGTCCAGACACGCCGCGCGCAATACATCGCCTATAGCGATACCCGCGGGGCGATATTGGCCGCCGGCTTCGCCATCGGCAAAATCCAGAATCAGGCTCAGTTGCTCAAATACATCGCCAAGAATCGCAAAGAGAAGGATCCCGACTGTTACACCGCCTTGCGGGCAGCCGCTGCTAAGGTGGAAGCGCACATCAAAGAGGTGGACGCCTGGCGTGCCGTGAATCAGGACTTGAACAGCGAGACGCGCCGCGCGGAACTGCTCTCCATCGAAGGGCGCGCGGCGCAAGCCTATTGGGAAGGTGTCCGGCAGGTCGTTCCGCCGACGTTGGGCTGGCCCGGCCGTGAAGGGCGTGGCGCCACCGACCCATTCAATGCGGCGCTCAACTACGGTTACGGCATCCTCTACGGACAGGTAGAGCGCGCGATCTTGTTGGCCGGGCTTGATCCTTACGCGGGTTTCATCCACGTTGACCGCCCCGGCAAGCCCAGCCTGGTGCTCGACCTGATCGAGGAATTCCGCGCGCCGGTGGTAGATCGTGCCCTGTTGGGCCTCATCGGGCAGGGCGTGGCCCTGAAGCAGGATGCAGAGGGCCGTCTGGAAATGGAGACACGCCGGACGCTCGCCGAACGGGTGTTGGAGCGGATCGAGGAGAGCGGTGAGCGTTACGAAGGAAAACGCCAAAAACTGCGCTGGATTCTACAATCGCAGGCGCGCCATGTGGGCAGCTTCTTGCGTGGAGAACGCGCGGCCTATCAACCCTTCAAATCCGGATGGTGAAGCGATGCAGATCGTAGTGGTGTACGACATCCCCAGCAATCGCATCCGCACCAAGATCGCCGACATCTGTGCCGATTACGGCCTGGAGCGCATTCAATACAGCGCGTTCAGCGGGGACCTGCGGCGCGTCCATCAAGAAGAGATGATGGCGAAAATGCGCAAACGTCTGGGCAAGCATGCCGGCAAAATCCAACTGTTTCCGTGTTGTGAAAAAGACTGGCAGGCCCGTCTGGAAGTGATCCAACAGCCCCGGCAGGCGAGTGGGAATGGGAAAGAGGAAGAGGGGGAGACAGGGGGACAAGGGAAATCTCCGGGCACCTCTGCCTCTGGATGAGGAACGAGCTGGGTAGCATAATGAAGCGAGGGGAGGCGGCGATGCTCCTGGTCAGTGATCTCAAACAATACGCCTATTGTTCACGCATCGTATACTATCGGTATTGTCTGCCGACGATTCGCCCGGTCACCTTCAAGATGGAGCAAGGCCGGTTGGCGCAGGATGACGAAGAAGATCGCGAGCGGCGACGCAGCCTGCGCACCTATGGGCTGACAGAGGGGGAGCGGTATTTCAATCTGGATGTGGCGAGTGAGACGTTGGGTTTATGCGGGCGCATTGATCTGGCGATTCGCCGTCAGGATGAAGCGATTGCCGTCGAGTACAAAGATTCGCCGGGGCGCGCCGGGCAGCACATCCTGTTACAACTGACGGCCTATGCGATGCTGCTGGAAGAACTGTGGGGGCTGCCGGCGCAACGTGGATTTATCTACTTCATACCTGCACGGCGCGCGCGCAGCGTCTCCCTGAACGCCGAACTGCGTGAGGGGGTACGGGACGCGCTTGCCGCGATGCGGGAGATTGTAGCGGGCGAGCGGATGCCGGAACCGCCGGGGCAGCGGGCCAAATGTGAGATCTGCGAGTTTCGACGCTTCTGTAATGATGTGGTATAGATAACAGGGGGGCGTTTTTTGTTGCCGGTGCGTTTTCGCAAACCAGGCCGGTTTTAGCGCAAAAAAGAGGTTGCGAAGCCGCCCGAGGCCGGGTGGGACGCTATCCGGCTATGCACCTTAACAAATCCCCACTGTGGATAGATTGGGGCTTGACAAAGCCCTGAAATCCGCTATAGTGGGGGGCATAGGCGGGTTTCACCCACTTCGATCCGTTCGAGGATACTGAAAG
>DAOSNS010000046.1:0-9813 GCA_035373625.1 Anaerolineae bacterium | reverse complement strand
TGTTTCACCCACTTCGATCCGTTCGAGGATACTGAAAGCTGAATGAACCCGTCCCCGGCGGCCACCACCGAATTGTTTCACCCACTTCGATCCGTTCGAGGATACTGAAAGAATACTCCGCGCACATCGTCAACATTGTTCTCACGTTTCACCCACTTCGATCCGTTCGAGGATACTGAAAGTTTGTGGAAAATCCACAAATGGATAATCCACAAATGGGTTTCACCCACTTCGATCCGTTCGAGGATACTGAAAGCAACTGTACTGACCACTTGCGCTACCACAATACGATGGTTTCACCCACTTCGATCCGTTCGAGGATACTGAAAGCTGCGGCTATGCTTGCAGAACTGCACGGCCGGATGGGTGTTTCACCCACTTCGATCCGTTCGAGGATACTGAAAGTTTCCCTGTGCCCACTTGGGTAGATAGTACCACAGATTGGTTTCACCCACTTCGATCCGTTCGAGGATACTGAAAGTTTGCGTTTGCGCTGGTCGTCTTTCCACGCTCAGTGTTAGTTTCACCCACTTCGATCCGTTCGAGGATACTGAAAGTTTCGACATTCTGCCTTTTCTGTCATTGATTGTTTGTTTCACCCACTTCGATCCGTTCGAGGATACTGAAAGATGCGGATACGGGACCCGCTCAAGATATGTTATTTTTGTTTCACCCACTTCGATCCGTTCGAGGATACTGAAAGCAAGCGCACGGACGTGCAGACCCGCGCCGCGGCCCTGGAGTTTCACCCACTTCGATCCGTTCGAGGATACTGAAAGTCGTTGGCCGCGCTCAAGGCCGCCTTCCCACACTCGGTTTCACCCACTTCGATCCGTTCGAGGATACTGAAAGGCCGTCGTCCCCGCGCCCGTGCCAATGAACTGGTAGTTTCACCCACTTCGATCCGTTCGAGGATACTGAAAGTGCGTGTGCGCGATGCAATCAGGAGGATCACTTTATAGTTTCACCCACTTCGATCCGTTCGAGGATACTGAAAGATACCGGCGCTCGCCAACGGTGAAGTGGACGTGATCGTTTCACCCACTTCGATCCGTTCGAGGATACTGAAAGAACACTCCCAACACCTACTGTCAGTTGCGGTATTCGGGTTTCACCCACTTCGATCCGTTCGAGGATACTGAAAGTCTGGCACTCACGAATGGAGCGCCAGCCAAAATGAAGTAGTTTCACCCACTTCGATCCGTTCGAGGATACTGAAAGTCTAAAATTCCAACGCATCAGCGCGGGTCTGGATGGTTTCACCCACTTCGATCCGTTCGAGGATACTGAAAGGATACCTTGCGCGGTGACTATGCTGATGTTCTTATCCGTTTCACCCACTTCGATCCGTTCGAGGATACTGAAAGTGTACCGCGATGGAACAGCCCTCAACGCCTTTTCCACTAGTTTCACCCACTTCGATCCGTTCGAGGATACTGAAAGAGAACAGAAATCAGTTCAGCAATGGTCATTTTATCACGTTTCACCCACTTCGATCCGTTCGAGGATACTGAAAGCACATAAGTAATATCTGCGCCACCACCAGAAGAAGAGTTTCACCCACTTCGATCCGTTCGAGGATACTGAAAGCATGAGATTTTTCATCTGCTAGATGTGACGGCGAGGTTTCACCCACTTCGATCCGTTCGAGGATACTGAAAGTCCGTATCCAGCCCCTGCACCCATAGCCCCTGCACAGTGTTTCACCCACTTCGATCCGTTCGAGGATACTGAAAGAACCCGTGATCCTCGATATAGTGCCCCTCGTCGCTTGTGTTTCACCCACTTCGATCCGTTCGAGGATACTGAAAGTTTGTCTCCTTTTGTATTTGCTTATATTATAGCATGGTTTCACCCACTTCGATCCGTTCGAGGATACTGAAAGGGAGACTGTTGTATGCGGTTTGTCATAGAGCATCAGTTTCACCCACTTCGATCCGTTCGAGGATACTGAAAGCGCACGCAGGGTGGCAAGGGACTGCCACGCACACAATACAAGTTTCACCCACTTCGATCCGTTCGAGGATACTGAAAGTTCATTCACGGAGAACGGTCGTTCTCCGGCAATCAGTTTCACCCACTTCGATCCGTTCGAGGATACTGAAAGTTGTCAATAACTCTGCGGGCGAACTTGGCTCTCAAAGTTTCACCCACTTCGATCCGTTCGAGGATACTGAAAGTCGACGAGGATTGCGGGCTTGTTGCTTGTCAGTTGGTCGTTTCACCCACTTCGATCCGTTCGAGGATACTGAAAGGTCGTAGAACCGCCCGCCCGGCTCAAGGTCTCGACGTTTCACCCACTTCGATCCGTTCGAGGATACTGAAAGTGACTACACAGACAAGTCCAACGCGGCGGGCTTGCGGTTTCACCCACTTCGATCCGTTCGAGGATACTGAAAGTTTGCAGAATTATATACACTGGTAATTATAAATTTTGTTTCACCCACTTCGATCCGTTCGAGGATACTGAAAGCCTAGAAGGTCGTTAATACTCGCAGGGTAGCAGAAGTTTCACCCACTTCGATCCGTTCGAGGATACTGAAAGTTTATCTCATCTTTAAACTCGCTGACCTCGGCTTCGGTAGTTTCACCCACTTCGATCCGTTCGAGGATACTGAAAGGTCGGGGGCGTTTTTTGTTTGCTCACTCATAGCGAGTTTCACCCACTTCGATCCGTTCGAGGATACTGAAAGTTACGGTCGTTTGCATCATCGCTTGACGCTCGCGGAGGTTTCACCCACTTCGATCCGTTCGAGGATACTGAAAGTAATCATCATCATCGCCACCAGAACTAAAAGATATGTTTCACCCACTTCGATCCGTTCGAGGATACTGAAAGACCCTCAACTAACGGTCAACAAAGTAGCGGTACAGGTTTCACCCACTTCGATCCGTTCGAGGATACTGAAAGAAGACGACGTATCCCACGACGCGCGATGTGATTTTGTTTCACCCACTTCGATCCGTTCGAGGATACTGAAAGCGCAAGAATCCAGCCCCGCAGGTCGCCGCCGCCTTGGTTTCACCCACTTCGATCCGTTCGAGGATACTGAAAGTATCAGTAACCAGAATCGTCATTCTCATAAGCTATGTTTCACCCACTTCGATCCGTTCGAGGATACTGAAAGTACAACAAAGCCGCTTCTTGGCGCGCCGTGAGGAGTTTCACCCACTTCGATCCGTTCGAGGATACTGAAAGTTCCAGTCCTTGTGGGCTGACTGCCCACCTTCCCACAAGTTTCACCCACTTCGATCCGTTCGAGGATACTGAAAGCTAACTCCTCAGCAGCCATCGCCCAATTACAAGCAATGGTTTCACCCACTTCGATCCGTTCGAGGATACTGAAAGTACATTATTGGCGTTATTCGGTTTGCTGACGAAATCAAGTTTCACCCACTTCGATCCGTTCGAGGATACTGAAAGAGTATATATACCTGCGTCGGATGCCGGTTCATATTGTTTCACCCACTTCGATCCGTTCGAGGATACTGAAAGAGTTCTTTCGCAAGATATGAAATCAACGTAGCGGGCGTTTCACCCACTTCGATCCGTTCGAGGATACTGAAAGAACGCTGCGAAATAGGCCCGGGCCTTGTCTGGATTGGTTTCACCCACTTCGATCCGTTCGAGGATACTGAAAGTGCGCAACGTATCCGGCAACTCGCGGTCGCCCTTCGTTTCACCCACTTCGATCCGTTCGAGGATACTGAAAGAGGCCCTGGTCCCCAAGAACAGCAATCAGTTCAGCAAGTTTCACCCACTTCGATCCGTTCGAGGATACTGAAAGAGAGGAGAAGAAGTTCGAGTTGTCCGTTAGATACTCGTTTCACCCACTTCGATCCGTTCGAGGATACTGAAAGAACATGGCAAGCCTCCTTTGGAATTGATTTACGACAAAGTTTCACCCACTTCGATCCGTTCGAGGATACTGAAAGGGATTTGCCCTGGCTCTCCGTCGTTTGCACGCACAAGGTTTCACCCACTTCGATCCGTTCGAGGATACTGAAAGACTACCACACATCGCCGACCGGGAAAAATCGCCCTGGAGTTTCACCCACTTCGATCCGTTCGAGGATACTGAAAGAATCATTACGCAGCCGAGTATCTAACGGACAACTCGTTTCACCCACTTCGATCCGTTCGAGGATACTGAAAGTCTGTGCCTCAATAGAAGATGCTGGAGATCATTTGGGTTTCACCCACTTCGATCCGTTCGAGGATACTGAAAGTCTATCATCGCACTGTTGGGGTCACCGATAAAATTTTGTTTCACCCACTTCGATCCGTTCGAGGATACTGAAAGTGTACAAGAATGAGGTCGGCTTGTCGCCGTTCAGGCACGTTTCACCCACTTCGATCCGTTCGAGGATACTGAAAGAGTAGTGGACAACGGGGACGCTGAATCAGATCACGAGGTTTCACCCACTTCGATCCGTTCGAGGATACTGAAAGACACACTTTGTACATTCGTGAGTAAACTATAACCTTGCTGTTTCACCCACTTCGATCCGTTCGAGGATACTGAAAGACGGCGTCCTCCATCGTGTATGGAGGAACGAAGATGGTTTCACCCACTTCGATCCGTTCGAGGATACTGAAAGTACCTTCTCGAAAAAGTCTTTGTCAAGTCTTTTGACCCATGGTTCGCTCATTTTTATGGCGGTTTGGCAGAATCAATGCAGAGCCTGGCGTAGATGTCTGTAGAGAAGCCCAACAACGCCAGAATGCGCTGTTGCACCTCGGAGAGCGGAGTAAGATGACGACGGGTTTGATAGGGCTCCTGAATGACCGTCAGGGTAATGCCCCGAAAGGCCTCCAGCAGGCGCTCTGCCGTAGGCCGCGCCGTCGCCCGCTTGGAGTTCCCGGCATACAGACCGGCCAATTTCGCCCCCTCCACGGCCAGGCTGCGCCGGACGACAAACTCCAAAAGCGTCAGCACCCGCAGGCCGATGGTCAGCAACCGAATCAAGCCGGTGACCCGGTCATCCCGCTGCAGATACATGGGCACGAGCGACAAAGGCCGGCCTTTCAGACGCCCCATGCCCCGGTCAATGAGATACTGACCCCGGTAGGCCAGCACGGCCTGCTCCAGGGTAAGCCGTTCCGCCGATGCATTGGTGACATACACCCGCCAGCCCAGCCGACGAATGGCCTTTTCCAGCGCCTCCTCATCCACGACCACCGTCACCCGCACTTCCCGCTCCTGTCGTACGGTCGCTGGCTGTCCCCGATAGCGCCGCACCGGCCGCTCCCGCACTTCTTCATCATAACTCAGGCGCAACAGTCCCTGGACCTGGTGCTGCTCTACGATTGCTTCTGCCGCCTGCCGCAGCTCTACCGCCGTCAACCGCTTCTTGCCACAGCCTCTCTCATTCAGAGCGGTCACCGCCTGTTGGGCCTTCGCCAACCGGGCGCGCAAGGCAGCTTCCGCTGCCTGCGCCTGCTTCAACGAACGCAACACCAGCCGCCGTTCGGTCCAGATGATGGTTGGGCCCTCCACACTCCGCCGTCAGCACCTCCAGCCGTTCGTAGCCCTCGGCGATCCGTTCCCGTTCGCCATTCTCCTCTTCCCGATAGATGGGAGTAAGGTTCTGTTCCCCACGCCAAACCGAGGTCAGGTACTCTTCCAGAGCTTCTGGCGACAGCTGGATCTCCGACAAGGGGCACAGGTAGAAATCGCCACCGGCCTGGATAAAGGCGCGGGTCAGCAGCGCCCCCATTTTGCAGTCCCCGATATACAACAGCCCCTGTCGGCCCAGGCCCTCTCGCACCCGGGTAATGGCCGGGATGTACAACGGGTCATCGGCCCGCTGCCCTGGCAGTACCGTGGTGGCCAGGGGCAGGCCGAGAGGGTCCAGGGTGGAGAGCATCACCTTCACCTGCGGCAGGTCCGGCCGGTGGTCTTTGCTATGCCCGAACTGGAACAACCCGTCGGGGGTCACCGAACCGTAGCCGCTGGCCGTGGTGCTATCCACCCGCACCTGCTGTGGATCCAGGTCGTACACCCGCAGCAGGTGTCCATTCAGCGCGGCCTCAAAGCTCTCCCAGGCGGTATCCTGGCTGAGGGCACTCAGCACATCCGCCAGGCGGTCGTCGCTGAAGTCCAGGGCGCGCACCTCCTGGCCGGTGCAGCGACTCAGCGTCTCCAAACGCTTCTCGGCCCAGGATTGGACATGGTTCAGCCGATGGTCACCCTCAGAGAGGATGTGGGCCAACCAGATCGTGGCCACCCACCCCAGGCTAAGACCCTGCCAGTTGCCGTGGGTGGGGAAGAATTCGTCCAGCAAGGACGGCGTCCCCATCTGCTCCATCTGGGCCAACAGCAAGGGGATGTCATCAACGCGTTCACTGATCACGGTAAGACTCTCGTTCATACCGAGAGCTTACCACAATTCTCAAAACTTGTCTAAATTTGAGCGAACCATAGGTTTTGAGTTTCACCCACTTCGATCCGTTCGAGGATACTGAAAGTTTCCCGACAGCCGCAGCCCGTATTGACCCAAATATGTTTCACCCACTTCGATCCGTTCGAGGATACTGAAAGTACATCAGAACGCGCCTGCGCTGCGAGCCTGGCTTGAGTTTCACCCACTTCGATCCGTTCGAGGATACTGAAAGCTTCTAAGAACGCCCACCCGAAGTGGGTATTCTTGGAGTTTCACCCACTTCGATCCGTTCGAGGATACTGAAAGTAAAAATAGCTTAAACGAACTTGACAGTCAAGATGAGTTTCACCCACTTCGATCCGTTCGAGGATACTGAAAGCTCCTCACTATTAGTGGCGGGACTTTGCGTGCCATTTGTTTCACCCACTTCGATCCGTTCGAGGATACTGAAAGTGCTCTCTCTCTACCATACCCTCGAAGAAAGTATAGTTTCACCCACTTCGATCCGTTCGAGGATACTGAAAGGTACTATAGGCCATGACGTATCTTGCGCTCCAGTATGGTTTCACCCACTTCGATCCGTTCGAGGATACTGAAAGGTACCATTTCAGCTTCGGGGAGGTGCGCCGAATCTAAAGTTTCACCCACTTCGATCCGTTCGAGGATACTGAAAGCGCAGCACGATCTACTTGTACTCCACTGTCATTGAGTTTCACCCACTTCGATCCGTTCGAGGATACTGAAAGTTGACGCTCGTGTGTCCCGTGCGGTTCACCATCTTGTTTCACCCACTTCGATCCGTTCGAGGATACTGAAAGGGCCCCCACGGCAAGCCTGAGGCGATGGCTTCAGGCTGTTTCACCCACTTCGATCCGTTCGAGGATACTGAAAGGGACTAGTCGCCCAAAAAAAGGAATCAGGTCCATATTCGTTTCACCCACTTCGATCCGTTCGAGGATACTGAAAGAGAAAAGGCGGTTACGGCGTGCTGTGTTCGGTGAGTTTCACCCACTTCGATCCGTTCGAGGATACTGAAAGTCAGTTAAAATGCAAAATGCACAACACCAGATTCGTTTCACCCACTTCGATCCGTTCGAGGATACTGAAAGTTCACCAACTTTAAGACATAGTCGAAACTGGATTCGTTTCACCCACTTCGATCCGTTCGAGGATACTGAAAGTCGTTTTTCCCTCCGGTTTCCGCGGCCAGCGTTGTTGTTTCACCCACTTCGATCCGTTCGAGGATACTGAAAGGTGAGGAAAGAGAGAAGAAAGAAGAAGCGCCGTCAGGTTTCACCCACTTCGATCCGTTCGAGGATACTGAAAGAAAATCATCTAACGATTAACGATTGAAAACAATCCTAGTTTCACCCACTTCGATCCGTTCGAGGATACTGAA
Organism: Anaerolineae bacterium; assembly: GCA_035373625.1. Lineage (GTDB taxonomy): Bacteria > Chloroflexota > Anaerolineae > B4-G1 > SLSP01 > DSWT01. The sequence continues at coordinate 2,027 of DAOSNS010000046.1, read as the reverse complement.
AGCGGAACTCCCACCGCTAGCACGCCGCGTGCCGGTTTGTTTCACCCACTTCGATCCGTTCGAGGATACTGAAAGACACGATACCACCGGCAGTAGAGAGCGGACCATTTGTTTCACCCACTTCGATCCGTTCGAGGATACTGAAAGGGCTAAGGCAGAGTATAGTGGTGTTTCCGGCATTAAAGTTTCACCCACTTCGATCCGTTCGAGGATACTGAAAGCTGTCCATAAATTGTGGCTATTTTGTCATCCACAGGTTTCACCCACTTCGATCCGTTCGAGGATACTGAAAGTCCTCGAGGGCAAGATTGAGATACCCGACGTATTCAGTTTCACCCACTTCGATCCGTTCGAGGATACTGAAAGCCTGCTTAATCTGCTACTTTAACTGTAATATCAAATGTTTCACCCACTTCGATCCGTTCGAGGATACTGAAAGACAAGAATGGAATCAACTCGATAATCGCCTCAACAATGTTTCACCCACTTCGATCCGTTCGAGGATACTGAAAGTCTCTAGCGAGGCTCCGGTCTCGACTATGTCACCCTCTAGTTTCACCCACTTCGATCCGTTCGAGGATACTGAAAGTAGCAATTTTCTCACGCTCACTAAGCTGACAAATGAGTTTCACCCACTTCGATCCGTTCGAGGATACTGAAAGGACGGCCCCAGTCAATTATAGGATAACCTTTCTGGAAGTTTCACCCACTTCGATCCGTTCGAGGATACTGAAAGTTCTTATCTCCATGTTCCCTCCGACGGTGGTATTTGGTTTCACCCACTTCGATCCGTTCGAGGATACTGAAAGAACAATGAACATATCGTCAGTAGCCGGGCCGTAATTGTGTTTCACCCACTTCGATCCGTTCGAGGATACTGAAAGGCGGTTTACAATCTCCCCTGCGCCGTCCCCCCTAGGTTTCACCCACTTCGATCCGTTCGAGGATACTGAAAGATGAATTCTTGAAGGACGGCTATAGCCTGCTTACGAATGGTTTCACCCACTTCGATCCGTTCGAGGATACTGAAAGTGTAATCTTTCGGGTTGGACATATGGGCGACTTTGATGTTTCACCCACTTCGATCCGTTCGAGGATACTGAAAGCTTTCGTGGTCCCGGATAATTTTCTTTATCCGGGATTGTTTCACCCACTTCGATCCGTTCGAGGATACTGAAAGAGCTATGACATTTGTATTGGAGCAGATTGTAAAACAGTTTCACCCACTTCGATCCGTTCGAGGATACTGAAAGCTGGTCAACTCGGTGGCGTGAAATCTGCACAGGCTCGTTTCACCCACTTCGATCCGTTCGAGGATACTGAAAGATGATGTGCTGCACATTTTTTCTCAATCCGATGGTGGTTTCACCCACTTCGATCCGTTCGAGGATACTGAAAGCCACCACGGATGGGCGCCGCAGAGAAAACAAATAACGTTTCCCTGCTCCCATCCGTTCAAGGATACTGAAAGTAACCTGCATTGCGCCATTGCCCCAATCCGTGGTTTGTTTCACCCACTTCGATCCGTTCGAGGATACTGAAAGGATAATGTACTCCAAAGTTTCTCTATCTCATACGGTAGTTTCACCCACTTCGATCCGTTCGAGGATACTGAAAGCAGATTGATACTGTACCCCTGGAATCGCATTATAAGGTTTCACCCACTTCGATCCGTTCGAGGATACTGAAAGAACACTCTGCACATTTGTAAGCAGGCTATAGCCGTGTTTCACCCACTTCGATCCGTTCGAGGATACTGAAAGACTTTTTTGCGTAGAATAGCCATTGTGAGTTATCAATGTTTCACCCACTTCGATCCGTTCGAGGATACTGAAAGGTGTTGGAAGTACTGTTAGCTATGGTTATTTGAGGCTTAGTTTCACCCACTTCGATCCGTTCGAGGATACTGAAAGGTCAACTATTCCTATCCCCACTCTCGATCTCTCTTGGTTTCACCCACTTCGATCCGTTCGAGGAGGGTTGGAGGAGTCCTGACTGATTACGCTGCGATTACGAAAAAGCGTAAT
>DAOSNS010000045.1:1882-36851 GCA_035373625.1 Anaerolineae bacterium | reverse complement strand
GGTACTGCCCTGGTAGCGGGGTGGGAGAGTAGGTCATTGCCAAGGAACTGTTGCTTGTATAGCCATACACTTCCAATCTTGACGAAAAGACCGGAAGTGTTACACTACGAAACGATATTTGCCAATACAAGCACAGGTTTGAACGTGTACAGTAAACTCTCGGTAATTATCGTTATTCTGACTATTGGGTTCATGGTGACGGGATGTCAAGGAGGAGAGGTAGAAGGCGCCAGTGATCCAACACTGCTCGCCGCATCAACGCTACCGACACTTTCAGAAGTCACTTCTGCCAAAGTGATGGAAATCGTCCCTACGACCGTGCAACCCACAGCTTCGCCTACACCGCAACCGACGTTCACCCCCTCGCCTACGCCTACTCCCACGCCTTACTATTGCACCTATCTCCGTGGAAGAACCGAATCCACCACATTTTCGAGCAAGGCCATGGGGGAACAGGTGCGTCTCCTCGTTCACTTGCCGCCGTGTTACGATGATTATCCTGCCGCGGCTTTCCCGGTGGTGTACGTGCTTCACGGCTGGCCCCTTGATGAACGCCACTGGGACACCCTGGGCATTGATGAAGTGCTGGACGACTGGATCATCCGTGGCATGGTCGGCCCGGCGATCATCGTCATGCCCGGCGTAAGCGCAGATGGACTGTATGTGAATTCGAGCGGCGGTTCCTGGTCTTTCGAGGGCATGTTGGTGGATGAGTTGGTGCCTTTGATTGACCAGACCTATCGTACCTGGCGTGACCCTGCCGGACGGGCCATCGGTGGCGTTTCTCGCGGTGGCGTGTGGGCCCTGGAGATTGCCTTCCGTCACCCGGATATGTTCAGCATTGTGGGTGGCCATAGCCCGGCGCTGGCGTTAAATCGCCCTATGCCGCAGTATGACCCTTTCCTGCTCATCAAAGAAGGCGCGCCGGGCGTGCGCATCTATCTGGACGCCGGAGATTTGGATTGGGCGAAATCTTCGACGGCCAATCTGTATGAGGCTTTGCGGGAACGTGGCGCAGATGTGACCTATCAAGTGCACAGTGGCGGCCATGTGGATAAGTTGTGGCAGGAGAGTATGACAGATTATGTGGCCTTTTATACGGCGACGTGGCCGCGTTCTTATGCGGCCTTGCCGGTGTGGGAGAGCATCCCCCCCACTCCAACCCCTTAAGACAAAATCACAGGGAGGGCTTGAAGCCCTCCCTGTTTTTATGCCTGAGATGTTTAATCCAGTCCCCAGAGGCGCTGCAAAGCAGCAACGTCATAGGAAGGCACTTTGTCCTTCTGGGCCACAAGGTCGCTGAGTGTCTTCAGCGTGGCCTTGACGTTGTTTTGGGCTTTTTCGGGGTTCAGGGCGATCAGAGCCTGCCACAATAACGCCAGGACGGCCATGAGAGTATCAAAGGAGGGATAACCCGCGGGTGTCTTGGACAACGCGACCAGGTTGATGTCGGCCTGGCGGGCCGGCAACAAGGTCGGGCTTGTGGTGATGGAGATCGTGCGCATGCCCTGCTCCTTCGCGGCGTTGATCAGATGTCCGACCTCGGTATCTGGCCCCAACCCCAAGGAAACGGCGATGAGCAGATCACCCGCTTCGGCATTGCTCAACATCACCGCAGCCTGGGCGTAATCCGCATGGAGGGGGTAAGTTTCAATACCGATGAAATTGAGGTAAGTGCTCCAGACGGCCGCGATGCCGTATCCTTCGGTGCTGCCGGTGATGAACACTCTTTGTGCCGTGTGGATGGCCTGTGCAACCTCGGCGATCTGTCCGGCATCGGCCTTCAAATCAAGGATGCGGTCGCTCAGTTCATCCATAAATGTTCCAAGTTGTCCCACGAGGCCTTCGGCCTCGGCGGCACCCTTTTGGTAACGCAAAGCCAACTGCTGATTGACGTAGCGCTTGATCTCACGGGAAAGCTCGCGGTAACCGGAGTAGCCGAGGTCCTGAGCAAAGCGCACCACGGTCGCCGGATCAACACCAACGCGCCGCGCCAGTTCGGTTGCCGTCAGGAAGCCGACATCGAGCGTATTCTCCAGGATAAAGTCAGCAAGGACCCGAAAGCGCGGCGAAAGCTCTTCATAGGCATTTTGAATTCTGTCACGGAACATTTTCAACCTCCTTAGTTGCCTTATGTGATAGTAAACATTGCGAAACACTTAACTATGTTCAATGATAGCACGCCTATAAATGTATGTCAATACTGCTTTCTGGACTTTAATGGTTTTGTAACGTTTCTTTAATAATGCGCCGCGGATACCCGGCCGCTTCATAACGTCAGAGAAGGGCTTCAGGCTCGCAGTTGCCTTTTCGCATATCCGTTGTATCATAGGCAGGTCATGAGCAAATATGTACGGATTGCCGCCTCTATACTTTCCGCCGACTTTGCCTATCTCGGCACGGCTATCGAGATGGCCGAAGCGGCGGGCGCCGATGTCATCCACGTGGATGTCATGGATGGTCATTTCGTGCCCAACCTCACGATCGGGCCGCCGGTCGTCGCGGCGTTGCGCAAAGTCACCCGCTTGCCGCTCGATGTGCACCTGATGATCGAGAATCCCGAACGTTATGTGGAAGCCTTTGCCGAGGCCGGCGCCGATATGTTGACGGTTCACCCGGAGGCGACGCCGCATTTACATCGGGTGGTGCAACAAATCCACGAGCTGGGTGTGCAGGCCGGCGTGGCGCTGAATCCCGCAACCCCGGAGTCATCTCTAAGCTACGTGGCATCCATGCTCGACCTGGTTCTGGTGATGACCGTTAATCCGGGCTTCGGAGGGCAAGAGTTCTTACCGGAGACGTTGCCCAAGATCGCAGCCGTGCGACGCATCCTCGATGCGGCCGGCAGAGGGGCATGGCTTTCCGTGGATGGGGGCATCAATGTCGCAACGATCCCCCTTGTGGTTGCACAGGGCGCCGATCACCTGGTCGCGGGGTCGGCGATTTTTAGCGCGCCGGAAGGGGTTGCCGCAGCCGTTCGCGCGCTGCGTGGGGCTGTTCAGGCGCTGACAACGCAACAGCCCCGTTGATCATAAACGGGGCTGTCGCTTAAGTCTTACCGAAAAGTGTAGGTTACTTTTCACCGCGCGAGAGGGTGCGCAGGCAGCGAGTGCAGACGTACATACGTCGCCACACGCCATCCACCAATACCCGCTTGTGCTGGATATTGGGGCGGAACTGCCGATTCGTCGCCCGGTTAGAGTGACTTACATTGTGCCCAAACATCGGGGCTTTGCCGCAGATTTCACATTTTGCCATAGTTTCACCTCTTCTGTCTCGATGACAGGTGTTATAATACCACAAAGAGGAAAAGACGCAACTGGTGAGGAGGATTTTATGAGTGACTCGATACAACCTCGGGGCAAAATCGAAGTATCCCCGGCGGCTATCGCTTCGATTGTCAGCGAAGCCGTCCAGACGTGCTATGGCGTTGTGGGGACGGTACCCAAGAATTTTGCAATGGGGCTGGTGGATATTTTCTCGGCCGATCGCAAACGGGGCGTGGAAGTGCAGGTCCGCGACGGACATATCATCATTGACCTTTACGTCGTGGTAGAATATGGGACGCGCGTTTCAAGTGTGGCGGAAAGTATCAAGCATGTGGTGAAATATCAGGTGGAAAGAGCGTTGGAACTTCCGGTTGCCGAAGTGAACGTGCACATCCAGGCTTTGCGCGTAAGCGATACGGACTAGGGGGCTTAATGTGGGTGAGCAAATGGGTGATACAAGTATCGAGTCTTTGAACGGCCACGACTTGAAGGCGATGGTATTGGCCTCACTGGTGTGGCTACGTGAGCATCAAGCCGAGGTTAACGCCTTGAATGTTTTCCCGGTTCCCGATGGTGACACCGGCACGAATATGACCTTGACGATGACTTCGGCCTGGAACGAAATTACCGAGCTTGAGGAGGATAACGTCGGGTATCTGGCAAGCAAGGTAGCGCATGGCGCATTGATGGGCGCACGTGGAAATTCGGGCGTGATCCTTTCCCAGATATTGCGTGGTTTTGCGCGTAGCCTGGATTCTAAAGCGTGTATGTCTGCTGCCGATATTGCCCTCGCTATGAATGAGGCAAAAGAAACCGCATATAAGGGAGTTGTCAAACCGGTAGAGGGGACGATCCTCACCGTCATACGCGAGGTCGCCGAGGAAGCGGCCGTCGTTGCTAAAGAGACCTCAGACTTGCGATACATGTTTGAACGACTGGTGCAGCGGGCCGAATCCGCTGTAGCGCGGACACCGCAATTGTTGGCGGTACTCCGGCAGGCCGGCGTAGTGGATGCCGGCGGTCGAGGGTTGTCCATCGTGCTGGAGGGCATGTTGCGCCATCTGAAAGGACAAACCGTGGCGGAGTTTGCCCGGCCTGAGGTCGCTGCCACGGTTGCCGAACATCCGGCCGTGACCGCTCATGCTTTCACGACCGAAGAGGTGACCTTCGATGAAAATTACCCCTATGACGTACAATTCATCCTCGTGGGCGCTGACATGAATGTCGCGGAGATCCGCGCGACGATCGAGGCGATGGGAGATTCCGCGTTGGTGGTGGGGGATCCGCACACAATCAAGGTGCATGTGCACGTCCTGGATCCGGGCATCCCCATCAGCTATGGTGCAAAATGCGGCTCTTTGCGCGATGTGGTTGTCGAAGATATGCAAGCGCAGTATCAGGCGTTTGTCGCCGGGCGAGAGACATCCGCGACACGCCCCCCGGTTGCACCGGTTCCGTTCGTCGCGGCAGCAGAAGAAGCCCCCCGCATCGGCGTGGTGACCGTGGCCGCCGGTGAAGGATTGAAGAAGGTGTTCCGCAGTCTGGGCGCTACGGGAATCGTCGAGGGTGGGCAGACGATGAATCCAAGCACGGCGCAAATTCTCGAAGCGATCGAGCAATCACCTTCAGAGTACATCATTGTCCTTCCTAACAATAAGAACATTCTGATGGCGGCCCAACAAGCGGCTGAAGTGAGCCGAAAACAGGTTGCCGTGGTGCCAACACGGAGCATTCCCCAGGGCGTTTCGGCGCTGCTGACCCTGGATCAGCAGGCAACGTTGGACAGCAATGTGGCGGCAATGCTGCGGAACGCGAAGGAGGTGATCACCGGAGAAATCACTTGGGCCACACGGGATGTAGAACTGAACGGTGTGGAGGTGCACGAGGGCGACGCAATCGGTCTGCTGGACGGGGAGCTGGTGGTGGACGCTCAATCGTTTGATGACGCTGTGTTCTGGCTACTCGCCGGGGTTGATCTTGAAGACCGTGAGTTGGTCACCGTGTATTACGGCAAAGATGTGAATGTATCACAGGCTCAAGACCTGGTGGACAGACTGAGGGATACCTATCCTGAACTGGAATTTGAAGTCGTCGAAGGGGGACAACCACACTATCCTTATATCATCTCGATTGAATAATGTACCGATCAACCGAAATTATTTTCTATCAGCGGATATCCTTTGACCGGTTTATATAGCTCATAAATCTGCTTCACCTGCTGACAAAGAGAAGTATAACCGAACCAGTGGTACAGACCCGATAATGAAGATGATCGCAGAACTATCTGACTAACGACTATCTGACTAACAACTATCTGACTAACGACTATCAGACTAACGACTATCTGACTAACGACTATCTGACTAACAATATCTGACTAACGACTATCAGACTAACGACTATCAGACTAACGACTATCTGACTAACAATATCTGACTAACGACTATCTGACTAATGACTATCTGACTAACAACTATCTGACTATTTTCATGAGGAGAACGTGAGTGAGCAGTAATCACATTCAACTGATAACCGATGGGACGGCTTATCTCCCGGCGGCCCGTTTGCGCGAGTTAGGCATTATTTCACTTCCTATCATTGCCCAGGCCGGCGGTCGTAATTTTATGTATGACCAACAGACAAACGAACACATTGATCTGCTTCAAGAACTTGAGAAATCCCGCAGTCCGGTGGAGATTGTCGGCCCTTCACCTGAAGATTTTCGCGCTGTCTTCGAGCGCACGCTCTATCGCACCAACAAAATGCTGGTCATCTTGTCTTCCAGCCATCTCAGCCCGGTGATGCGCAACGCACGAATCGCGGCACGCGACTTCATGGGGCGTTGTGACATCACGCTTTTGGACTCCCAGACCATCTCGGTGGGTCTGGGGCTATTGGTGGAGAAAGCCGGCGAGTTGCTGCGTCAGGAAGATTTGCCGCTGCCCGATGTGGTCAAACTGGTTCGTGGCATGATCCCCCGTATCTACGTGGTGATGATTTCGCATACGCTGGATTACATCTACAGCAGTGGTAAGTTGAGTGCTATGCAGGCAATCCTGGGGGCGATGCTGAAGATTCACCCCTTCCTGGTAATCGAGGATGGCGACATCATCCCCCAGGAGAAGAGCCGCAAACCCGAACGCGCGCTGGATAAACTGGTAGAGTTTGCCTCCGAGTTCTCACGCATCAATCAGTTGGTCATCTTCCAGAGCGGAGCCACGCCAACCGATGAAGCCATGCTTCTCAAAACCCGGCTGGAACAAATCATGCCCAATCGCGAGTTCCCCATCATTACCTATGACCCGATCCTGGCGATGCACATCGGCCCGGAAGGTATAGGGATGGTTATTTATGAGGGGGTATGGCGCTGATCGCAATGAACAATCCCCGCGTGCGTGTCATCACCGACAGTGTCGCCGATATTCCGCCCCAATTGACCCGCCAGTTGGGAATCAAAGTGGTTCCCATTCACCTCACCTTAGGGAAAACAAGCTATCTGGTGGACGGGGCTACAGATGATCATGACTGGTTTTATCGTGAACTGGTGCAATCCTCTGTGTCTCCCAAAACAGCGTCGCCGGCGCCGGAAGAGTTTCTGAAACTTTACCGTGAGTTGATTTCCGAGGGCGCAGAAGACATTATCGGCCTTTTCGCCTCGGCCAACGTTAGCAGTCTGTGTGATCATGCCCTTCTCGCGGCGCGCGAACTATCGGGGGCGCGCGTCTCCGTGATTGATACCGGTCAAATCTCTATGGGGATTGGATGGCTGGCCCTGATGGCGGCAGAAGCCGCCGCGCGTGGGGCCTCGCTGGAGGAGATTGAAGCGCTCGTCAAAGCAGCGCGTGGACGAACCCAGGTTTTCGGTCTGCTGGATACATCGGAATACCTGCGCCGCAGCGGGCGCGTGAGCTGGGCCACAACGCAGCTTGTCAACCTGCTGCAAATTAAGCCGATGATCGTCTTTGCCGAGGGCGAGGCGCGGCTGATCGGTCGCGTGCGCACCCATCAACGCGCGCTGCAACGGATGGTGGACCTGGTACAAACCATCACTCCATTGGAGCGGTTGGCCGTCTTGCATGCCCACACGGATCTCAGGACGGTGATGCGCTTACGGGACGCGCTGTTACCCTATGCGCCCGAGGTTCCCCCTCCCGTCATTGAGGTCGGGCCGATTTTCGGCGCCCATGTCGGCCCCGGCGCAGTGGGCGTTGCCCTGGTGCGTAAAAGCGCGGCAACAAGCCTTTAGGACCTTAACTTAAGGAACATGTATGGCTAAACCGTTGGAGATTTTGGAGAAAATCCTGGATCTGGAGGAGAAAGATTACACTTATCAGGATAAAGCCGTCGCGGGAGGGTTGGCACGCTATGCCGATACCTGGGTCAAGCAGGCAACACAGGCATTTGGCGAAGCGGCCCGCCCGTGGATCGAGGATATTGCCGACCGTCTGCGGGCTTATAGCAGCCTGCACATCGAGACGCGGCCGGCCGCGATGGCTGCCCTGCGTGAGGCGTTGCGCGCAACCCAAAAGGATAAGGCATCCCCTGCGGCCGGGACATCTCCAGCACCACGGCCCGAAGTCCGCTCACCCTCGCGCCGCCAACCTCGCTCTCCGGCAGGACGGGGACTGGATGCGCCCGTGGAGACGCTATCCGGTGTGGGGAAAAAATACGCGGGATCGCTGGAAAAAATGGGCGTCAAAACGGTGCGTGACCTGCTCTTCTTCTATCCGCGCCGCTATGAAGACTACTCTGCGCTCAAAACCATCAACCACCTGGTCCTTGGTGAGCGGGTGAGTGTCCTGGCAACGGTATGGTCTGCCGGTGTCCACAAGACTCAGATGGAACGTTCCGTATTTCGCGCCATCCTCTCCGACAATACCGGCACGCTTGAAGTCACCTGGTTCAACCAACCCTACCTTGCAGAGCGAATCCGCCCCGGTATGCAAATCGTGGTCAGCGGCAAGGTTGATGCTTATCTCGGACGCCTGACCATGAATTCCCCGGAGTGGGAAGTGATGGGGCACACCGAGCTGAGCAATGTTCGCATCCAGCCGGTTTACCCGCTGACAGAGGGCCTCACACAGCGCTGGCTACGCAATACCTTGCGGCGCGCGTTGACGGCCTGGGCCAGGCGCGTTCCCGATCCCTTGCCCGAAACTCTGAAGGCGGCGCATACACTTTTGCCGTTGGAGCGGGCGTTGTGGGGCGTGCACTTCCCTGATAGTCAAGAACATCTGCGCACTGCGCAACGCCGGTTGGCCTTTGAAGAGAGTCTGTACCTGCAACTGGGACTGTTGCGCCAACGTCTGCTTTGGAAGGCGCAGCCCGGTCGGATCATCCAACCGGCACCGGGCTACCTGGAAGCCTTGAAAAGCAGCCTGCCCTATGCCTTGACGAACGCACAGCAACGCTCTTTGGATGAAATGTTGCGCGACATGGCCTCCGGCCAACCGATGAACCGCCTGCTGCAAGGCGATGTGGGCGCAGGGAAGACGGTGGTTGCCGCGCTGTTGATGGCGGTGACGGCGGCAGCCGGCGCGCAGGCCGCGATCATGGCCCCCACCGAAATCCTGGCCGAACAGCACTACAAAAGCCTCACACGCCTGTTTGCCCTGTTCCCCGAGCCGCGCCCGAACCTCGGTTTGCTCACCGGCAGTACCGGTAGTGCGGAGCGCGCTGCCATCTACGCCGGCCTTGCGGATGGCTCTCTGCAAATCGTGGTCGGCACCCATGCCTTGATCCAGGAAGCCGTCGAATTCAAAAACCTGGCGTTGGTGGTGGTAGACGAACAACACCGGTTTGGGGTGGAGCAGCGCGGTATGCTGCGCCAGAAAGGTTACAATCCCCACCTGTTGTTGATGACGGCGACGCCCATCCCACGCTCATTGGAGCTGACCATTTGGGGACATCTGGATGTCTCGATCCTGGATGAAATGCCGCCGGGGCGTCAACCTATCCAAACCCGTGTGTTACAACCGCGTGAGCGGGAGCGTGCCTATGCGTTTATTCGCACACAGGTACAGCAAGGGCGCCAGGCATTCATCATCTACCCGCTGGTAGAAGCCTCGGACAAAATCGAGGCCAAAGCCGCAGTGGATGAATACCAGCGCCTTCAGCGCGATGTGTTCCCCAACATGCGGCTGGGATTGCTCCATGGCCGATTGCGTCCTGCTGAAAAAGAAGCCGTTATGGGACAATTCGCGCGGGGCGAACTGGATATTCTGGTCGCCACCTCGGTTGTGGAAGTGGGGATTGACGTGCCCAATGCCACCGTCATGCTCATTGACGGCGCGGAGCGTTTTGGTCTGGCGCAACTCCATCAGTTCCGCGGACGTGTGGGACGTGGGGCGCACCAATCCTACTGTTTATTGCTGGCCGACAGCGCGTCGGATGAGTCCAATGAGCGACTGAAGGCCGTCGAAATGACCACAGACGGCTTTGTCCTGGCGCAAAAAGACCTGGAGATGCGCGGACCGGGTGAGTTCCTGGGGACGCAGCAAAGTGGTTTCCCGGAACTGCCGATGGCAGCGCTGGCCGACACCCGGCTTTTACATCAAGTTCGCGAGGTTGCCGAAGCTCTTTTGAAAGAAGACCCCGACCTGAGCAAGCCGGAACATCAAGCGCTGGCCGAATGTGTCGCCACATTCTGGCGCGGCGGAGGAGATTTAAGTTGACCCAAAAAATCGCCCTTTATCCTGGCTCTTTTGATCCGGTGCACTACGGGCACATAGATATTGCCCAGCGCGCGGCGGCCATCTTCGACCATGTGATCGTCGCCGTTTACGAAAGCCCTAAAAAGCCCTTGCTCTTTTCGCCCCAGGAGCGGGTGGCCATGTTGACCGTGGCCATGGCTCATCTTCCCAATGTCACCGTGCGTTCGTACAGAGGGCTGACCGTGAAATTTGCTCGGTCTCAGGGGGCACATGTTTTGGTGCGTGGTCTGCGTGTCATTTCCGATTTTGAAATGGAGTACCAGATGGCGCTCACCAACCAACAACTCGGGCCAGACATTGACACCATCTGTTTGATGACCCGCTACGAATATGCTTTCCTCAGCGCCAGCCTGGTTAAAGAAGTCTTTGCTGCCGGCGGTGATGTATCGCAAATGACGCCGCCGGTGGTGGTCGAGGCGTTATTGAAGAAGCTTGGACCACGCAATGCTAACGGCGTTGAAGTCCCTTCGATTATGTTGTAAAATGGAGTTGTTGCAGTAGACTATGTTGGGACCGGGATTCAGGAGGTAAGGATGGACGTCGAATTTTTGATCGAGCGACTGGAACATTATATCCTGGAAGAATCTCCTAAGTTTTTTGGGGTCCGTGCCGTTAACGAGGCCGAGGTACGGAATCACCTGACACAATTGCAGGAAGCCATCCCCGATGAAATCCAGCAAGCTCGCAAAGTGCTTCTGGAACGCGAAGCCATCCTGGATGCGGCGCGTGATGAAGCGCAACGGATAATCGCGGCGGCACAGGTGAAAGCGGAACAACTGGCGGCGGAACACCGTTTGGTGCAGGAAGCCCGGCAACAAGCCGAAACCATTACCCGCCGCGCCAAACATGACGCCGAGACATTGCGCGCCGATGCTGATGAGTACGCCTTCAACTCCCTGAGTCAACTCCAGGCAGAATTGAACCGCCTGCTGCGCGTGGTTGAAAACGGCCTGCAAAAACTGGAAGCCGAACGTGAACAGAGGCTTCAAGCCAATCCCCCGGCTTCTTAAAGAGCCAGCCCCGTCGGGTATCAAACACCTGACGGGGCTTTTAGTTTTTCCCCTTTAACCGCAGAGTTCGCCGAGATCGCGGAGCAATCTTTGATAACTCTGCGGACTCTGTGATAAAAGCCGCCCCCGCCTTGAAATGCCCCCCGCATGGCGACCGTTTGACATACACCCTCTTTTCTGTATAATAGCCTTACTTTGTCGCCTGATAATGTAGGCGAGATTATTAATGAGAAAAGGGAGTTGAAAAATGCCAGCAGTACCTAAGAGACGCACGCCTCACGGTCGCGGCAAGCGGCGGAGCGCGAATAACTATCGTTCACCGGCGTTGCCGGTCCTGGTTTATTGCCAATGTGGTGAACTCGTCCGGCCCTACGAGGTTTGCCCGCATTGCGGCGCCTATCGTGGCAAAAAGGTAATGGAAGTCAAGAAAGAGTAGCCCGCCAAAGCATCGAGATGAGCGCGGCTTTTCTGTTCCCCGGACAGGGGTCGCAATATGTAGGCATGGGCGTTGCCTTGTACCGGGCCTCCGCAGAGGCCCGGATGTTTTGTGACAGGGCAGACGCACAATTGGGTTATCCATTGACCCGGCTGTGCTTTGAGGGACCAGAAGCCGAACTGAACCTTACAACGTTCACCCAACCAGCCGTCTTTGTTGTGGCCATGGCCATGTGGCAGGCGCTTAAAGCGACCTTGCCGCAGCCGGCTTTTGTCGCCGGCCATAGTCTTGGAGAATTTATGGCCCTGGTCGTCGCCGGCGCCCTGGACTTCGAGACCGGCCTGCATCTGGTTGCCGAACGCGGCCGGCTGATGTCCCGAGCCGGCGAAGCGGCATCGGGGGGAATGGCCGTGCTCCTCGCCGCGACGTTGGAGGCGGCGGATGCCTTGTGTACCGCTGCCACCGAGGCTTCGGGACAGCCCCTGGCGGTCGCCAACGATAACTGTCCGGGGCAGGTGGTGATCTCCGGTGCCCTCGCGGCGCTGGAAGCAGCGACGGCCCTGGCGCCGGCGCATAACGTGCGTCGCATCCAGCGTTTGCCGGTCAGCGTGGCGCCGCACAGTGTCCTGATGGCCGGGGTGCAGGCAGAATTTGCACAATTCCTGGCCACGGTACCGCTGCGGGCACCGCAAATCCCGGTGGTGCTCAATGCGACGGCCGCGCCGGAGACCGATGCGGAAGCCATCCGGCAAGCATTGGTGCGGCAGTTGACCTCGCCTGTGCGCTGGCGGGAAAGCCTCTTGTGGATGGCGGCGCAAGGTGTGGACCACTTCATCGAAATCGGCCCACGCGACGTGCTCACAGGCATGGTAAAGCGCACCTTGCCCACCGCACGCGCCGAGGCTGTGGACAAAATAGCGTTTTGGGCTTAGGCGGAAAGGAAGAGGACCGTGTTGGCTCTGGAAGGTAAAATCGCCCTCGTGACCGGTGGCTCGCGCGGCATTGGCCGGGCGATCGCCCTGGAACTGGCGCGCCGTGGTGCCGATGTCGCCGTCAACTACGCGCATCACGCCGAAGCTGCCCGGCAAGTCGTGGCCGAGATCGAGGCATTGGGACGCCGTGCCGTAGCTTTGCCGGCCGATGTGGGCGATTCCGATCAAGCCGTGGCCCTGGTCAACGCCGTTTTGGATGCCTTCGGGCGGCTGGATATTCTGGTCAACAACGCCGGCATCGTCCGCGACAATCTGTTGCTGCGCATGCAAGAATCCGATTGGGATGAAGTCCTGCGCATAAACCTCAAAGGCGCCTTCAACACCAGCAAAGCGGCAGTGCGCCAGATGGTGCGACAACACTTTGGCCGCATCATCAATATTAGCTCGGTTTCCGGCTTGATGGGGCAGGTCGGCCAGGCAAATTATGCTGCCTCCAAGGCAGGACTGATCGGCCTGACCAAAAGCATGGCCCGCGAATTGGCAGCGCGCAATATCACCGTCAACGTGGTCGCACCGGGATTTATTCCCACGGATATAAACGCGGCAATGGATGAAGCGTTGCGCGAGCGGCTGCGTACCTTGATTCCCCTGGGGCGTTTTGGAACGGCCGAGGATGTCGCCGGTGCAGTGGCTTTTCTGGCTTCCGAAGAGGCGGCTTACATAACCGGCGTGGTGCTGCCTGTGGATGGTGGCCTGAGTATGTAAGGAGTCTACATTAAGGAGGCGTAGATGGAAACCCAGATAGTTCCCGGCGTGGTCACCGTCGAACCTGAAGTGCTTGAAACAATCGCCCGTTTCAGCGCGCTACACGTTCCCGGTGTGGTGCGGATCGTCGAAAAGGACGTGGATCGCATTTTGGGACTGACGGGGAAATCGGTCCTGGTGCAAGTCAACGAGGGTCGGGTGACGGTAGACCTCTCCATCATCGCCGGCCCCGACATCAGCCTGTTACGTCTGGGGCGCGCGGTGCAGTACGAAGTCACCCGCGCCATTCAAAACATGATCGGCATGCCGGTTGACGCAGTCCACGTACACATCGAGGACGTGGTTTATCCTCAGGCGGAAAATCAACCTGAATCCCCAAAGGCTTAAGTGACTAAGGAATCCCGGTTATGAAAGGTGAGCGACGCCTGGCCCGCCAGTTGGCGCTCCAGGTTCTTTACGAAGTAGACCTTGTAGCCCATCCCATCGGCGAGGTGCTGACCCAGCGTTTCGCCGACACCGAGTCGGAGCCACGGGTACAGGCTTATTGCCAGAAGCTGGCTGTGGGGGTCGCCCAGTGTCGTGAACTGCTGGACCGCTACATCCAGGCCCATGCACCGGAATGGCCACTCGATCAGGTGGCTATCATTGACCGCAACCTGTTGCGCATTGCCCTGTACGAATTCACCATCGGCAGTGTGCCGGTCAAGGTGGCGATTAACGAAGCTGTTGAATTAGCCAAACGTTTTGGGTCAGATAGCGCGCCGCGTTTTGTCAACGGCGTCTTAGGCGCGCTGGTGCCTATGCAGGCGGAAATTACGGAGGCATTGCGGGCGGCTATCAAACGTGAGTCATAAGGCGTTTTGCCACAGACAAGCAAGGCGGGGGCGTAGATTCCGATATGAGGAATTGCGCCCCTTTTTTCTCGAATTTCACTTGTTCTAAATGGGACTCTGGATTAGATTGAATACGCTGGCGCCGCGCGTGTCGCGGCGCAATGTTTGCAAACTGATATTTTTGAAAGGAGTTTTCAAATATGGGAAAAATCCGGGTGATTATTATGGGCGCCGCCGGGCGTGATTTTCACAACTTCAACACCTACTTTCGTGACAATGAGAAATACGACGTGGTCGCTTTCACGGCGACGCAAATCCCGAATATCGAAGGCCGCCGCTACCCTGCCGGGCTGGCCGGAAAATTGTATCCCCAGGGGATTCCGATTTACGCCGAGGCCGATCTGGCGACACTTGTTCGAGAACACAACGTAGATCAGGTCGTCTTTGCGTACTCCGATGTGCCCCATGAATACGTCATGCACAAAGCTGCGTTGGTCAATGCCCTGGGAGCGGACTTCATCCTCTTGGGCGGCAAGTACACTATGCTGGCAAGCTCCAAGCCGGTGGTGGCCGTATGCGCCGTGCGTACCGGCTCCGGCAAATCGCAGACCACCCGCCATGTATGCGACATCCTGCAAAAGATGGGGAAAAGGGTTGTGGCGGTGCGTCACCCTATGCCCTACGGCGATCTGGTGCGGCAGGCCGTGCAGCGATTCGCCACGTATGCGGATTTGGACGCGCACGAATGTACAATTGAGGAGCGTGAGGAATACGAACCGCACATTGATCGAGGCGTCGTGGTGTACGCGGGTGTGGATTACGCGGCGATTCTGCGCGAAGCGGAACAGGAGGCCGATGTCATCGTCTGGGATGGCGGCAACAATGACATCCCGTTCTTCAAGCCGGATTTATGGATCACCGTCGCCGATCCGCATCGCCCCGGGCACGAGATAACGTACTATCCCGGTGAGACGAACCTGCGCGCCGCCGATGTGGTGGTGCTGAACAAGATTGACACGGCAAACTACGAGAATGTGCGCACCGTGCGGGCGCACGTCAATATGCTGAACCCCGGTGCCATCATCGTGGAGGCGGCCTCGCCGTTGTTCGTCGAGGATCCGGAGGCCATTCGAGGCAAGCGTGTCCTGGTGGTCGAGGATGGCCCCACGCTGACGCACGGGGAGATGGCGTATGGCGCGGGATATGTGGCCGCGCAGCGCTTCGGGGCGGCAGAAATTATTGATCCCCGGCCTTATGCGGTGGACTCAATTGTCGCCACTT
The DNA here is from genome assembly GCA_035373625.1 of Anaerolineae bacterium. Lineage (GTDB taxonomy): Bacteria > Chloroflexota > Anaerolineae > B4-G1 > SLSP01 > DSWT01. The sequence continues at coordinate 21,612 of DAOSNS010000045.1, read as the reverse complement.
ACCAAAAATACCCCAACACCGGCGCGGTTTTACCGGCGATGGGATACGGCCACGAACAGATACGCGACCTGGAAGTGACCATCAACAACACCCCTTGTGATCTGGTCGTCGTCGGCACGCCGATTGACCTGACGCGCCTGCTCAAGATCAATCATCCCATGACGCGCGTGCGCTATGAATTGCAAGTGATCGGGCGTCCGACACTGGAGGAAATCATCCGCGCACGGATCGGGGCACTGTAGATATTTTTTTATTGCTCACCCATGCACTGTCGAGAATGTAAAATCGCCACGGGGCTTCCAATGCTGCTTGATCGCCGCGCACGCCAATCCGGGGGCTTTGTGCGATGCGCGCCTCAGGGATGACGGCGGCATCTTCGATCCACAGCCGGGCATCCGGGGCGCAGAGATCGTGGTTGTTGAGGCTTCGGTCAATGCCCAGGGCAGCGCAGACCCGACCGGGGCCGCAAGTCAGGTTGGTGAGCGGATGTTGTGGACCGCGTCGTTGCTGGATGAGCGTCAATCCTTCCACAGGTTCAACGGCGCGGATGAGAATTGCCGCCGGAAAACCGGCGCGTTCCGTCACCACGTTGAGGCAGTGGTGCATACCGTAGATCAGGTAGACATAGGTATAGCCGGGCGGTCCGTACATCGGCGCATTGCGCGCTGTCGGGCCGGGGCTGGCGTGGCTGGCACGGTCGTCCTCGCCGATGTAGGCTTCGACTTCGGTGATGATACCGGCAAGCCGGTGGCCTTCATCCAGCCGCACCAGACGTTTGCCGAGCAGTTCGCGGGCCACAGTGAGCGTATCGCGGGCATAGAATCCACGTGGCAACCGGGTCATCATCAAGTTGACATTGTCTCCTTTATGCAGTATTCTATGATTGTAACACAGCCTGATGGCGTCACAAACGCGGCGTGCGCGTTGAATGGATTTCAGATGCTATGAAAGGGGAAGACGGATGAGCGGGGATATGCCTGATTGGCTTTCGGCGTTGATGCCAACTTTGGATGAAGAGCCACTGCAAAAAGCGGCGCCCGAGGAAAAGAAAGAAGAGGCCGGCCCGATGCCCGTTGCCGGTCAGACCACCCTGCGCGCCACACCAGCGGCACCAGCACCGACGCCGGAGCCTAGAGATGCGATGGATGATTTGCGCAGCCAGGTCGCGGTGCAGACTGAGCCGCAGGCCACGCCGAAAAAATCGCGCTCGTCCCGCACCTTCGGCGGCTTGTTACCCTGGCAAGTCTTTTTCCTTTCCGTACTCTTGTTCCTGGATGTGGCCATAATCGGGATGCTGTTCCTGGTTATGCTTGAGCGTGTTGTCCTCCCTTGAGAATTCGTTCAAACCGTTATTTTTACCCGGCCGACGAAAAACGCGAGGTTCTCCAGACCTCGCGTTTTTTTGTGGCATTGCATGATCAGGTCAACGGCTATCGCGCGATGGCTATCTGCGCCAGACGCTTCACACCTACCGTCAAGGCTGATTTGGGTTGCACGCTGGCCAGCAGCAGCCCCTTGGCAACGGCGGGAAGCTGGTTGGGATCGTAAGGGATGTCCACAGCAAGAGGGACACGCAGAGCTTTTTGCAGCGCATCGGCCGGAGGGCGTGGCCCGACGGCTGTCGCGTTGCGGATCAAGATCAAGCGATCCTTCCACTCATTGAGAGCCTGCAACGTTATCCGTGTCACCTGCAAGGACGGGGCGTCATCGCCGGTGATGAGGACAATGCGATGCGCCTGGCCGAGCACAGCCCGCACTGTTTCGTCAAACAGCGGCGGCATATCCACGACGATGAAGCGCGTCACTGCTTTGAGTTGGGCTAAAAGCATCTCCACTCTATCCTTATTCGGCCAACCGAACTGCGCCGGAATCGGTGGCGCAAGGAGCACCTTAAGGCCGGTGGTATGTTGCTGTACCAGAGATGCGGCCGACGTTTTCGGATTTTCCACATACTGCCCCCAATGTTGCTCCGGCCGTATGCCCAGGAAAAAAGCGCATTGTCCACAGGCCGGCGCCAGGTCCAGCAGCAGGGTCGGCGCAACTTGTTGAAGAACGCCGGCCAGGTTAATGGCGACCGTGGTGACGCCCACCCCGCCTTTTAGACTCAAGACAGGCACAACCAATACCTCGGATTTCTGGGCTTTGCTGGCGCCGCGTTCCACCAGTTCATTGACCCGCTTGAGCAGTGTCTCCACGTCGGCCGGCTTGCTCATGTGATCGTCGGCACCGGCGGCCAGGGCAGCGGCGCGATCCACCGATTGGCCACGCGCCGTGAGGATGATGATGCCCATGTTCTGGGTGCGCTCGTCGGCGCGCAACTTCTTCACCACATCGTAGCCGCTCATGCCCGGCATCATCACATCCACCAGGGCGACGGCCGGCATTTGTTCAAAAGCCTTTTGGAGTCCTTCTTGACCATTGCTGCAGGCAATGACCTCGTGATGTCCCTGCCGCTCCAGAATCAGCTTCAGCATGCTCAACATATCAATATTGTCGTCAATGACCAGGACCCGGGCCATAGCGTGCCTCCTTTGAAAATCGTTTGAACGTCGGAGCGTTGCGCGTTAACCGGCTTTTTCGCCAAAGAAACTGATGTGCGCGCGGTTGATGAGGGCAATGGCGCCCTGGTAACTGATGTCGGGATTGAACGTCGAACGCACGGTCACATCTACCAGCGTGATAAAGATACCGGCCTCGGTACTGAGATAGAGCCGTGGATTAAAGTTCTTGTTGATCACAAACAAGGTCCCGCTGATTTCGAAGAAAGGCACGGTGAGGAAAATCGGCACCTGATAATTCCCCATGCCGTAAAGCTGATCGCGCCGCAACCCATCTTTCTTGTCCACCGTCAGAACAAAATCCAGAGTGGATTTATCGAACAGAACAAGGGTATAATAGGCACTGATGCGGGCCGGATCTATGATGGGGGAAAGATAAGCCTCTTCCAACAGGAAATAGTTGGTCGTCGGATCGTAAATCTCGTCGGCCAGGAAACGCTTGGTAACGACATAGGTTCCCGATACACGATACCCCTGGGCAAAAAATTCAGCAATGATTCTGTTGGATCTTTGCATAGCGCCCTCCTCGTATAAAATAGTGATTAGGGATTGGGGTAGGGATTAGGATGCTGCCCAATCTCGAATCCCCGGTTTCGAATCTCCTTGACTAAAGATGTTAAAAATCCGTTCAGTCCGTTCAATGTGCGTTGCCAAATTTTCCCGCTGCGAACTGCCAGTTCATAAAGAATGTCTTTATAGCCAGGATTTACGCAGACGTATCCATTTTTCACCGCCGAGGCCGCTGAGAACGCCGAGAAATGAGAAAATCTCCGCGCTCTCGGCGTACTCTGCGGTAAAGTTCCGCCAGTTTGCGTAAGTCCTGATAGCTTTATGGTGCGGCATTTTCCCAGATGAACGTGCGCCGCTTGACCGTCTGACTGATCACTTTGTAGACGGGCTTGCCGCTCTCGGCGACCAGGCGGACGATACTGACGCGCCATGAGCAGGTACGGTCGGTCAGGTTCGCTGGTGGGAAAAGCTCCCGCGGAACACGCCAGGCCGTTGACTTTTGATAAACGTTGACCGTTGTTCTCCCTTCTGCTCCCGGAGCGATGAATTCGAGTTTGTAAAATTCTTTGTCTTTGAGAATGCCGATAGAAGCCCATTGTAACACAATTGTCGCATCTGCGCCTGTGAACGTAGCACCGTCCGGCGGATAGAGCATCGTCGGGGCAACATAAGCCAATGCCGGCGTTGGTGTGCCGGCCACGACAGATTCCGCCGTGGACGTGGGCGTGGGTGTAGGTGTGGGCTGTGGGATGACCAGCACATGACCAACCTGGATGGTTTCAGAGTCCTCGGGGATATTGTTGGCCTTACGGATATCGGTCACCTTCACCCCGTACTTCTCCGCGATGGTGGACAACGTATCTCCCTGCCGTACCGTATGCAGGATATAGGGCGCCGCTGCGGCATTGGGATCGGCGGGATTGGGCGTTGGTGGCGGCCCCGGCGTGGGCGTCGGCGGCGGGATAAGCAGGCTATCGCCGGCGGCGATGAGATCGGATTGCAGGTTGTTATAGGCTTTCAGTTCGTCCACCGTAAGGCCAAACTTTGTGGCGATCTCCGATAAAGTATCCCCTGGCTGCACGATGTAGTTTTGTGGAGGCAAAGGGGTGGGCGTCGGCAACGGCGTGGGGGTAAGCGTGGGCGTCGGGGTGCGCGTGGGGCTGGGGGTGATGGTCGGCGTGCGCGTCAAAGTGGGAGTGAAGGTAGGTAGCTCCGCTGGCGCGACGATCTCCCCTTGCGAAAGTTTCCATCCCAACGCGGCCGCACCTCCCAAAATCCCCAGCGCCACAACCACCATCAGGGCGATTTGGAAGATTTGCAGATACTGCGGCCGGGCACGAGGCGCGTTAGCTTCTTCGGCGGCTTCCGGTTCTTCTTCCAGCGAAGCGCCGCACATCAAACAGGTTTTTGCCCCCTCGGCTACCCTGGCGCCACACACCGGGCAATAGTGGGGCGGACGTTTCGGTAATGTTTGAAGTATGTCTTCTGTACCCATAGTCTTAAGGTTTATGATAGCACCGATATATGAAAGAGCAAGGTATAAGGTCGGTCAAAAACTTGACGCGCACCGTGTTGATGTTATAATCAAATTATAAGGTATGCCTTATAATTTTTTCGGGAACATCAAGACGGAGAAAGCATCATGGTCGTAGGAGAACGGATCGAGGATTATCTGGGGGCCATCTATCGCTTGCGGAAGACGGCGGATTCACCTCTGCCGCTTGCAGTGTTGGGTGAACATTTCGGTTTCTCGCCGGTCTCTATCCATGAGATGATTCAAAAGCTATCCCAACAAGGTTGGCTCCACTATCACCCTTATCGCGGCGTCACCCTGACGGAACAGGGGGAAGCGGTAGCCCTGGCGCTGTTGCGGCGTCATCGGCTGTGGGAACGGTTTCTCACAGATATGCTGCACATCCCCTGGGCCGAAGCGCACGATATTGCCGGCGCCCTGGAACACGCTGCCCCGGAGGCAGTCACCGAACGTCTGGCCGACCTGTTGGGGGATCCGGCATCCTGTCCTCATGGCGCGCCTATTCCGCCGTTGACCAAACCCTATGTGGATCAATGCCTGACCCGCGTACCGGTTGGCGCACAAGGCCGGGTGACACGCATCACGCCGGAGTCCGCCGATCTGCTGCGCGCGGTGCAGGCATGGGGCTTGCTGCCGGGAAGCCGGGTATCCGTGATCGAACGTCGGCAGGATGCCGTCATTGTGCAAATAGAAGATAAACAGGTTTGTGTGCCTCGAGAGAACGCCGATGCGATCTGGATCGAGATGTTCTGAACATCCTTATGTGGGGGTATTTTTATGGTGCCATTGACCGCTTTGAATCCAGGACAGGTAGGCTTGATCCATCAATTACGCGGAGGCCATCGGTTTGTCTCCCGATTGGCCGCATTAGGATTCACGCCCGGCGCGCCGGTGGAGGTGATGCGCAATCACGGCTTCGGCCCGCTGATCGTAGCAGTGCGGGGTGCACAGGTGGCGCTCGGTCGCGGGGAGGCCAATCACATCCTGGTTTACGTGCAGGAGGAAACCGATGCACCATCCGAAAAACGTTGAGCAGACTTTAGCCCCCCATCCTTCCGCTGAGACGGCAACGATTGTGGTGGCACTGGCCGGGCAACCCAATGTAGGGAAATCCACCATCTTCAACGCCTTAACCGGTCTGAATCAACATGTGGGCAACTGGCCGGGGAAGACGGTCGAGCGCAAGACGGGAAGCTGTACATATCGTGACCGGCATCTGGATCTCGTGGATTTGCCGGGCACATACAGCCTCACCGCCAACTCGGTGGAGGAACGCATTGCGCGTGACTATATCCTGCACGAGCAGCCGGATGTTGTCGTTGCCGTCGTGGATGCTGCTATCCCTGAACGCAGCCTGTATTTGCTGGCCGAATTGTTGCAACTTCCCGCGCCGGTTGTGCTGGTCTTGAACATGATGGATGTGGCAGCCCAAGAGGGCGTACAGGTGGAACCCCAAGTGTTGCAGGCAGCGTTGGGCATCCCCGTTGTGCCGATGTGCGCGACCAAAAATCAAGGTTTGCAAAATCTACTGGACGCGATCCTCAACGTTGTGGACGGTGTGTTCCCCTATGAACCGCGCCGTCCGGTCATCCTTCCGGCACACCAGGCAATCCTGGAACAACTCATCACATTGATTGCAGATGTTGTACCGGCGTCCTATCCGCCGGATTGGGTGGCGCTGAAGTTGCTGGAAGGTGATGAAGAGGTCGTCGCCTTGATGCAGGCAGCGCTACCGCCCCCGGTGTGGAAGCAGGTGCACGACATCCTGTATCACCATGAAGACGCCATCCTGGACGTTGCCGGCGCACGTTATGCCTGGATTGCGCGCATGACGCGGGCGGCGGTTGTGCGCCCGAAGGTCGGGCAGATGGGATTGACGGCGCGGCTGGATCGTGGACTCACGCATCCTGTGTGGGGGACGCTGGCGCTTTTGGGTGTGTTGGGCATCGTCTTCTGGCTGACTTACGCGGTCGGCACGCCGCTCCAGGAGGGGCTGGACGAGCTGATCCAGCATCTCGTCACGATGCTGCACGACAGCTTGCACGGTATGCCGCACTGGCTGGTGGATTTGCTATCCGATGGCCTTCTCGGTGGGGCGGGAATGGTGATCACGTTCCTGCCAATCCTGGTCATCTTCTTCGCGGTGCTGGGTTTTTTGGAAGACACCGGTTACATGGCGCGCGCGGCCTACATCGCCGATCGTTTTATGCACGCGATGGGGTTGCATGGCAAGAGCTTTATGCCGTTGCTGTTGGGCTTCGGGTGCAATGTCCCGGCGATTTTGGGGTCGCGTATCATCGAAACGCAGCGTGCGCGGCGGCTGACCATTTTACTGGCGCCGCTGATCCCCTGCGCTGCACGTATGGCCGTGGTGGCTGTGCTCACGCCGGTTTTCTTCGGTAAGGAGGCGGCGTGGGTGGCCTGGGCATTGGTTGCGGTGAACCTGGGACTGCTGGCCGTCATCGGCATTGTGTTCAACCGCCTGGTATTGAAGGGGGAACAGAGCATGTTCATCATGGAATTGCCCCTCTATCACCTGCCCAACGCCCGCACAATCGGCCTGTACGTCTGGCAGAACGTAATCGCCTTCTTGCGCAAGGCGGGCACGGTAATTTTGACCGCTTCGGTGATCGTGTGGCTGCTATCATACTTCCCGGCGAATGGCGACGTGATGCAGAGCTACCTGGCGTGGATCGGGCGCGCTTTGTCACCGTTGGGGTCGGCGTTGGGGCTGCCCTGGCCGGTGATGGTGGCTTTGTTGACCAGCTTCGTCGCTAAAGAGAATACAATTGCGACATTGGGCGTGCTTTACGGCGACTTTGCGACGGTCTTACCGACGCTCCTCGCCCCGTCGGCAGCGTTGGGTTTTCTGGTGGTGCAGATGCTCTTTATCCCTTGCGTGGCGACGGTTGCCGCCATCCGGCAGGAGACGCAGTCCTGGCGGTGGACGGCCCTTAGCCTGGGGATGATGCTGGGCATTTCGTTGGGCGCGGGGTTCCTCGTCTACCGAATCGGGATGCTCATATAGATAATAATTCTGCTGGCTTCGAGCGGATCGCCGGCTCTACGTTTCTAGACCTTTATTGGCTAAAAATGGGGAACCGGCGTTCCCCTCGGAGCAAGGACGGTAAGGCCCTGGATGATCTCTTCAAAGCCACAATAAGGTAGTAAGGAAACGATGCTGAAGGCGTTGTTACAATTGATCAAAAGCGGTGACCCTCGTACTCCGCAGGAGCTTGCGGAGGCATTGGGGACGTCTGTGCCACTGATCGAGCAGATGATCGCACAACTGACAGAAGCCGGTTACCTGAGCGTAGCGGAATTGTGTGGCGATGGCTGCGATCATTGCGCGTTGGCGTCGGCGTGCCGGGCGCGTCCTGGTACTGTGCACTTTTGGACGTTGACGCCCAAAGGAGTCAACGCTTGCTCGTAAATTGTTGGAAATTTCTGTCCGTAGTTGTATCGTTCTGAGATAGGTTATGAAGTGTGATGAACCTGTGGTACAATGAGAGTGTCAGATAGCAAGCACGGAAGTGGACTATGTCAACGCAAATATTGACGTTGGAGGTATACCCGATGTTAAAACCTAGAAGATTGTCATTCGCGGAATTAAGCCAGCGTCTACGTGACTACGAACGGCGATATGGCTATTCCACCATAGAATTCTACCGCCGCTTCGAGAACGGCGAGCTAGGTGATGACGCGGATATGATGATGTGGGCCGGTGTGTACCATCTGTATCTTACTTCGTTGCCTGTGCGCCAATTTATGCAGCGTGAATCCGTGATGGCATGAATATTGATGATTACTTCAACTCGGTTGAGCGTAGCTTACGTAATGCACCGCATGTCAGCTCGTTGCGCGAACCTATAGAATGTCTGGCGTCGGACGATTATAACGGTCTGTTGCGTTGTCGGGTCTTTTTCTGGGATGACTCCTACCTGGATATTTACGAGGTTGTCAGTACTGAACTAGGGTACCCGGTACGCATTCATTATGCGTATGTCTATATGCGTCAGGGACAACATGTGTTCCGTTATGACAATGCCCCCCATCATCCTGAAATCGCGACTCATCCACATCATAAACATATCGGCGTTACAGAATATTGTGCGCCCTCTGATCAGCCTACGCTCAATCAAGTTTTAGCCGAGGTTGCCTGTTGGCTAGAGCAAGAATAGAGCGATTGTACCCAATCCTGGACAGTCGTGGGGCACTCTGATCGAAGACGGATGAACAACATATAGGTGTAACAACCAAATCAAGAAGGGGACGCGAGTTTCGCGTCCCCTTCTTGAACTAAGAAGGTGTTGACCCGCTGATGACGGTTTAGTACATATCGCCCATACCGCCGCCGGCGCCACCTGCCGGAGCCGGGGTCTTGGGTTCGGGGATGTCGGTGATGAGCGCTTCGGTGCTCAGCACCATCGCCGCAACGGAAGCCGCGTTGAGCAACGCGCCCCGGGTGACCTTGGCGGGGTCAATGATGCCGGCCTCAAGCATGTCCACATACTCACCGGCCATTACGTCATACCCGACGTGCGGGTTGTTCTTCTCGGCCTGCTTGCGGCGCACTTCCGCCAGAATCACAGCGCCGTCCTCGCCCGCGTTTTCGGCGATCTTGCGGATGGGCATCTCCAACGCCTTGCGCAGGATGGTCACGCCGGTCTGCTCGTCGGAGTATTCCATCTTCACATCATCAAGGACCTTCATCGCATTCAGCAGAGCCACACCGCCACCGGGGACGATACCCTCTTCGACGGCAGCGCGGGTCGCGCTCAGGGCGTCCTCGACGCGGTGCTTCTTTTCCTTCAGCTCGGTCTCGGTCGCGGCGCCGACACGGATAATCGCCACACCACCGGACAGCTTCGCCAGGCGTTCCTGCAGCTTCTCGCGGTCGTAATCGGAGGTGGAGTGCTCCATTTCGGCCTTGATCTGCTCGATGCGGCCCTGGATCAACGCATCATTGCCGTGCCCACCGACGATGGTGGTGTCGTCTTTGGTGGCGATCACCTTATCGGCGCGGCCCAGGTCCTCGAGGGTGGCGCTTTCGAGCTTGCGCCCTTCTTCCTCGGTAATCACACGCCCACCGGTGAGGATGGCGATGTCTTGCAGCATGGCCTTGCGGCGGTCACCGAAACCAGGGGCCTTGATCGCCAACGCGGTCAGCAGGCCACGCAATTTGTTGACCACCAGAGTCGCCAACGCTTCGCCGTCCACATCCTCGGCGATGACCACCAGGTTGCGAATCCCGCGCTGCACCAACTTCTCCAGGATCGGCACCAGGTCTTGCGCGGCGGAGATTTTCTTATCGTGAATCAGGATATACGCATCTTCGATCACGGCTTCCATACTCTCGGCATTGGTGATGAAGTAGGCGCTGATGTAACCGCGATCAAACTGCATACCCTCGACGTACTCGGTCTCGAATTCGAGGCCCTTGGATTCTTCAACGGTGATGACGCCATCCTTGCCGACTTTGTCCATCACTTCGGCAATCAGTGTACCGATTTCACGGTCCTGTGCAGAAATGGCCGCGACATCGGCGATGTTTTCTTTGGTGTTGACCTCGACGGCGGCTTCCTTGATCGCATTGGCGACCTTCTCGGCGGCGGTCAGGATACCCTTCTTGAGGAGCATCGGGTTTGCGCCGGCAGCCACATTCTTCATCCCTTCTTCGATAAGGACATGCGCCAGCAGCGTCGCGGTGGTTGTACCATCGCCGGCGATATCGTTGGTCTTAGTCGCGGCTTCTTTCAAAAGCTGTGCTCCCATGTTCTCAAAGGGGTCTTGCAGCTCGATCTCCTTCGCGACGGTCACACCGTCGTGGGTGATGGTGGGGGAACCCCATTTCTTATCCAATGCCACGTTGCGCCCCTTGGGACCCAGGGTGGTCACAACCGCATTTGCCAGAACATCCATACCGCGCTTCAGTCCCGCACGCGCTTCACTCCCGAATTGTAATTGCTTAGCCATTTTCTACTCCTTTATACCAAGAAGATGATAATTTAAGATTAAATAGACGCTGAAGATTACTCTTCGATGACACCCAGGATGTCATCCACGCGCAGGATCAGCATTTCCTTGCCGTCGCGGGTCTTGAACGTCGTGCCGGCGTACTTGGCGTAGATGACCATATCGCCCACCTGCGGGCCGACCAGCTTGCCATCATCGTCCGTCACCTTGACTTCAGGACCAATCGCCAGGACCTTGCCCTGTTGCGGCTTCTCTTTGGCCGTGTCCGGGAGCACCAGCTTCCCACCGGCAAAGGTCATTTCCGCCTCTTCTACAGGTTCAACAATGATACGATCATTAAGGGGTCGAATCTTGACACTCATGACTTACCTCCACTTGATGAATTTGATTTTGACGTTTGCTTTTAGCACTCTCGCATCTTGAGTGCTAACACGCCTATAATCATAACATAGTTTTGGAGGTTTGTCAAGCACTCTAAAGGGGAGAGTGCTAATTTCTAATGAAATTCTAAGAAATCATCCGGCTTTATGATCAGTCGCAACACGCCGTTGATTGTAACCCGCAATCCATTGTTGTCTGTGCTCCGCAGCACGAGGGTTCAGACCCGCCGCACGTTGATTGAGATTTAACTGTATTTGGAGCGTACATCTGGCTTTTGGCAGGATTTGTGTTACAGTCTGTTGGATAAAAAGGAGAGAGGATCATGAAAAGTTACCGCAAAGAACTGTGGTTTTCCATTCCCACGCGCCGGGCGTTCGTCAACATCACGCCGGATGTGGAGGCGTGCTTGCGTGAGAGTAATATCCGGGAGGGGCTGTGTCTGGTAAATGCTATGCATATCACCGCATCCGTCTTCATCAACGACGACGAATCCGGCTTGCACGCCGACTACGAGGAATGGCTGGAAGCCCTGGCCCCGCATGAACCCATCAGCCGCTACCGCCACAACCGCACCGGCGAGGACAACGGCGACGCACACCTCAAGCGGCAGGTGATGGGCCGCGAAGTCGTGATCGCCGTGACCGAGGGGCGGCTGGATTTTGGCCCGTGGGAGCAGATCTTCTACGGCGAATTCGACGGCGGACGGCGCAAACGAGTGCTCGTGAAAATCATCGGGGAGTAAAAGGATGCAGACTGTCCCATCGTTGCAGCCTGTGCCATGAAGATACAGGGGCGAGAATCCACAATGGATGAGCAAGAATTATGATGCAGAATATGGAGCTAACGGATGAAATTCGCCACCCATTATGGAAATGATCGCGCCCTTTATCCTGGGCAAAGACCTGGAAGACGAATGGCCGCTCGAAGCGATGCGCGAGCGTGTCCTGCAAGGCCCGCAGGTGATCGCTTGAGCGGACGTTTTACACCCGCGTGACTTCCGACTCGACCGCCCCATCCCGCAGGTAGATCGTGCGGTCGGTGCGCTCCGCTACACGCGGATCATGGGTGACGATGATGAAGGTCTGGCCCGCCTCGTTGAGTTGGCGCATCAAATGCAGGATTTCGTCACCGGATTTCGAGTCGAGGTTGCCCGTCGGCTCGTCGGCGAGGACAATGGCCGGATGGTTGATGAGCGCCCGTGCAATCGCCACGCGCTGCTGCTGCCCGCCGGAGAGTTCTGTGGGGCGGTGATGCGCACGATCTGCTAATCCCACCTGTTCCAGCGCGTCCAGCGCACGTTTGCGCGCGGCGCGGTAACCGGTATCAGCGTAGCGCAGCGGCAGCATCACGTTCTCCAATGCGGTCAGGTGGCTGAGCAACTGGTATTGTTGGAAGACGAAGCCCACTTTCTCCCGGCGAATCCGAGGCAATTGCCGGGGCTTCACCTTCCCTAAATCAACGCCATCCAGCAACACCATGCCCGCGGTGGGACGGTCCATACAGCCCAGGATATTCAAGAGCGTGGATTTGCCGCTCCCCGAAGGCCCCATCACCGAGATAAAGGCGCCGGCCTCAATGCCCAGCGTGACGCCGCGCAGTGCCTGGACTTCGACCTTGCCCATCGGATAGATTTTGACCAATTCTCGCGCCTCGACGATCATTGTGGCCTCCTACTGCGCGACTTCTACCGGGATGGTGACGCGCACGGTCATCCCCCAGCGCAGATCGGGATCGGGTTCGTCCAGCGTGATGATCGTGCGGTACATCACATCGCCGCCGGAGAGCGCCTCGCCGCGTGGGGCGATCTCGGTCACGTGACCCGTCGCCGTTTTGTCGTCAAAGGCCGTGAACGTTACCTCCGCCGGGCTGCCAATGCGGATGTGCGTCATGCTCCACTCGTCCAGGTCGGTGGTTTCGATGCGCAGCGACGCCAGATCGGCCAGCAGCACCGCTTGTACGCCGGGCTGTGCCCAATCACCCACGCGGTAGTAGAGATTGAGCACCGTGCCGTCGAAGGGGGCTGTCAGCGTCGCCAGCGCCAGATCGGCCTGGGCCTGCGCTACCCGCAGTTGCGCGCGTTCGATGTCCTGTGCCAGCGTCGGATCCACACCTTGCGCGAGCTTCGTCAAGAGCAATTGAGCCTTGGCGACCTCGGCTTCCAGAACGGCGACCTCCTGCGCGTTGGCTGCCTGGTCGGCGCGCACTGATGCCAGTTCGGCCTCGGCGATCTTGCGGTCGTTCGCTGCCTGGATCACGCCCTTGCGGTAGGCCTCGCGCTCGTCCACCGTTTCCCACGGGCGATCCAGCGATTTGTTGTACTCGTCTTGCGCGTGCGCTTCGGCCTCACGCGCGTTCTGCAAGCGAATCTCGGCGGCGGTCAGCGAGGGATAGCGCATCTTCGCCTGTGCCAGCCGTGCCTCGGCGGTACGTAATGTCAGTTCGGCCTCGGCCTGCTGCTGGGCCAGGTCTTTTTCGGCCTGCGTCAGTCGTAGCTGCGCCGTCTCCAGGTCAATCTGCGCCTCTTGCAGGGCCAAATCGAGCTTGGTTGTATCCAGACGACCTAGCACATCACCCGCTTTCACCGTGTCGCCCTCTTTGACCGACCACTCGACGATCGTGCCGCTGGTCTCGAACGCCAACGTCGCCGACCGTGCCGGTTCGATGCTGCCGCGCGCTCGCACCATCGGCTCAAGCGGTGTGGCCATCGGTGTTACTGTTGACGCTGATGCCGCCAAATCCTGCTTGACCATCTGGGGAAACAGGCTTGTCAAAACGGCTACCACAATCCCCACTACAATCAATCCACCAATGATAAACAACAGCTTTTTCGGTTTCATAACAATTCTCCTTCGAAAATAGTCGCATAGTCATCAGTCTGTAGTCGAACCGCCAATTTTCGTCCTTGTTGGTGTGGCTTACCACATGGCGACCCCTCCTATCCTCATTTCTACTTTCTCATTTCTAATCAATCCGCGTGCAACGCCACCACGGGGTCCAGCCGCGACGCGCGCCGGGCCGGCATCAGCCCGGACACCATCCCCAAAATGATGCCGAAGAGGATCGCAGCAACCGCCAGCCGGGGTGAAAGCCGCAGAATGTCCAGGTTGATCTGCGCCTGCATGACGGGATTCAAGATCATGGTCGTCACCCAGGCCATGCCCACGCCGATGGCCCCGCCGATGCCGCCCAGTTTCGCTGCATCCATCAGCACCTCGGCCAGGATGTCGCCATCTTCCGCACCGACAGCCTTCTTGAGGCCGATCTGGCGCGTCTGTTCGTTTACGGCGATCACCATCGTGTTGATTACCGAGATGCTGCCAACGAACACAGCAATCGAGAAGATACCGACCAGTGCCGCGATCAATCCCGTGAAGACTTTCTGGATGCTGCCGAGCAAATCGGTGATGGGGAGCACGTTCAGGCCAGGCAGTTCTTCTTTAATCCTGGCAGCGAGGGCCTTCATCGCCGGAATGGACTCGGCCCGCACGGCGACGCCGGCGACGTTGTCCGCAGCGCCTTGCAGCCACGAGAGCGCCTCCATCGTCATAAACGCCGCCATATCGTGCCCGCCCACATCAAAGGCGATCCGTCCCCAGATGCCCACCACGGTAAAAGGCCGCCCATCCACCAGCACCACATCGCCGACGTTTGTGCCCTTGCTCGCGGCCAATCCTGCGCCCAGCACAATTTCGTTCTTGCTGCCGGGCGCGGCGAACCGCCCCACCGCGATCTCATTGCGCACCGGCATGGCCATACCCATGTCACCGCTGCGCGATTCGCTCGCCCAAATCTGCACTTTGGTCTCCTCACCGCCCTCCTGCCCGCTGAAGTTGATCGGCAGTTCATCTGTGTTGGTGAGGATCACGTCCGCGACACCGGGCAAGCGCCGTAGCAGCCGCGCTGTGCCGCGCGTCACCGGCGCGGTGCCGTCGGACATCACCATCAACAGCGTCTTTGTTTCGGAGGTGACGTTGCGCATGTACGTCATCAGCGCCTCGGTGAGGCTGCCGAGCACCACCAGCGCAAAAATGCCGATGGCGATACCGCCCACCGTGAAGATGTTGCGGGCGTTGCGGCGAATTAGATAGAGCCAACGTTTGAGGCCGCGCCCGGCGTTGGGCACACCGACACCATCACGCAGGGCTACCACCGGGTCAAGGCGGGCGGCTTGCAGCGCCGGGTAAATGCCGGCGATGGCCCCCATCACAATGCTGAAAACTACGATGCCAATGCCCAGACGTGGCGTCAGCGTGTAGAGTTGCATCCCTGCGCCGGTCGCCAGGAAGCGATTGGCCACCGTCCCCAGCAACGCGCCGCCCCCCACGCCCACGATGCCCCCGATGATGGCGATGATCACCGCTTCGATCACCACCTCGGTGAGGATGTGGCCGTCCTCGGCGCCCAGCGCCTTCTTCAAGCCGATCTCGCGGCGGCGTTCTTGCACACTGACCGCCATCGTGTTGACAATGGTAAACGTGCCGATGAGCAGTGACATGATCCCGCTGGCTCCGACGACCGCCGAAAAGATCAGCACTTGTTGGCGCGCCTGCGCCACCGTCTCGGCGGGGGAGTCGGCCTGGGCTTCGGGGAACAGTTCTTCGATCGTCGCCGCCAACGTTTCCGGGTTCACGCCCGGCTTGGGGATGACGGCGAGTTGCATAAACACGTTGTTGCCCAGGATATCCAGGGCCGCGTCGTAGTTGATGGTGGCCGTGCGGCCCTCGGCGGCGGGTGCTTTTTCCCAGATGCCGACGACGGTGAACGGTCGCTCCTGGATCATTAACGTGTCGCCCACTTTGAGACCCATGGAGTCGGCCAGTGCCCACGTCACCACCGCTTCGACGCGGCTGGACGGCGACGGCAGACGCCCGGCCCACAACTTCAGGCCGGTCACGGGCGGCTCGTATTCCAGTCCGGGGATGTCGGAGCGCACGCCCATGAAAACCTCCGGGTTCACCAGAACAACGACTGTATTCTCTTCCGGCGGTTTCAGATAGCCGCTGATCGTCGTCACAACACCGGCCACGCCTTCAACCCGACGCACCTGCCGGGCGAACGTGTCACCCAAAGGCCGGGCGTAATCGCGTGGTAAAACCGTGATGCGCTGTAGCGGGTCCTGTTCATACGCCACAATGGAACGGTTCAATTGTTCGGCAATCCCGCCGACAGCCGTCACCGCGAAAATCCCCACCGTGACCGCCAGAACGGTCAGGGTCGTGCGCACTCTACGCCGCCAGAAGTATTTTAGAATGTCGAGCATGGGTCTCCAATAGTGAATTACGAATTGCGAATTACGAATTGCGAATTTGGCTACACGTTGATTGGCTTGTTCTATCCGCAATCGTCTTCTCCACGGATAAGTTACGTGTTGACGTTAACGGCGGTTGCATGAATGTCTCTATCCGCAATCGTCTTCTCCACGGATAAGTTACGTGTTGACGTTAACGGCGGTTGCACGAATGTCATCCGTCGCTGGGGGCGTGTTCCCTGTCGCTAATAGATTGCAGATTCAGGATAAAATGGGGAAATATGCCCTGCTGTCAGGGGCTTAGGGGCAAGATCATGATGTCTGAATCCCTCGCTGTGCCTCGATGTGTTCCAGCAGTGCCGGAAGCTCGTCTTCGATCAGCGAAAACATGTCGTGCGCTTCCTGCAAGCGCTCGCGCAGGGCGGGATCTTCATCCTTGAGCAGTTCCAGCCCCCGCTCGGCGATCTGGTGCAGCGAGGCCATCATCCGCAGATACATACGCATAAAGGTCACCCAGCCGCCGCGCAGGAAGCGAAAGTAGACGCGGCGCGGTATCGGCGAAGGCACCCGCTCGATCAGTCCCATCTCGCTGAGCAGGCGCGCGCTGGTGCTGACCGCGCTTTTGCTGGCTTGCAGACGCTCACACAGATCATCAATGGATTGCTCCGGTGGATCGGCGATCAGCAGCACGCCCAGGATACGCCCGGCCATGCGCGGGATGCCCATCTGCTCAAAATACAGACTGATGTCTTCGATAAAGTGTTTCTGTTCGTAGTAACGTTCGGGCATATCGCTTCTCCCTCACGAAATAACTGGCGTTTTGGTATGGTGACGTCGGTTGGTGATCCATTTGCCTATTTCTACCGTGGCCAGTAAACTCAGAGCAACGCCGACAACAAGCAACCAGTCTTCTAAATGCAGCGGCACGATAGACAACACCTGCCGCAACTTTGGCACGAGGAAGGGAAGTACCACCAGGATTTGCCCGGCGACGACGGCCCAGATCAGCGGTTTGTTCGCGCTCAGACGGTTCATGCGGAAGAGTGGACGGCGCATGCTACGGTATGCGAAAATGTAGACCATCGAGTTGAGGGCGAAACTGGCAAAGGCGATACTACGCCCTTCTGCCGGGTTATTATGCTGCAAGAAATAGTGACCGAAGATGCTCAATCCGGCTACTGCGCTGACTATGCTGATGATGGCAATGAGCGACAGGCCCAGCCGGTTCAGAATCGGCTCGTTCAACGGTTTGGGCGGTTCTTCCATGATGCCGTTTTCCTTCGGCTCGAAGCCCAGCACGATGTCGGACGGGCCGTCGCAGATCAGGTGAATCCACAGGATTTGCGCCACCAGCAGCGGCGCCGGCCAGCCGAGCAGCATCGCTCCAAAGACCAGCAGCACCTCGGCGAACGAATTGGAGAGCGTGTAGGCCACCACCTTGCGGATGTTCTCAAAGATGACGCGCCCTTCTTCGACGGCAGCGACGATGGTTTTAAAGTTGTTGTCCAACAAGATCAGGTCGGCCGTCTCTTTGGCGACGTCGGTGGCCGCGCCCACGACCACGCCAATGTTGGCGCGTTTGAGGGCCGGCGCGTCGTTGACGCCGTCGCCGATCATGGCCGTGATCTCGCCGCGCGATTGCAGGGCGCGCACGATGCGCAGCTTGTCCTGCGGACGGATGCGGGCAAAGACGGCAATGTCCTGCACACGTGCGGCCAGCTCCTCATCGCTGAGCCGTTGCAAGTCCTCGCCATCGAGGACTTGATCGGGACGATTCACCAGGCCGATCATCGCGGCGATGCGTTCGGCAGTCTTGCGGTAATCGCCGGTGATCATTTTGACCTGAATGCCGGCCGTCCGCGCGATCTGAATGGCCTCGCGCACGCCCTCGCGGATGGGGTCCTCCATGGCCACCAGACCTATCCAGGTGTAGCCGCTGTGATCACCGAGCAGCCCGTCCAGGCGATAGGCCAATCCGAGCAGGCGCAGGCCCTCGCCGGCCCATCCTTCCACCTGCGCCAGAACGCGCTCGCGTTCCTCGTCGCTCACGGTGCACATGCCCAACACGATTTCCGGCGCGCCCTTGAGGTAATGCACCGTCTGCCCGGCGATGCGGCTGGCCGCGATCATGAATTTCGTCTCGCTGCTGAACAGCTCTTCGCCCAATCGCTCCGCCCTTTCGGCCATCTCCTGGGGATCGTGGCCGAGTTCTTTGCGGGCATATTCCCACAAAGCGGCATCCACCGGACCTTCCAGGTCGTTGCAGTACACCATCACTTCCAATGCACGTTGCGGGTCGTTGACCGCGCAGCGCGTCACCTGCATGCGGCCTTCGGTGAGGGTGCCGGTCTTGTCGGTGCAGATGGTGGTGACCGAACCCAACGTCTCCACGGCCAACAGGCGTTTCACCAGGCCATTGCGCTTGAGGATTTTGCGCATCCCCAACACCAGGATGACGGTCACGGCGATGAGCAACCCCTCGGGCACGGCGGCGATCGCCAGGATGATGGAGACACGCAGCATTTCGAGGAGCGGGCGACCGGAGATCAGGCCGACGATAAAGATGGCCGCTGTAATGGCCAACACCAGGCGGGTGAGGGTGCGACTGAAGGCTTCCAGGCGCACCTGAAGCGGCGTCTTGTCTTCGATCTCTTCGTGCAGGCTGGTGGCGATGTGCCCCAGTTCGGTGCGCGCGCCGGTCGTCGTCACGCGCATCAGCCCCCGCCCGGTGAGGACGGTCGTGCCCATGAAGACCTGGTTCTCACCGGCAGCGGTGGTTTTGTTCACCGGCTCACTTTCACCGGTGAGGATTGCCTCTTCGACCGTCAGCTTGAGCGCCTCAAGCACTTGACCGTCGCCGGGGATGCGCTCGCCGGCATTGAGGACCACGATGTCATCAGGCACCAGCTCGGAGACCTCAACCTCCTGGCGCATGCCGTCACGGATGACGGTGGTGGTAGGCTTGAGCAGGCTCTTGAGGGCGGTGTAGGTGCGCTGAGCCTGGTATTCTTGAATAAAGCCCAGCACAGCATCAATGAGGACGACCGCCATGATGATCCCAAAGTCGCCATACTCGCCCACGGCCAGCGAGATGCCGGCAGCGGCCAGGATGATGTAAACCAGCGGATTCTTGAACTGGTTAAAGAAAATCCCCCAGGCCGACGTCCTTTTGGCCGAGGGGAGCGTATTGTCGCCGTACTCGCGGCGTCGTTGTTCGACTTCTTGGGTCGTCAGACCCAATGTGACTGTAGCGGTCAAGTGTTACCTCCCTGAAAAATTGTTAGAACGTTAGAATGTTTGAATGTTTGGAACATTATTTCCAACGCACTGATTATATACCGTTCTCAACGTTCTGTCAATACTGAAAGTTAAGAATTCGTAGCTTTATCATTCTCGCAGCTTTGAGCGGATCGTCAGATCCGCGTTCCTTAACGCTTTGAGCGGATCGTCAAATTCGCGTTCCTCAACGCTTTGAGCGGATCGTCAGATCCGCGTTCCTTAACGCTTTGAGCGGATCGTCAAA